>NZ_JBALBW010000056.1:0-163024 GCF_036919895.1 Nostoc sp.
AATTCACCGTCTTCCTCATCTCAAAAAATGGTTTGTGGAAATTTTTGCTAAATCGGCATAGCTATTGGATCATTTTTTCTGTGGAGTTCTCTTATATAAAATTGCCTGTCTCCGTCAAGGCGGAAGTGTAATTGCCCAAGAGTTGGGGGGAAGGCTTTTACTGCCAGATATGGCAGATGAACAAGGGCAACAACTATTAAATATTGTCGAGGAAATGGCGATCGCTTCTGGTATCTCTGTCCCACAAGTTTATCTCCTTGAAAGAGAAACCAGCATTAATGCCTTTGCTGCCGGATTTACCCCCAATGATGCTGTAATTGGAGTCACCCGTGGAACTTTGCAACACTTGAGCCGAGATGAGCTACAAGGAGTCATTGGCCACGAATTCAGTCACATCCTTAATGGAGATATGCCAGCAATTCTCATTTTGAAACCAGTTTGCGTCATTTGAGCGATCAATGAAATTATTAAGAATTATTAAACCCTTGCATAACAAGGGTTTTTATGTAATGAAATCTTAAAATGAGA
This sequence comes from Nostoc sp., assembly GCF_036919895.1. Taxonomy (GTDB): domain Bacteria; phylum Cyanobacteriota; class Cyanobacteriia; order Cyanobacteriales; family Nostocaceae; genus Nostoc. The sequence goes on from NZ_JBALBW010000056.1 coordinate 529, forward strand.
ATTGCTGGAGATATGCGGCTAAATTTGCGTTTAGTGGGACTCCTGCATGGGATTTTGTTCATTTACTTAACCGGGGAATTGCTATGGCGAATTCGCGGTGATTTCCGCTTAGGAAAAGAAGATAAGGGTTTGCCCCTGTGGGCTTTTGGTTTAGCACTGATGGCAATTGGCGGTATCGGATTACTCTGCGGGCGACTGATTAAAGCCGCCGTCTCTCGCCAACGCGAATTTCTCGCTGATGCTTCAGCTGTACAGTTCACCCGCAACCCAAACGGACTTACCGGAGTCTTTCAAAAGCTCCAACAGATGGATTCACGGTTGATTTCGCCCGCAGCAGAAGCTGCTAGCCACATGTTTTTTGGCAATGCCCTCAACCCTTCTTTCTGGGAAAATATGTTTTCTACCCACCCGCCCCTAACAGAACGTATTCGCCGCGTTGGGGATTTAAACGTCAGCAATTTGGCAGCAATGCCATCTCGCAATCAAATGCGTTCCCCCTCCCAGGAATCTCTAACAATGGGCTTTGCTGGTGGTTCCAGCGCCACGCCAGAACAGGTAGTCAACCAGGTAGGAAGCGTTACCCCAGAGCATTTTTCCCATGCTCAAGCGCTGTTATCGCAGTTACCAGAATCCCTGGGCTTGGGCGTGCGGGAGCAGCAAAGTGCAATGGCGATCGCTTTTGCCCTAGCATTAGATTCTGAAAATATCGAGATCCAAAAACGTCAAATTGCTTGGTTACGCGAGGTGCAGCCGCCTGAGTTGGTAGATAAAACCTTGGAATTGAGTAGCGAAATTAGCCAGTTAGATCCTAAAATTCGCTTGCCACTTGTAGATTTGGCAGTACCCATATTGCGCCAAAATTCTGCCAAAGAATGCCAAAGGTTGTGTAAATGCGTCCACGGTTTAGTTGTAGCCACTGGAAGTTTATCACTGTGGTCTTTTGTGTTGCAGTTAATACTGTGGCATCGTCTCCAACCTAGTATAAATTCTACATCTACTACAACAGTAGAATTTACCTCCATAGAACAAATTTGGCCAGATTGTCTATTAGTACTATCTGTAATTGCCCGCGTTGGACACTCTCAGCCTGATGCTTGCACGGAAGACATTGCCTATGCTTTTCGTTCTGGAGTTTTTCGACTTCCTAAAGCTGGAGAACAAGAAAAACCAGACACGCCACCAACCTGTAATTTCACTGAACTTAAGAAAAGTATTGAACGCCTCCGCCTTGCTAGTCCCAAACTCAAGCAAGCTATTGTAGATGCTTGCGCTCATACGGTACTATTAGACAATAAAGTTACACAGTCAGAAGCAGATTTGCTCAGAGCGATCGCCATGACTCTAGACTGTCCTATTCCCCCATTTTTAAATCCTCAGCGTAGTGTTTCAAAACAGAAACAATCTTCTTAAAAAGCCGATTAATATGGCTAGTGAGACAAAATTATTTATAACTAAACAAAAAAATCCGTTTTTGCGGTTTTTTTATTAATAGTTACTAATAGTTGTTTACCAGGAAGCATCCCAAATGTGCAAGTTTAATTTATATACAGGATTGTGACTTACCCGGAAGGATGAAAAACGAACCACAAAGGACACAAAGGGAAGAGCATTGAAAAGGGTTTTTACATCAGTCCCTTATATTTATTTTTGCCATTTAATTGCATTTACAGCCAATTGATGTATTTTGTTCTGATTACTCTTATTGTATAAATAGTTATCTTGGCAAAAGAGTATCATATTGTACAAAAAATCCTTAGCTCGCTAGAAGTCTTAACTGGCTTAAAAAGTTTAGACAAAAAGCCAGCATTCCAGAAATTTGATTGCTATATTAGATTAAATAACTATTCTGGCAAGGATTAAAAAGCTGTGCGGGATGATTTACAGGGCTTGGAAATTAGTCAGGATGAACTGCAAAAACTAACTAATTTACCTGTTAACGATCGACTTTTAATCATTACAAATGCTCTTCAAAAGTTAGCGAAAATATACATCAAGAAAATTCAAAGTTCGGAAGGCGCAACTGTAATTTTTATTGGGTTTGCTACATTTGTTTTTAGCTATCTTTTGTTTGATATATTTCTAAAAATATTTGTATCATGGATAGAGGTTCCATCCTGGATATTACTAATTATCTTAGGTGTTTGGGTTGGCGGTGTGACGCAAACTATCTTATATTTAATATGGAGAAGCAGAAGTAAAATTGTCAGATTAAATATGACAAGTTCTCTGAGAATTCTGTTAAATGATGTTGACAGATATAATACTGTTATTAGAGCAATAGATATCAACGATCAAATAGAAGAAGCTGGGAATCCAGAAGTGCTTATAAAGGAAAGAGAGAGTGTTCTCGCGGCGCTTCAACTAACAAAAGCTGATTTAGTTCGCGCTTTGAAGACAGAAAGGATTTTGAGAGAAAATAAGAGTTTTATCCTTAGTAATACAGAACTATTCGTCAATAATTTAGCAACTTTAACAGCCATGCAAGTAAATGAACAGGCTACTGAGCATGGAAGATTACTCAATGAAGCGTTACAAATTGCATTAGATGTACAAGACGAGATGAAAAGATTACAGACTCAGGGTTAAAACCAATACTCAGGGCAACGTGCATAAAGAAGTGAATTTGAGAAGGCGTAGATGCTCTCTATAAGTCCATAAGACGCTGTTGAATGGGTTCGGTTCCAACCGACATGTTAGACATCCTCAATGGCTTTTTGCCTAATCCTTCCCACGGTTGCGATCCCCGGTCTAACATAAAGAATATTCCTCAAGCGATCGCTTATCGGCATGGACTGGAAAGAAATCAGAGGTAATTGGGTAATCATTCCCCGAAATCCCATCGGTATCATCCATTTTTTAGGAGGTGCATTTGTCGCCACTGCACCACACATCACTTATCGCTGGTTACTCGAACAACTAGCAAGTAAAGGCTATGTTGTAATTGCTACGCCTTTCGTCAACACATTGGATCATACTGCGATCGCCAAATCTGTGCTGTTAAACTTTGACCGCACCCTCGAACGCTTACATGATTCTGGGGCATTACGCAAGCTTTACTTCCCCGTCTATGGTCTTGGACACAGTATGGGCTGTAAACTTCACTTGCTGATTGGTAGCCTTTTTAAAGTAGAACGTGCAGGCAATATTTTAATATCCTTCAACAACTACGCCGCTAAAGAAGCTATCCCCCTAGTAGAACAGTTCAATTCTACTTTTGCAATCGAGTTTACCCCCTCACCCTTGGAAACCAACAAGCTTGTCCAAGAGCGTTACAATGTTCGGCGCAATTTATTAATAAAATTTAGTAATGACACCATCGATCAATCAGCAGCTTTAACCAAAATCTTACAAGAACGTTTTGATGAAATGGTGACAGCACAAACCTTACCAGGAAATCACACAACACCTCTAGGTCAAGATATTAAATGGCAAACTGGAACATCTTTCACCCCCTTTGACGCATTAGGGCAATGGTTCAAGCAAGAAGCATACCGCGACTTGAATCAGCTAAAAAGTTCCATTCTCTTATGGGTAAATCCTCTTGCACCGCCATAATATTTTATGACATTAATAAGTCATGAATTCGACGGTGAAATATAAATGAGTTAGTAAGATATTTTTATTGATATTACTAACTAATTGCCAACATATATTTTTATTTTCTATTTAGAAAACTATTAATGAGTGTTTACTACAATTTTATATGTTTCAAATACTAGTAATTGATGATGATTATTCTATAAAAATCCTCCTAAAAAGGATGTTAGAAAAACAGGGCTATGAAGTAGTTACTGCTAGTAGTGGCGAGGAAGGAATAGAAAAAGCGATAGCTTGCCGTCCAGCACTAATTATTTGTGATTGGATCATGCCAGGATTGACAGGTTTGGAAGTCTGTCACCGGATTAAGGAAGATCCCAAATTTTTCACCACATTCTTTATTTTATTAACATCCTTAGATTCCGTTGCCGATTGCGTCAAAGGTCTAGATGCTGGTGCTGATGATTTTATTTCCAAACCTATCGAGCATAATGAATTACAAGCACGGGTAAGAGCAGGATTACGCCTCCATCAATTGAGTAGAGATTTGCAAGCTCAAAAGTTACTTTTAGAATCAGAAATGTCAGAAGCAGCAGAATATGTGCGATCGCTGCTACCTCTTTCGATGACTGAACCCTTCAATATAAATTTCCGATTCATTCCCTCACGACAACTTGGCGGCGACTGTTTCGATTACTATTGGCTTGATGATGATTATCTGGCAATTTACTTACTCGATACTGCCGGACATGGACTTAAAGCGACTCTTCCCTCAGTTTCAGTGCTGAATCTACTGCGTTCTCGTGCGCTCAAAAGTCTGAATTACTATCAACCTAGTGATGTATTAAAGGCTTTGAATGATACTTTTCAGATGAATTATCAAAATGACAAATACTTTACGATTTGGTACGGAGTTTACAACCGAATTAACCGTCATTTAGTTTATGCTAGTGCTGGCCATCCACCAGCAGTTTTAGTAACTGGTGCATCGCCCAGAAAATCTGAAGTTAAACTCTTGAAAACCCCCGGTATGCCAGTTGGGATGTTTCCAGAAGCAAAATATGTTGATGAATTTTGTAATATTGAAGAATTCAGTAGTCTTTACATTTTTAGTGATGGCGCTTATGAAATCACTAAATTAGATGGCACTCTTTGGAGTTTGGACGCTTTTATTCAGTTACTTGTCAGCTTACAACATCCCATTGATTGCCAACTCGATCGTGTACTGAGTTATTTAATCGCTTTGAACTCCAAAGATGCTTTTGATGATGATTTATCTATTTTGCAACTTAAGTTTGATTAATTACATATTGGAGACTAAGACCTGATTAAATGCGTCTTGGTTAGGAAAGATTTCAAATACTTTATCCATATTAGTCAGTTCAAATAATATTCTAACTTGCTCGTTAATTGAGCAAAGAACAAGCTTAGTATCTGCCGCACGCAAGGTTTTAAAAGCTAATACTAAAGCTCCTAAACCGGAACTATCCATAAATGTTACATCTTTAAAATCAACTAACACAATCCTTGCACCACCTTCTAAAATATCAGTGATGTTTTGTCGAAATTCTTGTGAAGTTGTGGCGTTTAAATTACCGTTGAGCTTAATAACTTTTACTTGTTCTCTCATAATTATGTCACACTGATTTTTGTAAATGATTGTCTGATTTCGCTATTATATACCCATCATAGAACATTTAAAAATGCTTGTAAAATAAAAAATCAGATTCAAGATAGAGTAAGTATTGACAATTAATCTGGATGGATAAAGAATAATTATAAATAATTTGATATCTTTTTTATATAATTAAAAAAAATATTTAGCTTGATTAAATATAGTTTTTCTAGTACTAAAAATCCCATTGTAAATAAAAAATTAAGTAAGTCAGCACGAAAAAGATATGTATCTTTAGATTTGTAAAAAGGTTAGGATAACCGATTATTAAGCTGTTCCATGATTTGAGTCTCTTTACATAGGTTTATTTTTTAAAGCCGACTTACCTATATCTCATTGATTTAGGGATATACCGATCTACAAGCTGAAGTTACTGCTTTTCAGATTATTTCGCAAATATTTTTTTATTTATGTCCAATTACTTACATAATTGAAAGAATTTACCTCTGGACTACCATCTCAATACACTAAGGCTCTACCAGAAAGTTCTCTGAGGCGATCGCCTCTGCTACTCTAGTATTCCCAATATTTATAATTTCTCAACATCCAACACAAAAAGTAAAGAGTTATAAATTTATAACTCCTGACTCCTAAATCTTTCAAACAGGACTAACTTTGGCCCTGTGAAGCAGCTTCTCACCTTGAAGGTAGCCAGTGTAGCGCACCTTGACTGTTTCACCAGATTGTGAAGTTCCCTCCATTAACTGGTGCAGTTGGGGATCGTAAGGTAATTCTGCTCCCACAGGTGCGATCGCTTCTACTCCCCACGACTGTAAAAGTTTTTCTAGGGGTTTCTGCACCAACGGGACTATTTTCACTGCTGCTAGCTGTGGATTCTCCTGCGCTTTCTGTGCTGCTGTTGGCCATTGCAGTAACAAAGACTCCAGCAATTGTAAAGTTGACTGCTGGAATTCTTGTACTAATATCTCTCGCTGCTGTTCTAGTTGAAGTTGCGATCGCTGGTACTCTTTTTTTAAATCTGCAATTTCTTGCAATAATTCCTGAATTGAGGCTGTTTTATCCTGTAACAACTCTCCGGTTGAAAAAGTTACGACTAATTCACTCAATGGCATCTGTAATATTAAGGAAAGCTTAAGCAGTACTTCTACCCGCATCTGCTCTAGTTTTCCTTGTCGTAACCGCAAAATTTGATACTCTGAGACACCAGCAGCACGACTGAGCGCTTTAAAACTAGAAATATCTACCCGTTGCATTAAACCTTGCAACTTTTGAGTGAAATCAATATTGGGCATTTGGTACTAGGGTGTATTTTCAAACTTATATCTTAAAAAATAGGCGATCGCAGGTTAGTGTGTTGATCCGATGTAATTGATAAGGAATTTTGACTTATCCCGGAGGATAAAAAACGAACCGCAAAGGACACAAAGAACACAAAGGTAAGAGGATTTAAAAGGGTTTTTGCGTCAGTTCCGTATATTTTTGCCGAATTGGGATGTTCTCGTTTTTATGAAAAAAACCCTGGGTATTATTCCAGGGTGCATACACGTTTTCAGGCATTAACAGGCTGAATAATAACTTTGTAAAATTGTTATTTCTACTACCTATAGAATGATACAAATATTGAACGATAGGACTAGTATTTTATTTTTGAAATATACGTAGTGGCGTGACAAGGCTAAATGTCTACATTAAGAAAATAGAAATCATCAATCAAATCACTTCTTCAATATTAAGAATATTGTAATTATTTATACTAAATTACAAGCACGTTGCAACGCTTGCTTAAGTAGACCTTGATATTCTTCATCCTCAACCCGATAAGCCCCAAACCTCTCCAAATGCGGATTCATCATTTGGGCATCGAAAAATACAAATTCCCTTTGGCGCAACCTTTCCACCAACTTAACCATCGCCACCTTTGAACCTTCGGGAATGCGGTAAAACATCGATTCGCCAATGAAAGCACCGCCAATGACAATTCCTAAAATTCCCCCAGCTAATTCGTCACCTTGCCAAGTTTCAAAACTAAAAGCATAACCACTCTGGTAAAGTTGCCAGTAAATCTTTTGCAATTCCGGTGAAATCCAAGTTGTCTCTCTGTCAGCACAACCAGCCACCACAGCTTGAAAGTCTCGATTAATCGCCACAGTAAACCGCTCTTGATTCAAGACACGCTGCAAAGACTTGGGGTAGTGAAACCGTTCATCCAAAGGAATAAAAGTCCGATCGCGACTTCCGTACCAACTCAGGCGATCGCGCTCATCAGCCATGAGAAAATAGCCTTGTGCATAACCATCAACAATAGCGGCGATATCATATTGCATAAATAAATATAAAAAAACACTCTTAGAAACGCAATTTGATGTTATCACTCAACCTCAGCGTTCCTCTGCGTTTCCCTCCGCGTCCCTCTGCGTTTAAGATAAATAAAGATGACTCAACCAATTCCACCCATTACCTTACCACCGCCCGAAAATCCCTTACTTGAAGGTGAATGGTTACGAGAGCGTTTACAACGGTGGCTAGATACTGAATTTATCCCCGAAGCGGTAAACCAAAATATTGCCCAACGAGCCGCACAGATTTTTGTGCGTCAACGGATGGAAGGAGAAAACGACCTTGGTTCTCTGGTAATTGCTATTGTCACAGAGATGCAGTCCTATGATTTTTCCCATAGCTTTTATGGAGAGTTTGCGATCGCCAACGCCGTCAGCGATCTACTCTTAGAAAGTCTGGGAATTGATAAGTGTTGCGGTCAATAATATTTTGTCATTTGTCATTTGTCCTTTGTCATTTGTTCTTTACCAATGACTAATGACTAATGACTAATGACTCTTGACTACCAGCTAGACTTAACAACTCCAGGCAATAGACCTTCATGCGCCCATTCTCGCAGCACGTTCCGAGACAACCCAAAATCGCGGTAAACACCTCTAGAACGACCAGTCAACCAGCAACGATTGCGGTGGCGGGTGGGCGCACTATTGCGGGGTAGCTGTTGAATCTTGCGGTGAATTTCCAACTTCTCCAAAGGAGATGCTGCACTTCTGAACTCATCCAAAAGGGCTTCTCGCTTGTCAGCATACTTTTCTATTAACCTGGTGCGCTTTTTCTCGCGCTCAATCATGCTCTTCTTTGCCATTATTCTCTAACTTCTTTAAAGACACCGTTCTCCATTCTACAGTTTCTCCATCAATTCTGGGGTTACTTGTGTCGTTTACCCTACAACCACCGGCTTATTCGCAGTAGGGCATAAATCGGCAAGCTCACACGCAACACAAACGGGAGAGCGAGCTTTACAAATAGCACGACCGTGATAAATCAGTCGAATTGACCAATTTTCCCAATCAGGTTGCGGCAATAAACCTATTAAATCTTGCTCAATCCGAACGGGGTCTTTTGCTTCAGTTAAACCCAAACGTTGGGACAGGCGCTTGACGTGAGTATCTACTGTCACGCCAGCATTAATGCCATAACCATGACCCAAGACTACATTTGCTGTCTTCCGCGCCACACCTGGAAGCTTTAACAACTGTTCCATTTGATTTGGCACAACAGAGTCAAACTCGTTAACAATCATCCGACAGGCGGCTTGAATGTTTTTAGCTTTATTGCGATAAAACCCTGTAGAGCGCACCAAGCTTTCTAATTCTACCAAGTCAGCGATCGCTAAACTCGCAGCATCAGGAAACCTACCAAACAAAGCTGGTGTAACTTTATTCACTCGCTCATCAGTACACTGAGCCGAGAGAATAGTTGCCACCAGCAATTGTACTGGCGTTGAGTAGTTCAAAGAGCAAGTAGCATCTGGATAAAGACGCTTCAAACGAGTTAAAATTTCTAGCGATCGCTTCTTCTTAGATAACGATTTGCGGGTAGTACTCACTGGAATAATTTTTGTACCCACTCCAATTGGCTAGTTAATTGAGTAGTTTCTTTGACGATCAGAAAAATTCCTAAGCCTAAGAGTAACACCAAACCTGTTTGCATTACACCTTCTTGAATCCGAGCCGGTACAGGCTTACCACGCAAACCTTCAATCAGCAGAAAAGCCAATTGTCCGCCATCCAAGGCTGGTAAAGGCAAAATGTTGATAATAGCCAAGTTAATGCTGATAATTGCCGCAAAAGACAACAGATTTACAGCATTGTCCTCAGCTAATTTTGCACCAATTTTGACAATATTAACTGGCCCAGAAACTTGCCCAGCAGTTTGTTGAAAGTTGGTAATTAACTGACCAAAACCACTTAGTGTCCCAACAAATAATTGTTGAAATCTATTAGCAGCAAGACCAAAAATTTCAAAAGGACTATTAGGACGGCGATAAACTGCGGTAGCATTTGGACTAAGTGCCACCCCAACTAAACCTTTGCCATCGGCTCCCAGTTTTGGCGTTAATTTGATGGATTGTTGTTGGTTTTCACGCAGAATTTTCAGTTCGATTTGCTGATTGGGATGAGTTTGAATTTCTTTAGTCAGCAAAGGAGTTGATTTGTCAGAAGCTGGGAGTTCTTGACCGTTAACAGCCAGAATAATATCACCTTCCCGAATCCCTGCTTGATAGGCAACAGATTCTTGATTAACAGGCTGGACAATGACACCAGCTTGATAGTTTAATTCCTTGGGAATGCCGACGATACCCAATTGCAGAACCAACACCAAGTAGGCAAATATTAAATTTGCAATCACACCGGCACTGATGACAATCGCCCGGTCTAAAACTGGACGGTTACGCAGCAGATTTGGGTCATTGGGTGGAACATCGCTATCGGGGTCATCATCGGGAAAGCCGACAAAGCCACCCAAGGGAAAGGCGCGAACAGCATATTCGGTTTGTGAACCTTGGTACTTCAAAAGAACTGGGCCAAAACCCAAAGAAAAACGGTTAACGAGAATGCCTTGAGAACGGGCTGCAACAAAATGTCCCAACTCGTGTACCAAGATTAAAACAGCCAAGACTGCGATCGCTGCTAAAACTGACATAGAGTAAATTAGTGAAAATATTAAGCTATAGTTATCTCTATTCTAATTGGGCATTGGCAATGGGGCATTGGGCATTGGTAAATGACAAATGACCAATGACCAATGACAAATCACAATACTTCACGTCCCAAATAAGGTTGCAGCGCTTCTGGTATCCTCACCGTCCCATCAGGCTGCTGATAATTTTCCAAAATTGCTGCCATAGTCCGTCCAACTGCCAAACCCGAACCATTCAGGGTATGTACGAACTGAGTACCTTTTTTACCCGCCTCTTTGAAGCGAATATCAGCCCGTCGCGCCTGGAAATCTATAGTATTGGAACAGCTAGAAATTTCGCGGTATTTGCCAGAAGAGGGCAACCAAACCTCTAAATCATAAGTTTTGGTAGAGGCAAATCCTAAATCACCAGTACTTAAATTTACTACTCTATAGGGCAACTTCAACGCTTGTAAAATTCCTTCTGCACTCCCCACCAATTTTTCCAGTTCATCAAAAGACGTACTGGGTTCGACAAATTTCACCATTTCCACCTTGTTAAACTGATGCAGGCGAATTAATCCCCGCATATCGCGTCCATAACTACCAGCTTCGCGGCGAAAACAGGGAGTAAAAGCGCAGTGGTAAATAGGCAAATCTTCAGCAGCGAGAATTTCACCCCGGTAGAGATTTGTAACCGGAACTTCCGCAGTCGGAATCAACCACAAATCATCATCAGCGCATTTAAAGCTTTCTTCAGCAAACTTGGGTAACTGACCGGTCGCCGTCAAAGACTCGGTATTAACTAACAACGGCGGACTGACTTCCACATATCCAGCTTGAGTATGGAGAGTGAGCATAAATTGAATCAATGCTCTCTCCAATGCTGCACCAGCACCCACCAAAGCCACAAAGCGACTTTGGGCAACTTTTACAGCCCGTTCAACATTGAGAATACCTAGCTTTTCGCCTATTTCCCAGTGAGGGAGAATATTCGGATTTTGGGGAATATACTCATCACCCCAACGGCGCACTTCTACATTATCTTCCTCATTTTTCCCAAGGGGTGTAGAGTCGCTTGGTAAATTGGGAAGCGCCAACACAAGTTGAGCGATTTGAGCTTTGAGGTCTTTTTCCTGGGGTTCCAGTTGACTCAATGTCGCCTTGACAGAGTTACCTTCATCGCGCAAAGCTTGAATTTCTGGGTCTTGAGGATTGATCCCAGATTTAATCTTTTGCCCGACAATTTTACCGACTTCGTTGCTCCGAGCTTGAAGTTGACTGCGCGTCCCCTCTAGTTCTCGTTGTTGCCGATCTAACTGTAGAATCGGTTCAATGTCGTATTTACCACTACGACTATTCAATCTTTCTTGAACTAATTGCGGATTTTCCCGTATTTGCTTGATATCCAGCACAGATTTTTCTCAGTTTTTAGCCTAAAATCTTCCTATCAATACAGTTAACACATTAAGCATTTAGCATATAGTAATTTTGGTTTGCTGGGGCAACATTCTTATCGTCTACTAAGGTCGGTTAATACGATTGAGTAGCCAAAGTGACGCTATAACCCCTGCAAAATGGGCTGATACAGTGTTGGTATTTGCCTGTACCACAAGCATATCTAGACCGCTAATAATGCGGGTAGGGTCAAAAAATTGCGTAGTTATCGCTTGGGGAGATATCGATCTTGCTACCAGTGTACCAACGATCGCCTGCGCCCCCAAAAGAGTCACCAGCGTTCCCCCTAAATTCACCCACAGCCCTAAGCGTAATACTTGCACAGTCTCGCTTTTCCGAGGGCGGTTGCTGGCATTAGACGATTCCAATTGCTTGCCAATTCTAGTGTAACGGTAAGCTAAATAAATACCTCCACCCAAAACAACCAGTCCACAAATTGCTAAAAATACGCCAAAGCCAGTCCCAGGATTATTACTAGAACTACCAGTTCTTTGATTAAAGACGGCGAACAGCAACACAATTATGCTAGAAACAACGCCTAATACTAGCTGAATCCAGAAGCTAATCCAACCTGTAAGGCGAAAGGTTTGGGCAATTGCCCGCAAAGAAGATGAAGATGATGGAGCATCGGGAGTCTTTGACATAATGATCGCTAATGTGCTGGGGACGCTTTCAAAGGATACAAAGATATACGGATATGGAGAACTTTATTTAGAGGTATCGCACTTTGCGTCTCTAGTCTTTGCATCCTATTTGATAAATTTACTATCACATTTATCAAATAGGACAAGAGATCCTCTTGTCCAGCAAATCAGTAATGCTTACTACTTAAGTATGTTCGCCACCATAGCAGCTTTAAACCCGACATATCCCTTAGCTTAAGTTTTTCGGATTTGCATGGGGAAAATCACTGTAAAACAAAGTGTTTATTAAGTTTTACAGACAAAATTGCATTTTACCTGTAAAATTTCTTCGATGGCATTTTATTGCTTAAGCAGTTCTAACTAGCTCGGCATCACTTAACACCAAGACAGTCAGAAAACCCACGCCTTTAGGTGGGGGCTTGGCACTTGCCCTAATCTGACCAAACTAAGTAACTTTGCCACTCTCTGTTCACTCCTCACCACACTGTATCGAGCTTGGGTAAGGAGAAATTTCCTGTATCCCTAAAACTCGCAAACTCGTCCCACAACTTCACAGACGTGGGTAATCATTTTGTGTTTACGCAATAGATATCTAGTCTAAGTAGCATTATATATATTACTCACTTAGCAGTAGCACTGTATACTGACTACAAGGATTGTAGACCTCACCCTAAGGCATTTTTTTAGCCATTCACTAACCATGAAAATAGAGGATATATATCAATTTTTTGAGAGTCCTCCGCCAACTTACCTTTGTCAGGAAGTAGCAGTTTGTTACATACTGTCTGTTTTATTACAAGGTGAATCCTACGGAACCGAGTTGATTGAGCAATTAGAAACTGAATATCCAACCTATCGGCTTTCGGATACCGTACTTTATAGTGCAATCAAATTTCTGGAAGACGAAAAGGCAATCACTGGATATTGGAAGAAACTGGAAGGACGAGGACGACCCAGACGGATGTACAAAATTTCTCCAGAATGGCAAGTTAAAGCGCAGGATTTAGCTGTTCAATGGCTTAACTACATCAACAGGAGGACAAAGTAACGAATAATTGATAATGGATAGGTCTCCTCCAGTCGAACACTAACAATAAGTTATGGATACTGCTATTCTGCCATCTACGTTCCTGCTAACCTTGTTGTTATCGGTTGGGCTGTTTTTCTTTATTCGTGCCTCGACTAAAGACCGCATACAAACAGTGCAACTGGTATCCGAGCAAGATGAAGCTGCTTTAATGTCTCAATTAAAAGAGTATTTTCGCTCCCGGTCTTACCGAGTGGCAGCGCTAGACCGAGAACAAAATAAAGTGACTTTTGAAGGTAATGTTCGCCCCAGTTGGTTCTTAGCTATATTTTTAACCATGCTGGCAGCGACTGGGATTGTTTGTCTATCGCTAGTCGTATACTTGCTTTTTCCTAACCTCAGTACCTTTGTTCTGGCTCTGGTACTGCTGTCGCCTTTAAGTGGTCTATTTTATTGGAAAAAATCTGGAAGACTTGAGAAGGTATCACTCAAAGTAGAAACAACTAAGAGCGAACAAACCTCCTCAAGCAAGATAACTGTAGTTGCCCATCGAGATGAACTCAGCGAGTTACAGAGGACGCTACAGCTTAAGGCTGGTGAATAATTGTTGTTTTTTTTTAAATGTGATATGCAGACTTCTGACCCGATCTAATCTTTAGATAATGAAAAGTAGGAAGGAGGAAATCAAGACTTCCACTTTGCCAATCTTCCCCACAACTTATGTCGTGGGGAAAAATTTAAATTCATTAACTTAAATTTGTTGACAGAGTTTGGTTAACAATTTACGGCATTAGAGCGCAACTTCACTAGCGCTTTTGGAGGCGCTTGGCTCTATACCCACTCCCTTCTATATCATGACACTAGTATCAACCCATGCAATCTTGCTTGGTTTGAGACTAATTGATTTTCCAACTACCTAGATTAGCCTTAAAAAGCAAATCAGCTCCAAACTAAAAAAAAATTAAATTTTGCATAAACTTAGCAATTTTGCCAGTTAATGATAGTCAGGAGCCACATCCAATCCGTCAGATGGCCGTCTATGCTTTACCGACTAGCTAAGGCAAGAGTTTCTTGACTTGGCGAAGGTTCTAATACCCTCAAGCTAGGAAACAAGAAATGGTTTTCCTCTACGTATTGAGCACCAAACAGCCCCTTTTCTGCCCAGAAATAACGATCTGTGGTGTGTTCATTTCGCTTAACGAGTAGCAACGCCGGTGGCAAAATACCTTCAGCTTGAATGAATCTTCTCGCTGCTGTCACAGGTTTTTCTTCGCCGCTCTCGATGCTATATTGAGGCACGTGCTCCAGAATCCGCCGTCCTTCTTGACGACGGCGACTTTTCCTTTTGCGTCTCCTTGCCAATCTATTGTCCTCCTCTTTCAAGCTATAGATTGTAGTGTTAGCTACAAAATCCGTCGCCATTATATAAGTTCTAGTTCAAAATATCAATAGTTTTTAACCTTTTAATGCAAGAAAGTTAACATCTTTGAAAGTAGAGAAAACAAAATTACCTAAGGATATAATCCCTTGGTACAAACAAACCATCACTGAGAAGATTTTAGTTAAGCTTTATGAAATGAGTGAGGTAAAAATTAAGTATCCTCTCTTATCATCATGCCTCAAAATCTGTAATCTTGAGCAAGAGCTAAAAAATGTTAATGTCTGCCAGTTCCGATTTTATTGCTCTGTGTCGAGAGCAAATAGCACTGCTAACCCAAGGTCTGGGAGCAACTTTAAGTATTGTGTACCTGACACAAGAATTGGTAGAGACTCCTTCTGGTGAGGCCAAACTGATTCCTGTGGTAATTTACCCGGAAACAGCATTATTACCGCCAGGGGAAGAGAGTGCTGAGACAAAAGTACACAAGCAACTTCAAGTTGGAAATGTGTTTAGACTACCCAACGCTCGCAGAAGGTTATTGACAGCCAGTTCAGAATCTCCAACCTCATCACAGGAGTCTGAGGCATCTCAACCCCATCTAAAAGAGGAATACCTCTTTAGTGGCAACCAAATTGTTTTACCTCTGGTTTATGAGGGTGTAATGATGGGGTTACTAGTGACGGGTAGGCAAGATCGGGCATGGAATGAACATGAAGAAAGTCAGATTCAACGAATAGCCCAAACATTAGCGATCGCTTGTATCTTAGATCAACGGCGGGCATGGTTTGAGGATCAGTTGCGCGATCAACAAATTCTCCAAGAAAAACAGCGAGATTTGCTGGATAATCTATTACATCAGTTTCGTAACCCATTAACAGCGTTACGGACTTTTGGTAAACTGCTGTTAAAGAGACTCCGACCGGGAGACACCAACCGGGATGTGGCAAATAGTATCGTGCGGGAAAGCGATCGCCTCCAAGAATTACTACAACAATTCGATCAAGTAATTGACTTGACAGAGGAAGATTTAGCACCGCTACATCTGCCCGAACATGAAGTATTTGTGGAAACAACTATCCAAAAATCCGCTAAACCGCCGCTATTATTACCGGGAACGGGAGATAAAGCAGTTGACTGCTCGTTAGCAGATATATTAGAACCATTATTAATATCAACTAAAGCAATCGCCCAAGAGCGAAAGCTAAAAATAATAACTGAAATTCAACAGAATTCACCCCTAGTACGCGCCAATGTCAAAGCATTACGAGAGGTTTTAACTAACATCATCGATAATGCCTTGAAATACACTCCCACTGGCGGCAAAATTTTGATTCAGGCGGGGCAAGAAAAAGCTAATTTTCAAGGAATTATCATCAGTGACAACGGGCCTGGTATTCCAGCCCAAGATTTAGAACATCTTGGAGAACGGCATTATCGGGGTGTACAAGCGCAAACAGAAATCCCTGGCACAGGTTTGGGGTTAGCGATCGCTAAACAATTAATAGAGCAAATGCAGGGCGAAATCGAGGTTTTCAGCCCTGCAATCAACTCTAAATTAACTTCACCCAATGCACCGGGGACTACGTTTATTATTTGGTTGCCGGAAGTTCAAAATTAGTCAGTCATTTGTCCTTTATCATAATGGCTAATAACTGAACTTAAGAGTTGGTCATTTTTCCTTTATAAATACTAATGACCAATGACCAATGACCAATGACTATCTTAGTGAAACCAACAAGTTTTGATTGATTGTCATTTGTAAATCAGTATTTGGGTCAATTGCCACTAAGTCAACACTATTCTTACCGAAGAACAGACCAACCAACGCACCGATACCAGCGCCACCCAAGACTTCTTCTGTGGCAATGGCGCGATCGCCAGTTACAGCAGATACCGCAGTTGCTGCACCTGCGCCTAATACAGTGTTTTTGATAATTGAACCAATGCTAGTACCCTTCTTCACGGTTTCAGTTTTGGTAATAACTTCAGAAGTAGCGTTAAGTTGATACTCTTGACCACTAGTCAAAACCAATTTTTCAGCAACGAATTGAGAACCGCCTGTAGCAGGTTTGAGTTGACCAATAACTTGACTACCAGCCGGAATCACTACAGATCCGTCTTGTGTCAACACATTTTGGGATACTGTCAATGTTAAAGGCGCTGTTTCATCCTTTGTAACCAGAATTTTTTCTGCTTTGTCATACTTCACAGGAATAGCAGTCCCTTGAGGAATTGTCACAGCTACAGGTGTTGGAGTCGTAGACCCGACAGCCACGACATAAGGCGAGTTAATTGCTGAGGCTTGGTTAGAACTAACCAATGCTTGGTAGATAAAAGCTGCTACCTGGGCGCGAGTAGCGGTTGCAGTTGGATTCAAGAACTTCACATTAGGATAATTTACAACGATTTGCTTTTCAGTTGCGGCTGCGATCGGGCTACGGGCATAGCTAGCGATGGTAGAGGCATCGTTGAAGTATTGCAGAGTGCTTTCGGTATTGCCACTGGGACTATATTCCAGACCGTTAGCGAGGGAAACTAAAACCTGCTGGCGGGGAATAGCTTGGTTAGGCTCAAAGCGATTACCAGGATATCCAGATAAGAAACCAATGGTATAGGCTTGCTGAATGGCACTAGATGCCCAATAGTTGCTAGGCACGTCAGCGAAATTGATTGGCGATCGCTGCTGTGATTTTTGGAAAGCTTTGTTGACCATAGCGGCAAATTGAGCGCGTGTCACTGCTTCTTCGGGGCGGAAGCTACCATCAGGAAATCCGGCAATTACACCTCGCTGTGACAATTGTTGAATAAATTGTGATGCCCAATAGTTAGATGAAACATCAGAAAAAGTGGTTTGAGCTAAAGATGGTGAAGCGGTAATAAAAGGCGCTACAGTGCCGACTGTGAGGCTCAAAGCCATGAGTGCAGCTGTTCTAGATTGCAAACGATTTAAAGTAAACATTATTTTTTAACTCCAGGGACAATTATTTTTTTTACTGTTAATTAATTAGACAATTGCTAATATCTTTGGTTCCCAATTTTTTCTGTATTTTGTAAAAACCATTACTTTAGTAATACAGTCATTTTTCCAAAGTCTATGTCAAAGGAAGCAGATAATAGGAGTAGTGTAATTACCCTATTAGCTCTCAACCTAATTAAAAAAGTATTCCAAGAAAGATTGATACTGATTAAGACGATACAAAGGTATAATAGTTGCTGGCAAATTCATTTTTAGGGTTAAAAATGAATGCGATCGCCCACTATAGTTAAAGTGGCGATCGCATATCAGGGATGATTAAAGTTACGACTTGAATGGAGTTAAAACCAGTAGCAGCCACGACATCAGGCAGTTAATTGCTAAGGTTTAGACACTACATAGGGCGAGTTAATTGCTGGGGCTTGGCTAGAACTAACCAATGCTTGATAGATAAAAGCTGCTACCTGGGCGCGAGTAGCCGTTGCACTTGGATTCAATGACTTTACATTAGGATAATTTACAACGATTTGCTTTTCAGTTGCAGCTGCGATCGGGCTACGGGCGTAGCTAGCGATGTTAGAGGCATCGTTGAAATATTTCAGAGTGCTTTCGGTATTGCCACCAGAAGTAAATTTCAGACCGTTAGCGAGGGAAACTAAAACCTGCTGGCGGGGAATAGCCTGGTTAGGCTGAAAGCGATTACCGGGATATCCAGATAAGAAACCAATGGTATAGGCTTGCTGAATGGCACTGGATGCCCAATAATTGCTAGGTACGTCAGCGAAATTGATCGCCTGTCGTTGCTGTGATTTTGGGAAAGCTTTGTCGATCATAGCGGCAAATTGAGCGCGTGTGACCGCTTCTTCAGGGCGGAAGCTACCATCAGGAAATCCGGCAATTACACCTCGTTGTGACAATTGTTGAATAAATTGTGCCGCCCAATAGTTAGATGAAACATCAGAAAAACCAGTTTGAGCTAAAGATAGCGGAGAGCATCCCACTTGGATGGGTTTCCCTTGCAGGCTATAAGTCACCGAGTCACAAACAAAACCTGCCGACTTAGACTCTATATAAGTCCGCTTTGGCGGATTTTGTTTATCTAGCTGCGATTTCCAATTATCAGATATTTTTTCAAGAGTGGGATGCTTACTCAAAAACTCTGAGTCTGCAACAATATCGTGAGGGCCTTTAACACTTATCTTAGAAGTATTGAGATAAATATTATAATCGTAAGTAACGTTTTTATTTTTCGTATTACTATTAGCATCTTTGCCGGGAAAAGCATAGAAAATGTTATTTAGAATCTTGACATCAGATGATGAATAAGCAAATATTTGCCCACCTTTATTTTCTGGAGTCTGATTATTTAAAACAGCCGTGTTATTTACAATATCAATATGATCGCTTGAAAATGCATGAATACCTGAGCCACCATTATTAAATGTAAGATTGTTTTTAACTAAAGTCCGTCCTGTATATGCAGCCAATTTGGAGTTATTCTGATCGTTTCTAAAAGTATCGAGAATAATGCCATTACCATCTGTGATCTTTCCGACTTCAATCCAAGGGATATACATGCGATTGTTGTAAGTCTTGTTGTTGGTAATATACATCTTGTATCCCTGGTTTTTGTCAGAATTCCAACTATTCAACATTGAAATACCACTAGAACCATAAACACCATACCAGGCATTATTGAACACCACGTTATTATCTAGTGTCACATAGTCTGATTGAATCGCTGAAATACCTGCTCCTCCACAGTCATGAACTTTATTGTTCAGAATACGGATGTGATGAACATGACCGCTGGTTCGTCCGTCAATGTTGATGCAGTTTCCATTCGTCAGTGGGTTTAGTTTGTTAGTCTTCTGACTCATCGCATAATCAAGGGTTATGTTGGCATTGTTCCCGACAACCTCCAACCCGTTGATCTCGATATATGAAGCTCCATTTGAAATTACAATCCCGTTCCATGTATTGTGCTGAATTTTTGGAAAATGTCCAGGATATGCTTTATACCTAATCCATGCATTTGCAGTTCCAGAACGTTTAATACTTACTACACTTCCAGTATTGGGTATATTTGTGTATACCCCGTTCATAATTAATACTGTATCACCAGGGTTGGTAAGGTTTGCTGCCTTTTGAATTGTCTTAAATGCGGATGAAGTAGAAAGTCCACTATTTTTGTCGTTTCCAGTACCACTAACGTAGTATGTTTTCGGTGTTGAATTCGCACTAATTAGCTCGTCGCGGCTAGATAGACTCATTTCCTTGTTAGTGGATATCTGACGGACGTTTTCAACTAAAGATGCTTTTATCTTTTCTCCCTGAGCCAAAAGACTTAATACCACGGGAATTGCAAGATATGTGCTTAAACTAAAACCTTGAATCGCCACAAGAAAAGGCTCCTTTATCACTACTACTTAACAAAAAGTATCAGGATATTACGTAATTTTGAATACTCTTTTAGATAGAGAATAAAATAAAGCCGATTTTATTAGCTCTTTTGATAAGGTAATTCAATAAGTATCGATACTGATTAAGACGATATGGAGGTATAATGCTTGCTGTTAAATAAGTTTTTTTAGGTCTAAAAATGAATGCGATCGCACACTCTAGTTAAAGTGGCGATCGCATATAAGGGATGATTAAATTCACGACTTAAATAGAGTTAAATCTAGTAGCGGGATTGTGGTACTAAATTCAAATTAGAATTCAGTGTGAGCCTTAAATCTTGTGCGGGTCTGATGACAAACGCATTTACTTCTTTTTTCCGCAACAGTACGCTAGCACCCGCACCCGCAGCTGCACCAAGAACAGGTTTTAAATCGTCAATTCTGCGATTACCAGTAAGTAGTGAACCTAAAAGACCAGCACCTCCACCAATAGCTGCGTCAGTTAAAACCTGACTGGTGTTGGGCCCCTGTTTAACTCTTTGAGTTGTAGTGTATGTCCGAGAAGTTGCATTAATCGACTGACGCTGACCATTAGAAAATTCTAATTCTTGAGCGACAAACCGCACGCCTTTTCCTTGGTTATCATCTGTATTTCTTGAATAATTATCTAAGTCAACAGATTCTAGCCGTCCATTTACTTTAGTACCAGCCGGAATTAAGACATTTCTATTTTTGTCGATAATGTCATTAGCTATTCTCAAGGTTATAGATTTACTTTCCCCAGGAGCAATAGTAATTGTCTCTTTATCGTAGGTGACAGGAAAATTTACCCCAGAAGGGATGGTAACGTTTCCATATTGACTAGTTCTGTTGTATTGTGCATTAGCAGGAGCAAAGCTGAATAGAGGGCTAATGACGCTTGTGGTAACGGCGATTGCCATAAGTGCAGCACTTCCAGATTTCCATTGATGTAGGCGAGTCATAAGAGGGTTTTCCTTTGTGTGTGTGATATGTGTAATGACGGTGATTTACTGAGTTTGTTTCTGACTGTTTTTGAACCTGTCTATAGGCGTATTCCGAAGATAAAAGTACTCATTATGACGGGAGTCTGTGCGATCGCGATCGCACCTCACAATGTGTATCCTGCTAATGTGCGTTACTAAAACCAGAGGCAAGACATTTATGCGACGTAAATGGGGATCGTTTTGTTCCCAAATGCTGTTTTATTACTTATGTCCACATATCTAAGCCGTTGATATAGAGGCGAATGGGCTAACTGCGAACTCTTATTTATATTCTAGATTGATTTGCTAGGACTTGGAAAATATTTTTGCTTTCTTAACGAATGATTTACCTGTGGGATTGAAAAATCAACTATGTGCTGTGTGTGTATTTAAGATTGCTGCTGAAGCTGTTTAACCTCTGCGATCGGTAATAACAAAGTATCTTCTATTTCCTGTCGCACTTCACGGCTAACATAACAATCGCTATTTAGGCAATCTACCAGTAATTGATTGGCATCATAATACTGCTGAAGCAATTTCTTTTGCTCGTTACTGAACTGCCAATCATGACCAATATTACGATATTTAATCATTAATTCTCTTAATTTTTCACACCAAGTCTTCTCATTAGCTAACCACCATTTTTGAAATTCTTGCTTGTCTTGTGTGCTTGGTAGTTGCTCTCGAAGTTTTTGCAGCAAATTCTTGAGTTCTCGGTCGAGGCAGAGGCAGAGGGAGAGGTCGAGACAGAGGGACAGGTCGAGGGAGCGGGAGAGGTCGAGGCAGAGGGACAGGTCGAGGGAGCGGGAGAAGTCGAGGCAGAGGGACAGGTAAAAGGCCCTAACTGCTGCTGGTTTGTAAGAAAACTTAACGGAAATAGATTTTTCTTTTGCCCACAGAAGAAACTCCTGCAACCTCTGATCATCAGCCACTATAAAATCAATTTTCTCCTTCATCAACAGCAATAACCGATCTGCACTTGGAGACATCCCAACTGCTAGCAAAAAGACTTCCCGCCAGCGTTTCTCAGTAATATGGCTAACAAGATTTTTCAGCGCTTCCTCTGATGACTGTCTCACAACCACAAATTCTCTAGCTGTGAAATACTCATGAAATGTCAGGTGAGAAAATGAGTAAATCCTTTTCGCTCTTGCGACAACTAGCCCATGATGATGCTCAATTGAACGCAAAACTTGCTCACTGTCAAGTTGCAATGCTTCTTCGTCAGTATTAGCACCGGGTAAATTGCGGATGTATTCTGTAATGTAGTGTTCTGCTACTTTCTGCTTGAAGAAATATTCACTCCCCTCAAAAGTAGTCAACGCCATTTTGCTGAGTAAATCTTCTTTACGCTGGACTGATAGCTTTTTGTAAATCTGATTGCGTTCAATTCCTCGCTTCGCATCCCATTTTTTCAATAACGCATCCAGTCCTTCTTTATATAACTCAGAACGATTTGCAGGGAAATCTCCTGACTCTTCAAATGCTAAACAAAGCAACGTCAGCAGCAGAGGACTTGCAGCAAGTTGTTTGATTCGGCTATTCTCTTCGAGACGTTTGATAAAAGTCTCTGGTTTTACAGCTTTCTCCTTAAACCAGTTATTGGCAAAGTTAGAAATTTGGTTATCGTCAAAATCGGCAACTTCTACCTCTGTGAACTTCTCAAAGGTATACTTCCGCGCTGCAATACGACAAGTCATCACAAACTGATTTTTTGGGAAATTGCCAGAAATCTCACGAATTGTCTTTAATACACGGTCACTATCCTCTTCTCTAACCTCATCTAACCCATCAAGTAAAACTAATGCCTTGCCATTTGTTAGTACATCTCGGATATAAGAGATAGGATTTATCGTCTCTTCAGTGATGTATTGCAATAATCCAGGTTTGTTTGCAGCTTCCGCAAAGTTTTTGAGGGTGACAAAAATCGGTACACGTTCAGCCTGAAACTCACCTGCAATACACTGAATCGCCAAATACTTCAGAAATGTGGTTTTACCTGCTCCTGGTTTACCCAAAATCATCAACTTGGAATATTTCTCAACCGCTTCCAGTCCTGGCACTCGTTTTTCAGTAATTCTGTTAAGTCCAAAGAGGTCAAAATCCTGGCTGCTAGACTGTTCTAACAATTCATCAATTCCTAACCGTCGCTGTCCAGTGATTTTCTCTAATATATTGACGCTAGTGTAAATGTCATTCAAGCCGATGGGTTGAGGCGTATCCAGCATCCGCATTGTGCCGCAGCATTCTTGAATGAGAGGTTTTATCTTTTCACGTACTTGTTGAATGATCGCATCAATATCAATGCTGTTATCTTGACTTACCTCTGGTTCACTGGTTGGTTCATTAACTACTACTTCTTCCCACTCTAAATCTAGCCTGTCGCAAATCTGGACAAAGAGATTGCGGTCAACTGGCTTACCTGTAAGGAACTTTCCAATCGGTTGGCGAGTTACTTCTAACTCTTTGGCTAATGCCTTTTGAGTTAACGAATAACGAATTAAAGCTCTTTTTGCTTTTTGGATACCTTCTGGAGAAGAGAAAAGCGATCGCCCGGACATAAGCTAACCAGTACACTTTTGCTGATTCTAACTACTAATTTGGCAATTCATCCTGAGCGCATACACAACTCACTCATATCTCAAACCTGTATTTAAGCTTACAACAAACACTCGCCTGTAAAGCTAGGGATGTAGTGATTCAAACGATTTGGGAGTCGATCAATGTTATCCAAGAAATTTCCTTCAAGAGATGAAGTGCTGGCTGTTGTAACGCTGATTATGGTGATTGGTTCTCTCACTCTTGCAGTTATCGACGAAAAGAGTCGCCCTCCATTTCTCGATTTAACAAAATTTGCTGTCGGTACGTATATTGGATTATTGATACCTCGGTCTACGTCAAGCGATGTCTAGGACGGGCTACGCCTACGCAACTAGCCAAATTCAAATTATGTCTTGGCAATTAGAAGTCGGACGACCATATAAATAAAACCCGCGCTGGCGGGTTTTAATTTTGTATTATCCACAAAAATTGATCTAACCTGAGTAAATTAGCGTATTACTTCGTCGAGTTTCCCACAAAGATAAGAACCGCTATAAAGCTCATATTGAAGCCGGAAAATTTCCTAGTTAATTACATCTTTAAAGGCGAACAGAAGCAACTGTTCTAACCGCTAAAGCTCTTAGTATTTATTCTCCCAGAATTTTCTCCGAGATATCAGATATATCCCTAGCAGAGATATACCCGCTATCGTTGCAGGTTCGGGTATCGGTTTGATTTCGGCATAAATAGCTGTTCTACTTGTGCCTCCTTCAAGAGCCTTAACACTTATCTGGGGAATATCTGGATTAAAGCCAGTTAGCTCTAGCGTGTATTTATTGCCTTCAAAGGTGAAACTGCGATCGCTCAAATTTTTGTCTATGAATACAAAGTCTGCATTATCTTCAGGATTTGTTGCGTCATTAGGTGTATTTACTAGATGCAACTTGAAGTCAAAAACTTGGCTGATTCCAGTGGGAGGGTTGAAGGATACATTGAGATTTAAAGGTACAAATTCAACGCTTGTACCTTTGAGTACCGTTCCATTAAAATAAGTTAAATCAGCTATTTTGAATGCAGAGTTGATGTCTGCTGAAAATGAACTTCCATTAAAGGTAAGTTTATTTGAGCCTGTGACTATACACACAGGAGTGCTTGCATTTAATGGACAAATATTAGGATCGCCCCAAGTAAATGTTTTGCTTCCCACACCTGTATATACAGGATTGGTATCGGTGCTTCCTGGAGTAGGTTCTCCCCATGTACCACTAGAGATACCAGAAAAAGTGAGAGCATCTGCTTGACCAGAGAAACCAAATCCTGTGGTTGCACTCACAAAAAAACTAGATATAGCAGTCGCAAAAATCAAACTTAGTTTCATAACTTAGGTTTCAATTCTCATCCTCTGAGCTTTTTTCAACTAGATGTCTAGTCTACGTTAGTGAATTTACGGAAAATACGCCAATATCTTATTGTAATTTTTATAAAGACTTTATACTTTTTTAAGTTTGTTTAACAATAAATTTATATTTATTAAGCTAAATTTATGGATTGTTTAAATATTTTACCATTTTATAATTAGAAAACTATTTATGTAGGTGTAGCCCGTCGTAGACATGGCTACTTTAGTTGATGCTCTGGCTAATTGTCAAGTTTATATCAAGTTATTTTTCAACAGTTTTCAGCGTTTTTCTTATAACTTTGACAAAATCTCTGGCAATAACTGACTAGGAATTTTAGATAAAGCCAGATTTTGTCCCTGTATCCCTAATTCGTTATGAAAAGCGCGAATAGTTTTTACCACATAAGTAAAAGTTGTTTGATAAGCTTCGGGTTGTTTGCTTAATCCTTTTAAGGCTTTTAAATGGTTTTCTAATGCTACTTCTAGGTGTTGAGAACGTGTTGCTTTGTCACCATTAAATGACTTATCTATTACTAGCTGATAATGTGCTAGTCCCAGGTTATTATAAGAGGCAAGCAAATCGAAACTTAAAAGAGTACCGCTCAGTGAGTGAGCCAAGTCTATGGCCTCTTCGTAAGCGCTGATGCATAGTTGCAGGTAGTTTTGTCGTGTCTGTTTAGTTGTCTGAGATAGGTTTGCTAAATGCCAGTAGGCAGTACCCAGATTATTTTGTGTAGCGGCGCAGGCACTAGGGACATTAGCTGGAGTGCGATATTTGAGAGCTTCACTGTAGACATTAATCGCTAGCTGGAGATTTTGGGCAGGTTGTTCGTATTGTGCCAGATTCCAACAAGCAGTACCGATGTTGTTTTGAATCATCCCATACTTAAGCGGTTCTTCTTCGGGGTTGTAGTGTATAAGTGCTTCGTTGTAAGCTGCGATCGCTTTCTTTAAATGCACAATTGGTTGATTGTATTGCCCTAGATGCCAGTAAGCAGTACCTAAATTGTTCTGGCAAGCCGCATACTTTAATGAATCCATCTCGGCTGTACGGTAGCTGAGTGCTTCACTGTAAGCTAAAATTGCTTGCTGCCAATTTTCTGATGGGTGAGAAAAACGAGCTAAATCACCATAAGCTGTCCCCAAATTATTTTGCACACGAGCGTAAGTTTCTGGATGCGTCTGGGGTGACATCATCTTTAACGCCAACTGATAAAATTCTATCGCCTGATCTATATAAGTTTGCCCTTCCTCAGAATTGGGTGGTGTGCGGTATAGCATCCAGTAGAGTGTGCCCAAATCATTCAAGATATCTGGAAGTTGCGATGAAGTTTCGTCATAGCTTATTGCCTCCTGATAGGCAATAATTGCCACCATCAGGTTTTCTAGAGTTGAATCTCCTTGCTCAATGCGAAGGCGGTATAAAGTGCCCAAGCGATGATAAGCTTCTGCCAGTATCTCCCCTGAAACAAGATTTTCGTGTAATTCTTCAATCTCCAGCAAAATCTGCTGCGGTTGTAAGTAATCTTCAGTATTTTGAGCAGAGTTTGTGTTGATTGTTGCTATTACTAGTTCTGTTAACTCGCTACTAACATAAGATAAAGATGACAGCGATTGATTATCATTCCTACTAGCAGACCTATTAGTAAATTCTTGCTGTTGTGGCGTAGCTTCCTGGGTTTTATGTACGCTATTCTCTTGTATCTCTGCTGGAAAATCGGAATTATTTTCAAACTTGAACTCGGTGGCTACCGTTCTGAGTTCTGCTTGGCTAACTGATTCATCTAGAATCGACTGCTCAATATTCTCTAAATCCAAGCTTCCAGAACGTTTTTCACGTTCTGGATAGACTGCGTTTTGAGTTGCTGGTGTGGGTTCTCCAGCAAATACAAATACGCCAGTCCGACAACGCCAAAACTGTGGTGCTGATTGCTTGATAGCAGATAACCAAGGGCGCGGTATCCACAACAGCAAGTTAGATTCTAGGAATCTGCTGGATTCTTGGGTAGAAAAATATTGTTCGCTTAAACGAAGATAGTGTAAAAATAAACGCTGTGTTGCGACTGGTTGCTTGGTGAGATGCTCCACACCTACAATCTGAAATGCTGGGACTGGAAAAGGTCTTCCAGGGGTATCTTTTGATGCCCCAACAATTGGCGGTGGATAATTTGCCAACCATTGATTTATCTGGACTATGGGATTGGGGTCGTTTAAATTCAAACGTAACGTAACTAATCGCGGATAGGCTGGAGTGCTATTTTCCTGAGCATTTGATGACCGATATAGAACCTGTCCAATAGGATAAGCCAATGTAGAATGCAGACGGGCTGCTACTTGATTTCTTAAGTGTAAATTATCACATACAGCTAAAAAAAGTTGTCGTCGCAAGCCAAGACTTAAGGCAAGTTTCAGGCGGTGGTATACTTGCCGATTCCAAGTTAAATTATTGTTGTGTGCAGTCTCATTCACGCTTAAAGAGCCAAAACAAAGTATATATCACCGTTCTGGGTGCATCCAAGTGGGCTAAACTCACGATAGAAATCATTTTTAAATAGATATTGTGCTGCTAGGGATCAATTAAGCCTTTATAAATATAAACAAATAAGTATATAATTATACTTTAATTACCAGTTTAATTTTAACAAAAAATAAAAAAGCAGGCCCCTATTTAAATCGGAACCTGAAAAACTATAAAGAAGATGAAGTTTTCTGAAAATATTTTACTATCAACTGCTCTTAGAAACGAAGAAGGCGACTAGAATCAAGCCGACAACCAAAGTTGTAGCGACGATTCCTAGTACGATATAAGTTCGCTTTTGCCCTTCTGTGGGAGGTTCTGCTTGATAAATCTTTGGTTCCCTGGCAAAATTATTCAGAAGGCCGCCTTCTTCATTGATATAGGGCATGAATGAATTCCTTTATCCTTATCGTTAATTTAATGTTACATAAATGCTAAATCCGCTCTGAAACTGCTAGACAAATCGTTACATTACATTTGTCATTTGTCATTGGGTATTTCCCTATGCCCCATGCTCCATTCCTTAACTAGTAATCGTCCCGGTGAGAGGTGAACTAGGACTGGCATAATCTTTGATGGGCATCCTGCCAGCAAGGTATGCTAGACGACCCGCGACTGTTGCTAAATTCATGGCACGAGCCATTGCTGCTGGGTTTGGAGAAAGTGCGATCGCACTATTAATTAATAAAACATCTGCTCCCAATTCCATTGCTTGGGCGGCTTCTGAGGGTGAACCAATACCTGCATCTACTACCACAGGTATACCTGCATTTTCGATAATGATTTGGATGTTGGCGGTTGTTTTTAGCCCTTGTCCAGAACCAATTGGCGATGCCAAAGGCATTACCGTCGCACAGCCTACTTCTTCTAAACGCTTGGCTAACATGGGGTCAGCGTTAATATAGGGCAATACTGCAAAACCTTCTTTCACTAGTTGCTCTGCGGCTTGCAGCGTCCCAATTGGATCTGGGAGTAAATACTTAAGGTCAGGTATTACTTCTAACTTGACAAAGTTATTATCTTCCTGACCTAACAATTTCGCCATTTCTCGTCCTAAACGCGCCACCCGAATCGCCTCTTCAGCAGTTTGGCAACCTGCTGTATTGGGTAACATCCAAATTTTTGTCCAATCTAAGGCTTCAGCTAAACCTTCATGTCCGGGGGCCTTGGTTTGTACCCGTCGGACTGCCACGGTGACAATTTGGCAATCACTGGCAATGACGCTTTGCTGCATTTCTTCAATGCTGCGATACTTACCAGTTCCCGTCATCAAGCGGGATTGAAAGGTTTTGCCAGCAATAATTAGTGGGGAGTCTTGAATAGGGAGTGGGGATATAGCAGTATGATGCCCGTTAGAGAAATTGGCAGAATGAGTCAGCATTGGGGTGGAGGTAGATGGCTGGAATTGGAAGCGCGAATAGTGAAAATCAGCAAGTAGAGGATCGGGCTTTTGTTCTAATATTAAGTCGGCAATCAATGCGGCGGTTACGGGTGTCAGTAGAATTCCGTTACGGTAATGACCAGTTGCAAAGGTTAAATTTTGACAGTGGCTAGTGCCAAGGATGGGTAACTCATCAGGGGTGGCTGGGCGAAATCCCCACCAGAACTCTTGGATGGGATAATCTTTTAATTGGGGATACAGCCGGATGGCAGCTTGTAATAATTTTTGAATGCCGTCTGGGGTATTGTTGGGGGTGAAGCCAACGTCTTCGCTTGTTGCCCCGATAATCAGGTGATCGCGTCTTGGTACGATGTAAATATTCTGCCCAAACAAAACCCGCTTCAAGGGCAAGTCCGGTGTAAACTCTGGTATTCGCACACTCAGCATTTGTCCTTTTCTGGGACGCACGGGTATCGGTAATAACTCATTTGACCAAGCACCTGAAGCTAAAACATAGTGCGCGGCGCGAATTATCCCAGCATTGGTTTGTACGCCAACAACTTGTTCTTGCTGCTGTAAAAATGCTTCTACTGTAATACCGTCTTTGAGTTCAACACCAACAGATTCAGCCGCCGTCCGCAATACGTGAGCTAGAGCTTTATTATCAACTTGTGCGTCTTCAGGATACCACCAACCACCAACTACCTCTGCTCCCAATCCTGCCTGATATTGATGAATTGCTTCTTTATTTAACCAGTAAGCCGGGGAAGAGGGAGAAAGACTTTCCCCCCTGCCCCCCGCCCCCTGCCCCCCTGCCTCTTCAAAGACGGGTGCGAGGATACCACAAGGACGGTAGCCAGTATTGAAACTGGTTAGTTCTTCTAGTTTGCGCGTCCAGTCGGGATATAAAGCACGCGATCGCCAACACAATGAACGCATTGCCTCATTGGTGATGTTTTCCGCGTCTGGTGCTAACATCCCAGCGGCGGCGTGGGTAGCGGCAGCCTGAAAGTCACGACAAAACACGGTGACGTTTGTCCCGCGCAGTTTTAGTTCAATGGCGATCGCTAAACCAATAACGCCGCCACCAATAATTACGATCTCACTAGTCATTAGTCATTAGTCATTGATCGTTAGCCATTTATCATTAGTACATAACTAATAACTCATAACTAATTTACTCATAACTTATAACTTATAACTCGTAACTAAAGACGGATATATCGTTACCACAAGGCGCGAATTGGTTCGTTGCTTTGATTGGCATCGCTAGATGTCGTGTTTTCGGAACTGTTTGTATTGCCGTCTGTTGTACTGTCGGCAGGTGATGTTGAGTCATCAGAAGGATTCTGAGCAACATTACTTCTATTGTCAGGTCT
Source organism: Nostoc sp. (assembly GCF_036919895.1). Classification (GTDB taxonomy): domain Bacteria; phylum Cyanobacteriota; class Cyanobacteriia; order Cyanobacteriales; family Nostocaceae; genus Nostoc. The sequence continues at coordinate 30,769 of NZ_JBALBW010000056.1, forward strand.
TGGGGCTACAATAGAGCGCTTGTTTTCGTTTGTTTCAGTTGTTTCATTTCCTTCATTTGCAGTTTCTTCATTTTTACTGCCAGCACTGCTATTAACATTGATATTAGCTGGCAGGACTTTTGCTGCTTTACCACCGGGAGCGTTAGCGCTTTGCACGCCCATAGGAAAATTGATGCCTAGTAATGTACCAAGCAGAATGGCCAAACCTCCAGCCATTAAAATCAGGGGTGTCCATCTACCCATCTTGTCTTACTCCTTTTTAACCTTTTGGTGTCCACACTATTCGAGAACCTTGTCCCCAAAATCCATCAAACTTTGTCACTTTCACATCGCCTGAAACCTGAGTTTGGCAGGCTAAACGCAAGTCTGTTGTAGGAGAATGGGGAGGAAGCGAACGCCGGGTTCGATCGCGCCAATTCGCTGTTGATACTTCGCCCTCTACCTTAACCGCACAGGTTCCACAACTGCCAATGCCCCGACAGTTTATTACCTTAGCACCGTCATTGTAGAGGTTAATACCATTTTGCAGCAAAATTGCTCGGAGATTGCTTCCGCTTACGCACTCAATTGTTTTACCTTCAGCTAGTACCTTAGGCATTTTTAAATTGCCAAACTGGCATTTTGTTGTATATTGACACATTGCCTCGAAAGTTGTCTCGTCGGTCCCAGTTTTATGACCACAAATTCTTCACCTCAACTTTGGCTCTATGACACTACATTGCGGGATGGCACTCAGCGCGAGGGGCTATCAGTATCGATAGAAGATAAGTTACGCATTGCCAAAAGACTCGATCAACTGGGAGTTCCTTTCATTGAAGGCGGTTGGCCTGGTGCTAATCCCAAGGATGTACAATTTTTCTGGCAACTCCAAGAAGATCCGCTAAAACAAGCTGAAATTGTGGCTTTTTGTTCGACTCGCCGGCCCAACTCCACTGCTGCAACCGAACCGATGCTACAGGATATTTTGGCTGCGGGAACTCGCTGGGTAACGATTTTTGGTAAGTCTTGGGATTTACATGTCACAACTAGCCTCAAAACGACGTTAGAAGAAAATTTGGCGATGATTCGTGACACCATTGAGTACCTCCGTTCTCAAGGGCGGCGCATTATCTACGATGCCGAGCATTGGTTTGATGGTTACAAGCAAAATCCAGATTATGCTTTACAGACATTAGAGGCTGCGATCGCATCTGGTGCTGAATGGCTAGTCCTCTGTGATACCAATGGCGGTACTTTACCCCATGAAATTAGCCAAATTGTGCAAGATGTAGTACAGGTTACTGGGGACTGGGGACTAGGAAGTAGGAAAGAATCTTCCCAATCCCCAATCCCTAATCCCCAATCCCCAATACCCCAAATTGGAATTCATACTCATAACGATTCAGAAATGGCGGTTGCTAACGCAATAGCCGCTGTGATGGCAGGGGCAAAGATGGTACAGGGGACAATTAATGGTTATGGTGAACGTTGCGGTAATGCTAACCTTTGTTCGTTAATTCCCAATTTACAACTGAAGTTGGGCTACAGTTGTATCACAGAAGACCAGCTAACACAACTTACAGAAGCTAGTCGTTTTGTGAGTGAGGTGGTCAACCTCGCACCAGACGAACACGCTCCCTTTGTGGGACTTTCGGCTTTTGCCCACAAGGGTGGTATTCATGTATCAGCTGTAGAACGCAATCCCCTCACTTACGAACATATTCAGCCGGAACAAGTCGGGAATCATCGCCGCATTGTGATTTCTGAACAGTCTGGACTGAGCAATGTTTTAGCCAAAGCCCGCAGTTTTGGGATTAACCTCAACGAGCTAAAGGCAGAAGCCAAGCAAATTCTTCAGCGTCTTAAAGATTTGGAGAGTGAAGGATTTCAATTTGAAGCCGCAGAGGCCAGTTTTGCGCTATTGATGCACGAAGCTTTGGGAGGTCGCCAGAAGTTTTTTGAAGTTAAAGGTTTTCAAGTCCACTGTGATTTGATTGAGGGGAAAGAAACTAGTAACGCCCTAGCTACGGTCAAAATCGCTGTTGACGGCAAAAATATTCTGGAAGCGGCGGAAGGGAATGGCCCGGTTGCTGCTTTGGATGCAGCTTTACGCAAGGCTTTGGTGAACTTTTATCCCCAAATAGCAACCTTTGATTTGACAGATTACAAAGTGCGGATTCTCAACGGACATACGGGCACTGCGGCGAAAACCCGTGTGTTGGTAGAATCAGGCAATGGTCGTCAACGCTGGACTACGGTGGGGGTTTCTACCAATATTTTGGAGGCTTCCTATCAAGCTGTGGTGGAGGGCTTGGAATACGGTTTGTTATTGCACTCCCAAGGGTCAGCGGTGGTGAAAGCTTCTAGTTGACAAAAACAACTATGTAGTGTAATCACAGCTTACGCTTTTCGATTAGAAGGGGAAGCGATCGCTCAACTAATTTGTCTCAAAAACCTGATTTGTCGTAGCGGTAATTCATGAATTACCGCTACTTCAGAACTTTTTTGCGTAAGATCCTGTGTGTGCCAAAAACATTTATTCCGCTAAGTGTCGAGACATCGCTCAAACAGCATGAAGATTGCTCCAAAAAAAGACCTCTCCTACAAACAATGGGTCTTTCCGTTTCAGAACGTTGTAAAATTCATTAGCAACGTAAAACGCTGATATGGTTAATTTAGTGGCTTCTGTGCCATGAATGCCAAAATAGCAACCCAATTGCCAATCCCATACAGATAAGTATTGTTACTCCCATACTTAAATTGCTTAGGCGCAGCCCGCCACAGGCATCGCCAATCCAATATTTAGGTGCAGACCTAGAAATCGAATGCTGCAACCAAAACTTCATCTTATGCCAGGTTTTAGGAGAACTTTTCCCACGATTGGGCAACTAATTGGCTCAACCAGCGACGTTGTTCCCGATCCAACATTGGATCGTCTGCTAGCAACTGAGCGGTTAATTCTTCCAAAGATTGACCCTGGGCGCGGACAATTTTAATTACTCCAGCGATCGCAGCAGCAACGAGTTCTTCATCAATTGGCTGTTGTCGTAAAGCAAAAATTTCCTGGGGACTGTCTGGAATGGGATAATTCATGGCGTGGGTTTACAGAAATACAAAATGAACAATAAATTCTTCAACAAATTCTTAAAATTTCTTTACTGAATCTTTACCAAACTAATAGCGCGGAGTGTACCTTACTTTGTGCGTTCATAAAATCTGTCTTAGTGAGTAGATTGCTCGGAGATGTCAGGAAACGATGAGAGAAATCCTTTATTTAGAAGTTCCCACTCCAGATATAGAAACTGTACGTAGCTGGCTACAAACGGATTTTGAACCTGGAAATGGAGAAAAAGTGCTTACTTCGGAAGGCTTTCGCCTCAAAATACCCAGTGCTACTACACCTGCTGGAGCGGCTCTTTCCGAAAAATTGCCTGCGGAACTTTCGGTATTTGTCTGGACGGTGCAACGAACTACCTATCTGAAAGTGTTTCGTTGGGCAGAACAACCCTTTCCCAGTGAGGGACAAATTCTGCAACGCCTAACCAAAGAAATCAGAAGCCGTTTTCCGCATCATTACCCAGAACCACCAACGATTGATTTATCGCAGCAATCGATTTTTGCCGCACTAGGCTCTGCTTACCCTCTCACCGTCAAGTATTTTCAGAAAATGCCTAACGGTGAATACGATCTAACACGTGCCTACTGGTGGGAACAACGATGGCGCGAAGGAGTACGAAATCCGCAGCAGCCGCGTCAAGTTGTGTTTTCCAATCAAGGGGACAGGGGAAAAGGTAATCCCAGTACCCAGCCTCTAGTCACTAATCCCCAGTACGACATCATCTACATCGGCGGCGCACTAGGCGCGATTCATGCAGCATTGATGGCAAAACTAGGATATAAAGTCCTGCTGGTGGAACGAATGCCCTTTGGCCGGATGAACCGAGAATGGAATATTTCTCGCGATGAGATTCAAAGCTTGGTTAATCTGGGTTTAGTCACCCCCGCAGAGTTAGAAACCATCATTGCCAGAGAATACAAAGATGGATTCAATAAGTTTTTTGATGCGAATAATCCATCCAAACTGCGATCGCCCGTTCTACACACACCCACAGTCCTAAATTTAGGCTTAGACTCCGAAAAATGGCTCCTTATGTGTGGGCAAAAGCTGCAAGCGGCAGGCGGCGAAATCTGGGATGAAACAGAATTTATGCGTGCAGATATTGATATATCACAAGTTTTGTTGCAAGTCAAGCACTTACCTAGTCAGGTTGAAAAACAAGTAAGCGGACGGCTGCTAATAGATGCAATGGGAACTGCCTCACCCATCGCTTGGCAGTTAAATGGTGGTCGAGCCTTTGATAGTGTGTGTCCGACGGTAGGAGCGGCAATTGAGAGCGGATTTGAGCCGCAAGTGTGGGATTCGCAGTATGGGGACGTGCTTTATAGTCATGGGGATATTTCGCGGGGAAGGCAACTGATTTGGGAATTGTTTCCTGGAGCAGATGATGAACTGACGATTTATTTATTTCATTACCACGAGGTGAATGCTGAAAATCCCGGTTCATTGCTAGAGATGTACGAAGACTTTTTCACGATTTTGCCAGAGTATCGCAGGTGCGATATGGAAAAATTGGTGTGGAAGAAGCCGACATTTGGGTATATACCAGGACATTTTAGTGTGGGAAGTAGCGATCGCACAGTTGCCTTCGATCGATTGATTGCGATCGGTGATGCCGCATCACTCCAGTCTCCCCTCGTCTTTACCGGTTTTGGTTCCCTAGTTCGCAACTTAGAGCGCTTAACAACGCTGTTAGATACTGCTCTTAAACATGACTTGTTGAGTTTCCGCCACTTGAACCAAATTCGCGCTTACCAAAGTAACGTTTCTGTAACTTGGCTATTTTCCAAAGGGATGATGGTTCCCACTGGGAAATTTTTACCGCCCCAGCGCATTAACTCCATGCTCAACACTTTCTTTGGACTGTTAGCAGACGAACCCCAAGAAGTAGCAGATAACTTTATCAAAGATAGGTGTGATTGGTTAACCTTTAACCGCCTAGCACTGAAAGCTGCTAGAAAAAATCCTGCCTTACTTTTATGGATTTGGGAACTTGCTGGGCCTAGAGATTTAATGCGATGGCTTGGTAGTTATTTCAACTTCGGTCGTCATGCCCTCATTAGCGCCTTACTGAGTCCGTGGTTCGGGCGCTTCTTAAACCGGGTAGGTTTTTGGCTAGAACCCCGGAATCCTGGCTTGTGGCTGTGGTTGTTGGCAATTAATTATGCGATCGCCACAGGCAAACCGCGATCGCGCTCTCAAGTTGCAAAGGCTAACCCAGAAGCCATAATTCCGAAGTCAGAAGCAAGGATTCTCAATTAGATATTGGACATGGGGCATTCAGACGCGATTCATCACGTCTCTCTCTACTATTGACCTTGAGGGCGAAAATTCGGTAGTTCCACTGATGCTAATGACTTACGCCCTTTGGGTGGACGCTGGGGATAAACCACAGGTGAAGGTGAATTACCATCATTAGTGTTATCACCTAATAACTCTGGTGACAATTGGGAAACTTCTGACCAGTAGTCTTCAGTTTCTTCAACAGGCGACTCAGTGTGAGAGGAAGTAGAGGAAACCAGTAAGTTATTAGCTGGTGAACTTACAGAATCTGTCGTCCTAGAAATGGAGATAGTTGCAGGGGGATTGATTTCTGTTTCCAAGTGCGCCTCCTGTGGATTTTCTATTTCCTCATCGTCTTTTAGGATTGTTGCTAAAGTCTCCCAGATAGGAGAATCATTATTATTCACATCCGTTTTAGCAGCAGGCGGTGGTGATGCAGATTCAGGCTGGGAGGTGAAAAACATTTGGATTAGACTATCTAATTGCTGATCTAAATTGGATGAACCCGAAGTGGAAAGAGCTTCCGGTATATCTGGGGAATCGTCAATTTTTGGAGAGGGGATTGGTTCTGGTGGTGCTGAGGTATTTTTATTTTGCTTAACTGACCAGTTCCAAGGAGATGATGGCGGCGGAGTCGGTTCATTTCTTTGAAATGGGATTGGTGCTGACGGTTCGCCCCAAGAATTATCTCCACTCTCAGTCAAGGATTCTGATTCTGCTGACCAAGGTTGAATTGGCTGGGCGTTAGGAAACAAAGACCGAGCTTTTCTAGAAAATCTTCCTTGGGAGCTAGTTATATCTTTAGGATGTTTTGCAGTATCTTCTAAAGAGTCATAGCTAGGAACCGATGTATCTAGACATTTTTCTAGAGCCGCTTTAAATTGCAGCGTCTGGCGTTGTTGTCGCATCAGTCTAGTACGCAACTCCCGACAAACAGTTTCTGACTGCAATAACTGCTCAGACTGTTCGCTGTTATTAGTGTGTAACAACGTACATTCTCGCTCTAACTGGGCAAGGCGTTGCTGGCTAATTTGTAGCTGTGCTTTATAACTATCAGTGAAAATTTCCTGGCGTTGAACGGTTTGTACAGCAGTTTCTAATTGTTGAAATAGAGATTTTATCTGTTCTTGAGCCGCAGCCAATTCCTGAGTATGTTGGTTAAGCATCGACTCAGTAACGCTAGAACGCGTTTTCTGCCACTGCAAAACCTTTTCAGACTCAGCTAGGTTGTCTTTTAGCTGCTCTACTTGTTCATACAAATTATTGTTAGCCGAACGCAATTCTTCGTTCAATGCCAGCAGGTTCTGAAACTCCGAGTCAATAAGTGCTTGCTTACCGCTTTCCGGCTCTGCAACCCAGTCCTGCTGGGTGGTATCTTTTGAAAATTGTCTATCTTCAGCCGGCATGAGGAGTGGCAGTTGTTTAACTACCATATTGTCATTAGGCACAACTGAGTAAAAGGGACAACTCGCCTGCTCTGATTGTGGCGAATTAGCAGAATTTAGGGATTCCATCACAGCCCCCTTGTTTGAGGTGTCAGCTTCATTCATCACTTTTGACCCACCTGCCTAAAAATATCAGCAGTGCTGGCATTAGCATTGCTTATCAACCTTGTCTAATCAGGGTTTGCTCTAGAAGCTAAGTTTAACTCTCTCCAGGCACCAGCAATTAATCATCAATTGGTGTTCCCTATTTTGTATCTAGACTGATGCCGTTATAACACTATGATGCTCTTCCCCGTCAAGAAGAGGCAAGGGGAACGAGGCAGGGAGCAGGGGAGATTAAAGCAGTGGTGCCTCTGTCCCAAGGAAGTTTTTTTACATGAAAAAACTGCCTCAGCTTATATTTTATTTTCTATAATCGCATCTGTCTTAAGGTTTAAATTTAAAACGTCTTCTTTAATACATTTTTATACTGACTCATTTCTTACTTAGGATAGATGTCAGTACAAGTATCTACTATTCGATAATAATTCTGTTATTTTGAGCGATCGCTATTTAATATCAGCAAACAACTAAGAGCTTATGCTAAGAGTAAAATGTTACGAAAATCTGACAATTACGAATAAATACGGATAAATTAAAGCTTGATTAGAAACAATTAGAACCAGTAAAATAATAAAGCTTTTTTAAAGAATAATCTCAACTTAGTACGGGCTTTTTTCTGGTTAAATATAGTCCTAGCAAGCAAACTCAGTCTTATGTAAAAAAGGCTTTTTACATCAAATTGCCTTCAATATATCAAGTTTGTTTAATGACTACAAGAAAATTGTTTAAAGTATACTTGACTACTTATAAATATTTTTTACATTGTATATAATTAACAATAAAAATATCATATTTAAGTGTTAGCACGGATACACTTTTTTATTCATTTATTAAAGAATAATTAGAGTAACCGAGTTTTCTACTAGCCATAGAGTAATTATAAAGACCATGATTACTACCAATTAATGTGAGATTAAGTTAGAAAAAGCGGTGTGGTAGTTAGGCTTTTCCAAAAATTCTAAGTTTAAAATAGGGGTGCTAAAGATGACCGACATACTTTTGACGGGTGTAAATATAAAGCAAGAAGATGTCCAATTACCGCTAGTTGCAGAAAATTTTGATAGTTTTTGGGACAAAGAAATTAGACCATTATTTACAGAAGAGTCTCTATCTTTTCAGGTAAAGACTCTTAAGGGAAACTATGTAAACTACGTCAACTTGGATAATGGAGCTACAACCACTCCCTTTGCAACCCTTAAGCAGCATGTGGACGAGATGCTTGACACTTATGGCAGCGTGCATAGAGGTTCTGGGCAAAAGTCCATCATCACTACACGAGAATATGACGCTAGCCGGAACGTTATTCGGGACTTTGTGGGGTCATCTTTAAACAACTATGTAATCTTTGCGAAGAATACAACAGAAGCAATCAATGGAGCCGCCACACTTTGGGCAAAAAAACCTGGAAAAATCTTAGTTTCTGATATTGAGCATTCATCAAACCTGCTCCCTTGGGTTACTAGAGACGAAGTTGTGCAATACAGAACCCAACCGGACGGAAGTGTAAGTGTCGCAGAAATTGAAGAGATTTTCAAGGCACACCAAAATCTCCCCGAAGCCGAGCAAATTAAGTTAGTAACAATTACAGGTGCTTCGACAATTACAGGTTACAGACCCCCAATTTACGAAATCGCAGCTTTAGCACATCGGTATGGTGCGAAGATTTTTGCAGATGTGTGTCAGTTAATTCAGCATGAACGAGTAGATATGGGTGCTGACGATGACCCATGTCATCTAGATTTTGTGGCTTTCTCTGGACACAAGATGTATGCACCTTATGGAACCGGCGTTTTGTTGGGGCCAAAGGAATTTTTTGATAGTTCTTACCCTTATCAAATCGGTGGTGGAAACTTGCCTTATATCACCAGAAATCTAGAGATCAAGCGTTTTTATACAGAACGGGCCCATGACCCTGGAACACCAAATGCAATGGGGGCGATCGCCATTGCCAAGGCAATTGATATTATCGAAGCAGTAGGGCGCGATCGCATTGCTCACTATGAACACTCTCTAGTAGAATTCACGTATACAAGGCTTAGGCTGATTCCTGGAGTGCAATTACATATCCCAGGAGATAATTTAGCCCATGTTATTCCCTTTGATATTGATGGATTTGATGGACGCTTAGTAGCAGAAATTTTGGCACAAGAATACGGCATCGGGGTTAGGGCTGGGGCTTTCTGCACTTATGAATACATTCGCAAACTCAAGAATGTTTCGGATGAGCGAGACTCCGAGATTGCTCAGGAAGTAGACAGAGGAATTACCCGTAACATTCCTAGTATTATCCGCGCTAGTTTTGCAGTATATAATACATTAGAAGACTGCGATCGCTTTATTGATGCGATCGCTCAAATAGCTAAAAACGGATTTGACTACTACTTGCCCAACTACACACAAGATGAAATCACTGGTGTTTGGACAGCGATAAATAGCTAGTCTTTTTACGGTATGGGGCATTGGGCATTGGTTATTAATTCATCTCCCTTTGCCTTTTAATCTCTGTATTTTTATTACGAATTACAAGGGGGTAATAGCTTGAGTGATGAAAACCTCTTTGACCAGGAAGATTATCTACACGCACGGGTTGATGAGTACATTTGGCAAAAAAGCGCAGATGCAGGTATTTCCCGCCAGCGCTTTCTAAAAATATTAGCCGCGATGGTTGGTGCAACAGCCATTGGAGGATTAGCTAAACCTGCACCGGCTCACAGTCAGACAACTGTTAAAACTAAAGGCAGCAAAATACTTAAGCCATTGCCATCAGGCTATATCTCTCATAGCAAAGGCACATTAGAGATGAACTGGGAAGCGATGTATGGGCGTGGTTATTTAGTACCAAATGATTGGTTCTATGTTCACAATCGCAGTACACCTCCACCCTTTGACCCATCTACGTGGCGTTTGCAAATTCATGGAACTGGCGTTTCTACTCCCTGTGAGTTTACTTACGATGAAATCATCAGTATGCCCTCCATCTCAGTCACTTGTGCCATAGAGTGTGCTGCTAATGGTCGGCGCTTCTTTGAAGAGGCTTACAACACACCACTCTCTGGAACTCGATGGAGGCTTGGAGCCATTGGTGTAGCTGAGTGGACGGGTGTACCACTGAGCATATTATTAGAGCGGGCTGGGTTGAAATCTACAGCAAAAGACGTACTCATTGAGGGTGCAGATTTTGATTCGCTGGACTCAAAGGACACAAATAAATCCAAGTTCAACAATGTAGTTCCCATTGCCAAAGCATTAGCAGATAACTCCCTCGTCGTCTATGCCATGAATGGAGAACCATTACCTCCAGATCATGGCCAGCCATGCCGTGTCTTGTTCCCTGGTTGGGGAGGAAACGCCAACGTTAAATGGATTGAGCGGATTGAGGTTTCTGAAACACCGATATATACGCAGTGGGTAACGGAGCAGATGGTACTCGTTGGTGCAGATTATCCAGCGATCGCACCATATAAAGGTAAGCTGATTACCTATCAAAATGTTAAAAGCGCTTTCGAGTTGGCTTGGCCCGCTACACTTTCGGCTCAAACCCATTTACTACGTGGACGTTCTTGGTCTGGGAAAGGAAAAATTGTTCGTGTAGAAGTCAGTCTAGATGGCGGTAAAACTTGGCAATATGCCCGACTTAGAGAACCAAACTTTCCGTTTGCATGGACACGGTGGGACATCGAATGGAACCCAGTTCCTGGTGAATATTTTCTCCAGGCTCGTGCTACTGACAATTTAGGTAACACACAACCTATTAAAGTTCCGTGGAATGATTTTGGATTGCTCTACGGAGGCGTTGTTAGCCATCCGGTGACAGTACGGGGATGAGGGAGTTAGGAGACGCGATTAATACCCAATGCCCAATGCCTTATTCCCCCTAGAAAAATACCTATTTATGATTGATTTTAGTTGGTTGATTTTAGTAGCTGGAGGTCTAATATCTGGAGTTATAGCTGGACTTTTAGGAATAGGTGGTGGTATTATTACGATTCCTCTTTTAGTCACACTAGGTTATACTCCCGTTCAGGCGATCGCTACTAGTAGCCTTGCTATTGTGATTACTTCAATTTCTGGAAGTTTGCAGAATTGGTGGATGGGATACTTTGATTTTAAACGAGTAATTTACTTAGGAATTCCCGCCTTCTTAACTACTGGAATAGGTGTATATTTCGCCAATAAAATTCCATCCTATATAATACTCTTTACATTTGGCATCATACTACTCGCTAACATCTATTTGATTGAACTTCGTAAGCAACTAGCCCTCAAGGAAAAAGAAGATACAGCCCCAGTATTTAACCCATTAGTTTCTAAAATTGGCACTGGTGGAGCAGCAGGAATTTTAGCAGGTTTATTTGGTTTAGGTGGCGGTACGATTATGGTTCCACTGCAAATGTTACTACTGGGTGAAGAAATTAAAGTAGCAATACAGACAAGTTTGGGTGTAATTGTCATCACTGCTTTAGCTGCCTGCACAGGACATACATTAGAAGGAAATATTCTATTTACTCAAGGTCTCGTTTTGGGATGTGGTGGTCTTTTAGGCGTTCAGATGAGTACTCGCACATTGCCAAAACTGCCAGATTCGACTGTGAATTTAGTGCTTCGTATTTTCTTAGGAATACTCTCAATCTATCTGTTTTGGGAAGCTTGGATAAATTATCAACAAATAGTTACTAATTCGTAATCTCACACCACTAAAAGAGAGCCAAAGTCTAAATTTTCAAAGGATTTCAGCCTTATTTTGACACTTATGCTAACTGTACGCCCATACTTTGTACGAAATTTAGAGTTTTTCTAAAATCTATTTTTTTCAAAAAAGGTGAGCTATGAGTATTTTTAAAGTTGAAGTTGTTAAAATCAACAGCATTAATCCTCATCCTAATGCTGATAGACTAGATATTGCCTCTATTGAAGATATGGGGTATCAAGTAATTATAGTCAAAGGTAATTTTCAGCCTGGTGATTTAGCTTTTTACTTTCCGATTGATAGTGTTATTCCAGAAAAGTTTTTGGATGAGTTTGATATTCGTAACTACTACTCGAAAAAGCTGCGTGCTGCTAAACTTCGCGGAATTTTTTCTGAGGGTTTGCTTATTCCCGTTGGTAATAACTTTATGGGAAATGTCGGAGACGACTACACGGAGTATTTTGGTGTAACAAAGTACGAATATCCAATTCCTCAAGGGATGAGCGGGGAAGTAGAAAGTTTTATTGGACATTACAAATTCCCCAGTCCAGAAAACCTTAAACGTTACAAAAACATCCTAATTGAAGGTGAAGAAGTTGTTGTAACAGAGAAGTTGCACGGAACTAACTTCTCTGTTTTAGTTGATGCTGATGGCACAACTAAAATTGGCAGCCATAATTACTTCTGGAAAAACAGCGAAATAAACAAAAAATTAGTTTATATTCGTGCTTACAACGAAAACGAAGCTTTCCAGAAACTTCCGCCAGGAACTCAGATTTTTGGCGAAATCTACGGCGTACAAGATATCAAATATGGCTTGGATAATGGCAATATTGGAATTGCTATATTTGCTGTGCGTCGCGGCAGTTATTTTCTCAATTACAGCGATTTTGTGGCTTTTTGCGATGAATTTGCTTTACCGAAAGTACCCGTGCTTTATATCGGTGCTTACACTTGGGAAGCGGTGTCTCAGTTCAATAATGCCAATAGTGTAGTTAGTCCCAATTGCATCATGGAAGGCGTTGTTGTGCAACCACTCATTGAGAAAACGCATCCAGAAATAGGTAGAGTAGTCTTGAAGTTGATTAGCGATCGCTATCTGCTCCGTAAGGATGGAACTGAACTCCATTAGGTTCAACTCGATTTTTGGTGGCGATACCTTAACTGACGTTCCGAAATGGACTTACGAATTATTCTCTTAAGGTAGCCAACGGGGATGAAATCCGTCTAAGGGTAGTTGTTCTGGTCTAATTTCAACAGTTGCAGCATCAGCAATGGGTAACAAAGGCATTAACCACAGGCTACTGGTAGCAATAACATCTCCATCATCAGTTTTCAAAGTGTTTGTGGGTAATGATGCTGGGGGGGTTGTCTGCGGTACTACTTGGTCAAATAACAAGCCTAAACCATCAGCAGATAAACTCATTTGCACATTTCGTTGAGCGGGAGGCAGTACTAGGAGGGGTTTCTGTTGCCCGGTTTTCAGATCGATGGCCACCACATAAGGCTGTTCTATGTATTGTTCCTTGGATACTAGCTGTGTTAGCAAGCAGTAGAGGGTAGGTGAGGCGATGTCAAATTGGCAACTGACAATTGAGCCTGTTGTTTTTAATAGCTGTTTCTGCACGCCTTGGTTTGTCACTAAAAACAAATCTCGCGTGTAATCTGTATTAAACTTGACCATCGCTGCCTGAGAGCCATCTTTAGAGAAAGCCTGTACCAAACCAAACTGCGGCAGAAAATCTAGGGGTTTTGTGGCATCACCTTGCAATGGTAAAATTGCTGCTCCCTCTCCTTGGGCAACTGCTACGGCTTTACTATCTGGTGTGATCATAAAGTCTCCTCCCGGTTGGCTTTTCAAACGTTTAGGAGTGGGTTTTTCTGCTGAACTATCGCTGGTTGCTGGCATAAACCACAGGCCAAAGTCGCCGGGATTCGTTTTGTTTCCCCTCTGGATGACAATAGTTTGCCCATCAGGTGATAAGTCAAATTTCAGGTTTTCATAATCTTTACTATCTAAAACTAGGTCAACTTTTCCTCCTGGCTGTGCTTCTTGTCCAGATTTAGCAGAAACACCTGTTATCACTGTATACAGTTTGGCTGAAAGCAAGTCTTGATTGTTTGCAGCACGAGCCGAAAATAAAATTTTCTCCCCATCAGGAAATGACTCAAAGTCAATTACTATCAGGTCTTTGGGGGTAAGTACCCTTTTTTGCTCTTGGGTTAAATTGTATAGAACTAATCGTCCCTGTTCTTCTTTATCGGTTCCTATGTAAAGGATGACGCGATCGCGTGTGCGGAAACTCCCTGTAAAAGGCTGGATCGCTCGATTGTTACCTTCTTGCTGGGCAAACTTATCTTTGGCTCCCTGTAACTGAACTTTATAATTCGTGCCATAAGGTGCGGGTGTTAGCAGTGTATAAACCATCCGCCGCCCAGCCCAACTAAATTTACCTGCTAGGGGTGGATCGATTTTCAAATTATCCTCTACGCTTTTTATTTCCATTGGGCGACTGAAGGTGAGAGTAAAGGAGTTATCTTCCGCCCCAATCTGTTGATTTTGCCAGGTAAAGTCCCGCACACGAGCAGTCACCACATCACCTTGCAATATGATTAACCCAATCAGCACACTCAGCAGTAGCATCAGTGCGATCGCTATCCGATCTAGTGGTTGAATAAATGCTTTAGATTTTGTCATTGGTCATTTGTCATTGGTCATTTATCATCAACATTTCTGACTAATAACTATATGGATTCTGCGGTTGAGGAATCTTTTTGAGAGAGGTAGCGGCAATGGTAAGTTGGCGTTTACCTGCCAAATTTTCTGTCACCATTTTTCCTTCTACTTCCAGCCAGGTGTCAGGGGAATAAGTTTCTTGATTTTTTGGCAGTTGGACGGGTAATCCTACAGGATAAGCATCTGCTGCACAACAAGTTAAGACAAACCGCGCTAAAAACAAATATTCTTTCCCAATATCTGGTGGGTGGATAACAAATCCTTGTACCTTGACTTTTTGACCTGTATATGTGTCAGGCTCTGGATAGACATTGACAGTGCGTACCCAGTCTACAAGCGATCGCTCCTCTGGACTAACGGTAGCGCGAAAGGCTTGAGGTTTGACACGCGTGCTTCCCAATAAATCAGTCGTTACACCTCGTTGAAGTGCTTTGTCACTAGCAAAAACTTGCGGTGTAATGATAAAACCTAGAATCGCTGTGGTCAACAATAAAGCACTGCCCCAACCAGGGGGAAATAAACTAATATGCGGGGCGTTTGGCGTTACATCACGGCGACGACGCAACCAAAGTTCTTGCATCTTGAAGAAACCAATAATAATCAAGCTAATACCAGTCACAACCACGAACCAAATGTAATTTGGGTGAATTAACAGGTTCAGCTTGTTAGTTAGCCAATATCTCAACATCAAAATGCCCCAAGCTGTAATTGCTATGGCATCCAGCCAAGGGAGGAACAGATTTTGAATTTTAGATTTGGGATTTTTATTAGTCATTGGGCGTTGGTCATTGGACGTTGGTCATTGGGCGTTGGTCATTGGGCGTTGGTCATTGGGCGTTGGTCATTGGTCATTGACAAAGGACGAATGACAAAACAAAGATTTTTTAAAGGACGTGCAAGTTGAGGAAGAGAGTTAGTACAAATGTTAATTGTGCTGCTAAAGCAAATAAGTAAAAGACTGTTTTGGGCTTAAAAATAGATAACATCAAACCAACACTTTTGATGTCAATCATTGGCCCAAATACTAGGAATGCTAACAATGAACCACTACTAAAGGTTGAGGCAAAAGATAGGGCAAAGAAAGAATCGACTGTAGAACAAATTGACACCACTACTGCTAATATCAGCATGACCACAATCGAACTAATAGGCCCAGCACCCAGAGTTAGGATCGTTTCACGGGGGGCTAGCACTTGAATTGCAGCAGCGATCGCACTTCCTAAAATCATCACTCCGCCCAATTCCCGGAATTCTTGGACGCTATTATCTACCACTAGGCGTAGTTTATCTGCAAGGGGTTTATTGGTATAAGAAATTGGGGTACTTGCTTGTGCCAAATTAGCATCTATCCGCAGAGGTACACCTGCTTTTCCTCCTAGGATATAAGTCCCAGATTGCAAGATATTTGGTATAGCTTCTTGCTGTTGTATTTGGTAACGTTTACCACGAGGTTTGGTTTCAGGCTGCGCGGGCGGGTTAAACTTCATATACCGAGCGATCGCAGGTTGGATTATAGGATTTAAGTCCTTTTGAAAACTGAAAGCAAAACCAATAATTGTAGCAATTACTAGGGAAAATACGACTCGTAAGACTACTATTTCTGGCTGATCCCGAAATGCTGTCCAAGTTGACCAAATTACAATTGGGTTAATTGTTGGTGCTGCTAGCAAAAAACCAATGGCGACTGGTGTGGGTACTCCCTGAATCAGGAACCGCCGCGCTACCGGCACATTCCCGCACTCACACACCGGAAATAAAAAGCCGATCATACTGCCAACTAAAGCACCCAGCAGAGGATTTTTGGGCATTTTTTCTACTAATTTGCGCTCATCAACAAAAAATAGCAGCAAACTGGAGAATAAAACCCCAAGAAGCAAAAAAGGCATCGCCTCGACTAGCAGACTTAGAAATATCGTAAAACCATTGTTCAGTTGATTCATGTGCGTCGCAGTCAAAAGCAGTTTTTAGTTTTAGGGTTCTGCCTAGTCATTCTACCGAAATGGGGATCAAAAGCAGTTCGGGAAAATTAAACATCATTTAAGTAGCAAGTTATCCTACGTTTAAAATAGCGCTCAAGCGCTACAAACCTTTGCTTCAGACAAGATGGTGATTTTTACCTGAGTGCATTTACTGACGATGACCATTTCTATAGATTGTCTAAATTCAGAAATTGTTCCGAGTATAGAGGGTAAGTAGCTGCATAGATGATTTGGAATTCCCTATTACCTATGTTTATACTTACAGTAATTTTCTGAATAAGATATTAGCTCGGCTGTATTTTCATCAAGTATTCACAGTTACTCAACAATTGGGGATCGCTTTTGGTTGCTATAGCAACGGACAAGGAGGTTAGGACATTAACTGATGATAAAACCTATATACAAACGGACTTTAAACCCAGTCCCCAGTCCCCAGTCCCTAGTCCCCTGCTATACCATCATTGATTTTGGGTAGTTCTGCCAAAAATTCGATCTTAGCTTTGGTTGATTTCGTACTACTAGGACTTACGCATCAATTACAAAAATATAGGGGCAATTCATGAATTACCCCTACAGTAAATCAAGGCTTTCACCGCCTTTTGCCTAAGTCCTGACTACAAAAACTCTAAAAAGGCAAGACCAAAGTTTAGCAAACACGGTAAATGCTTGCAATCCCTTGGCCAATTTCCGAAAAGTCTGTTATTCAGAACCGGGATTTCTTAAATAAGTTGGGCTTCTGCTGTTCGCTGTTAATTACGTTTTTGTGGAGTTCCCCAAATCTTGATTTGTCGATCGAATCCACCACTGGCAAGAATTTTACCATTTGGACTAAAAGCGATCGCACTTACCCAGTCTGTATGTCCATTGAGTGTATTTATTAACTCACCTGTAGTTAAATCCCACAATTTAATCCCATCTTTGCCGGCACTCGCAAGGGTTCGTCCATCGGGGTTAATAGCGATCGCATTTACCCAGTTATTATGTCCTGTGAGGGTGCGGACTAATGCTCCAGTACTAATATTCCACAGTTTGACTGTGCGATCGCGGCTTGCACTAACTAATGTTTCTCCATCTGGTGTAAAGATGACCGCGCTAACAGAATTAGAATGAGCTACAAATTCACTGATTAATTTACCAGTACTCAAATTCCACAGCTTAATTACACCTTTATTATCACCACTAGCTAAAGTCTGTCCATCAGGGCTAATGGCTAGGGTATAAATCACATTATCAAAGCTGACTAGAGTCCCTAGAGGGCGCTGCTGTAGTAAATCCCATAGACGAATCCCATCCAAAGCTCCACTGATGAGAACTTTACTATCAGGAGATACTGCTAAAGATAATACGTTACTGGTATGTCCGACAAAAGAGCGGCTAAATTTAAGACTTTTCAGGTTCCAGAGATTAATCGTGTTGTCATCACTACAACTAGCGAGGGTTTGCCCATCTGGTGAAATCACTAAAGACTCTACGGCTGCTTTGTGTGCTTTGTTAATATCCCCTAACTTCTTGCCGTTTGCTGGATTCCACAGGCGAATAACACCCTCATTATCTGCACCTCCACTCACAAGAATTCTGCTATCTGGACTGAAAGCGAGGGATTTAACAGTTCCGTTATGTCCTCTGAGTGTGTAAAGTACTTGGGCATTAGCAAAGCTGTTGGTAGTTTGGGAATTTGGTATTATTTCAACGGCAGCATGAGCTTGATGAATGTAAAACCCTTCCCAAGTAATTACTGGAAGGGCGACAGCTGCCATAAATGACAGGATAATATATGGACGCAGAAAATTACCCCCACCTCTTCCCTCACTACTCACACTTTTTCCTCACTTTTTATATACAAACAAACCACTAAGAGTTATGAATTATCAAATCATAACGGGCTAAACGCCCCGCTAACAGCACTCAGCCCTCTTAAAGAGGTCGTTTTTTCTTAGAAACGCTTAACACTGGTAAAGGCTCACTAGAAGAACGAGAAGGCAAATAATGTTGCACTACAGGTTCCTCTGGTAGAGGACGACGCTGCTGGAAACGCCACAATTTAAAGGCTAGCGCTACGCCTGTTGTTCCTAAACCAAAAGCGAACAACGACCAGCTATCATTCAATCCGCCAATCAAAGCATCCATAACGCCCATCGTCACAAACACACTGATTAATGGCTCTTTTCGGTAGGTTGACTTCAAAAAACGAGGTAATACAGCATTCATCACAGCTTGCTTGGTTCCAGTTCAGCTTTTGTGTATATTTACCAAGAATACCTCACCCTTAATTTGCCTTTCTCATTGAAGGCAGACACTAGTTATATTTTTTTAGTAGGGGAGGGAGTGGACTCATTAATTTACTTGCGTATATTTGTTGCAAGTGTACGATATCTAAATCAATAATAGGTATTTTGATTCCTCATCTTCTTTACATTCTAGGGCAAAGTATTTCGCTATCAATTGTCAAAGTCAAAACCAACTGGGTTTTCCAGCTGGTTGAAACTCTTTTAACTTCTAGCTTACAACTTTCTTTTTGGGCTGGCTGGCGGCACTACTTCAGACCAAGCCATGATAGCACCCCTTGATTGCTTGTATATTCAATTACCAGCAGTAAAGCGAAACCAATCATTGCGGCTCGACCATTCAAGCGTTCAGCATATTCGTTAAAGCCAAACTTTGGTTCTTCTAGTTTAGGTGTAATTGTTGGTTGTGTTTGTGTCATTTTTAAGAAACCTTTTTTTCGGCAGACAGGACTTGATATGAGACTTTGCAGCAGTTATCAGGTATAAGCGGTAAAAGTTCAAGGGATTGAATAGTTCTTTTCTCCTTAACCTTTAGCCTCCACTTGGTATTTCAGCAGCTGATTGCACTGCTGAAATACCAAGATGACTTGATAAATTCAGCAAAAGCTTCATAGTAGGGAGCTATACAATCGCTCTTTTAATAAATTGTTACTATTCTTTATATATTGTATAAACACTGGGGTAATAGTCAAGGGCTTGAGTTTGGGGCTACTCAAATTAAATTGAGAAACTTAGGACACAGATTAACTATCTCTAATACAGCTATCTGTAATAAGTCGGTAGCAAGCTTGAGATTCGCAAGCTAGAGTTAAACAAAAAAATTATCAGAGGCGATATATGGAAATCGGCGTTCCAAAAGAAAATAAGGATCAAGAATTTCGTGTAGGGTTAAGTCCTTCTAGTGTGCGGGTGCTGCGAGAAAATGGTCATAGCATCTTCGTCGAGACACAAGCAGGTAATGGTGCTGGATTCTCAGATGATGACTACAGGACTGCTGGAGCCGAGATTGTCCCTATATCAGAAACAGCTTGGAATCGGGAATTGGTGGTGAAAGTCAAAGAGCCTCTGACATCTGAGTATAAGTTTTTGCAGAAAGGGCAGATATTATTTACTTATTTACACTTAGCCGCCGATCGCAAATTGACAGAGCATTTAATTGATTGTGGCACAACTGCGATCGCCTACGAAACCGTAGAACAACCTGGTGCTAACAGACTACCTTTGCTCACCCCCATGAGCGTAATTGCCGGTCGGCTAGCTGTACAATTTGGGGCCAGATTCCTAGAACGTCAGCAAGGTGGTAAAGGGCTGCTTTTGGGCGGTGTCCCTGGAGTTAAACCAGGTAAAGTAGTAATTTTAGGTGGCGGTGTTGTTGGCACAGAAGCAGCTAAAATTGCAGTGGGTGTAGGTGCGATCGTGCAGATTTTAGATGTGAGTGTCGATCGCTTATCTTACCTAGAAACCCTCTTTGGCTCTAGGGTGGAATTACTTTACAGCAACTCTGCTCATATCGAAGCCGCCGTCAAGGAAGCTGATTTGCTTATCGGTGCAGTTTTAGTGTTAGGACGTAGGGCACCAATACTAGTATCCCGCGAATTGGTCAAACAAATGCGTCCTGGTTCGGTAATAGTTGATGTAGCCGTTGACCAAGGCGGTTGTATAGAAACCTTACGTGCCACATCTCATACAAATCCGGTATATGTTGAAGAGGGTGTGGTGCATTATGGCGTTCCCAATATGCCAGGAGCAGTACCTTGGACAGCAACTCAAGCACTCAATAACAGTACATTACCTTATATTGTCCAGTTGGCGAATTTGGGAATTATGGCCCTGGAAGTTAACCCAGCTTTAGCTAAGGGTGTGAATGTGCAGAATCATCGCTTAGTGCATCCGGCTGTACAAGAGGTATTCCCTGATTTGGTAAATTAAGGTGTGCAAGTATTAGTTAGGCGATCGCTTATTTTAATAGAAGTAGCGATCGCAATTAGACTAAATTTTCTTGCCTTACGCGCGGATGGGTAGATGTACAAAATCAGAAGGGGCAAAAAATGGTTGCTGCTCCATCTATACAAGGTTTTCAGGGCAATAGTACTTTTAAACCATCCGCGCACCTTATGGAGACTGACTTTCAGCAAGTTCTAATGTGAAGAATCATTTCTAGAACTGCTTGTTTGACAATTGACAGAGATAATTTTTTTACTTTGATATTTGTGGATGCCCAAAGATTTGAATATGTTTGTTAATACTAAACTAAATCTCTCGTGTTTACCTGCTTTTACTAAGTCGAAGATATATAGAAATCTAGCGCCTGTAATATTCGGTTTGATATTACCAGCATTCATACCTGGTGTTGCAGGGGCAGAGACTGTGATGCAAAAAGTAGCACGGACAGGAGTATTAACGGCTGGTACAAGTAGAGATGCTTTACCTTTTGCATACTCTGACAGTCAAGGAAAATTGATTGGTTATTCTGTGGATATGCTGACTTTGATCCAGAAGCAGTTAGAGAAAGAATTAGGCAAAAAAATTAAACTTGAATTAGTTGGAGTTACCCCAGCAGAGAGGATTCCCAAGATAATTAACCGACAAGTTGATATTGTCTGTGATGCTAGTAGTTTTACTTGGGAGCGAGATAAAAAGGTTGATTTTTCAATCAGCTATGGTGTAACAGGTACTCAAATATTAATTAAGAAGGACAGCAATTTAGGTTCGCCGGAATCTCTGATTAACAAGCGTGTGGCTGTGCTGGCTGGAACTACCAACGAACAAGCCATCAAGCAGATACAACCCCAAGCTAAACTTGTATATTTTAAGACTAGATCAGAAGGATTTACTGCTTTAGAACAGGGTAAAATTGATGCTTTTGCATCCGATAGCATTATTTTAGAGGGATGGTTACAAACAGCAAAAAATCAAGATAGTTTTGCGATCGCACCTCCTCGTCCTTATTCACGAGAAGGAATTGCTTGTATGGTTCCTGAGAATAACTCTAAATTCCTCGGCTCAGTGAATTATTCCCTTGTCAAGTTTATGCAAGGGTTTGTTAATAATAACCCCAAATATGTTGCGATTTTTGACCGTTGGTTTGGTTCTCAAGGTGTTATATTTCTAAATCGAGACTTACGTGATTTAGCTGTGGAAACTATGCAATTGACGATCGAGTTTCACGAAGAGATTCCCCAGAAAGAGTTGTAGGCTGTAGTTGGTATTGATGGTGAAAAAATTTGAGATAGACTTTTTCCTGGAACAACTAATCTTCACCCAAGATTTCCCACCAACACGGCACTCATTACTCCAATAGACCTTGGTTTGAGTGTGAATAACCGGTTTTATTGTGCCGACTTACTTAGTTTTTTAAAGCATCACCAAATTACCTTCAGTTTCTTCCTCTAACTCATAACCATTAGCTAATTTTTCAATTGCTTGGTCAAGCATAGCTAAACCTCGATCTACATTTTCAACCAAACTTAGCTGTCCTCGGAGTTCGGCAGCACCTACGAAACCCTTAGCATACCAAGTCATGTGCTTACGGGCTTGACGGACACCGCGATCGCCTTTATATTCCCACAATGCTTGTAAATGATCTCTTGCACATTCCAAACGCTGAATCGGGGTAGGTGTAGGTAATATTTCCCCAGTTTTCAGGAAATGATCGATTTCTCCCACCAAAAACGGATAACCCAAAGTTCCACGGGAACACATCACACCATCAGCGCCAGTTTGTTCTAAACATTTCACCGCCGCTTCAACAGAAAAAATATCTCCATTCCCAATTACTGGGATAGAAAGCACTTCTTTTACACGAGTAATCCATTCCCAACGGGCATTGCCATTGTATCCTTGGGCGCGGGTACGTCCGTGGACTGTGATCATTTTTGCCCCTGCATCTTCCATCCGCTTGGCAAAGTCAAGAATAGTAATTTCGTTGTCATTCCAGCCAATACGGGTTTTGACTGTCACAGGGACATCAACAGCTTTTACAACTTCCCGGACAATTGCCTCTGCTACTTCTGGTTGCCGCAACAACGAAGAACCGCCACCATTTCTAGTGATTTTATTTACCGGACAACCCATATTAATATCAACAGTATCAGCACCTTCGGCAACTGCCTTGATTGCTGCTTCTGCCAAAAAATCGGGACGGCAATCAAATAGTTGAACGCTAATCGGGCGTTCATTGGGATCTACCTCCATGATTTTGGGTAATTGCTTGACATAATGCAATCCCGTAGCATTCACCATTTCGGTATACATCATCGAATCTGGCGCATAGCGACGCACGAGACGGCGAAACACCATATCAGTCACTCCAGATAAAGGCGACTGGAGAACCCGACTTTTGACCTCAAATGTGTCAATTTTGAGGGGTTGGGAAAGTCTAGCCTGGAGAATGGGGGAGAGCGAAATCATACAAAAAATTCAAAATTATGGGAATGGAAATAGCAAGAATATTTAGGGGTATCGTGATTCGCTTTTTGTCACATTCTAGCTGTCCAGTAGACAAGCTAGAGATTCTACTGGATGGCAGGGGTTTTTATTTAAATTAGTCAATGTTCTAACGCCGTTTATCCTTGACAAATGGGGCTTTTGGAGCGTGCCGCTAACTCAATTTAGTCAAGAATTTAGTCAAGGATAAAATCTGGAAGGCTGAAAGAGTGGGTGACGAGGGATTTGAACCCGCAACCAATAGATTAAGAGTCTACTGCTCTACCGTTGAGCTAGTCACCCACACGAATAACTATCATAGCAGACCTCTAACAATTTAGCTAGTGCCGCGCTAAAAAACAATTAAAGGGGGAATTTGATAGTGAAAGTGGTTTGACCAGTTCCACTCTCTACATAAATTGAGCCGCCTAAATGTCTGACCATTTTCTGTACTAATGCTAATTCCAGTCCAGTGCCGCTATGTTTCCAAGGATCGTGTTTGGAAAGGTGATAAAAAGGCTCAAATATCCGTGACAGTTCGTTGCTGGTAAGCTCTAGTCCCGAATTGCTAATATTAAGCTCTACTGCATCCCCTCTCAGGTGAGCAGAAACTGTGACGGACTCACCTGCCGGGGTATATTTGCAGACATGGTTGAGGAGTTCGGTGATAATCCTCTCCATATCTGTGATATCTGTCTCTAAAAGCGGGAGTTCGCAATCGATACTCAGGTTTAACTGCTGTCCCTGGCAGTTGGTGAGGTCTCGAAAAGACTCGACAATGGGATGAAGCCAGCTTTGTAAGTCAATGGCAATCAATGTTGGGGGATCGGGTTCGGCTTCGAGATATGTGAGTGTGAGTAGGTCGTTAATTAACTTGCTTTCTCGCGCACACTCGTTATGCAAAATCTGCAATAGTTGCGGAACTATTTCTATCTCTAGTATTTCTGGGGGTGTCAAGACACTTTCGAGGGTTTGGACTGCAAGGCTGATACTAGTGATGGGTGTCCGCAGTTCTTGGGAGAGGTTTCTGATAAATTGGTTTTTGAGCCGATCGCAATTTTCTAATTCTTTTACCTGTGCCTGGATTTGTTGGTAAAGTTGAGCTTGGCGAATTGCGATCGCACATTCATTGGCCACCTGCTGCACTAACTCGATTTCAAATTCATCAAAAGCCTCTTGTGATGGTCTTGTCAACCAAAGATTTCCCAAAATCCCTTGAGGATCAAAAATTGGACAAGCCATCTGGGACATAACCAATAGCTTTGGTTGCCATCCAGAGGCAATTTCCAAAAATTGCAGAGGTTCTTTTTGCAACAAGGGCTGATAAACTTCTAGACGGTCTGCAATCTGTCTAGTTTCTCCTTGACACTGGGATAGGTTAATGCCGTACTCGTAGGCAATAGTTACCAGGGTTTGACAAGGGCTATAGAGTTCAATTTGGCAACATTTAAGGTTGAGTAACTCTGCTAATTCCTGAGTCACTGTCTGCAATACCAGAGTTTCATCGAGACTGTCGCGGATTTGTTCTGTCATCCGTCGCACCAAGGCTTCAAAGTTTCGCACCTGCTGCAATTGATTTTTGTGCTTCTCCTTTTGCGACTCCAGCTTGCCTTTTATATCCTTAAGCTGCTGACGAAGTTCTGCCTGTCCAGCAGCAATGCCGATTTGAGTTGCCAGCTGTTTGAGTAAGTCAGTTTCTGTTTGCTGCCATTCCCGTGATTCATGGCAATGCTGGGCAATCAATAGCCCCCACATATCTTGCTCTTGGAAAATTGGCACTACTAGATTGGCTCCGATCTGCAAAGATGCCAGAAAATCTATATGGCAAGGGTGCAAGCCGGCTGCATAGATATCTTCAACAACTTGAATGCAACCTCGCTCGTAGTGTTCTGGATGTTTGCCATTGAAGCAGGAATCGGTGATATTTTTTCCTAAAAGTGGTTCACTTGTAGCCACAGATGATTCGGCAATGATTACCCCACTGCCATCAGCCTCGAAGCGATAAATTAGAATGCGATCGCAATTCAAAAATTGTCGTAGTTCAATTGTAGTCTGATGCAGAATTGTCTCTAATTCTACAGATTGGTGAATTCGTCCAGCGATCGCTTCTAGCAATCGTTCCCGTTCAACCTGGAGTTCGACTGCTTCTTGGGCTTGCTTCACAGGAGTAATATTGCTACTAGTACCAATCAGTCGATAAATTCGGGAGTTAGCATCCCTTAGTGGCGTGAGAGTTGTACTCCACCAAGTGAGAACCCCCTGGAATTGCAAACATTGTTCATAGGAAATAGTTTTGCCAAATAGCACACAGTCAACGTAATGCTGACGCACCCTAGCAGCATCGATGGGGGAGAGAATATCCTCTGGTTTTTTCCCTCGGAGATCGTCTGAGCAAATACCTATCCACCGCTCATGAGTGGGATTAAGTGCCACATACTGAAAATCTCCATCCTCTAGAACATCTACTATAAATATTGATGCCTGCACAGAATCGTACATGCTCAATAGAAATTGCTCACTACTACTTTTCTCATCTACTTCTGTGCCGAAGATAATTTGAGGAGGCGATAATTTTGTCAACTCCATAGTTGATTCTGCTGGATTTATATTCATGCGAGAGTCCCTTTCTGGTTATGACTGACTCTTCTAGGCGCTCTCTTCTCGTTACGCTTGTAGTAGATGCACTTTAGCGCCTATAGCAAAGTATTGTCAGCTGTTGCTCATGGAAATTTGGATCTTTCTCTACTTCTTGTCAGAAATCTAGGAAAGCTAATAGGAGTCAGCTTAACAAATCCTGCTTTGTGAAAGCGGAAATACATTTGCAGATTAGGGCAAATTTAATGATTTTTGAACAGTTTTCCAAGATTCTTGCATATACTTAAGTACAATCATCAAATTATATCAATTAATTCTATAATTCTTAATAAATTTATGGGCGATAGTGGGAATGGGAAGATATAATAAAAGATCAGAAGAATGTTTAATTTCATCCTCAGTTAAATATTTTTGCATAGCTTGTCTTTCGCTTCAGCAATTGTTCTAAGCTTTGCACAGCAACACTCATTGACATTTGACTCTCAACTTACGATCGCAATTTATGAGCATTCATTCCGGTGAGGATACCAACTAGCAGCCAAGTGATGGCTAATCCCATGACTTCACCTAAGAATAACTGCGTTAAGCGATGTAAGATCATCCCCACAGCAGAACCCACAGGGACAGCAACAGCCCAACTTGCCGAAGAGACAAATATCCATCGCCAGGCCATCGGCTGAGGAATTGCCAGCCATTGTGCCAATCCAATCCCCAAGCCGCCAAGTGCCCCATAAATCGCTCCCGATAGGATTCTCATAGGAAGAATCTGAGTGCTGGGTACAATCCAACCTACCGCACCAATACCGATGGCGGTGATGATACTCCAACCCAAAAGACTTGACAAAATCCACCTGATGCAAAACACAGGTTCTTTGAGAAGACAACCTTGAGGAAGTGCGATCGCAATTGAGCCGATAGCCGCTTCTATCACCCCAACATCTGGCTTTTCGCCAATTTCAACAAAGAGTAAACTCAATAAAAAACCGCCACAAGTAGCGAGAGTCCACAGCAATGTAAAGCTAAATCTAGTATTTTCCGGCGCGAATGACATTGAGGGTACTGGGGACTGGGGACTGGGAATATGGGAGAATTACCAATGACAAATGACAAATGACAAAATCAAAGTTTCTTTGGTTTGGATAGTCTGACAGTTCTAGCATTAAACATCTCAAAAAAAGCTTTGCGTCGCTGTTGGGGAGATTCTGGTACAATATAACCCCAGAGACTCTCCCAGTAAAAAAAGGAGATGCCATCAAAATTGCGATCGCGCACAGCTTGAACCTGTTCTCGAACTTGCGCCATTTTTACAGGATTACGCACCGTTCCCGTTGATATCCCAATTTCTACAGGAATTAAGCTTTGAGCCAATTTTATCGATGGTTGTTCCAGTTGAGCGATAAAGGAGCTTTTGTCATTTCGATATACTTGCAAAATTAACTCATCAACTAAACCTTTTTTTACCCAATTTTCCCAATCTTGCAAATAGTATTTGTAGGCAAAAGCTTGATAATTGGGAGATAGGGATATTTTTGCTTTGGGCTTAACCGCCTTCACAGCTTGATAGATTTCCGCCATAAAATCGGTAATTTTGTCTGCCCGCCAACGCATCCATTCTGGGTTAAAAGGGTCAACAGGGGGACTTTTGCCTTTATGCTCTTGCTGGTAGAGTTCAATAGTGAAGCGATCGTAACCAAACTGTACTGGCATCCCAAAATGATCGTCAATCTGAATACCATCCACATCGTAATTCCTGACTACTTCCAAAATTAGCCCTTGCATAAACTCTTGCACTTGCGGATGTAGGGGATTCAACCAAGCCAGCTTGTTCACCAAACTATTATCAATTTCTTCTGGTGGCGCATCTTGGATAGACTTTATACCTTCTTGCCCAATTGTTAACCAGTCAGGATAACGCCTTGCTAATTGTGAATAATGAGGTGTCATAAACCCGTATTCAAACCAAGGAATGACTCTCAAATTTTTATTTTTAGCAAGCGTTACTATCTTTGTTAAAACATCCTGTCCACCGTGCATAAACTTTAAAAAAGGTTGAGTGTCTGAGCCTGTAGTCATTTCAGCTACAGAACTTTTATAAAAAGTATGTCCTCGGTTCCAAACCACAGGATAAATTGTATTAAAGTTGAGATTTGATAATTGGTTTATAGCACGGTTAATACCCCAAGGTATAAATAGCACACCACTAGCAACATTAGTGAGCCAAACGCCGCGAATTTCTGTAGTTAAAGGACTTATTTTTTGGGAATAAACTGGCAGGGAAGAGACTGAAGAGAGTGAAGAGACTGTTAAAAAGACTACTAATCCCAAACACATTAAGTAAGAAACACAACGGCGAGCAACCCGATTCATTTGTAGCATGACCTAGTGCGATCGGAATATATATAACTACAAAATAAAGTTATAATCCTCCGGGTTATGTAAACAAATGATGATTTTATGCCGAGGTGTAAATTAATAAATGTGCTTCAATAGACAATTATCGCTATTTTTAATCTTGTGAAATATAAGAGTTCATCTCTTTCCCATTTTAAGACTGCGAACAAGATGAACTTAGCGGAAATTAAAATCTTTCCATACCTTCAAATTGCTTGATAGCTGATGCATTTGCTGCTTCACCACAAGTCCGTGGTGTAGGGAATATCTTTTCAGGATTTGCTAACCCTTTAGGATTAAAGACCTGCCGCACCCATTGCATAGTTTCTAAATCAACTTGGCTAAACATCTGTGGCATATAGCACCTTTTCTCTGCGCCGATGCCATGTTCACCAGAAATACTACCACCAACTTGGACACAAAGTTTCAGAATTTTTCCACCCATTTCTTCTACTTGTTCCAATTCTCCAGGCACAGAATTATCGTAAAGAATTAGCGGATGAAGATTGCCATCGCCAGCATGAAAGACATTAGCAACACGATAACCGTACTCTTTACTTAATGCCTCAATCTCATGCAACACATAAGGTAATTGAGTCCGAGGAATTACACCATCTTGCACATAATAATCTGGACTTAAATGCCCAGCCGCAGCAAAAGCAGCTTTGCGTCCTTTCCATAATTTCAATCGGGTTTCTGGGTCACTCGCAGAAGTAATATTTCGCGCCCCATTCTTTTTACA
The DNA here is from genome assembly GCF_036919895.1 of Nostoc sp. Lineage (GTDB taxonomy): Bacteria > Cyanobacteriota > Cyanobacteriia > Cyanobacteriales > Nostocaceae > Nostoc. The sequence goes on from NZ_JBALBW010000056.1 coordinate 59,537, forward strand.
AATTTCAGTAACTCGCTGCTTATTTCCTGCAACTTCCACTTCTAAACCGTCAATTTCTATTAGTAAAATAGCAGTAGCATCGCGGGGATAACAATTTGTTGCTACAACATCTTCAACAGCATTGATGCTGAAGTTATCCATCATTTCCATACCACCGGGAATAATTCCAGCGCTGATGATGTCCGAAACAGTTGCTCCCGCAGCTTCAATACTTGTAAAATCTGCTAACAGCACACAAATTGATTCAGCACTTTTGAGAATTCGCAAAGTAATTTCTGTAGCAATTCCTAAAGTGCCTTCAGAACCAACAAATACACCTGTTAAATCATAACCAGGCATTTCAGGGATTTCTCCGCCTAAATCGACAATTTCCCCTTCTGGCGTGACAATTTTTAATCCTAAAACGTGGTTAGTAGTGACACCGTATTTGAGACAATGTACGCCACCAGAATTTTCGGCAATATTTCCGCCAATAGAGCAGATAATTTGACTGGAAGGGTCAGGAGCGTAGTAAAATCCAGCACCACTAACGGCTTGTGTTACCCAACTATTAATCACCCCTGGTTGCACAACTGTCCGTTGATTTTCCAAATCAATGCTCAAGATTTGCCGCATTAACGAAGTAACAATTAAAACAGAGTCTTCGACTGGTAAAGCGCCGCCAGACAAACCAGTACCAGAACCGCGTGCGATGAAGGGGATAGAGTATTGATTGCATATCTTTACAATTTCCGCAACTTGTTCTGTAGTTCTGGGTAACGCTACCACAGCCGGACGTTGGCGATAACCAGTTAAACCATCGCATTCGTAGGTAATGAGTTCTTCACGGCGTTGCACCACGCCATTTTTGCCAAGGACAGCCTCGAATGCTTTGAGAATAGGTTTCCAGTTGCGTTGTTTTTTATCTTGGGTAAGCATAGTTTTTTAAAGTTCAAGGTAGATGTTTACAGATTACTTAAAATTGCAATTACTTCTTCTGCTCAATGGATTTAATATAGGTTTTTCATCTTTAATATGAATCAAGAATTTGTTTTTTAGCTATAATTTTTATTAGCTAATATAAATCCCAATTCTTGAATAATATTTTACACACTTTATACTTATCTATGAGTTAAACAAACTTTCAATTCCAATAGATATAACTATTTTACACCCTCTTGGCTTAAATCAACTAACCTAAAAATAACACTCTCAAATACTGGAAAAAATCATGGTTCAACAAGTTCTAATCAATGATGATGATTACTATGTACCAGATGCCAACCAGCTAGTCACTGAAAATGATACACCTGTGGATAATTTCGCATCTGCCAAACAACAACGCCTTTTAGTTAGTTCTCTTTACAGTTCTTTACAAAACCAGACTTTTTTAGCTGAAGCTAATGTAGGTATTTACTACACAGACCTTCAGCCGCCCATTGTACCTGATGTCTTTCTCAGCTTAGATGTCCAAGTACCTGAAAAGTGGTGGGAAAAACAAAATCGTTGTTATATGGTTTGGCGTTTTGGCAAACCTCCCGAAGTTGTCCTCGAAATTGTCTCAAATAAAGAAGGTGATGAACTGGGCAAAAAGCTTAAAATTTATGAACACATGCGGGCTAGTTACTACATCGTATATGACCCAAATCAGCAATTAGCAGAAAAAATACTGCATATATATGAACTTAGGGGAACACGCTACTTTGAAACTTCAGAAACTTGGTTAGAACAAGTTGGTTTAGGTATAACTCTGTGGGAAGGTGAATTTGAAGGCAGACAGGATAATTGGTTACGCTGGTGCTACCAAAATGGTAATGTTTTGCTAACTGGGGATGAACGTGCTGAACAGGAACAACAACGGACTGAACAAGCAGAACAACGTGCTGAACAAGCAGAACAACGCAGCCAATTACTAGCAGATAGGCTACGGGCTATGGGTGTAGATCCCGACACTCTTTAAGACACTCGCTGTAAAGACGCAAAGTTTTTTGCGTCTTTGCATGAGCAAAAAAATCTCACTAATTAGTGGAATTAATAAACTCATTTATTCGCTGCCAAACCTTCTCTAATAAATCAAGATCGTTCGCATCAAACCATTCAATTTTGGGATATGCTCGAAACCAAGTGCGTTGTCGCTTGGCAAATTGTCGTGTATGCAAAACTATTAATTCTTTGGCTTCATCTAAAGAAATATCCCCAGCCAAGTATTGCTTGATTTCTTGATAGCCCAAAGTATTCAATAAAGACAAATCAGCGCCATATTTTTGACAAAGATACTCCACTTCAGCAACCAAGCCATTTGCTATCATTTCCTCAGTACGCTGTTGAATACGAGCAAGCAACTTTTCAACATCGCAATCTAAACCAATTTGCAAAATCGGATAATTTGGTGGATTCTCCCCTTGTTGTTCGGAAATGGGATATCCAGTAACATAATATACCTCCAATGCTCTTAAAGTTCGGACTGAATCATTGCCATGAATCTTTTGTGCTGCAATGGGGTCAACTTGTTGTAACATCGCGTAGAGTTGTGCTTGACCGAGAGATTCAAGTTGCGATCGCAATTCAATTTGTGGTGCAACTCTCGGAATTTTCATCCCTTGGACAATGGAACGGATATATAAACCAGTCCCACCAACTAGCAAAAGTGGCGTAACATCAACAGAAGCAATTAAGGCTTGTGTTTGTTGCTGATAGTCTGCTACTGTCATCGTGTCTGTGGGAGCGCAGATATCTATTAAGTAGTGCGATACTAATTTTTGTTGTGCCAGAGTTGGTTTTGCTGTACCAATATCAAACTCACGGTAAACTTGACGAGAATCAGCACTAAGAATTACAGAACCAAAGCGCATCGCCAAAGCCAAAGCCAAACCAGACTTACCTGTAGCCGTCGCCCCACAAATAACAATTAATTTAGTCATTTCTTCCCCATCTCCCTCATCCCCCTCATCTTCCTCATATCGCCCGGTAGTGCAACCCTAGTATAAACTTCTCTTGAAAATGCCCTACAGACGCTAGCAGGGCTTTTGTGTTACAATTTTGGAGTGTTTTTGCTTTTATTTATTTTTAGGCGAGTTTAACCCCACGCATCAGGAGAGTTTACATGACGAGCAGTTACAGTGCCGATCAGATTCAAGTTCTGGAAGGTCTGGAAGCCGTCCGCAAAAGACCAGGAATGTACATCGGTACCACTGGGCCGCGAGGACTCCACCATTTAGTTTACGAGGTGGTGGATAATTCAATCGATGAGGCTTTGGCGGGTCATTGCACTCATATAGAGGTGGATATCAACGCTGATGGTTCTGTGACTGTAACGGATGATGGTCGCGGTATTCCTGTCGATACTCACTCGCGCACCGGTAAATCGGCTTTAGAAACCGTGATGACGGTACTACACGCTGGTGGTAAGTTTGGCGGCGGCGGCTACAAAGTTTCTGGAGGATTGCACGGAGTTGGTATTTCTGTTGTTAATGCCCTATCTGAGGTTGTAGAAGTTACAGTTTGGCGAGATAAAAAGGTTTATCTCCAACGCTATGAACGCGGTATCCCAGTTAGTGAACTGCAAGCAAAGCCTTACAAAGAAGCTAGAACTGGAACTTCTGTTACTTTTAAACCAGATACCCAAATCTTCACTGTTAGCATTGAGTTTGATTACATCACTTTATCAGGTCGTCTACGGGAATTGGCGTATCTGAATGCTGGTGTCAAAATTACCTTTACTGACCACCGTCTGGAACTACTAAAAAGCGATACACCGAAGGTAGAATCCTACGATTACAAGGGTGGTATTAAAGAATATATCGCGTACATGAACCGCGAGAAGCAACCTCTGCATGAAGAAATTATCTATGTACAGGGTGAACGCAACAACGTCCAAGTGGAAGTTTCTTTGCAATGGTGTACTGATGCTTATACGGATAATGTGCTAGGTTTTGCTAACAATATTCGCACGGTAGATGGTGGTACGCACTTAGAAGGGTTAAAGGCCGTTTTGACTCGGACATTAAATACGATCGCACGTAAGCGCAATAAAATTAAAGAGAATGAAACTAACCTCAGTGGCGAACACGTCCGCGAAGGTTTGACTGCGGTAATTTCCGTTAAAGTCCCAGATCCAGAATTTGAAGGACAAACCAAGACTAAACTCGGTAACACTGAAGTGCGGGGGATTGTCGATTCTCTGGTGGGAGAAGTCCTCACCGAATATCTAGAATTTCATCCGGCGATCGCAGATTCAATTTTAGATAAAGCTATCCAAGCTTTCAAAGCCGCAGAAGCAGCCCGTCATGCGCGGGAATTAGTTCGGCGCAAATCAGTGCTAGAATCTTCGCCATTACCAGGTAAATTGGCAGATTGCAGTTCTCGCGATCCTAGCGAATCTGAGATATTCATCGTGGAAGGCGACTCAGCCGGCGGAAGTGCGAAACAAGGACGCGATCGCCGCACTCAAGCTATTTTGCCTCTACGTGGTAAAATCCTCAACATTGAAAAAACCGATGACGCTAAAATTTATAAAAATAACGAAGTTCAATCGTTAATTACAGCCCTCGGTTTAGGTGTCAAAGGTGATGAATTCGATTCTACCCAACTGCGCTATCACCGCATAGTCATTATGACTGATGCTGACGTAGATGGAGCGCACATCCGTACTTTGTTGTTAACATTCTTCTATCGATACCAACGAGCGCTGATTGAACAAGGCTTTATTTATATTGCTTGTCCCCCACTGTTTAAAGTAGAACGGGGACGTAATCATGAGTACTGCTATAGCGATCGCGAAAAGAATCAAGCGATCGCCAAATTCCCTGCTAACGCCAACTACACCATCCAACGCTTCAAAGGTTTGGGTGAAATGATGCCACAACAACTCTGGGATACCACCATGAACCCAGAAAGCCGCAAAATGAAGCAAGTGGAAATTGAGGACGCTGCCGAAGCCGATCGCATCTTCACAATTTTAATGGGCGATCGCGTCGCACCCAGACGAGAATTTATCGAAACCTATGGTTCTAAACTCAACTTCACCGATTTAGATATCTAATATCAATTCTCTAACACTACTTGAATAATTTGTGATCCTGGTAATGAGTGATACGCTTTCACTCATTACCTTTTTTATATCCATAATAAATACCTCTTTTGGATGATGGCAAACCAAGGAATCTATAAGTATTTTATCCACTCTGCGGTTTCTTATTCCCTAATTCTTAGGTAAATTCTAAGTTAGTGAAAATTCATATAATTTGCTTATTGTCAATATTTTACAAAAATTCAGTATTTAAGTGTTAGTAAAATTACCAACTTTGTTGGGAAGTTAGTCAAGATAAAACTCTTTGCACTGAGTAGTACAGATCGGCGGAAATAAGCCAGCCATTTGAAATGTCTAAAACTCTTACACAATAGTAATTACAAATTATCGAACGCGTAGCGTTTTGTAGAGAAGCAGTACTAGCGAATTAATTTTGTCTACCAACTAGAAACACATTTGTTATCCTTTAATAAAATAACTGAATATCATCTATCAAACAGCAATTAATAGGTATTTTGGGGATTTCTCATCATAAGATGACAGAAACTTACCGAAATAAAAGTATTTAAATTTACAATTTATTTACGCAGAAAAGCTTTGTAACTAAAATTATCAGGTAATCTTCTTGATTCTCTTGGTTCGGGGTAATTGCTACTGAAAGCACACACCATCTGGCTGAAAACTTGTTAATATCTTCATGTACTGCCGTGGCGATCGCGATTGTATCGTATGTATCTAATAAAGTTTTGCCTGGAATAGGACTATACTGGCAAGTTCACAAGACAAATTGTTTTTGAATTGATTAAAATATCCTTGTATACAATAAGAAGAGTTTGTCAAGTTTCATAGGGCTGAAATCGCCACAGTGCGCTAACGTGTGAATAAGGCCAAATTAGTTAAACCTAAATTGATCAACTATCAGGTCGATTCTGCCACAGCCTCAACTCCTCAGTTAAGGTAATTGTAAGCAGAAGGTTAACTAACTAAAGGCAAGTACTACCACCTTGGTTGTATTTACCCAATCGAAAGACTAGCTTTAATCTCAGGAATGCGTAATTTATGAAGGAAATGTAAAAATGGGTAGATTAATACTTGTCGTCTGAGTTAACATACAATGCACTCTTCCTAAGTAATTAATGTTGTGTAAAATACATGAAATTGGGCAGGAGCAATCATACTTACTTTGTAATGTAATAAGAGCGTCACTGCAATTCCGAAAAGTTGAGAAAAATTTCAGGGTATAACTCCCGTTTTTAATGTCTTTTTGGTAATAGTGGCTAAAAATTCCTGAAAGAGTTCATGATTAATACACAAAAAGAGTGCAATTTCTGTGAAACAGGCTACAATCGGAAGAGTCTTTATAAGAAAATCTGCCAGCATTCTGAACTCATTAGTATAGAGTGGCAATTTTTTTAAGAGAGACGAGTATTTTTTTTGACCAGTTAGTTGAAAGCAGTATGTGATAGCAACACATATAACATTTACTAAGGTGAACAAATCACTTTTAGACGTGGCTTAAACTAAACTAAAAAACCTCCAACAGGAGGTGCAAAATGTCCGAAAATATTTCTGGCAAATCTGCCAAAAAACTTATTTTCGGTTGACAATTGGCTCGTTTAAAAGAGCAATAAACACATCTTGAGTAATTGATTCTGCAAGGAGCATGAGGAACGCGGCATGAACCAGGCTAACAACGTACTCGAAAGCATATATCAGCCTGAACTAGAAATAATGAATCAGCCTGAGCTCGAGTTAGAAGAACTCTTAATAGATGATGAAGAGGACTTGCTTATCATCGATGAAGGTGACGATGAATTTTTAGAGCCTCAGACTGATGAGGACGACGCAAAGTCTGGAAAAGCCGCTAAATCGCGTCGTCGGACACAAAGCAAGAAAAAGCATTACACAGAAGATTCCATTCGGCTTTACTTGCAAGAAATTGGTAGAATTCGGCTGTTGCGGGCAGACGAAGAAATCGAATTGGCGCGGAAAATCGCCGATTTGCTGGAATTAGAGAGGGTGCGGGAAAGACTATCAGAACAGTTAGATCGCGATCCTAAAGATAGTGAATGGGCAGAAGCAGTACAACTACCTTTGCCAGCTTTTCGTTATAGGCTCCATGTTGGTCGTCGGGCGAAAGATAAGATGGTGCAATCTAACCTCCGTCTTGTGGTTTCAATTGCCAAGAAGTACATGAATCGTGGTTTGTCGTTCCAAGATTTAATTCAGGAAGGCAGTCTCGGTTTGATTCGCGCGGCGGAAAAGTTTGACCATGAGAAAGGTTATAAGTTTTCTACCTACGCTACATGGTGGATTCGTCAAGCAATTACCCGCGCGATCGCAGACCAATCCCGCACAATTCGTCTTCCAGTTCACCTTTACGAAACCATCTCTCGGATTAAGAAAACTACCAAGTTACTATCTCAAGAAATGGGTCGCAAACCAACCGAGGAAGAAATCGCTACTCGGATGGAAATGACCATTGAGAAGTTGCGGTTTATTGCTAAATCTGCCCAGTTGCCTATTTCGCTAGAAACGCCTATTGGTAAAGAAGAAGATTCTCGGTTAGGCGATTTTATTGAATCTGATGGTGAAACACCAGAAGACCAAGTTTCCAAAAATCTTCTGCGCGAAGACTTGGAAAAAGTCCTCGATAGCCTCAGCCCCCGCGAACGTGATGTCCTCAGACTGCGTTACGGCTTGGATGATGGTCGGATGAAGACCCTTGAGGAAATCGGACAGATTTTCAACGTTACCCGCGAACGGATTCGTCAAATTGAGGCGAAGGCACTTCGTAAGTTACGCCACCCCAATCGTAACAGCGTTCTCAAGGAATATATTCGGTAGTCATTAGTTATTAGTCATTTGTTTAAAGCGAATGACTAATCGCAAACAAATAAAAAACCTGGTAGTGAATTAGCACTCCAGGTTTTTTTATTTATAGGTCATTTTGAGGTCATCTTAGATATTAAAACTTACAAGATGCCCCAAAAATGTAGGAAGCCTTGACCAGAGAAAACTTCAACCAAAATGGCGGCTGAAAAGCCAATCATTGCCAAACGACCGTTCCAAACTTCTGCTTGTGGGGTAAAGCCCCAGCGCCAAGCGTTGCGATCTTCAATAATTACAGGAGTAGTGACTTTTGTTGTGCTTGCGTTTGTCATGGTTCGGACTCCAAACTTAATTTTTAAGGTTTATTGCCTTATGTAAACTAATATAACAAATATTTTTATAAAAGCAACATTTTTTATACTTTTGTTTCCATACCTTGACATAAATGGACATAGCTATTTATACATATTAAAACATCAACCTTCAGTGAGATTTACTGAGGCAGAATAAATGTTATTCAGATTTTTAGCCTTATGAACAATATAACTTTATTGAGACTAATTATCAAATATTTTAGATGAATTGCCTTATATAGATAGATGTTATTATTTTAAATTAAAAATATACTGATAATTTAAGTCAGTAGTAGACAATTTCCATTTCTTTTGAAGTCAAGACAAAACCAAACTTCTCATACATAGGTTTACTATCGTCAGTGGCGTGAAGCCAGAGGCATTTTGCTTCAGTTGCTCTCACAAAGCTGATAATTTTTAATAATGCTGTCGCAATTCCCTGCGATCGCCACATAGGAATTCTATACACATTCATAATGTAGGCTTCTAAACCCGCAGGAGTTCAAGAGGCACTTGGATTAGCGTCTCTAAGTCCTGCAAGTTGGCTTGTCGCAAGTTGAACATGACTCTGATTTACGATCGCACTTCAGCCACGGTAATAATTTTTTCATCGCGGTTGAGTTGAAGAATGCTTTCACCTTTCACATCTCTACCTAAAATCGGCACGGTTTCCACAGGTATTCGCACTACCCGTTCCTTATTCGTCACTAAAGCGACCTCACCAGATGCGATCGCTATAACCATACCAGCTAAATTATCAGTTTTGCTGGCAAATTTCATCGCTTGCGTCCCCAAATCGCCGCGATTAGCCGCTCTTAACTGACTTGCAGCCATCCGCTTGGCATATCCTTCTTGAGTAACTAGCAATAATTGGTCATCTTTACCGACAGTGACACAGCCAACCATTTGCTGATTTTTCAATAGTCGGAATGCTTGTAAACCCATTGCTGCGCGACCCATAACGGGTAACTGTTCATCATTGGCTACAAAACGCAACACTCGCCCACCGGAACTAGCTAAAATCAGATGCGCCCCTGGATTGGTGAATTGGGTAAATGACAATTCATCATCGTCTTTGAGCTTCAAAATCGTGATTCCGCGCCGCGTTAAGTTTGTGAATTCTCCCAGAGACAGACGCTTAATTCTTCCCTGTTTTGTTAAGAGAATCATCTGCTGAGTTTCGAGATTGTCTGGTAGTACAAAGCGGCTGACCACAGCTTCTTGAGCGCCTTGAGCAGTATTACTGAGCATTGTAATCAAAGGTTTTCCCCGTGGAGAACGCCCAGTAGTTGGGGGGATTTCTCCCACATTCACAGGGTAGACTTTGCCACCACCAGTTAGTATTAGTAAATCTTTTTGGGTGTCAGTCAACACAGTTTGGATAATGAAGTCGTTATCGTGCAGACCATTTTCAGCTTTCGACTTTTTCCCAGATGGCTGCGTGCGGCGAACATAACCCCGTTGGGTAAATTCTAAAATTGCTTCCTCTGCCGGTTCAGAAGATTTCAGGTTTTCCTCTTCCTCCTCTGTCCCTCTGCTCCTCTGCTCCTCTGCCTTAGACTTTTGTTCTTCTCCGATTTTTGTCCGCCGAGGATCGCTGTATTTGCGCTTGAGCGATCGCAATTCTTTTTTCAGCGCCTTGAGTAATTCGCGGCGATCGTTGAGTAATTGTTCTAGCGAACTAATTTGTTCGCTAACTTGCTCAAATTCTTGCTGCAAATTTTGCTGTTCTAAACTGGTGAGACGACGCAACGGCATAGCCAAAATTGCATCTCCTTGCACCTCACTCAAATCTAGTTGGCTACAAAGATTTATTTTTGCCGTACTTCCATCGGGAGCTTGCCGTAAAATTTCAATTACCCGATCCAAATTAGATAGGGCTTTGAGTAAACCTTCTACCAAATGCACACGACTTTGAGCTTTCCCCAACTCGTAATTGTAGCGACGGTTCAGCGTCTCTTCGCGGAAACTCAAAAATTCTTGCAAAAGTTGACGCAAACTTAACTGGCGGGGTTGTCCATTGACGATCGCTAAGAGAATTGCCCCAAAGGTCATTTGTAAAGCAGTTTGGTGATACAAATGCTGGAGAACTTCTTGGGGATTGGTATCGCGTTTGAGTTCAATTACTACTCGCATCCCTTCGCGATCGCTCTCATCCCGAAGATCGGAAATTCCTTGCAAACGTCCTTGATTTACTAAGTCCGCCACCTTCTCAATCCAAGCGGCCTTGTTCACTTGATAAGGCAATTCTGTAATGATAATTGCCGTCCGTCGCTTGCTTCCCCTACTGGCTGGAATTTCCTCCAGAGTTGCAACTCCCCGCAGCAAAATTCCACCTTTACCTGTGGTGTATGCTTCCCGAATTCCCGTCTCACCAATTATTTCTCCACCTGTGGGAAAGTCTGGCCCTGGAATTAGCTCAAATAATTTTTCATCTGCCAAATCTGGGTTATCGATTAAAGCGATTAACCCATCCACAACTTCCCCTAAGTTGTGCGGTGGAACATTTGTCGCCATTCCCACAGCAATCCCAGAACAGCCATTGAGCAACAGAAACGGTAATTGAGCAGGTAACACCGTTGGTTCTTGCTGGGAATTATCGAAGTTCCCGATAAATTCCACCGTTTCTTCACCAATTTCTGTCAGCATTCCCTCATGGCTGATGGGTGCGAGGCGCGTTTCTGTATAACGCATCGCCGCCGGCGGGTCATTATCAACGCTGCCAAAGTTACCATGTCCGGCTAGCAAAGGATAGCGGCTAGAAAAATCTTGCACCAGCCTAACTAAAGCATCGTAAACTGATTGGTCGCCGTGGGGATGGTATTTACCCAACACATCACCCACTACACGCGCACATTTTCGATAAGGTCTATCTGGTACTAAACCGAGTTCGTGCATTGCATACAAAATGCGGCGATGCACTGGTTTTAAGCCATCACGCACGTCTGGTAGCGCTCGCCCGACAATCACGCTCATGGCATATTCGAGATAAGACCGTTGCATCTCGGTGTGCAGGGCTGTTGGAATTACCTGTCCCGTTGAGAGAAGGTTTAACTGTTTTGCCATGAGTTTTTTCCCTGAAATTTAACTACACAAAAGCTGGCGTAACTCAATATTGCAGCAACCACAGCATAACGGATGAAGTGGGATTCCTAACAAAATTTTGATAGTCATAGAAGAAAAAGCAGTAGTATCATCCTTGATGACAAGGATGTACATAGACTATTAAAAAGGTAACGGATAGCAAGTAGCTGTTTTAATAGAATGATAATCTGCTGCACACTTAATTTGTATAGACTCCGTAGCCAGGATACTTCCCATGACTGCATTTTCTCGTTTTTAATTTTGAATTGCCTAAGCTCCTTACATCTACCTCTATTACTAAAATTCTCATGAAAACTGTTTTAATTGTCGAAGACGATCTAATTAATGCCCGCGTTTTTTCCAAGATTTTGTCCAAGCGCGGCGGCTTAGGAGTGAAACATACTGAAAATGTTGAGGAAGTAATAAAAATTGCCCAATCAGGAGAAGCCGACCTAATTTTGATGGATGTTTCTCTGTCTAGAAGTGTTTATCAAGGTAAATCTGTTGATGGAATCAAGATTACACAAATGTTAAAATCTGATCCAAAAACAGCAAACCTACCTGTTATTTTGGTGACAGCACATGCGATGGAAGGCGATCGCGAGAATTTTCTTAAGCAAAGCGGTGCTGATGGCTACATTTCTAAGCCAGTTGTTGACCATCAACAGTTTGTTGACCAAATCATTGCACTTCTACCCACAGACAACCAGTGAGAATTGACAACTGATTTCAGGAATAATCGCCCGCAAAGGTTTTTGGGCGACTATTTCCCGTCTTTAGTTAGTATAGGTGTACTACGAAAAGGTACTGTTAGGCAAGTGGTAATAGGAAAGTCAATAGGGAATGGGAAATGGGAAATGGGACTAATGAAAAATTACTTCTTTCCCTTCTGCTCCCCTACTCCCCTGCTCCCCTGCTCCCCTGCTCCTATTGAGTAGGCTGTTTTTCAGGCGCTGATGACGAGTTTTCTCGTTGCTGTAGGGCTGCTTGAATACGGGGTAATTCTAAGAATTTTTTCGTATCAGACAGTAGGCGATCGCCCCAGAGGTTTTCTTTGAGAAAATTCAAATTAGCATAGCGCTGATCGATACGGAGTGCAGCTTCGCCTAAGCTTAATCCTTGTTGGCGATCGCCTTTAGTGTACAGTGCCACTGCCAAAGCTAACAAAGGTTCTGCGGCTTGCTTATCAAGGCTGACAGCAGATTGCCACCGCTTAATTGCTTCGGGTGTATTACCCTGTTCGTAGTTGATTAAGCCAATGTTGTTGAGCGCTGGCCAGAATTTTTTATCTTGAGAGACAGCTTTATCGTACTGGGCGATCGCATCTGGCAATCGACCCAGCAGAAAGTAAGCATTACCCAAGTCAAATAACCCTTCTGGATCGTTGGGTTTTAACTTCAAACCGTCTTGGTAATTGACAACAGCTGCTTGGTAATTTTTCTGCTGAAAATTAGCTGAACCCAAAGCAAACAAAATATCACCATTTTTGGGGTTGAGAGATTGCGCTTTTTTCAAACTAGCGATCGCCCCGTCAAACTCTTTGGTCTGTAGTTGCAATCCACCTAAGAGCAACCACACTTTGTCATTCTTCGGAGCTAGTTGACTAGCCAGACGCGCTCGCGGCAAAGCTAATTCAACCTGTTGAAACTGAGCTAGTTGAGCCGCCTCTTGTGCCAGACTCAACCCCTGCTTCTCTAACTTTGCCCCATCTAGTTGCAGTGTATGGGGTATTAATGCCTGCGCGTTAGCGGCTTTTGGCATACTCCACAAACTACAGACCATTAGAAAAGAAATCAAACGAACATGTTTAGGCACATTACCGCCTTTAAGCCACTAATCAAAGAATCTTTCAGCTAGCTTAAACGATCTCCGCTCTTGACGGTAGCAAAATCTTACGTCATTAGCTCTTGACATCCCTATCACTAAGGCAATATATTAATAAGTAATCACTCACTTATTTATGGCTCGTATACCCAGAATCACCAATCAGCAAATCTTAGAAGCGGCTCGTCAAATTTTCCTGCAACATGGATTTGGTGCTTCAACCTTAGAAATTGCTCAACAGGCTGGGATTTCTGAAGCTTCAATTTTCAAGCGATTCTCAACGAAAGAAGAATTATTTTTTGCGGCGATGGGAATTCCAGAAAAACCCCTGTGGGTGAACGAGTTGGAATCTCTTTGTGGTAAAGGCGATCTCAAAGAAAATCTAATCAGTATTTGCTTCAAGATAATGGAATTCTATAGCGAGGTGCTGCCTCAGATTATGATGCTGCGATCGCGAGGCAATGCGCTTCCAGAACCTGGAGATAAAGAACCAAGACCCATACGAGATATCAAAGCACTAACCGCTTTCCTACAGCATGAAATAAACCAAAATCGCCTTCGCCCTTGCGATCCCCAGACAGTGGCTCATATTTTACTCGGATCGCTGATGAACTACGTTTTCTTAGAACAGATTTCGTCTCAAGCCATTATAGAAAGGGTCAATTTACCAATAGGAACTTACTTAAATTCTGAAGTTCGTGCCATAGAAGTCTCAGCATTTATCCAAAGTTTTGTGGACATTGTCTGGCAAGGAATTGCACCAATGCAGGATTAAATTTAATATTTTTATTCATCTCCTATTCCCCATTAAAAAACTGATGACTTTGGTCATACATAAGTTTGGAATTACTTATGACTTTGGTCATACATTGGTTTAAAGTTTTTGATCGATAATTATTATGTATGAATTTATACGATGAGGTAAATATCAAATACCTTGATCCCACAACAAAAGCAACTATCCAAGATTGCTGAATCGGAACCTAAGCCAAATAGAACTTTAATCTAAATAAGGATTTAATTCCATGTTTAAACCAAACCGTATATCCATAGTCTTAGCTGCTGCTGCCCTAATAATTGTTCCCACTATCTTGACTGCTCCTGCAAGTGCCCAGACGAAAGCCTACTCTGTTGCTCAGAACAATCAAGATCGGGATCGCGACGGCAGAGGCAACTATAGAGAAGATGGAAACCCTGGAGACAGAAGTAATTTGAACCGCGATCGCGACGGCAGAGGCAACTATAGAGAAAATGGAAACTCTGGAGACAGAAATAATTGGAACCGCAACGGCAGATCCTATCCTGGAGAAGTCAGAAACTCTAGAGATCGGGATAATTGGAACCGTGACAACCAATCCTATAGCAGAGTAGTCAGACTTGGTAATGGTGATATCAGATATCCCAATGGGCAAATTATTCCTGCTAGATCCATAGCCAGATTGCGTAATCAAGGTTACTTCAGACTTCCCAACGGAGATATTCTTCTTCCCAGTCAGGAAATTGTTCCTGCTGGAAGATTAGTAAGAGTCCGTGATGATTATTTCAGACTTCCTAGTGGGTTGGTACTGCAAATAAACCTTTAAAACACTCTTAACCCAAAATAATTGTCAGTATAAAGGCTACCAGGTTATAGTTTTAGCCTTGAACAACCAGCTTGGTAGCCGTTCCTTATAGACAAAATGGACATGAAGATTGATACACCAAATGCCGTAGATTCATCAGTTTCGCTTCCAGAGATCAAGAAAAAAAAGGGCAGACGAAATTGGCTCTCTTGGCTAATTGCTTTTTGCCTTTTGGGGGGAATTGGCTATGCAGTTTATTATCAAGTAGTCGTTGTTTCCCAGCAACAAGCTAGCCGTAAAGTGCTGACAAGACCTGTACAAAGGCAGAGTTTAACAATCACAGTTTCAGCAAACGGAACGGTGAAGCCTGAGCGCTCGATTAACCTCAGCCCAAAAAATTCCGGCATTCTGAAAAGCCTGCTGGCGAAGGAAGGGGATATCGTCAAACAAGGACAGATTGTCGCTTACATGGATGATTCTAATCTGCGGGGGCAACTCACCTCTGCTCAAGGACAATTGGCACAAGCCGAGGCGAATTTGCAAAAAGCGATCGCAGGTAATCGTCCTCAAGATATTGCTCAAGCCCAAGGAGTATTAGACGAAGCTGAGGCGAATCTGCAAAAGGTACAAGCAGGTAATCGCTCTCAAGATATTGGCCAAGCACAGGCACGTTTGCAAAGCGCTCAAGCCACCCTTCGCCAAGCAGAAGACGATTTAGTTCGCAATCAACAGCTTTATAATGCAGGCGGTATTTCCCTTCAGACTCTTAACCAAAATCGTGCCACTCGCGATAGCGCCCAAGCTAGTGTCAATGAAGCACAGCAAGCACTGGGATTACAAAAAGCTGGGTCACGTCCAGAAGACATCGAGCAAGCAAGAGCCGTGGTGAAGCAGAGACAGCAAGCTTTGGCACTTTTGAAAGCGGGAACGCGCCAAGAAGACATTAACGCAGCCCGCGCCCAGGTAACATCTGCTCGGGGTTCGCTGCAAAACATCCAAGCCGAAATCAATGACACGATCATTCGCGCCCCTTTTGATGGGGTGGTGACAAAGAAATTTGCCGATCCAGGTGCTTTCGTGACTCCCACAACTGCTAGTAGTGAAGTAGCTTCTTCTTCTTCTTCTTCAATCTTGTCTCTAGCTTCAACAAATGAAGTTGTTGCAAATTTAGCAGAAACAAATATTTCCAAAATCAGCCTTGGTCAAAAAGTCTCGATTACAGCAGATGCCTACCCAGGAAAAACCTTTGAAGGTAAAGTCAGCCAAATCGCAGCCCAAGCAATAGTAGAGCAAAACGTCACCAGTTTTGAAGTGAGAGTATCACTTTCAGATCCTCAAAGACTACTGCGGTCTGGGATGAATGCAGAAGTAGATTTTCAAGTCGGTCAAGTTGAAAATGTTTTAGTAGTGCCAACAGCCTCAGTGGTGCGCCAACAAAATGCCACAGGTGTGTATGTGGCTGGAGCAGATAACAAACCTGTGTTTACTCGCATCGAGACTGGCGTTACCGTGAACAACTTTACTGAAGTTAAGTCTGGATTGACAGGAAACGAGAGAGTATTACTCAGTTTCCCACCTGGATCGCGTCCGCAATCAACACCTCGTGGAGGAGTTTTCCCTGGTCTAGGAGGAGGCGGTGGCGGCGGCGGTCGTTCAGGTGGCGGTCGTTCAGGTGGTGGTTCCCCTTAAAGTGAGTTTTTTAACGTTCGCGGAGCGTGCCGGAGGCATTACCGCAAAGGACGCAAAGGACACAAAGGAAGAGAAGGAAGAAATGAGTTTTAAATAAAACCTTATGTTTAAGAGATTTAAGGGCTTTTACAAAGCTAAGAATACCCGCACAGTACCGTTGCTGGAAATCTTGACAATGGCGGCAGAGACTCTGTGGAGTAACAAATTACGCACAGGTTTAACTATGTTGGGCGTGATTATTGGGATTTCTTCAGTCATTGCCATTACTTCTGTCGGTCAGGGAGTGCAAAAGGGGGTTGAGCAACAGATCCAAGCATTGGGTACAGATGTGATCCAAATCTTAGCGGGTGCTGCAAGAAGCGGAAATGTCCGTCAAGGAGTAGGTTCTAGCAGCACCTTGACTTGGGAAGATGCTAAGGCGATCGCTACACAAGCGCCATCAGCACAAATGGTTTCTGCTTATCTCCAACGCAGCGCTCAAGTTGTATATGCAGGACAGAATACCTCAACAACCATTTATGGCACAGATTTGAACTACCCAGAAGTCAGGAATACTCACCCTCAGCAAGGGAGATATTTTACTCAAGAAGAACTAGATATTACTGCACAGGTAGCTATTCTTGGCCCTACAGTTCAAAAAACACTCTTTGGACAGGGTGTAAATCCGCTCGGCGAGAAAATTCGCATTCAGGGAGAGGCTTATGAAGTGATTGGGGTGATGGAAGCTAAAGGTTCTCAAGGGCCGATGGATCGAGATGACCAGGTTTTCATTCCTCTAACTAGTATGTCCAAGAGACTAGTTGGGAACAACGCCCTGGTAGGTGTTTCTGTAAATGGAATTTTAGTTAAAGGTGCTAATCAGGAGGAGTTAGAAGCTGCTCAGTTTCAAGTTACCAATCTTTTACGGCTGCGTCATAACATTTATCCACCACAAGCTGATGATTTTCGACTGACTAATCAAGCTGATATTGTGAGTACCTTCACTAGTGTTGTGGGTTTATTTACAGTCATGGTGGTAGCGATCGCTGGAATTTCCTTAGTGGTTGGTGGAATTGGTATTGCTAACATTATGCTGGTTTCTGTAGTTGAGCGGACACGAGAAATCGGGATTCGCAAAGCCGTAGGAGCAACTAATTCAGCAATCCTTAATCAATTTTTAGCCGAAGCGATCGTGATTTCCATTGTCGGCGGAGGTATTGGGATGGCAACTGGCGTTTTATTAGCTTTTGTAGCTTCAAGCATTTTCAAATTTCCGTTTGTAATTTCTTTCTTGTCGATCGTTGCTGGGTTTGGACTCTCATTGAGCGTTGGCTTACTCGCTGGGGTGATTCCAGCACGGAACGCATCTAAATTAGATCCAATCACTGCTTTACGTAGTGACTAGATAATTTGTAATGGGCTAACGCCCCGCTACGCTAACGTAATTTGTAATTCGTAATTAATATGACAACAATGATTTGGTTGGAATCTATTACTAAAACTTACTATTTAGGAGAAGTTAGTGTTCCAATCCTTAAAGGAATTGAACTCTCCATTGAGGAAGGGGAATATGTCTCAATTATGGGTGCGTCAGGTTCTGGTAAATCCACGCTCATGAATATTTTGGGATGTCTGGATCGTCCCACGACTGGAGACTATATTTTTGAAGGCAGAAACCTGACGACTTTTGATGATGATGAATTAGCGTATATCCGCAACCAAAGGATAGGTTTTGTGTTCCAACAATTTAACCTATTGGCGCGGGCGACAGCGCTGGAAAACGTCATGTTACCAATGGTTTACGCTAATTTACCCAAGCCTAAACGCCGTGAAAGGGCATTAGAAGCCCTGGAAAAAGTAGGATTACAGGGACGCATCTCTAACCGTCCTAGTCAACTGTCTGGGGGACAACAACAACGGGTAGCGATCGCTCGCGCTTTGGTCAACCGACCTGCATTAGTTTTAGCAGATGAGCCAACAGGAGCTTTAGATACTGAAACTTCTGGTGAGGTGATGAATTTGCTGACTGAACTTAATGACCAAGGAATCACGATTGTGATTGTTACTCATGAACCAGATATTGCTGCTCAAACTAGAAGGATTATTCGAGTTCAGGATGGCTTGATTGTAGGCTAATTTGTTAATATCAACCATTAGAGAGGAAATTTAAGATTTAAATCTCTGTAGGTCAATCAAAATGAAAACTTTTGATTGTATCCTCAAAGAAACCTAATTAATGACTACATGTATTTATGAATCTTAGCTTATTGTTTGTGCATTCTACCTGGGTTAGCGTAGCGTTGGGGATTATTTTTCCAACTTTAGCAAGTGCAGCAACTCCCTCAAAACCGCAGAATTCCTCAAACTCAGTACAGGTTCCCAATTACCTCAACCCTAATCCCAATCCTCTCCAATTCCCTACCAAACCGGAGGAAGTAAGGATTCAGGGAACTGTACCAATCAGTTTGGCACAAGCTTTGGAACTAGTACAACGGAACAATCGAGATTTACAAGTAGCCATAAGGCAGCTAGAACGCAGTCGTTCATCTCTGCGTGCATCTCAAGCTGCCTTATTTCCTACTTTGGGAATCAACAGTAGTGTGACTAACAGTGGTAATGGTTTTACTAACAATTCATCTCAAGCCAGCACCTCTTTTAATGGTTCAGCACAACTGAATTACGATGTCTATACTTCCGGTAATCGACAAGCAACAATCCAAGCAGCTGAAGAACAACTACGTGTGGATGAATTTAATGTTGAAAGTCAGTCTTTGACAATTAAGTTGAATGCCACAACTCAATACTACGATTTACAACAAGCGGATGAACAAGTAAGAATTAATCGATCTGCTGTGGAAAATGCCCAAGCTAGTTTGCGGGATACTCAAGCCAGAGAACAAGCTGGAGTGGGTACGCGGTTCGACGTGTTGCAATCTCAGGTTAATTTAGCAAATACCCAACAACAACTGACTAATGCGATCTCGCAGCAGCGAATTTCCCGTCGTCAGCTTGCTACCACATTAAGTTTGTCGCAGTCAGTTGATATCAGTGCCGCAGATTCTGTAAAATTGGCGGGTCTTTGGGAGCGGACGGTAGAAGAAAGTATTGTCCAAGCGTTTAAAAATCGTCCAGAATTGCCACAATTTTTAGCACAACGTAATATTGCCGAGCAACAGCGTCGTCAGGCACTTTCTCAGCTAGGGCCGCAAATTAGTTTGGCAGCCAGCTATAACCTGCTAGATCGGTATAATGATGGCGTTAGCGTTACTGATGGCTATTCAGTAGGACTCCAAGGAAATCTTACTTTGTTTGATGGGGGAGCCGCAAAAGCAAAAGCAGGTCAGTCGAGAGCTGATATTGCGATCGCAGAGACTCAATTTGCTAGCCAGCGCGACCAAATTCGCTTTAATGTAGAACAGTTCTATTCTCAATTACAATCCAATTTAAAGAATGTGCAAACTGCCGGTGTGGCTTTAAATCAAGCCAGGGAAGCTCTGAATTTAGCAAGACTGAGGTTCCAAGCTGGTGTAGGCACTCAAACAGAGGTGATTGCTGCTGAAAATGACTTGACAACAGCAGAAGGTAATCGGGTTACAGCTATTTTGGATTACAATCGCGCTTTAGCTAATTTGCAAACTTTAGTTACTTCCAGGGCTTCGCGCTAAGGTCATATCATTATTGAGGGCTTTCACGCTTCCAAGGAAAAATGGGCTACTTATAATTATCAGTTAGAAGTAGTAACGGTTGATGTTGAAGAAAGTCCGATTGAACGTCCTAAAAAAAGTTTTACAGTAGGAAAAAGAAACAGCATACACCAGAAGCGAAGCGTCTCGGGAGCATCCCAAATGTGCAAAAACCTTGATACCCCTCATCCCCTAACCCCTTCTCCCATACATGGGAGAAGGGGAACTAGAGTCATTTCCCCCCTCTCCCAAACATGGGAGAGGGGCTGGGGGTGAGGGAAAAAAGTTAAGCAAAATTGGATGCTCCCGATCGTATCCGGCTCCCCTTCAGTCACAAGTAGTAGTACAAGCGAATGGGAAAATCATCTGTACTGCTTGCGGTAATGTTAAAACTTGAGGAATGAGTGTATTCTAGAAACTGCATATCTAATGCTACTTTCATCAGTATATTGTGGATTAATTGGGATTTCTTTGAAGGATTTTAATACAATTACAATCCGATAAAGCTTAGAGTATTTATATTGCTTTTCTTGGATATCAAAACGCAAAATGTTTTCTAGTGGATATTCAATAACTTGGTTGCCACGCAGACTTTTACGTTCGATAAATACCCGATCGATACTCTTATAAAAAGTGCAGATAGTTACAGGTGAAGTTCCAAAATAAGCTGCGATCGCCATAATAATTAATATAGATAAATTTAAGAAAAATAAATAATTTCGCTGATTTTGCTGTATGAATAGAGAAGTTTGCCTAGAGTTAATAAAATCGTTAGTTTTCAAGGTAAATTCCTGATCATCTTCATAGCTAACATGGGATAAAAGAGGAAAGTCTTGAAATGGAGTCACAATTATAACTTGATAAATTCTCCCCCCTTTGCTAGTAGTCTTTGTCAGAATGTATGCTTCTCTGGGGTCAAAGATTTTGAGTTTCTCCATACTTCCCAGCAAATTAAACCGCCTCAATTCACAGTTAACTTGAGTTGGCGAGACGCGATCGCAATTGAGACTAACTGAAGCAGACTCAAAAAATAAGCAGTAAATCAAAAAGCCTAAACAGATAGTAAAAATGCAACATCCGATAAACCAATATCTGAGTGGTCTATGCTTTAGCTGCAATCTAGTACGGGTTTCCTCTACAATTTTCATTAGTGCCTCTATATAGAATACTTAAGCCTTGAGTAGAGTATGCCCTTGGTAATCCATTCAGCGATCGCTAAGTCTAAGTACTAGGGAGGATTTATGAGAAATCGCTAAAAAAGCTTTGGCTAGCTGGTAGATAATTAGGGCATAAAGCTATAGCTAGAAGCATGGAAACCAAACAGCTAGGAAAAACTGGTGTCTTTGTGAGTGCGATCGGTTTGGGTGGTATGCCCATGTCAATCTCTAATCGCCCTCCCGAATCTGAATCAATCGAAGTTATTCATCATGCTCTGGATTTGGGTATTACATTTATTGACACTGCCGACTCTTACTGCAAAGATGAGTCAGAAAAACACCACAACGAGCGACTAATTCATAAGGCGCTTGCTAGTTACAAAGGCGATATTAGCCAAGTAATTGTCGCAACTAAGGGCGGTTTAATGCGTCCTAATGGAAACTGGACAAGCAACGGCAACCCAGAACATTTACGCGAAACAATTCGAGTTAGTTTTGAGGCGTTGGGTGGTGCTAAACCCATCGATGTTTGGCAATACCATTCTCCCGATAGTAATTACACCATTGAAGATTCTCTTGCGCCTGTGAAAGAAGCTGTAGAGGCAGGTTTAATTAGGTTTGTGGGAGTTTCTAACTTTTCCGTTGAACAAATTAAGCGATCGCGGGATGTAGTAGATATTATCTCAGTGCAGAATCAATACAGCCCTTGGCAACGACAACCAGAAAATGACGGAGTGTTGAAGTATTGCGAACAGCAAGGATTGACATTTTTGCCTTGGAGTCCCTTTGGTGGTAGACATCGCCATCAGAATTTGCAAGATATTCCTGCGATCGCTAACTTAGCTAAAGAAAAAGATGTGTCACTATATAATATCGTTCTAGCTTGGTTGCGTTCTAAGTCGCCCGCTATTTTGCCAATTCCTGGTGCTAGCAAGGTTTCTAGCATCGAAGACTCAGTACAAGCGATCAATGTGAAACTATCTGATGAAGAAGTGCAAAAAATTGATCTGGCAACTTAATCATTTCTGCCCCCTTTAGTCCCCTTTTAGTAAGGGAGGACTATAGGGGGCGGGGGGTAAATATAGTGCAGCTTCACAGAGAAACGGTAATAACACACCCCACTTGAGAATATTTGCGATTGGGTAAATTTGGTTTACTAATTAATTTTTTAACGCCGACTTACTTATAACCCCTGCATGATTCGCCCTATATTGCAAAGGCTGGACGATGATGAATCCAAGGGTTAGCCGCTTCTAATTGTGCTGCTAGGCTGATGAGTGTAGCTTCAGCCGCAGGTTTACCAATTAGCTGCACACTCATGGGTAAACCGTTACTATCAAAGCCTACAGGAATTGCGATCGCAGGTTGTCCAGTTGCATTGGCAGGGGGACAAGGGGCAACCCACTCAATAATATTTTGGAATGTCTCTTCTGGACTCAGCGAAGCCCATTCCCCCACGCGGATAGGTGAATGCAGATAAACTGGCAATACCAGCACATCAACGGTATCAAAAAACGCCACAATCTGCCGTGCTATTATCTGCATTTGGGAAACTGCTTTCAGATAGTCAGCGACAGAACCTGTACGGGCAAATAGCCAGCGATTCAATGGCTGCAAGGCTTCAACCGGAAGTCCCGCCGCAGCTACTCCAGCTTGCCAAACGATTTGAAATGGTTCGACTAAACCGCTAAAATCTGGAGATTTCTGTTCAACTTCATGGCCGAGTTGTTCTAATAACTGGACTGTTTGACGGACACCTTGCTGACAGTTGGCATCAGCTTCTCCCAAAGGAGAAATGCTAGTGTCAAAGGCAATTCGCAAAGCACTAAGTTTTGTCTGAGTGGCGGCGAGAAATGATGGTTCGGGATCTGGCAACCAGTAAGGATCGCCTGTGACATAGCCACTTATGGCATCCAAAAGGGCAGCAGCATCAGCCACAGTCCGAGCGATGGGGCCGTTGACGGCAATTCCAGCGAGGCGTTCGCCTACGGGTGCTTTACTGACTCTGCCTCTGGATGGTTTGATTCCTACCAAACCACAACAAGCCGCAGGGCCACGAATCGAACCGCCGCCATCAGAACCTTGAGCGATCGCACATAATCCTGCTGCTACCGCCGCCGCCGCGCCACCACTGGAACCACCAGGGGTATATTCTAAATTCCACGGATTTCTGGCTGGCGGAAAACCCGTAGGTTCACTGTATGGAAATGAACCTAATTCGGATGTGGCTGTTTTCCCAAGAATAGTAAACCCAGCTTGTTTAATCCGCATTACAACACCATCATCATAATTAGGGATATTATTCAGTAATGCTGGATTTCCATAAGTACAGGTAACATCAGCTACAGCATTCAAATCTTTAATGGAAATTGGCACACCAAAAAATGGCGGTAGTTCTGAGGTAGTTGTCAATAATTCTGTTTTGGCTTTGGCATCTGCGATCGCTAGTTCTGCCGTCACTGTAAAATAACTTCCTAATTGGGGATTTAACTGGCCAATCCGTTCTAAATATATTTCCACCAACTCTAGGGGTGATATTTCTCGGCGACAAATTAATTGCGCCAACTCTAGTGCTGGGGTAAATGCTAAATCAACTTCATTCATAAGTTAGTGAATGGGTAATTTTGTCTTTCTCTGGGATTTTTAAACTGAAATTGTTACTTTAGCAGGATTTACGGGAATTATACATTTTATAGATCCTAAGATTTGCCACTCAACTAGGATGCTCAGATGTGTGGTTATGTTCTGACTGAAGCCATTTTAATTGTTTCGCATAAACTTTCGACAAATCCCTAAGAGGTATTTATGGCTAACCGAGAAATACTTATTAGTGAATTGCCAACACTAGTTCAGAGTTTAAAACTGACTATTGGCGATTCTAATGAAATCATGGAGCAAATTATCCCGATCAATGATGCTCAGGAAAAACTACGAACTATTAACAAATTAATTACTCAGGAATTGAAATTAGAGAACGTCAAAAAATCTGCGATCGCCACACTTCCTCAAATAGTTATTTTGCCTAACATTGGATTAGTAGATCCAGGGATCGCAGAGAAGTTTGGCAACTCAAAAACTCAAGTCTCATTAACTGATTTACAATCAAAAATCGATTCTTGGATTGAATGGGGTTATTTTTTGCAAGCAATAGCTGCTGATATTCTCAGTGATATTCAGTTGGTAAATCAACTCAATTCCGATATTAATCATCTAAGCATCCGCGCCCAATTAGAGATTATTGCTGAAAACTTAAAATTTAACTTATTTTTTGATAACTCTCAGCTTTTAGAGCGTCAAATTAACAAAATCAACAATTCCAAAGATGAATTATTAGAGTTGCAACATAAATTAGCTTATGTTTTTAATACTATTAAAAATAGTCGAGATTTATTAAATATTTTATTAGGAGTATCTGCTTTTTGTGGTAAATCTGGTTTTACCTTAGAGTGGTTAGATGATGACCACGAATTAATTATATCGACTGATAGTAAATTTAAAGAATTGACTGATATTCTTAATGATTGCGATTATTTCCAAGAACAAATTGCTGCTTTAATTATTCAGGGTGACACTTTAAAGAAAAAGGCAGAGCAAGCGCTAAAAAAGATTGAACAACAAAGTAATAAAAAGGTAATTAATAGCCAGCATATAGAAATAGTACCAAAATTTTCGACACCAAAAATAATATATTCAGCTTTGCTCTTAGTCTCAAGTTTATTAATCTTGGGTTTTGGTGGTTGGAAAGTTAAAGAGCAAAGTCTCCAATGGCAGCAGATGAGTCTAAGTTTAACTCAAGAAGGGAGTGCGATCGCTAAGTTTAAATCTGCTAAAAAACTTGGTATGGAAGCTGCTTACTTGGTTCAGAATCCACCACATCCTCTAAAAGTTTGGCAACAAGCACAAAACAAATGGCATCAGGCAATAATCTTATTAGATAGTATTCCTAATGAAACATCAGTTTATGCTAAGGCAAAGGAAAAATTAGCTTACTATCAGATTAACTATAAATCTATCAGTCAAAAAATATTGGTTGAAAAAAAAGCTTTGGCAAACTTAGAATCAGCCCAAAAACTAGCAATAGAAGCTAATTTATTTGTCCAAAATTCACTTAATTCGCCACTAAATCGACAGCAGACACAAGATAAATGGGCGCAAGCAATCGATTTATTAGAAGCGATTCCAGAGACGACATTTATCTCTACACAAGCTAAAGAAATGCTTACTATTTATAAAAATAATTATGCAGCTATCAGTAAAATATAGTATTCATAAATGAGATCCCCAACTTTTTAAAGAAGTCGAGGATCTAGACATAATGAATTTCTACAAATCAGATAGTTTTGTTAATTTCCGAATCAAATTGGGAAACATAAAGTAAAAAATTGGGTATTTATCTGTTATGAAAGCGGTTTTACAACACAGCGAGGAAGATTGTGGTGCTGCTTGCCTTGCAACCATAGCACAATACTATGGTAAAACTTTCGGTATTAACAAAATGCGGGAATTAGTAGGTACAGGTAAGCAAGGTACTACTTTGCTTAGTTTAAGAAGAGGGGCAGAAAACTTAGGTTTTAATGCGCGTCCAGTGAGAGCAACTCCTGAGTTAATAGAACGCTTGGATAGAATTTCTCTCCCTGCTATCATTCACTGGAAAGGGTATCACTGGGTTGTATTGTACGCACAAAAGGATCAGAAATATATTATTGCCGATCCAGCAGTAGGTATTCGCAAGCTCAACCGTCAAGAGTTATTAGAGGGATGGGCAAATGGTGTCATGCTGTTATTAACTCCAGATGAAACTCGTTTTTATCAACAGGAGTCGGATAAAATAGGTGGCTTTGGACGTTTCCTCAAAAGAGTTTTACCCTATAGCAAAATCCTTGCGGAAGCGATCGCAATCAATATTATAGTTGGACTTCTTTCTCTAGCTTATCCTTTAATGATGCAACTTCTCACAGATGATGTTTTGGTGAGGGGAGATATCCAACTATTAACTACCGTAGCCATTGCAGTTATTACTTTAAATATTTTTCAAGCTGCTATTGGTATTGTTCAATCTCACTTGGTAGGACAATATGCTCAAAGGCTAGAATTGGGATTAATTTTAGATTACGGGTATAAACTCCTCCGCTTACCTTTATCTTATTTTGAAGCCCGTCGCAGTGGGGAAGTTGTCAGCCGCATTGATGATATAGAAAGGGTTCATAATCTAGTTTCTCAAATTGTTTTGGGTTTACCCAGTCGATTTTTTATCGCTGTTGTTTCTTTGGGAATCATGATTTTTTATAGTTGGCAGCTTTCTTTAGCTTCCTTATTTGTCTTTATGATAGTTATGGGTATTAATTGGCTATTTTTACCTGCTTTACGACAAAAAACCCGTGATTCTATTATTTTAAATACAGAAATTCAAGGTTTTCTTGTAGAAACTTTTCGCGGTATTCAAATACTTAAGACAACCCAAGGTACTCCTCAAGCTTGGGAAGAGTATCAAGCTAATTACGGTCGCCTCGCTAATTTAAAGTGGAGTACGATGAAGCTAGGGTTTTACAGTACTACCGTTACAACTCTATTCAATAGTTTGACAAATATTGGTTTACTTTGGTTAGGCAGTTATTTTGTCATTAATCGCACTCTAAGTATAGGTCAATTACTTGCTTTTAACGGCATGAGTGGAAATTTCTTAGGGTTTTTAAGTTCGGTGGTAGGCTTAGTTAATGAATTTATTACTGCTCAAGTAGTAATTCAACGCCTAACAGAAGTCCTAGATGCTACAGCAGAGGATGAGAAAGAGCGTAAAAAACCTTGGGCAAAAATTACTGCTGATACAGATATTGTTTGTACTAACCTAAACTTTCATCATCAAGGTAGAGTTAATTTATTAAAAGATTTCTCTCTCACTATTCCTGGAGGGAAAGTAACAGCCTTAATCGGACAATCAGGATGTGGAAAAAGCACTTTAGTCAAGTTAATTGCGGGATTATATGACTTGCAATCTGGTAATATTCGTTATAGAATTTATAATCAGCAAGACATATCTTTAGAATGCCGCCGTCAACAAATAATATTGATTCCTCAAGAACCGTACTTTTGGAGTCGTTCAATTATTGAGAATTTCCATTTTGCCTATCCTTCAGTTGATTTTGAACAAATCGTTAGAGCTTGTCAAATAGCTGGTGCAGACGAATTTATTAGCAATTTACCTGATAAATATCAAACTATATTAGGAGAATTTGGTGCAAATCTTTCTGGAGGACAGAAGCAAAGATTAGCAATAGCCAGGGCAATTGTTACTAATCCACCAGTATTAATCTTAGATGAATCTACAGGCGCTTTAGACCCAGCATTAGAAACTAAAGTTTTAGATAATTTATTAGCGGCTCGTCAAGGTCAAACAACTATTATGATTAGTCACCGCCCTAGAGTGATTGAGCGGGCTGATTTCATTGTTCTGTTAGAAACAGGAGAGTTGAAGCTGACTGGTACTCCCAATGAATTACGTCAGCTACCTGGTCAGCATTTGAAATTTTTAACTCCATAATATTCTTAAGTAATTTTTATTTTATAGGAGTTATTAATAATTACTATTTATTTTTTCCTTATACTTATTATACATTAGCTACTAATCTTGCTTTTCTCAAAATAAATTGCAATACAGTTTCTTCTTTAGAGATAATATCAGCGCTTCCTTCCATTCCTAGTTGGATAGCACATTCTTTTCCTGCAATCTTCAATACATAGTTTTCTGGTTTTATATTTACCTTGTAACTACCTGCTTGTGAAATTCCCCCCATCCCGAAAGAAGAGTTAGAAGAATTGAAATTAGATTGAGGTTCTATTGCATCTGGAGAAATACTGCTCACTGTCCCTTGTAAAGAACCATAATCAGGATAGGGACAAGCAGATACGCGCATATATACTTTTTGTCCCAGCCGAATTTTACTGATTTCCTCAGCAGGAATATCGGCTTTGATTTCCAATGGTGCTTCACTAGGAGCAATTTGGGCAATCATCTGTCCAGAAGCAATGACTTGGGAGGCATTTCGTAGATTCAGTTGTGCTATTGTGCCAGAGGCAGAAGCACGAATTATGAGATTTTGGAGTTCAATTTCTATTTGTTTGAGTTCTTTTTGGTAGCTATTTAATTGGTTTTCTAATTCTGTTCGTCGTTGAATTAGCTGTTCTCTTTCTTGCTGGAGTCTAGATAAAGTTGCTTCTCCTCTAGCTTTTTCTTGAGCGATTCTTTCACGAGCGATCGCCACTCCTGCTGTAGAGTTAAGGGTGGTTTTGGCTTTTTTTAGCCTTGCTTGCGCTGCTTCAACAGCTCTTTGTTGCTTTTCGACAGTTTGCTTGTGAGCTTCGACTATTGCTAATTGAGATAAAAGTGCTTGTTGTTGTTGTTGAGCTGCCAGAGTTACTTCTTCGTATGCGTCTTGAGAAAGCGCACCAGATTTGACTATCGGTTTATAGCGATCGCTTTTGACGATCGCTGCTTTGAATGAAGCTTGGCTTGCAAGTGAATTCGCTTGAGCCGACTTTAATTCTGCTTTGGCTGTTTCTAAATCACCTTGAACTAATTTTAAGTTAGCGACTGATTCTTCTACTTCTGTGGTGCTGCTAACTTGACTATTGTGATATTCCGTTTGAGTGCGTTGCAGTTCAGCCTGAGCAGCAGATGTGCCACGATTTGTTTGTTCGCTTTCTGCTTGAATCTGTCTATCTAAAGCAGAAATTTGAGCCGTTATTTGAGTTGATTGAACTGTAGATTGTTGAATATTCCCAAGAAGTTGACTTTTTTTCGTTTGTAGGCGAGAGCCATCAAGTATAGCGATGGTATCTCCTTGTTTAACTTCCTGATTTCCTTTTACTAAAATATCTTTTACTATCCCTTCCGTCGCAGCTTGTACTAGGCGGAGTTCTCCAGCTGGACGAATGGTAGCAGCTACTTTAACTGTAGTTTTATATTTGAGGATACTTGCAAGAGTAACGCCCGCAACAAAGGTAGCTATAAGTATTAAACCGCCAATAGTTGTCCATTTACCGATTGGAGGTAAAAAATCTTCTGGAGTAGCAACAGCTAGAGAGTTAAGATTAATTTCTTCTGGCTGAGGTATTGCTTTTTCTCCCTTGGGGAATGAATGAGAATTTGAGACGAAAGATATATCAACATTAGTCATAGTTAAGTAGAAGAAGACAAGTTTGAGAAGTTATAAAATTTGCAGTTGCAGTTGAAGTGTAGTAAGCAAAAAGCTCTGCCTTTAATTGTTTGAAGGAGGCAGAGCTTGAGTAACTGCATTTCTTGGTTAGAGTTGAGAAATCAGGTAGATAAGTTGTTTAAGTTTTGTTAGTCTAATTTCCGTCTAATTGTCCCTCTCCCACCATTCCAGTTACTTCTAAAGCTAGCTCACCTGCTGTGTAGAGTCCAAGTGCTGTCATGCCTCCGGCCTGAGTCACTGCGTTGGTTGAATTATTCAAAGTTTTTATTGTGGCGTATGAAACTGCTTTTGTAACTTTCTTCCACCAACTTTTACCTCCTGTTAATTGTTCGCAGCATTCATCTGACAAGACTTCAAACAATTCTTATTGGTTTTCAATTGTCAGGCTTTCAATTTTATTAATAGACATGGTTCTTCTCCCAAATAAAGAAATACGAGAATTTACTTGTTATATGTTGAGCTAGAAAAAATATTATCTCTTGGCTCTACCTATTAATTAGATTAATCCAAAAGAATGTCTCTGCACAGACTTGACACTCAACATTTTCAAAGATAGCAACCAATATTAAATTTTTTTGCTCTTTATTAGGTATTTATTTGGTTCATTTTTCTGATTTAAGCTTAGTAAGTAAATATCTGGAACTTAATCGGGTATATAGCCTTGATTCCTAACAATATCAAGCTTTTCAATATGCAATATTTTTCATTTATTTGTATATAAATAATATTTATAAAGGAATCATGAATTAGTTATAGTCTTACAGGATTTATTTAAAGTTATCAATAAACTTTCTAAGCTTTTTCTACCTATTTACCCTGAAATTTATTTTTTGGGCAGGTATGAATTGGCGTAGATATAGACATTACCTCACTACGCTCAGAAATGAAACTATATTTTCTATTTGGAAACATCTTTTTAAGCTCGACTTTATCCATTTTTCCGTTTGGGCGATCGCAAAGGTAAGCGACTCTAGTATTTTCCCACATTCTCTGTATTCACTTTTGGTTTTTCAATGCGTAAGTTCTAGAACTGTTTAATATTCTCTTCGTTTCTCTATGAAAACTTCCACTAACCTTGCATTAAAAAAATAAAGAGGTAAATCGCCTTTTTTTGACGTTTTACCTCTCTTAAAAATAGATAATTACAACTAACAATTACACTTTAGAACGGTCAGTCAAAATCTCATAACCAGTATCTGTGACCAAAACTGTATGCTCAAACTGAGCCGACAAAGAATTATCCACGGTGACTGCTGTCCAACGGTCAGATAATGTGCGGGTGTGTCTAGAACCCGCATTTAAAATTGGCTCAATTGCCAGCGTCATCCCCGCACGGAGTTTAACATTTGGCATCTCGCGGGTACGGTAGTTAAATACTGAAGGTTCTTCGTGCAGGTTACGACCGACACCGTGTCCGGTGAATTCTTCGACTATACTAAAGCCGTTAGCTTTCACATGGTCTTCAATTGCTCCAGCTAAGTCAAGCAGGTATACACCAGCCTTTACTTGTTCAATGCCCTTAAATAAAGCTTCTTCTGCGACGCGAATTAATTTAGCAGCTTCTTCCGTCACTTCACCAACAGCAATTGAAATGCAAGAATCACCATGAAAGCCTTGATAATAAGCGCCCGTATCTACTTTTAATACATCTCCCACGCGAATCACTTTCTTGGGGCTAGGAATGCCATGTACTGCTTCGTTATTAATGCTGGAGCAAATAGAACCTGGAAAACCGTGATATCCTTTAAAGCTCGGTGTTGCACCCATTTCGCGGATGCGTTTTTCTGCGTGAGCATCCAAATCAGCCGTTGTCATTCCTGGCTTTACTAGCTCTGAAATTTCTTTGAGGACAGTTG
Organism: Nostoc sp.; assembly: GCF_036919895.1. Classification (GTDB taxonomy): domain Bacteria; phylum Cyanobacteriota; class Cyanobacteriia; order Cyanobacteriales; family Nostocaceae; genus Nostoc. The sequence continues at coordinate 90,777 of NZ_JBALBW010000056.1, forward strand.
CCACAATTGCTGATGATTGTCGCATGATTTCAATTTCACGCGATGATTTAATTTCAATTCCTCGTCCCTTTTTTTTTGATGTTGCAGGCTGAGTTGTTTGAGAAAGTAAGTTACTGAAAATGTTCATAGGAAATTAATAATTACTGGTGGCTTTGCCGATGAAGTATGAATGCTTTCTCTAGATTACTTGAGAAATAATATCTATAGGACTCCTATTTTATATTTGAACAAAATTAGGTATTATAGGGTGTGTTAGAACGAAGTTCGTAACGCACCATTATCAAGAATTTATTGCCGTACTCTCCGCGATAACACCCTACGGATCTTTTCAGAAATCAAACAGGATTCCTATATAATTTAAGTTATTTTAATCCCTGATAGGGATTCTTGCAGTTTAACTGCGTAATGTATATATAATAACACATTAGCTTCCTCCTGATATTTTAGACTTCAATCAAAATTGCTCTAACTTATTTTTCGCTGCACACTATAAGATTTCGCTCAATTATCTTTAATTGAAACATTAGACGGTTATTCAATCCTAAGTCTAAGAATTTTTAATTTTTTATGGCAATTTCTCCAGTCATACCTGCTTCTGTATGTCCCGGTATTGAACAACGTAAGCCATAAGTTCCAGATTTCAGAGGCACAAATACCCATTCTGCCTCAGCACCCGGCTTGAGTTCCAGTTCGTGAATGGCTCCTTTGATTTCTACTTTGCCTGCTTGAACTTTTTGTGTCCAGATGCCATCGGCAAAATCTTTGGCAGTAAAATAGTGCTTCAGTTGGCTGGGATTGGTAATCCTGAGTTGATAGCGTTTACCAGCCTCGAATTCTAGATAATTTGGCTCAAATTTGAGTTCGTTAGCCAAATTACCCAAGCTAATTGTAATTTCTGTGGCTGGTTGCTTGAGTAAATCGCCAGATAAATTCGCCGCTATTGCTGGAGTAGCAGCGATAAAATTTAAGCTGAGAAGCAACGTTAATATCACGTACTTTCGACGTAATATTTGCAGCCAAGCAGTGTTTGGTAAAGGAAGAGATTTAACTACAATTTGGTATAAATGGTTGTAAATTTTCATCGGTAGTCCTCAAAAGGCAATGCTGATGAGCAGGAACAATTAATAGGTAGCGGTAAAAACCGCTTTACCTATTCTTTATTATCCATGCCCAGCGCCCATCTCTACCTAATGCTTTTTTCTGCTAACACAGATGGCCCAGCAGTCACGACTACGATTTTATCTGGGTGGAGTAATTCACGAGCGGCTTGATTAACTTGCTCAAAGGTGACTTTCTGGAGTTTGTCAGTAAAGGAATGTAATTCTACTTTATCTAGTCCATACACCTCATTCATCAGAATTCTATCTGTTAATTCTTCTGGGTTTGCCAGGGAAACGTTGTAGTTGCTAATGAGGGTGCGTTTAGCTGTTTCTACTTCCAGTGCAGTTACGCCTTGTTGATGGATTTGCTGTAGTATTTGACGAGTACTAGCGATCGCTTTACTGCTATCTTCTGGACTAGTTTGCATTTCGATCAAAAATGTGCCCGCATTCTTCCCAGTATGGAAGTAGCTATAAATTCCATAGCTCAATCCTTGGCGATCGCGCACTTCTGCACCCAGTCTACTAGATAAGGTATCGCCTCCCAAAATCTGGTTCAATACCAAGGCTGCATGAAACCGAGGATCGTAACGGTTAATACCTGTGTAACCCATATATGTTACAGCTTGGGCTTTACCTGGTAAGACTGGGTTAACACTGACTATTTTCTCCGGCATTGATACCGGGGGATATTTTAATGTGGGTGCTTGGCCGCTAACTTGCCAGTTACCAAACTCATTTTGAATTAGCGATCGCACTTTGTCTAGATCAAAATCTCCCACCAGCGCCAACACTGTCGTATCTGGACGATAATGTTTAGCTTTGAAATCAATCACATCCTGGCGCTGAATCTGTTGTAAACTCTCTTCTGTGGGAAAGGTATGTAAAGGATGTTTTTTCGGGTAAATTGACTGAACAAATATTCTTCTGGCTACTTCTGATGGCTCATCTAATTCCAGTTGCAAATCAGTTAAAGTTTGTTGGCGATGCAATTCCAACTCTTTTGCGGGAAAGGTACTATTTTTAACAACATCTGCCAATATCTCCAGAATTATCGGCAAATCCCCTGCTAAACTATCACCTTCGATATGCACACCTTCACGATGGACTTCAAAGTTGAGACTCGCCCCTCGTTCTGCCAATACTTTAGCAATAATTAAGACATTTTTGCTCGTAGTTCCATTTAGTAAATTCTCTGATACAAAAGCAGCCAAGCCCGCTTGATTCTCTGGATCGAATTCTGTCCCGGCTTGAATGTAGCCGCTCAGGGTAACGGTGGGAGTGCTACGATCGGGTAACAGTAATATCCGCAGTCCGTTGGTAAGTTTAAATTTCTGTGGTAACACTTGGGCAATCGCATCTGTAACCAAATCCACAGGCGGTAAGTATTTCGCCACCTCACAAGGAAGCACAGGCACGCCAGGAGAGAAATTTTCGGTAGTTTGGGCTGAGTCTGGTTTGTGACTAACCCCTGTTACCTGCTTTTGGGTTGGTTCAAAAAAGCCTACTATCCGAGATTCTTTTGTGAGATATTTATTAATCACAGCTACAACATCCGTCGGCTTCACCAGACGAACAGCAGCCAAATAGCGGTCTGTGTAGCGATAATCACCAACAGTTGTCTCGTCATTACCCAAACGCATTGCTTGAGAGGTAATATCACGGTTACTCAAAATCACATCTGCTGTTAATTGGGTTTTGGCTCGTTCTATTTCCTCAGTTGTCACACCTTTTTCTGCTACATTAGCGATCGCGCTACTCAACACTGAATCAATTTTTTTCAAATCTTGTTTAGAGCCAGCCGTTACCAAAACCTCATACCAGCCAGATTCTCGCAAACTGGTAACGGATGCCGTAACTTCACTAGCTAAACCTGATTCCACCAATGCCTGATAAAGTCTAGAATTCCTTCCCTCTGTAAAGATGTAATCCATCACATCCAGCATTGGTACATCTGGTTGATTCGCATCTGGTAGCGGATACACAACTTGTAACAGTCGCCCTGCTCCCGGTTCTCGCAAGACTATGGGAATTGAGAATTTGGAATTGGGAATTGGGCATTTGGTTATTAATTCTTCTCCCCCTGGTTCCCCCTCTTGCCTTTTTGGTAGTTTGCCAAATACTTCTTTAATTGTTTCGAGGGTATTTGCAGTTTGAAAATCTCCAACAATTACTAAGACGGCATTATCGGGAGTGTAAAAGTTGCGGTAATATTTCTCTACTTGTTCAACCTCAAATTTCTCGACATCAGCTTTGGTTCCACCTACGGGCAAACCATAAGCATGATTAGGAAACACCGCCTGCATAACGGCGCGGTTGAGGCGATATTCTGGACTGTTTTCGTAACCTTGCAATTCAGAAATTACTACTCGCTTTTCACTCGCCAGTTGTTCTGGCTCAATCTGGGAATTTTGCATTCTGTCTGCTTCTAGCACTAAAAGCGCTTTTAGCTTGTTACGTTCCACAGTACCGTAATATGCAGTTTGGTCATAGCTGGTAAAAGCATTGGAATCACTACCTAAAGCACTAAACAAACGGCCAAATTGAATTGGACGATTTTTCGTGCCTTTAAACATGAGGTGTTCCAATTGGTGGGCAATGCCATTCACGCCTGGTTCTTCGTTACGTGAGCCAACCTTATACCACACCTGCACCGTCACCACTGGCGCAGTATGCACTTCCTTTGTTAGGACAGTTAAACCATTTTCCAGCACTATCTTACGGACATTTTCTGTCAGTGTTGAGGGCATTATTCTTTTTACTAGGAAGGTTGATTGGTATTTTTCTTTGTTAGATATAGCTGGATGTTGGCTATTAGCAGGTTGCTCGCTCAATAAAAAAACTGCTACTAGCCATAAGCTTAAAATTAATAACGGCAAGGGATATTTATAAAACCTGGAAAATCCATACATTTATTTAGCAGGTATCGCTGTAAATTAAGTTACATAGTTATTTTTGTGAACGATCACGTTTAATCTGGCAAAAAAATCTGTTACTGAAGTAACAATACAGAAAAACAATATATTAGCAATAAAGGTAATAAAAAAGCTAAATTACGGGATTTTTGCTAAAACCCGAATGAATTCCAAAGGTAAGCCATCGGTATCGGCGATGAAAGCTACTTCGTAAATGCGATCGCCTATTTGCTGTTGTGTCGGTTCTAAAAGTACCTTCAACGGCTGTAATTCTTCGGTTTGACTCTCAGAAGCAATCAATACACGTTTTTTTAAATTTGTCAACCAACTAGGTAAATCTGGTGTAATCTCAGTTAAATCGAACGAGAGATGATAGTAACCCACATAATGCTCGTCAGCAAAGGCATCTGGGGCTGGCTTTGGTTCGGGAATTTGGATCAGTTCAATTCTGCCGCCCAATCCTTCCATCCAGCAAGCTAGCGTATAGCCTGTAGTAAAGCGTTCCGAAATTGTAAACCCTAAATGTTGGTAGAAAGCGATCGCTCGATGAATATTCGCAGTCCGAATAGAAGCATGGTGCATAATTTGTCCTTTATCCTTTGTCAGTTGTCCTTTTTTGTAAAAGTTGCGATCGGAGAAAACCTCCGATCGTAACTTTGCACTTTGTACTTTGTTATTCACCAATGACAAATGACAAATGACAAATGACCATTACTCAAACAACCTGAAATAGGGGTAGCGTACAGGGACACCAGGCTCTTTTTCCAAGTCAAAGTTAATCACTTCCCAGCATGGATCTTCTGAGGTATCGGGGCTAAACTCCACGGGTAAGCCATATAGTCGAGCAGCAGTGGCTTCCGGTTGTCCAGAACGCCAAGGTGTGCTGCGTTCTAAATAGCCACTCATCAATTCCTGATAGCGTCGAGCAATAATCACTTTTGTTGCTCGAAAGCCTTGGGTATACAGCTTATCTAATGCTTCGTGAATTTCAAAGCGGATACCATCAGGATGAGTATGCTGTCTATACCATTCATTATTCCACCTCCGCCAATGACGGCCCGATTGCAAATGAACTAACTCACCATTCTTAGGATTAGCTTCAAAAGCGCCATGACGCGGACACAAATAGGTATCTGTTAATGTCAGCGCCTGAATAGTCTGGCGACAATGGGGGCACTGTATTTCCGGCCCAAACATCGGGTACTGAAAGCCTGGATTCATCATGAAGTGCGTACAAACATAATTTCGTCTTCACCAGCACTAGTGGATTGGATTATACACTTCGGCTCCACCACTTTGGGTTAATTGCTTACTGCTGCACAGACACGCAGTTGCAGCAGTAACGTTGCAGCAGTAACATTGTTCACGAGTGTTTTCCTCACCGTAGAGGCTTGACGCTGTGATATTCTGGTTGTGCAACCAGCCTCAAAGGTTGGAGTTTTTCCAGTGTTCCTGAGTACCATATTCATATTCTATCGTGTCTACCGCTTCTTACTGGACATCTCCTGATTTTTCTCAAGCTGCCTTCATCGCAGCCAATGCTGTTGTTATAGGTTCGGTAAATATAGCAGCAGGGGTGAGCATTTGGTATGGAGCAGTAGTTAGGGCAGATGTAGAACGGATTGAAATTGGCGAATGCACAAATATTCAGGATGGTGCAATTCTACATGGCGATCCTGGTTTTCCGACAATTTTAGAAGATCATGTTACCGTCGGGCATCGCGCTGTGATCCATTCCGCTTACATTGAGCGTGGAAGTTTGATTGGCATTGGCGCAGTGATTTTAGACGGGGTACGAGTGGGTGCTGGTAGCATTATCGGTGCTGGCGCAGTTGTAACCAAAAATATACCTCCTTTGTCACTGGTTGTAGGTATTCCTGGCAAAGTGTCACGACAAGTAACAGAGGTTGAAGCCGCAGAATTGATTGAACACGCTAAACGTTACCAAAAATTAGCTTTAGTTCATGCTGGTAAAGGTACTGATATCGGGTTTTGCAAGTCGTAGAGAGTCCTGAGTGCGGGACGACGAGGGAGAAATAACCAATGCCCAATGGCCCATCCCCAATCCCGCATCCTAAATAATTTAAACATTCTTTACATAATTGGGAAAAATTGCCCACTTCAGCTAAGAATAAAAATGAGAGCAGTTGACAAAACTTTAATTTCTACTTAAGAGAGGGGTTCTAGATATGGATTCTATCGATTTCCGTATAGCGATCGTTTTAGCACCAGTTGCCATTGCTGCTAGCTGGGCAGTGTTTAATATTGGTGCTGCGGCTTTAAGACAAATTCAAGGCTTTTGGGATCGGGAAGCCTAAATTCAGCATAATATCATCCCTTTTGAACCGACTGTTTCTATTTACGGAGACAGTCGGTTTTACAACAATTAATACTGCATTAGCCACAGAGGCAGAGGAAAAAGTGGCAATTTTTATTCTCTCCCCTGCCCCCTGCCCCCTGCCCCTACTCCCCACTCCCCCTTCCTTGAATATTGATTCTGTAATACAACCCCTTCAACGGTTTGGTGTCCATCTGGGACTTGATCGCATTGTCAACTTATTGGCAAATCTCGGCAATCCTCATCACCAAATTCCGGTAATTCATGTTGCTGGTACTAATGGCAAAGGTTCAGTCTGTGCCTATCTTTCTTCAGTACTCACTGAGGCTGGTTATCGCACAGGACGTTACACTTCACCACATTTAGTCGATTGGACGGAACGTATTTGTTTAAATGAACAGCCAATTTCTTCAGAGGAATTGAGCCAATTATTAGAAAAAGTCCAAGCGGTTATTCGGGCTGGTGACGAGGAGATCCCCCCAACCCTTCTTGAAAAGGGGGACTATGTTTCCCAATTCAAAAGGGAGGATAAGGGGAATCAAACCTTTTCGGAAAAGTATGGGAACCCGACTCAGTTTGAAGTAATTACGGCGGCTGCTTGGTTATATTTTGCCCAGCAACAAGTGGATGTGGCTGTGATAGAAGTCGGACTAGGAGGGCGTTTGGATGCTACAAATGTTTCTTTGGAACCCTTGGTTACTATCATCACTTCCATCAGCCGAGAACATTGGCAGCAACTTGGCCCCACGATCGCGGACATTGCTAGAGAAAAAGCAGGTATTCTCAAACCTGGATGTCCCGTTGTGGTTGGAGGATTGCCACCGGATGCAGAAGAAGTTGTGCGATCGCGTGCTTTAGAATTACAATGCCCAATTTTTACGCCCCAACCCGCCCATCAAATCGCTACAGGATGGGCAGAATATCAAACACTTCAAAATTCTCAATTAATTAAATATCCTTTGCCATTAGCGGGACAAATTCAACTAGCAAATTCAGCTTTGGCAATAGCAGCTTTAGAAATTCTCCAACAACAAGGTTGGCAGATTTCTGAAGAAACCATAATTAAGGGCATGGCAAAAACTCAATGGCTGGGGCGGATGCAATGGACTACGTGGAACAACCATAAATTGTTACTTGATGGCGCTCATAATACTGCCGCAGCCCAAGTTCTTCGCCAGTATGTCGATAGCTTAGATACAGCTAACCCCAAGCCCGTCAACTGGGTTATGGGAATGTTTGCCGATAAGGATCATGCGGACATTTTTAGCGCCCTGCTGCGCCCAGGCGATCGCCTTTTTTTAGTGCCAATACCAGTAGAATCTTGGCCGGGTAGAACTTCCGCCGATCTACAGGAATTAGCAAACCTAGCTTATAGCCTTTGTCCCAAATTAAGCGATCGCCAAATCCATCCAGATTTATTCACAGCACTAGAAGCCACTACCACAGACGGTTTAATCATTGTATGTGGTTCTCTTTATCTCGTAGGCGATTTTTTATCAGTCACTAATTATAATTCGTAAATCATAATTACAAATTACCTGTTATTCCACTCCTGTGCAGCATCTTCTACGGCTTTATCGACAGTCTTCTCCCCTAACATTGCTGCTTGTAAATTCTCATAAACTGCCTTTTGCAGTTTGTTGAAATCCTTCAAATTAGGGGTTAATATTTCTGCCTGTTGCAGTTCTTTAGCACTCAGAACTCGCGCTTTTTCTACTATTGAAGCATTAGCAGGCACATCTTTAAAGTAGCTATCAGACAATGCCTTGACTGTAGAAGGTAAGACATTTGCAGCTTTAGCGAAAGCTAACTGATTTTCGTCATTGGTGACAAATAAAGCAAACTTCACAGCGCCATCTGGTTGTTTAGTGTCACGGGGAATAACTATGTTCATCACCGCGACATTTTTCTTGCCCGTGTCACCAGTCAGTTGAGGCGCTATTCCCGTAGCTTGGGCGATTTTCGGGGCATTATTAGCGATCGTTTTCAGAAACTCTGGCCCAGAAGCTAGAAACACAGTCTCTCCAGATTGGTATAAATCGATCGCGTGGCGATGTCCTTGCGTTAAAGCCTCTTTAGGCAGTAACCCTTTTTTATACAAGTTCACCCAATACTGAAACGCTGCCTTACCTGGTGCTGAATTAAACGCCGCTTTCCCATCAGCATCTATTAGGGTAACTCCCATTTGCACGAAAGATTCTAGTACTTCACCAGAATCTTGCGGTACAAACGTCACAAAAAAGGCATATTTCCCTGTCTTATCTTTAATTTGTTGCGCTGCTTGTGCTAATTCTCCGTAGGTTGCAGGGACTTTATTGATACCTGCCTGTTTTAATAAATCAGTGTTATAAATGGTTAACCGTGTAGTGAGATACCAGGGAATCCCAAAACTCTTGCCATTCAGCGTAGAAGATTCCCAAATATTCGGCAGATAGGAGGAACGTACATCTTTCGAGACTTTTGCATCTAAATCTAACCAAGCATTTCGTCCTGCAAGTTGGGAAGCAAAACCTGGATTGAGGTTAACTACATCAGGTGGCGTTTTTGCTGAGACAGCTGTTAAAATTTTGTTCTCCATAGCCGCCCAAGGTACATCGACCCAGCTAATCTTTATACCTGGATTTTGCGATTCAAAATTCGCAATTAGGTTTTTGAAGTAGCCGGTAAATTGAGGTTGGAGTTGCATTGTCCAAAACTCAATAGTTGCTGCTCCTGAATTAACTTGTTTTGTATTTGTACTGACATTACTTGTACTGCAACTTACAATCAAACTGGTTAATAAGCCAAGCATTACAAAAGCAACAAGTTGTTTAAATTTTCGTAATTGAATCATTTTCCCAGTATTTTTACGCTTGATAGGTGTGAAAAGCTTAGACAGAATTGTCGAGATTATAGGCTAAATAAATTAATTAGCACCAAGTCGGTTTTTAGTATCATTTAAATTTTCAATTTAGCAGTCCAGCAGGCACAACTGTGGTAAAAAGCTTCAAAAGTCTGTTTAGCAAATCGAATAAAGGGGTCGGCATTGAACTTGCTCCCGAACGGGTCAATGTAGTTCAGCTACGCAAGCAGCGTCAAGGCATGAAACTAGAAACCTTTATATCGGTGGCAGTTCCCGAAGGTGTAGTTATCGATGGTCAAATCACCGACCCCGCAGCAATGGCGCAATTAATCCAGCAGGCGCTAGCTGAGAGCAAAATCAAAACTTCTCGTGTTGCTACTGGTGTGCCAGGGCGAGATTCTATCGTTCGGATTATACCAGTGCCAGCAGAGTTAGATGACAAAGAACTGCGAGAAATGGTACTCAACCATGAAGCAGGTTTATATTTACCCTATCCTCGTGAAGAGGCTGATGTGGATTATCAGAAACTTGGGTACTTTGTAGATGAAGATGGCATTGAAAAAGTACATGTACTCCTAGTTGCCACCCGCAAGGAGATAACGGATACCTATATCAGTACATTTGAGCAGGCAGGATTACAAATTGATGTTTTAGAAATTAACAGTTTTGCTCTTATTCGGACTATTCGTGAGCAATTGCGACAATTTGGGCCGCAAGAAGCAGCAGTGCTAGTTGATATAGAGTTCGACAGTACAGAAATTGCCATCATCGTTAACGGAGTGCCGCAATTTTCGCGCACAGTTCCAATCGGAACTTATCAAATGCAAACAGCCTTAGCAAGGGCAATGAGTTTACCTACATCACGAGATATGGAACTGTTACATGGAATGATTATTCCTCCAACTCCCATAGACGGCGGGAAAACCGGCGTTACCGAACTCGATCCTGGTATGGCAGCCATATTAAGAGTATTGGGAGAACTAACGGATGAACTGCGCCGTTCCATAGATTTTTACCTCAATCAAAGTGAAAATTTGGAGGTAGCGCAGATTATATTAGCTGGCCCAGGAGGTGGACTCCAGCAGCTAGATGAATTCTTTACCCAACGACTGAGCTTACCAACTACCCAAATAGATCCAATCGGCTCTTTATCTTTGGAAGTTGACACTGAGAAATATCCACAGGTGCAACGCTCTGGGTTGGCGATTGTACTTGGTCTAGGAATGCGGGAGGTGTAACAAAATGTATAGCCTAGATGTTAACTTTCTAAAAGATCGCCCAGCATATCAGAAAAAGCCTGAGAGAAAGGGAGGAATATCCCTAAAGTTTCCTACTGGGGATTTAACACTACTGTATGCGGGAGTTGCAGTAGGTGTAGTCCTTCCAGCTTTATTGGGAATTGGTTGGTGGTTATTACAAGGGAAGATTGTTGAATTAGATGGTCAGATCGCACAACTAGACCAGGAAAGCAAGAGGTTAGATACAGAAGTAGGAAATCTTAACAAAATCAAAGCCGAGACGAGTGCAATTAAAGGGGAAACTCAAGCATTAGTCACTGTATTTGACCAGATTCGACCTTGGTCAGCAATGCTACAAGATTTGCGCGATCGCATCCCCGCGGCAGTGCAAATCGAAACTATCAAGCAAACTCCACCCATTGCAGTAGCGGCAGGCCAGCCCCCAAACAATCCTGCTGGAGGATTAGAAATTACCGGATTGGCTCGTTCTTTTAACGATGTCAATGATTTCTTATTAAGTTTACAACAGTCTCGATTCTTGAAGTCCACAGAAAGCAGAATTATGACAGCAGCCTTAGTGGATGCTCCTATACCACCAGGTACAGGTCAACCTACTAATGGTGTAATAATTAAGCCACCTCAAGTAGTTAAATACACTATTCAATCGACTATGAGCGATGTTCCAGCTTCGGAATTAATCCGGGAGTTGGAAAAAAAAGGCACAGTGGGGTTAGTGACTCGAATTCGTAGTATGCAACAAACAGGAGTCATTTCAAAATGACGCTGAGTGATGATTTAAATTTTGCCGAACATGGTGGGGACTTCAACTCGGAAACGCCAGCCCACCCCGTAGTATTTGGCATTACCTTCACACCAAAAATCATTGGCATTTTGGTGGGGGTAATTGGTTTAGCAGGAGCAGGTTATATATTGTTAAACTTGCTGATGCCAGCTTTGGAAAGCTATCAGCAGCAGCAAGCAAAAAGCTCTGAACTGCAAGGGCAAATTGAGCAAAAAAAAGCCAATATCAAACAGATTGATAAAGTTAAACAGGAATTAGCTCAGGCAAAACAGCAAAAAGTACAAGTTTTAGGTTTATTCGCTAACGAAAAAAGTTTAGATACATTGCTGTTAGATTTGAACCGCTTAATTGAGTCTGGAAATACTCCAACTTCTGTTAATGCAGTCAGAGCCAAACTGAAGAGGTTTGTGCCAGTTTCCCAAAAACCAGAACCGATTACTGATGGAACTTTAGGACTACAGGTTGACGGTAAGCTGGAACGCAGCAGTATCAATGCTGAAATTACAGGAACTTATGAGCAAACACAATCAATAATTCGTAACATTGAGCGGTTACAGCCTTTGTTAATAGTTAAAGATTATCAAGCAACTTTGGCTCCAGTAGAGTCAAGATCCCCATTAGATAAAACACCTGTACAGGTTGGGCCAGCAGCGATTAATACATCATTCCAGTTGCAGGTATTGATGCCACTTAGTGCAGAAGAAATAGCTGCCGCCGCAGCTAAAGCTGCCCCGAAAAAGTAGTTAGGAATGAGAAGTTAGGAGTTAAGAGTTAAGAGTTAATAGTTAGGAGTTATCATTCCTAACTATTCACTCCTAACTCCTAATTTCTCACAACTTTTTGTAAACAAGGTTTTATAAGGTGAGGAATGAACTGTGAAACAGCTTCACGGTAATAGTTTTATATTGGGTACTGCCGCTTTTGCATTTTTGGCAGCGCAACCAGTTTGGGCACAAATTAGTCAAGTTACTAATGTCCAGTTAAATCCAGTTAATGGTGGAATTAGCGTTGCTTTGAAAACTTCTTCAGGTTCGCGCCCCCAAGTTTTCACTACAAAAAGAGGCAAGACTTTAGTCGCAGATATTATCAATACTCAATTACGATTACCACAAGGTAATAGCTTTCGTCAAGATAGCCCAGCGCCAGGAATTGCGTCTGTCGAGGTTAATCAGCTTGATGCCAATAGCATCCGGGTGACGGTAACGGGGAGTAACAATACACCTGAGAGTCAACCGGTGGTGCGATCGCAAAATGGAATTACACTCAGCTTTAGCCCATCCGCAGGCACTATAGCATCAGCATCAACGCCAACAGCGCCACCTGCTTCTACTCCAGCCCAATCTGGTCAAAATTCAGGTGTTCTAGTTCCAAACCCGGAAATTACCATTGACGGAAAACCTGCACAAGCTGCTGGGCCAGGTCAACCTCTGAGTCAGGCTCCACCTTTCTTACCTAGAGCCGTCGCCCCACCAGTGGGAGATATTGCTATTTCCGCTACCGATGCTTCTCCTAGCACAATTGACTTAGGAACTCAGGAGCGTGTACCTCGTTTAGTATTGCGAGATGCACCGGTGCGTGAAGTTTTGTCACTGCTTGCTCGTGCTGCTAATTTGAACCTAGCTTATGTTGGCAGTGAGCAAGGTGGTGGAGGTCAACAAGGTGGTGCTGCACAAGGAACCTCTCAAACAATCTCGTTAGATATAGAAAACGAGCCAGTGCAAGATGTGTTTAACTACGTTTTGCGTTTGAGTGGTTTAGAAGCTAACCGCAGTAATCGCACAGTTTTTGTAGGGCCTAAACTACCTAATGCGACCCGTGATATGGTTATGCGTAACCTGCGACTCAATCAAGTAACAGTGGGAGTTGCCATCAACTTTTTGGTTGGCTTAGGGGCAGAAAGTGCTATCAGCCGCGAACGACAAGTTACCAGTGTTAGTGCTGTAGCTGTTGGCAATGCAGCTGCTCCTGTCACACAAGCTCAGACGACGACAGAAACCAGAGTTGAAACTCAACGCGTTACTTTTACAGACTCTAGCCCATTACTTAGAGGTTTACAGGCATTAGGAGATGAGCGCACCAATTCTTTGACCCTGATTGGCCCTCCTCGGCTAGTTGAGATGGCGATGGCTCAACTAACTCAGCTTGATATCCGCCGTCGTCAAGTGGTAGTTAACGTCAAGATTATCGATGTTAACCTCAATAACACCCAAGACTACAACACTAGCTTTTCTTTTGGGCTTGGCAACAACTACTTCAGCAGTGATGGTGGTGCAGCGTCTTTTAATTTCGGTGGTTCCAGACCAGCTACTAGTTCTGAAGTAGCAAACAGTGTGACTCAGACACCTACTATTACAAATCCACTGACAGGAACCCCTTTTGTTAATCCCAACGGTAGTGTATCTATTCCAGGAACTACCCCAGGTACGGTAGTAGTAGACGCAAATGGTAATGTCACTAGAATCGCAAACCCAGGAAGTGGCTCTTTCTACCAACCTATTTCGCCCGCTAGTACAAACGCCTTACAACCAGGTTTCACTAATATTACTCCAGCGACCGATAACATTATTACAAGGAACGCTGATGGTACATCAAGTATCACACAAGGTACTTTGGGTACAGCTACTACAGCTTTGTCTTCTCTATACCAGTTCCCCAAACGTCTTCTCAGTAGCTTGCAAGCTCAAGTGACAAATGGAAATGCCAAGATTTTGACTGACCCAACCTTAATTGTACAAGAAGGTCAGCAGGCTCTTGTAAATCTGACTCAGGAAGTTGTAGGAAACATAACGCTCCAAACAACAGATACTTCGGGTGGTTCTAGGACAGAAAGAACAATTGAGAAACAAAAAGTTGGTTTAACATTAAATGTAAAAATTGACCGGATTGACGATAATGGTTTCGTTTCTCTATCGGTTGCTCCTACTGTCAGCGCTCCTACAGCCTCACAAGATACAGGAAATGGACAGATTATTTTAGTGTCTGAGCGTTCCCTTACTTCTGGCTTAATTCGCTTACGAGATGGTCAGACGCTCATTCTCTCAGGGATTATCCAAGACCAAGATAGGACAAGTATCTCCAAGATTCCTATTTTGGGCGATCTTCCACTGATTGGTGCGCTGTTTAGAAAGACAAATAGATCCAATCAGCGCAATGAGGTGGTTGTATTGCTCACGCCTCAAATTATGGATGACTCTGAAAACTCCTCCTACGGCTATAACTACAATCCCAGCCCAGAAGTGCGCCAAATTCTTGAGCGTCGGGGGTTAAAGCTTCCTGGTAGGTAGATAAAGATTATGAGCAGGTGAGTCACCTTTGGCTCAAATTCTCACACCTCTCCCTGCTTTGAACGGTAGCCCCGCTTGCGGGGAGGGGTTCTTTTCTTATGGGAATTTAGCGGACATGATATTAGACATCGCCCGGCATTGAGCCAGAAGCCTAATCTTTAGCTATTTATTCACATTCAGCAACTGCGAAGTTTCTAACCGACTCATCCACTTCTCTAAATAAACTCGATTATTTTTCTCTTCGTTTGGATCTTTAGTATCTAAAGGATGAGGCATCAGTCCCAAAATTGTTGCTGTCGTCACGCAAAACATCGATTTTTGGAAACTCATGCAAATTTGCACCCGTAAATCATCTTCACCCCGAAGACTGCGACGATAAATTTCGTGCAAATACTCTGGAAGATAATGACGCATATCCTGCATTAACAAGGTGGGAGGAATACCCGCGCCGCCGATAGGTAAAGGATCGGCATACAATGCGCCATACTGAAATCGGGTTTGATCTGGGGGAATTTGATAAGCTTGGGCGTTGTATGAAACTGTTCCGTGGAAAGGAGTTCCCCGAAAGAATACTGCTTCTACATAAGGTATTGCTGTATCTGCTAAGAATGTCAAACCAACGCTTTTAGGAATGATTTCATAGACTTCACCTCGAATTTTGACGGCGTAGGTAATTGGGTTTGACGCATTTGCTACTAACGCTGTTTTAATGTGGTCTACAACTTCGGGAATCGATTTGATTTCACCTTGGTCGTAACGGTCTGATAAGCTGAGGAACATATCAGCCATAACTCGCCAGAATTGACCTAAACCTGTGTAGTAAGCAGAGACACGCAAGTATTCTGTTAAGAAATCTGGAAATAGTTGGTTAATACCGGGAACTAAGGGATTATTTTTAAACTTTGCAGCGATAACAGCTTGCGCTCTTTCTTTAAATTCTGTTGTATCTAAATATGTATCTAGTCCGCCGCCACCGTGCCACATCATGGCTTTCATGCAATATTCGGCATATTCAAAATTAATGCGGTTATGCCACCAGTGGCGGAGTAATTTTTGAAAAGAAACTTCTCCATTAAAATATTTAAAAAATGGGAAAAATGTTAAAAACTGATGCTCGGCAATATAGTTAAGATTATTTGAATAAGCATCTAAAACTACACCATAGCTTTTAAGAATACCAACAACTTCTAGTACATTTTCTGGACTATCAGGGAGTAATGCTTCTCCTTTTTGCAGACGTTCAATATACTCAGCTAAGGGATTGTGAGCAGCTTTCTTTTTAATAGTTACCATTACCATCTCTCCAAAAAGTATAGGGATTGGGATATTGGGTACTGGGTACTGGGTACTGGGTACTGGGAATCGCGTATTACGTATTAGGAAAAATCTTCCCTCATCGCCAGTCCCTAATCCCCAGTCCCTAATCCCTAATCCCCATTCCCCATTGCTTTATCCAAGGACACTGCTAATACTACGTTTTGGCTATTCACCATTGCTGTAATAGTTGGTTCAGTCCAGCGTGCTAACCAAGCGGGTTGAATGCCGAAAATCACAATCAGCATGGCTAAAATTGCAGCTGGGATGCGATCGCTCCAATAGACACGTGGTAAGTTAGTAACTTGTGCAGACAAGCGGCCAAAAAAGGCACGGTCGAGGAGTATTAGGAAGTAAACCGCAGTTAAACCGGTACCAAGCATTGATAGTAGGGTTTGCACTGGAAAAACTGGGAAACTGCCCCGAAAAATGATGAATTCGGAAATAAAGCCCACCATTCCTGGTATCCCTGCGCTAGCCATAACTCCCAAAACCATGAGGCTACCAATTACGGGCATACCTCGTTCTGGGTTCAGCAATCCTTGGAGAACATCTAAATCTCGGCTACCGGCTTTGTTATACACAACCCCTACCAGCAAAAACAGCATGGCGGAAATTAAGCCGTGGCTAATCATCTGCATGACAGCACCTAATACGCTTAATGGTGTCGCCGCAGCCGTCGCTAACAGCACATAACCCATGTGTCCAATAGAACTGTATGCTACCATTTTTTTCATATCGGTTTGAGCGATCGCGCAGGATGCACCATACAGTACACTTATCACTGCCCAAGTCGCTAACCAAGGAGCCAAATAAGCCCAAGCTTCTGGTAACAAGTTCATACCAAACCGCAGTAAGCCGTAGGTTCCCAACTTCAACAGCACCCCAGCCAATAGTACGGAAATGGGTGTGGAAGCTTCAACGTGAGCATCTGGCAACCAAGTATGAAAGGGAACTAAGGGAATTTTAATCCCAAAACCGATCAAAATCCCCGCTAGCAGTAAAAGCTGTGTCGCTAAAGGTAAAGTCGTAGTGTTTAAGGTTGCTAGTGCAAAGTTAGAGGAACCACTCAGCCAAACCATGCCGAGGAAACTTGCTAAAATCAAGATTCCCGAAACGGCGGTATAAATGAGAAATTTTGTCGCCGCATAACCCCGCTTTTCTCCACCCCAAATAGCTATCAATAGATACAGAGGAATTAGTTCCAATTCATAAAACAGGACAAATAACAGTAAATCCTGTGCTAGAAAAGCTCCAGTTACCCCAGCGCTTAATAATAGGATCAAAGAGTAATAAAATTTAGGACGCTGTAGAGATTCATCGCTACTGTAGATGGCAATAGAAGTTAATAGTCCATTCAAAACCAGCAGTGGCAAAGACAAACCATCGATTCCCAGGTTATAATTTAGACCTAAAACATCTATCCAAGGGACAGACTCGGCAAATTGTTGAGTGGTTTCCACTGGATGGAACTGAACTGCTAATACGATTGTCCACAAGAAAGCGATAGTGGCAAAAATTAAAGCTACCCCACGGGCAAACTTCCCACTGATGCCAGAAGGCGAGAAACCAATTAAAGCTGCACCGATTAGCGGCACTAGAATTAAAAAACTAAGCATAAGCAGGTATGGAATGGGGGAGTGGGGAATGGGGAGTGGGGAGTGAGGAAGATTTCTCCCAATGACAAATTACCAATCACCAATGAAAACCCCACTAATTAACTTTATTGGTGCCGACCTCTTTAAAAAGGCAATTTATCTAGTAAACCCGATGACCAGCCGATGAAGAAAACTAGGACGCTGACAACTGCGAGGATGGTCAACATATAGCCCTGAGATTGCCCAGAAATGCTGTACTTTAAAGTTTGTCCGCCCAGAATTGTCGCAAACCCAACTAAGTTTACTAAACCATCGACTAAATAGCGATCGCTCCAAGCAGAAACTCTAGATAGTAGTGCGACTGCACTCACTACCGTTACGCGATAAACTCGGTCAATATAAAAATCATAACCTAATAAGTCTTGCACAAATCTCCACGCCAAAAATCTCGATCGTGACCAAGCTTTGTGGAGATAAACTGTAGACCCTGCAACTATTCCCAGTACTGTAGAAGTAAATAAGGCTAATGCCACCAACCAATTAATACTTTCCCAATCTGGTAGTAAGTACCATTGCTGTAGCATCAAGGGCAAAAGTAGGGTCAAGACTGTAAGAGTCACCATCGGTAAGGCCATTTGCCAACCAACTTCCGGTGTCCTCCGGGTCTTTTGTTGCGGTTTCCCCCAGAAGACTAATCTGAATACTCTAGTTAAGTTCAATGCTGTCAAGCCATTGACTAATAATAAAACCCCAATTACCCAAGGGCTAATATTCACGAAACCGTCAGCCCATGCTAGCATTGCCCAGAAGCCTCCTAGTGGTAGCACTGTCACCATCCCTGCCGAACCGACAATAAAGGCGGTGGTGGTGGCTGGCATCCGCGACCAAAGTCCACCCATTTCTGTTAAATCTTGGCTTTGGGTAGTTAAGATGACTGAACCGGAACTCATAAATAATAATGCTTTAGCGATCGCATGAGTTAACAGCAACATCAAGGCTACACCCCCTTGCTGTAACCCCACCGCCAAAAACACTAACCCCATGTATGCGCTGGTGGAATGAGATAGCGATCGCTTAATGTCAATTTGAGCTATAGATACTAATGTTGCCCCAATTGCCGTTACCGTACCCATAATTACCAAGGCATTTAAGGCAACTGGCGACAGTGCTAACAATGGCTGAAATTTATACAATAAATAAGCACCACCAGCCACTACCAACGAGTTCCGCATTACCGAAGCCGGGTTTGGCCCTTCCATCGCCTCATCTAACCACAGGTGCAGGGGAAATTGGGCGCATTTCCCTGCCGGCCCAGCAATTAACGCCAACCCCAGCAAGGTTGATGTGACTGGGCTTAAATTAGCTGTTTGCGCCCACTCATATAAATCCGAAAAGTTCAAACTCCCGGCTAAAGTAGAAAGCGTCACCACAGCCATCAGCAGCAACAAGTCTCCTACCCGTTTAGTCCAAAATGCATCTCGCGCCGCCGTCACTACTAGCGGTTGAGCATACCAGAATCCCACTAGTAAGTAAGTTGAAAGCGTCAGAACTTCTAAAAGCGCATAGCTGAGAAACAAAGAATCACTGATTGCTAGACCACTCAACGCTGCTTCAAAAAATCCCATCAGCCCAAAAAAACGCGCCAGCGACCAGTCTTTTTCCATGTAACCCAGAGCGTAAACTTGTGCCAATAAGCTTAAACCCGTAATTAAAACTGTTGCCCCAATACTGACTGCTGAGAGTTCCAAGGTAAAAGATAAGTCTAAATCAGCAGCTTTGAACCACGGCACGAGTAACTTTTCTGGTTCTCTATCCCAGATATTTTTAAATACAAACAGACTATGGACAAAAGCCACAACAGTTGTCAAAAAGTTGATGTATGCCGCAGGTCTTGGCCCTGTTCGCCGAATTATTCCTATTCCCCAGGGCAACGTTAAAACTGCGCCTAATAAGCTATATAAAGGCACAAACCAACTTGTTGAAAATAGAAATTGATCCATTTAAATTTACCTTGATGACTCAGCCTTTATTATTTTAAAAAATCTTTTCAAGAACTATTTATTTAAAAAATTAATTTAGTAAAACATCAATATTTCTTTATTATTGTTTAAACTAAATTATCAAAAGTATTTTTACTTCGCTTTACCCTACTAAACTTCGATAAAATATAACTTTACATACGTAAAAGCATTTACTCGCCTTAACTTTACCTCTGTTTTTACATTTGTATTTCTACTTTGAACAGAGTAATTTATCCGATACATTTGAAAAAATTATATACTTTTCACCTAGTCGTTGTAAATACAACAAAACGTCAGAAAAGATAGATACAGCAAAAGATACAGCCGCCTATCTTCCCTCGCCAGATAGATTTAACCTTGGTTATGAATCTCGTTTTGTAAATGTAATAAAGAAATTATAAAGCATAAGTGGCTGCTCAAGTAATTCAGTAAACTTTAATTGCTCAAAAGCCTAGATAAATATTTGTTAAGTTTTTTAAAACTTTCTTATCATAAACTATTATAGTAATTTATATTGCCAGGAACGCCAAGCTTTCCTATGCTTAAATTGGAAGTGTTTTCTTAGCTATAAGATCAGGCTCTCCCCGTCAAAAAATTCAGACGACAGTACAGATTGCATTAATTTTGTAGGAGTTCTGCGATGCCAATTGCAGTTGGAATGATTGAAACGAAGGGCTTTCCAGCAGTTGTGGAAGCTGCTGATGCGATGGTGAAAGCCGCCCGTGTCACCTTAGTAGGGTATGAAAAAATTGGTAGCGCTCGCGTCACCGTAATAGTTCGGGGAGATGTATCGGAAGTGCAAGCTTCTGTAGCTGCTGGGGTTGAAGCCGCGAAAAGAGTCTTTGGTGGTGAAGTATTATCTACTCACATCATTGCTCGTCCTCACGAAAACCTGGAATACGTCTTGCCGATTCGTTACACAGAAGCTGTGGAACAGTTCCGTACCTAAAAACTGTTTAAAAAAAGTAATTAACGCTCTTTACCTTTTTGAGCATCACTTTTGTCCAAGGCTAAAAACTTTAAATAGGGATTAAAACTAATGTCAATTGCAGTGGGAATGGTTGAAACGCTGGGCTTTCCAGCAGTAGTGGAAGCTGCTGATGCGATGGTGAAAGCTGCTCGTGTAACTCTAGTAGGTTATGAAAAAATCGGCAGTGGTCGAGTTACCGTAATTGTCCGGGGTGACGTTTCAGAAGTTCAAGCTTCTGTAGCCGCAGGGGTTGAATCAGTGAAGCGAGTCAACGGTGGACAAGTGCTTTCTACTCACATCATTGCTCGTCCTCACGAAAACTTAGAATACGTCCTACCAATTCGTTATACAGAAGACGTAGAGCAATTCCGGGAAAATGTGAACGCAATTCGTCCTTTCGGTAGAAGACCGTAATTTGTAATGCAAATTGCCAAAGTTCGCGGCACAGTAGTTAGCACCCAAAAAGATCCAACTCTCAGAGGTGTGAAACTACTGTTATTACAATTAGTAGATGAAAACGGCAATATCCTACCAGAGTATGAAGTAGCAGCAGATATTGTGGGAGCAGGAGTAGATGAGTGGGTACTCATCACTCGTGGTAGTGCCGCTCGTCAAATTGTTGGCAATGAACAGCGTCCATTAGATGCAGCAGTGGTGGCGATAATAGATACTATTTACGTTGAAGATCGCCTCATTTACAGCAAAAAAGATCAATATTGATAGTCATTTAGTCATTAGTCATTAGTCATTGGTCATTAGTGAATAACAAAGGACTTATGACAACGGACAAATGACTTATGACAATATAGGAGGAATCTCGCAATGGCAGTCCGCAGCACGGCAGCACCCCCAACTCCGTGGTCAAGGAATTTAGCTGAACCCAAAATCCATCAAACTGCTTTTGTACACTCATTCTCCAATGTGATTGGGGATGTACGAATAGGTGCAAATGTAATCGTTGCTCCGGGGACTACGATTAGAGCGGATGAAGGCACACCTTTTTATCTTGGTGAAAACACCAATATTCAAGATGGTGTGGTCATTCATGGGTTAGAGCAAGGTCGAGTAATTGGCGATGACCAAGAGAAATACTCGGTATGGGTAGGTAAAAATACTTGCATTACCCACATGGCTTTAATTCATGGGCCAGCTTATGTAGGGGATAATTCCTTCATTGGCTTTCGCTCGACGGTGTTTAATGCCAGGGTAGGCGCAGGTTGCATCGTGATGATGCACGTTTTGATTCAAGACGTAGAAATTCCCCCAGGTAAGTATGTACCTTCGGGAGCGATAATTACTAGCCAGCAGCAAGCTGACCGCTTGCCAGATGTGCAAGATCAAGATAAGGAATTTGCTCATCATGTGGTTGGGATTAATCAGGCGCTACGGGCTGGTTATCTTTGTGCTGCGGATAGCAAATGTATAGCACCCATCCGGGATGAAATTGCTAAATCTTATACAGGTAATGGTATTACTGTTTTAGAGTTGGAAAGGAGTAGTGAAGTGGCGAGCAATAGCTTGGGTGCAGAAACAATAGATCAATTACGCTATCTATTGGAACAAGGGTATAAGATTGGTACAGAACACGTAGACCAAAGACGGTTCCGCACGGGTTCTTGGACTAGCTGCCAACCAATCAAACCGAGATCCCTTGGTGAAGCGATCGCAGCATTAGAAAGCTGTGTAACAGACCATAGCGGCGAGTATGTCCGACTATTTGGCATTGACAAAGGTAGACGACGGGTGTTAGAGAACATCATCCAACGCCCTGATGATGATGCGAAACCAGCTACCAGCTTTAAAGCTCCTCATAGTAGTCATAGCAATGGCAGCTACAGCAATGGTAACGGTAATGGTAGCAGCTCTAGCAGTGGCAAAGTCAATGGCGAAACTCTAGAGCAAATCCGCCAACTTTTGGCAGGTGGTTACAAAATTGGTATGGAACACGTAGATGAGCGGCGGTTCCGTACAGGTTCCTGGACTAGCTGTAAGCCAATTGATGCAACTTCCACCAATCAAGTAATCTCTGCCTTGGAAGAATGTATATCAAATCATCCAGGTGAGTATGTGCGTTTAATTGGCATTGATGCCAAAGCCAAACGGCGGGTATTAGAAACCATTATCCAACGTCCAAATGGTCAAGTAGCTACCTCTGGTAGTCAGAAATCATCATTTAGCAGTGGAGGATCTGGTACTGCTACAGCAACAGCTACCAGTACCCGTTTGAGTACTGAAGTAGTAGATCAACTCCGGCAATTATTGGCTGGTGGTTATAAAATTAGCATTGAACACGTAGATGAGCGCCGCTTCCGTACTGGTTCCTGGACTAGTACAGGTCATATTCAAGCCTCCTCAGAAAGAGAAGCGATCGCAGCCGTAGAAGGACACCTTGGCGAATACCAAGGGGAATATGTGCGCTTAATTGGTATCGACCCCAAAGCCAAACGGCGGGTATTAGAGACAATTATTCAACGTCCAAATAGTCAAGTAGCCTCCTCTAGCAGTGAAAAATCATTTACTAGCAGTACACCCTCGGCTACAGCAACAGCTACCAGTACCCGCTTGAGTAGTGAAGTAGTAGATCAACTCCGGCAACTATTGGCTAGCGGCTCTAAAATTAGCATAGAACACGTAGATGAGCGCCGGTTCCGAACTGGTTCGTGGACTAGTACTAGTCAAATTCAAGCCTCCTCAGAAAGGGAAGCGATCGCAGCCGTAGAAGGACACCTTGGCGAATACCAAGGGGAATATGTGCGCTTAATTGGAATTGACCCCAAAGCCAAGCGTCGGGTGTTAGAAACGATCATTCAAAGACCATAGCAGTGAATGGGGAGTAGGTAGACCCGATCAATCGTGTCTGTACGGGAGTAGAGAATAGGAAATTTTAATATCCACCACTCACTACTCCCTAGAACGGGGAGTAGGTAGTTTTAATATCCCCAATCCCCAATTCCCAATTCCCAATTCCGGCTTCCGAGGTTAAAATTTCCATGTCTGTGCTGTCACTGCGCCTCAGCAATAATTTTGATTCTTACATTAGTGGTGAGGTGACTATTCATCCAAGCGCAGTACTTGCACCTGGGGTCATCCTCCAAGCGGCTGAAAACAGCAATATCGTCATTGGGCCAGGGGTCTGTATTGGCATGGGAGCAATTCTCCAAGTCCATGAAGGAACCTTAGAGGTAGAAGCAGGGGCAAACCTGGGAGCCGGTTTTTTGATGGTTGGCAAGGGCAAAATTGGAGCAAATGCTTGTATTGGTTCCGCAACAACAGTTTTTAACTATTCTGTTGAACCAGGACAAGTAGTTCCACCTGGTTCGATTTTAGGAGACACCAGTCGGAAAATTGCTCAAACAAATCAGCCTGAACCATCTGCTAATAACGCCACGGCTACAAGTGTGCCACCTCAGAAGGAAGAGGAAAATAGCTCAGGGGGAGTTAAGGAAAAGGTAACTTCCTCAACGAACTTCTCATCTGCGGCTTTTGTGGATTTCAAACAAAATAAGTCGATTTCTTACTTTAAATCTCCCGCCACTCCAGAAACCCAGCCTCCTCCCGTGGAAGAACCAGCCAAGGATGCTGAACCGCCCTCACCAGAACCCATCCAAGAGTCTACAAAACATGAATCAGACCCCAATCAGCTAACTACAGAATCCGCTAACGGTTTCGGGACTCAAATTTATGGACAAGGGAGCATAAGCAGACTGTTGACTACATTGTTTCCCCATAGACAATCCTTGAGCAACCCAAACTCTGACGATTAGTCTGAGTAAGTGTTAATTGTAAGTTGTCGGCTTTATGATTATCTGGGAAAGTTCACATGGAAACATCTAATCAACGGTCTATGAATACCAGCCAGGGAGCGACTAGTCATGAAACCTATCAGGATACTGCTTTGGGTTTAGTTTCTACCCGCAGCTTTCCAGCGATCGTTGGGACGGCGGATATGATGCTGAAATCGGCAGGAGTTCACCTAGTTGGGTATGAAAAAACTGGTAGCGGCCATTGTACTGCGATCGTCCGGGGTGGAATTGCTGACGTGCGTCTGGCGGTAGAATCTGGTGTCCAAACGGCTGAACAGTTTGGTCAGTTGGTTTCTAGCTTGGTAATTCCCCGGCCTTATCCTAATTTAGATATAGTACTTCCCATCACAGCCCGTTTTACTAAATTGATGGAGGAGGGCAATTACAGCCGTCTGAGTAATCAAGCAATTGGTTTAGTAGAAACGCGAGGATTTCCAGCGATGGTAGGTGCGTGTGATGCGATGCTAAAAGCTGCCGATGTTCATTTAGCAGCTTATGAAAAAATTGGTGCGGGTTTGTGTACAGCCATTATTCGTGGTTCCGTAGCAAATGTGGCGGTAGCAGTGGAAGCGGGAATGTTTGAGGCAGAACGCATTGGAGAATTAAATGCAGTAATGGTAATTCCCCGTCCGCTAGACGAAATGGAGCAAACCTTGCCATTAGCAAGCTGCTGGATAGAAAAACACCAACCGTTAAACTTACCTGTGAATATTAAAGAGAAAGAACAAGTTGCTGAAATTGAGGTACTCAGATTACCGGATTTAACCAAGTTACCTACAAAAATTGCCGAAGAATTATGGAATGATGAATGATGAATTTGGGAAAATCATCATTCATCGGGAAGAAGTGGAAGGGATCTTACGCTTTTCTTGTTGTTCTGATAATAGCTTCTTAAATCCATAAATAAAATACCTTTATTTTAATAGAAGTAATAGAGTTTTATCTATAATAAATCTATAATAAAACTCGTAACTTTCTATGAGCATAGCTATAGCATTTGCAACTGTTCAGTAATACTAGTTTTATATCAATGAATAGCTATATAGAGGAAAATACCTTTGAAACAAGCGACGCTGCACCAGTTAAAGGTTTTCGAGGCTGCGGCACGACACAGTAGCTTTACTCGGGCTGCTGAGGAATTGTTTCTCACCCAACCTACCGTTTCTATGCAGATTAAGCAACTCACAAAATCGGTAGGGCTGCCATTATTTGAGCAAGTGGGGAAGCGGTTGTATCTCACCGAGGCGGGACGAGAATTATTTGCCACTTGTCGGCAGATTTTTGGAAATATAGCCCAGTATGAAATGAAGGTGGCAGATTTAAAAGGGCTAAAACAGGGACAATTACGCTTGGCAGTAATTACAACAGCAAAATATTTTATCCCACGTCTGTTAGGGCCGTTTTGCGAACTTTATCCAGGGATTGATATTTCTCTGCAAGTAACGAATCACGAACAAATTTTAGAACGGATGAGTCAGAATCTGGACGATTTGTATATTATGAGTCAAGTTCCAGACAATATGGATGTGAATTGTGAGGCATTTTTAGAAAATCCTTTGATAGTCTTTGCACCAGTTAATCATCCGTTATCAAAGGAAGAAAATATTCCGATCCAACGTCTGTCTAACGAACCTTTTATTATGCGGGAACCAGGTTCAGGAACTCGTCGCGCTGTCCAAAGCCTATTTGAAGAACAAGGGGTGACAGTAAAAGTAAAACTGGAATTGGGAAGTAACGAAGCAATTAAACAAGCGATCGCAGGTGGTTTAGGAATTTCGGTTTTATCTCGTCATACTTTACTATCAGATGTCTCAGATTTTAGCATTTTAGATGTCCAACACTTCCCCATTCAGCGAAATTGGTACATGGTTTATCCAGCAGGTAAGCAGCTATCTATCGTCGCTCGTACCTATTATGATTATCTCCTCGCTGCTGCAAGGAATTTTGTAGATCAAAACACTGAGACTCATTCTAGTACAACTGAACCAATTGACGGCTAATTCATATAGCGGTTCTCATTTATGCGAGGTACAACCCGTAGGGGCAATTCATGAATTGCCCCTACACCTTACGAGATGATGTTGTACCACATTTGAATGGAAACGGCTATAATCTACGTTAGCGTAGCGGTAGGAAATCCACGTTCGCTTTTAGCGTCTCGTAGAAAGCGTCATTACGAATTACGAATTACCCAAAGGGGTTGACTGTTAGACCGGGAAACATTGACAATTAACCAGCAGAATCAATTAAAAATGGGGGAAGACTAGCAGTGGTTAACCCGGAAACACCATCTTGGCGCAAAACAGTACAAAGCGAGATTGTAGCTGTTACAGTTTATGCTGATAGAGCATTGGTTACACGACGGGGTGTAGTTGATTTAACAGGAATTGAACAGGAATTAGTAATTACATCATTACCAGAGACTCTAGAAACCGAATCTGTCAGGGTTAGTGGTACAGGGACAGTGGCAGTGCGCTTGATGGGAGTAAGTAGCGATCGCATTTATACTACTGAACCTGTGGTGGAGCGAGTCGCACATTTGACAAGGCAAATTGAGCAGTTAGAAGCGGAAAAACGCCACCTACAAGCGCAAGTCGATGCTTTAGCATTGCAGTCTAGTTTTATCGCTGGGTTACGTGAAAAAACAGAAGAACCCTTTGCACAAAGTTTGTCTCGGAAAAATCTTAGTCTGAGCGAAACTTTGGATTTTTTGAATTTTCTCGGAAGCCAGTATAGTGAATATGCGATCGCATCTGGAGAGTGTAAAACCCAACAGCAGGAATTAGACAAAGAACTGCAAGCACTCCGCGCCTCATTGCAAAAAATTCAAACACCTTATCCCAAAGAAAGTTTGAGCATAGTTGTAGGAGTTGAAGTAGCGGGTGAAGGGGAATTTGAATTAGAGGTATGTTACATAGTAAATCGCGCCAGTTGGACTCCGCTTTATGACTTGCGCTTTAGCACTACCAGCGATATTGTGCATCTGGGCTACCTTGCAGAAATCACTCAAAGCAGTGGCGAAGATTGGATTGGTGCAAATCTCACTCTTTCTACCGCTAAACCGGGATTAGGTACTCTCCCACCTAAACTTGAACCCTGGTATATTGATGCGCCACGTCCACAAATGTTACGACAGCGACAATTGTCTAGACAACAGCGACCACTGCTACCTACCATACCAGAACCACCTGCTACTGCCGCGAGAGCAGATTGGCAAGAAGAAGACGAGGTTGCAGAGGATGTTCTTATCCAAGCAGAAACTGTTACAGCAGAAGTATCCAAAGAAGGGAGTGTAGTTACCTTTAAATTGAATGGTGGCGGTAACATTCCTAGTGATGGCGCACCTCATAAAACGACAATTTTTAATGACGACTATCCTTGTAACTTTGATTATGTAGCAATGCCGCGTTTGGTAAGTTTTGCTTATCTGCAAGCAAATGTGAAAAATAATCCCAATGGTGCAACTTTGTTACCAGGGAAAGCGAATATTTTCCGCAACAATGTTTTTATTGGGACAACTCAGTTAGAAAATATTGCACCAGGACAAGAATTCAAACTGAATTTAGGGATGGATGAAGGCTTGAAAATTGAGCGCGATTTAGCTGAACGCCTGGTAGACAAAAGATTGATTAGCAACCAGCGCCGGATTACTTATAGTTATCGGTTGATAGTTACTAACTTACTCGATAAAGAAGTAAATCTGAAAGTAACTGAACAGTTGCCAGTTAGCCGCAACGAGCAAATTAAAGTGCGCCTCAGCCGTAGTAACCCACAAATTCAACTTGGTGAAATGGGGATTTTAGAATGGCAGTTAACTCTTCCACCCCAAGAGCGACGAGATATATATTACCAGTTTAATGTTGAACATCCACCTGAGTTAATGGTTGTTGGATTAGATATTTAGAATTTTTTACCGAAACAGAATTCAGGAGTCAGAATTCAGAATAAATTCTAGATACCGCACTTATATACATCACTTTCTGAGTTTTACCTTGTAAAGCAATTCATCCTTAATCCGGTTGAGAATTGAAGTTTCATCCAGGTTTGCCAAAATCCGATTAATGACTGCTTTCGGCCCATCAGGCCCCCAAGTCGCGCCGTTGGCTAAATAAACTTTGGTAACTTGTCCAATCCCGTAAGAAGAAACACCAGCTACTCCCGCTTGGGTCAGCGCCACCGATATATAAGGGCCAAGGGCAAGACCTGCTGTAGCTGTTGCAGAGATCCCAAGTAAAGTTTTCAATCCACTCAAGCCCAAGTTTGCCAACAATTCACTAGCACCGATTCCGCCCATACTCAGGGCGATTTTTTGTAGGAGTTGGACAGCCCCGGCTTCGGTCATAGAGAAGCCATAGAGCTTAGATAAACCTAAAATCAGAGCAATATCAATAACCACACTACTCAGAATATCTACCACAGTTACGGGATTAAGTGCGATCGCTAATGCCTTAGTCATCACAGCCTTCCAAATCAACTGATTAGCATTCTGTTCCCGAATCATCAGTTTTCGCTCGATTAACTGCTCATTTACAACGTCCGCATAAAGCATGGTATTAAGAGCAACCAAGGCTTTACCCTCACGATGCAGAATCTCCAAGATTTTCAACTTTAATTCTTCAACTTGGGCATTTCCTGTACGCAACTGTATGCCCCTAGTCCCATCAGGGCGACGAATTGCCGTCTTCACCAATGGCGATGCCGCAGCCATGACAATTTCTAAAGGCGTGAGTAATTCCCGCACCCTTTCATCCCGGATTTTGTGATAAATTGCCATCCGGTCTGCTTCTGGATACTGGTCTACTTTGTTAAACACCAGAATGATCGGTTTACCTGCTTCCCGCAACTGAGAAAGGGCGGCGTATTCTAGCTTCGTCATATCGCCAGAGATCACAAACAGAATTAAATCGGCTTGTTTAGCAATCTGTTCAGCTAACGCGGCACGGGTTGCACCATCTACTTCATCTAACCCAGGAGTATCAATCAATTCCACCTGCGATTGACCTACACCAGGGAGAGTAACCCGCAAAGCCCGTTCAGTTTCTCCAATCGCTTCCTCACTAATAGTCCAATTAACTGTTTGTGCAGTCTGGGTGACACCGTGCAGCGGCCCAGTTTCAAATACTGTTTGTCCAACCAAAGAATTGAGTAGCGAAGACTTACCACGTCCCACCATGCCAAAAGCCGCAATCTGCACCACCATGCGGTCTAACTTCCCCAGCATGGTTTCCAAATCAGCAATTTCCGTTTCCAATCCGGTTTTTTCTTGTGGGGTAAGGTCAAGATTGGCTACCAAGTTTCGCAGCGCCGTTTGTGCTTGTTTATAGTTGAGTTCCATCTGAATGTCTTCAAAACTGAAAATAGCACTATCCAGTTCTTCCTCCCAGCTGAGAGAATTTGCGTCAGTGTTAGCGGAATCGCTTTGATGAGGTTCAGGCACGGGTAATGTCGAAGTCATATCAATTTGAGATTTGGGATTTATTTGATTAGCCCCATCTCTTATCCTAATTATTTTTAACAGGGGTTTGTGCAGCAGAGAAGAATAACTCTTGACCGATGACCAATGACCAATAACTAATGACTAATGGCTAACAAAAAGTCATAAACTGAAAAATGCATCTAAATAGCACGTTAGAATCTTGACTAAATTACCTGTGCGGAAAATCGTTATTGCCGGCAACTGGAAAATGTTCAAAACCCAGGCAGAAACCCAGGAGTTTTTACAAGGATTTCTGCCCCACTTAGAGGAAACCCCCGAAGGGCGAGAAGTGATATTGTGCCCTCCTTTCACTAATTTGAGTGTTTTGTCCAAAACTTTGCACGGTAGCCTCATCCAACTGGGGGCGCAAAATATCCATTGGGAAGAATTTGGAGCCTATACGGGTGAAATTTCTGGCCCAATGTTGACAGAAAGTGGTGTGCGCTTTGTGATTGTAGGTCATAGCGAACGACGGCAATACTTTGGTGAAACGGATGCAACTGTTAATTTGCGCCTCCGAACTGCTCAAAGGTTTGGTTTGACTCCAATTCTCTGTGTTGGTGAAACCAAACAACAACGAGATGCAGGAGAAACTGAATCACTGATTGCTCTCCAACTTGACAAAGGTTTGGTAGATATAGATCAGAATAATTTGGTGATTGCCTACGAGCCAATTTGGGCAATTGGCACTGGTGAAACTTGTGAAGCAGTGGAAGCTAATCGAATAATTGGCTTAATTCGGAGCCAGTTGAGTAATCAAAATGTATCAATTCAATATGGTGGCTCAGTCAAGCCAAATAATATTGACGAAATCATGGCTCAACCAGAAATCGATGGCGTTTTAGTGGGAGGAGCAAGTTTAGAACCTGAGAGTTTTGCTCGGATTGTGAATTTTCACTTAGTGTAATGTGCCTTCTTTTCGTTCCCATGCTCTGCATGGGAATGCCTAATCTAGATTTATGCCAAGCAACTTGATAATGCGAGAACGCTGTTTCGTGTGGGGACAGCGAACTTATTTGATGGGCATTTTAAATGTCACGCCTGATAGCTTTAGTGATGGGGGTGAGTTTAACACTACCTCTGCCGCTTTAGTACAGGCGCAAGCATTGGTAGCGGCTGGTGCTGACATTATCGATGTGGGCGGTCAATCAACGCGGCCAGGGGCAAAGCAAATAACTCTGGCGGAGGAACTCCATCGGGTGTTATCGGTGTTACGGGTGCTAAGACCAGAAATTTCAGTCCCGATTTCTGTAGATACAACCCGTGCTGCTGTAGCCAGAGCATCTGTAGAAGCTGGAGCGGATATTATTAATGATATTTCTGGTGGCACTTTTGAGTCAGAAATGTTACCGACAGTGGCAGAGTTAAGTGTGCCGATTATTTTGATGCACATCCGGGGGACACCACAGACGATGAAACAACAAACTGATTATCAAGATTTGCTCGGTGAGATTTATAGTTTTCTGGGTCGGCAAATTGAGGTAGCAACTGCTGCGGGCATTGACCGAGATAAAATTATTATCGATCCTGGTGTTGGTTTTGCTAAGAACTATGAGCAAAATTTAGAAATTTTTCGCGGCTTGCGATCGCTAACAACACTAAACTGTCCTATTTTGGTAGGAGCATCCCGTAAAAGTTTCATTGGTCGCATTTTAAATCAACCAGATCCCAAAGCACGAGTTTGGGGAACGGCAGCAGCTTGTTGTGCTGCTATTTTTAATGGTGCTGATATCCTCCGAGTTCACGACGTTCAAGAAATGCGCGATGTTTCATTAGTAGCCGATGCAATATTTAAGACAAGTAAGACAGTCTGATTCTTAAGTATTGCCGTTTTCGGATTTTTTGCCGTGACCCTCTGTAACAATCGACTCGGCTATCAACTCCTGAAACATTTCACTTGAGTTAGCTGGGTCTACAAAGACAATTTTGGCATTAGCACTCTCACCAAGTTTTTGGCTAGCATCTACGTAATCTTGAGCCACAAGATACCGCAAAATATCCCTACTATCTGGATTGGAACGGAGAGCTTGAGAAATGATTTGCACTGAAGCCATAGTTCCTTCTGCTTTTTTAATCGCAGCTTCCTTTTCCCCTTCTGCTTCGGTAATTAGCGCCCGTTTTTTAATTACGGCGGCTTGCTCCTCTTCTCTAGACTTTCGGACACTCTCAGGTAGTGTAATACTCTGAATATCTAATCGGAGAATATCAACTCCCCAATCTGTCGTTATATTATTCAACTGGTCTAAGATAGCTGTGTCCATCTCCGATCTGGAGACATTAGTCTGCTCTAGGGTGTTTTGGGCAATGATTTCTCGGAGCGTAGTTGTAGTTACCTGTGTCAATGCCCCTTGCAGATCCTCAATCGCATAAAAACTTTTCTCAATATCTCGAATCCGCCAGTAAACAATAGCATCCACTTCTACGTAAATATTATCTTGGGTGATTACATTCTGAGGCTTGATGTCTAAATACTGCTCTCGTGTAGTATCTTCCATCACAATCTGATCTACCAAGGGAACAATAAAGTTCAGCCCTGGTTTCAGTTTGCGATGATACCGCCCCAACCGTTCGACTAGGGCTTCATTTCCTTGATTAATTAGTTTCGCAGAACCTAATGCATAACCTATAAGGGCTAAAACTATAGCAATAATTGGCTCCATGTATGCTCCTATTCAGCTTTTGGGAGAATTTAGTATCAAAGATATGCTACTAGCTTGTCATATCTTTAGAGTTTAATGTTTTGAGTCTGTAATTTTATGAACGCTAGCAGCGATATCGAGTCGCTGCGCGTATTGTACATATTTTGTAAGTAAAACTATTTTGCGGAATGCGATCGCTATTAAAGCACCTCGATCGCACCCTGGCAAGGATTACTTGATGTAATCAACATTACTTGTGCCGATCTGTTCAGACAGGCTGGACTCTTATTCAGTATATTTACTCGATTTAATCTAATTTAACGTTTTACTGTAATACAAGGAATAATCAGAAAACGCAGATGGGATAGTGTATTAAGTGCTACTGTTAAATACCGGATGTAGTATGTGAAAAATATAAATTTTGTCAAAGTAGATTTTATAAATCAAAAATATCCTTCATACTTTAAGACAGTAATCCTACGTAAAATTTAAGGAAGGGATGGCAATGACATCTCTATTACAGCGACTAAGTGCAGAACGAAATCGCAGATTCGTGGGGCGTGGGCGGGAACTGGAGCTATTTATTGATGCGATCGCCTCAAGAGAATTACCTTTTCACATTTTGCACGTCTTTGGCCCTGGTGGTGTGGGCAAGACAACCCTGATGCAGCAGTTTTTGCGGTTTTGCGAACAGTCAAAAATATCAACTATCTACGTAGAAGGACGTAATATAGAAGCTGCGCCAGAATCTTTTGTTAGCACGTTGCGATCGCTGATGGGATTGCATGAATCAGATTCTCCTTTGGATGTGCTAGCCCAAAGCCAAGAACGTCAGGTAATTTTAATTGATACTTATGAAGCTATTACCCAGCTAGATGAGTGGTTGCGGGAAGTATTCTTACCCCATTTGTCTGTTAATACCTTAATTGTGATTGCTGGACGCAATCCCCCCTCATCTGGTTGGTGTAGCGATCCAGGTTGGCAAGCTTTGATGCAGACTTTGCCCCTACACAACCTGACTCCAGAAGAAAGTCAAACTTATCTCACCACACGAGATATTCCCACCACACAACACCAGGCGATTTTAGATTTTACTCACGGACATCCTCTAGCATTATCTTTGGTTGCTGAGGTGTTTGCTCAGGGAAAAGAAATCTCTTTTCAAGCAGAATCTGCTCCTGATGTTGTTAAAACACTGTTGTCAAGATTCATCAAAGAAGTACCAACGCCGGCACACCGGATGGCTTTAGAAGCTTGTGCAGCAATCCGGCTGACTACCGAAGCCGCACTAAATCAAATATTGACTGTGCCTGAAAATACTTTGGCTGATGAGGCTCACTCTTTAGGGGAAATACTTGATGTTCACGATTTATTTGAGTGGTTGCGCGGACTGTCGTTTATCGAATCAGGGCAATTGGGTTTATTTCCGCACGATTTAGCACGGGAAGTTTTAATTGCTGATTTGCGTTGGCGGAATTCGGAATTTTACAATGAATTACATCACCGAGCGCGTCAATACTATACTAAACGACTAGGAGAAACCCAAGGGCAAGAAAAGCATCGAGTCCTACTTGATTATATTTTTTTGCATCGGGAGAACTCGGCGATTCGCTCCTGTTTTACCTGGGGTGAGCAAAGTAGTTTATTAACGGACTCATTACGGGAAACTGATAAAACCGCATTGCTGCGGATGGTGGCACAATACGAAGGAGAAGAATCAGCAAAAATAGCAGCTCGCTGGTTGAAGCGCCAACCGCAAAATGTAGTAGTATTTCGTGACTCGGACTCCGAACCTGCGGGATTTGCAATGATGGTAGCATTGCACACAGCAACTGTTGAAGATTTGAGTGCAGATCCGGGCGCTCTTGCATCTTGGCAATATCTCCAAACCCATGCACCATTACGCCCTAGCGAAGGCGCAACTATTTTCCGCTTCTGGATGGCGCGGGACACCTATCAAGCTGTTTCCCCCACCCAAAGTTTAATTTTCACTAATTTTGTGCAGTATTTTCAGAATACACCGGGGTTAGCGTACACTTTTCTACCTTGTGCCCAAGCAGATAGTTGGACAGCAATGTTAAACTACTTCGACTTAACAAGAGTTTCTGAAACTGATTTTACAGTTGGGGGAAAACACTACGGTGTTTATGGACATGACTGGCGAATTGTGTCACCTGCTGCATGGAAGGAAATTTTGGCCCGAAAAGAGGTGACAACTGCCGGAGAATCTGTAGACAATACTCCAGTCGGTGAACCTCTGTTAGTTCTTAGTCAGCCAGAATTTACGGAGGCGGTGCAGAATGCGTTACGTAACTTTAGTTGTGCTGATGCATTACAGAATAATCCCTTAATGCGATCGCGAAGCTTGCATGAAATGCTTTCTGGCTTAGTTAAAGAACAAGTTGCCACAAAAGCAAGTGTGAACGAGAATCCTTTGGACACATTAGGTAAACGCGTTAACGCTTTACAAAATCTAGTGAAACAAGCAGTCGAATATTTACAATCATCCCCGCGTGATGAAAAACTCTACCGCGCTGTTTATCGAACTTATTTAAATCCCGCCTCTACCCAAGAACAAGCAGCTGAGTTACTAGATTTGCCTTTCAGTACCTATCGCCGCCATCTGAAAGCTGGGATGACGAGAGTTGCAGATATTTTATGGCAAAGAGAAATTAGCTAATCAGCTAAATTTACGCGGGTTAGTAGGAAATGATTTTCGGCAGGAATAATATCAAAGACTTAGATTGAGCCAAAAAAGGGTTTCAGCCTGTGACAAGCTAAATTCAAAGTAGCCTATTATGCACAAAGCAGTTATTAAAGAGATGAAGATAAATCGTTTCATATTTTCCTTAAAATAACATTGACTGACAAACTTATCACATACAATTAGCAATGAATTAAATGTCCAGTGACTATCTTTGACTATTGTCAGTTTATAGAAATTATCGATTGAGCGAGGTACAAGAACCCCACCCCCAACCCCCTCCCCGCAAGCGAGGAGAGGGCTATGATATACCTCTTATGATTAAGAAACGCTATATATTAAGTCCTTAACGGGCGATCGCCATTAAGTGATAAATTTAGAGTGATTCATTAAGAACTTAGTTGACAGATTTTAGCTTTCTCAGTTTGCGCTTTAGTATGAAGCTGCTACCAAAAATACCAAAGGCTATTGTGCTGGCGATTGAAGAAGGTTCTGGGACATTTACCGGAGTGCTACCGAGTGTAATATTGCCAGGCCCTGTGATGGTATTGGTAAATGTACCAAAACTGGTATTGCTATTATCAAATCCAGTAGTAACTAAAAAGTATTGATTATTAGCAGTTAAGCTCAAACCACTAAAACCAGATGTATTTTCATCTGGAAAAGGATCATTCCCATTGAGTAAATTAACTAATGGGGTAGCTGAGTTAAAGCTGTTCTGATACAAGAATTGGATGCCCAGGAAATCTTGAAAACCTACAACATCATAAGAGCCTGTAGTATTAACAGAGAAAGGCTGACTGTAATAAGGGACGGCAGTACCATTACTAGAAAGTGACGTGGGTGGGTTAGTACCACCTTCAAAACCTTCCGTTTCTGGGCGGTTAAAAGTTGGTGCGTTTGTTGTATCACCCGAATATGAAACTGTGGCAGCCTCAGATGGTAGGATAACACTCATAGATAGAGCGATCGCAGCAGACGCAATAGGGATTGAACGTCTTAGCGATTTTTGCCAAAAATTAAATGAACACTCACTTTTAAGTTTGGCTGTTTGTGAAAACTTGGTAGAGCGATGAGATAGATTGTTTTCTGAGACGATGGATTCTTTAATTGCTTGTGACATATACTTATTCAAGGTTATTTTTACAAAACTGAGTGACGTTTGTCTGAACACTTTCATTTAGTTCCAGGGATGAGCGAGTAAAGCCTGTGAAGTAATGCCTAAGCCAATTATGGTGATACATAAGGCGCTTGCCACAGGTAACATTTTTATCCTGGGTATCTGGAGTGACAAATGTTCAAATCGATCTTTGGCATAAACCAGTATTAAGCCGATTCCAGTTAGCACTGTTGCTAGACCTAAGCTGAAGGCAGATACCAGCGCTAATCCAAAGCCAACTCGCCCCATTGCGATCGCACTCAGCAACACTACTAAGGCTGAAGGACAAGGTAACAAGCCGCCCGATATTCCCAGCGCTAGGAGGCTAGACCACTTCATGGAAGCACCGTGAGGCGGTAGATGTGAATGCTCATGATGTACATGGTTGTGGTCATGGTGATGATGATGCAAGTCGTGGCTGTGTTCATGACTATGTACATGGTCATGTGAATGAGATACCTGAGTCCCTTGCAATCGACTAATAAACAAATTCAGACCAATTACAGTTACCAGTACACCAGAGAGGACGCTTAACCAAGGGTACAATTCCTCTGTCAAAATAAACTGGGATGTGCCAAGAGTGACCAGCCCCAGAGCAAATATGCCAGCAGTATGGGTAATGGTCATAATCAGCCCCAGGAATAAGGCGTGTTTGGCATTGCTACGGGAACCCACCAAATAAGCGCCAACTATCGTTTTTCCATGCCCAGGGGACAGGGCGTGTAAACCACCCCATAAAAAGGCGATCGCTAAAGCTATTAAAATAGTCAGGAAATTATGATTTTCTTGGATAATTAGGCTAGTGAAGATATCGTTGCTTCTTCCTGTCAAAGCATTATCTAAACGGCTGGATGATTTAACAGATAGTGGAGGCGCTTGTTCACTCGATGTCAGAGACGGATTGAGTTTAAAGTCAATCCGACGCTGGTCGAGAGGACTGCTGAGTAACTCGGTGGGGTAATCTCTCAAACGATTGGTGATACTCAAAGAACTGAAATCACCTTGAATAGGAACGCCATTTGCAGCAACAGTAATTTCACGCCAGCCCAAGCGCTGTGGATAAAATTTATCTTCAAATACTAACTGATTCGCGCCTACTAACTCCCTTGTCCCTTGAAAGTTACAACTCAGCCGCAGTGTAGATAATCCTCCGACACCTGGAGGGAATTCGACTGTTGATTTGATCAAAGACAGTGCTAAAGGCTGTTTATCGATCGACAGTTCCAGATGTGAATTGACTTCCTGGCATTTTTGGTCTGGGTATCCAACCGTTTCTACGGGTTCAGCTTTGCGATCGCGATTAGTATCTAAGTGATTAATCTCCTGAAAAGCCGGAATCTCTGCCATATCTAGAACATAATCAATCCCTACACCATCGGTTGCTACTTGCACTCCTGCGTAGTGATTGATGGTAAAATTCCCTAAAGGATGGGCATCCGCCTTCGGCATCCAAAATAAACATATTGCGATGATTACAGTATTCCAAGCCAAGTAATGTAATAGCTTTTTCATAAAGAACTCCCTATAGAGTTAGGAGTGGGAAAAGAGACAGAGGGTACTAAGTTAGCCAAGACTTGACGAGCTTCATCAGCATACTTGTGATGAAATTGAGGATTGAGGCTAACAGCTTGAGTTAATCGCTTTATTGCCTCTTCACGATCGCCTAAGTGAAACGCAATCATGCCAGCATGAAATTGCAGCAAAGCATCCTCTGTCCCGAAGCGAGTTGCCCGTTGTGCTGCCTGTTGTGCTTCTTCCCATTGCCCATTAGCCGCAGCTGCCCAAGCCAAAGTATCCTCTGCATATACATCGTCTCGCACTGCCACTTCACTACGGGCAATTTGTAACGCCTCTGGTAAGTGGATTTTATGTTCGGTGTAGTAGACTGCTAAAGCGCGATCGTAGATTCCTTTAACCTTGCTCAGGTAAGCGACTACCCCGATTAAATCTTCAGTTTCAGTTGCGCCTTTTTGGTCTCCTAAAGCTAGTTGAGCATCAGCTTTATACCCCAGCGTTTCTACCAACGGCATCAGTTCTATACCCTGGTTGGCGATATTTAGAACATCCTGCCATCGATGCTGTGCCGCATAAAGGCGGGCTAGTCCTGTAAACGCAGCTATATGCCGTGGAAACAGGTCAAAAGCTTCTCGATATCGCTGCTCAGATAGGGCAAAATCCCCGACTGCAAAAGCCAGATCCCCAGTCCGCACATGAAACCAAGCACGGGTTTCGGCGCTCGTCGTGTAGAAAGAGTCCATCTCCTGCATAGCCTCATCTAACAGTTGTCGCGCCGAGGTGAGATTGCCAGTTAACTCTAAGTAACGAGCTAAAACCGCGTTATGACCAGAGTTTGATTCTTCCTGTGCGAGGTTCTGCAATAGTTGATGAGTTGCTTCATAA
This sequence comes from Nostoc sp., assembly GCF_036919895.1. Classification (GTDB taxonomy): domain Bacteria; phylum Cyanobacteriota; class Cyanobacteriia; order Cyanobacteriales; family Nostocaceae; genus Nostoc. The sequence continues at coordinate 129,380 of NZ_JBALBW010000056.1, forward strand.
TCACCCAACTCCATCTGAATCGATGCCCTCAGCGAGACAATATTGGGATTGTCAAGAGATGAATTATTTAACACATCTAAAGCTTCTCGAAATTGATGTTGAGATAGTAAAGCTGATGCTAAGAGCATAGAAGAAACCTCATTATGGCGCGGCTGTAGTGCCAGGGATCTACGGGCTGCTTGTTCTGCTCGCAACACATCGTCTATATCTGCAATTTCTCGAAAGCGCCTCAAATATTGATCGGCTAACAGACGTAAAAATATTGAGGAATCGGGAGATTGGGCAACTTTCTCCTCATAGACGCTGATAATATGCGATCGCTCTAAATAATCGGGGAAGACTAAATCTGACTGCTTTTCTGGTAATATCTGCCTAGAATTAACAGTCAGCAGTTGCACAGCAGAGGAATATGTGCCTAACTTACCATTGGTGTAGCCTAAACTTAGCGCCTGTGTATCACAGGGTCTTAGTAAAACTAGTAGGCTAGTCAGCACTAACACCCATAGTATTTTTAGATACATAAACCTTACAAAGGATTGCCTAAATAAGGGAAGGTAGGAAGAAAGTTGGCATTATTAGCCCCAACATTATCGCTAGTCAGCCCCGGAATTTTACCTGTAGAAATGCCTGTAACTGCATCACCAAAGACAACGGATGCTGTTACATCAATTACGTCATCTTTTGGTCTTCTACCACCAAAATTGTTGCCTAATTGAGTACCAAAATAACTACCGCTAGGTTTAGAAAGGTCAGCTTGAATCACATCAGGAATCGCCACTGAGATCACTGCATTGGCTATGCCTTGAGGTCTACCGATCGCTGTTATAAAGGATTTAATGAATTGGGATTGATTGCTAGCGTCTTTAGTTGGTGTCTGAAGATTACTATTATTATGAGCTTTAAAGTCCATAAAAAGTTCATTCAGGGCTGGAACTGCCAACCGCTCAATCTGAGCAAAATTCCCGTTTGTGAGTCTAGGAGTGTTAACACTAGTTGTCATCCAAGCACCAATCTTGCCAGTACCAAGTAGTTTCCTGGGTAGCTCGACAATAATTGAGTGAACATTGAATGGGGCTAAGGTGTCTTTTGCTTGTCCAGGTGGTCTAAAGGTAAGAACTGTGAAGGGAGGACTGGGATTAGGCTGAAGGCTATAGTTACGATCTGGGATGATTTTAAAGAATTGTTCCAAATCAAAAAAGAACGGGTCTTTGCGTGTCCCAACAAAAAACTTCATGCCATTATATGCAGAGAATGTTTGGTTGAGTTGCCCTGTCCAACTTACTGGGAGTAAAGCTGACTCCGTTCCTACTGTGGTTGGACGACTTGGGCCGCGGACTGTAACAGTTTGCTTATCGCCTGTACCATTTACATTGAATTGGAGTACAACATCTTCAATACTGTCGCCAGTATTATCAATCTTGAACTGATAAAGAACATTTGGATCGAATGGTCTCATTTCACCCGAAACGATCAGAGGGTCGAAATCCATCACTAAGACAACATTTTTTTGGTCTGTCGGACTCTCAAACACATACAAATCTGTGAGATCCGCAGCCGTCAACTTAGTGGCAAGAAAAGTTGTGTCTTGGTGGTCTGAAGCCAAAGCTGGAGGAGTTGCATAGGTTATGACTATAAGCAAAATAGCGACAAATGCCACTAAGGGACGAAAAAAACGAGTAGCTTCAGTCCAAGATAGCGATCGCCTAATCAAGAAAAAGACCAGATTTCGGACTGTTTTATTTACAAGTAAAATACTTTTAGTTGGTATAAAAGAGGCGATCCTCTGAGCATTTCTTATCATATTTGCCCTCCTTGAGGTGTTTAGCCTTTATTGTTGGTGTGAAATAGCAAGTTGATTTCTATTTCAAAAAAGACTATTGCTTTTACCAAAGCACCTCACAGCTTATTGGCTCCTACTACTCATTTTCCAGACCAAAACCTGCTCATTTCTTGCTCACTTTTATAATCAAATTTAACGAAGGTGTAAATTAAACCACCTCAAAGTACAGAATAACTCGTAGAAAATTGGACTCTTGTTCCCCAAGAATTAGAAAGGGTGAGCTTTGAAGGATGGCTTCGTTTCTCTTGGAATTACTGAAGAGAGAATCGCGATCGCGCACGTTCAGTTTCTCTAGGGATGTGCAGCGTAATCCCGTCAGCCATTATTCTTACAAAAATAAAGCAAACTATGCCGCACCTCAATTAGGGTATAGAGCGCGTTAAGGGCTGTATTTCGGTGAAATCGCCATCCATCAACCAAAATAAGCGCCTTTACCAAACTAACCTCTAAGAGGATGTTTGAAAAGTTCTGTTATCGGTATCAAAAGTTTTAGATCCCCCTAAATCCCCCTTGAAAAGGGGGACTTTGATTCCGGTTCCCCCCTTTTTAAGGGGGGTTAGGGGGGATCAATAAGTGCCTTATATCACAGCCAAAGACTTTTCAAACATCCTCTAAGACTCAGAATTATTAATGGTGCGGCTATTACAAACATTCATCGCCTTTTCTACTCCTTGCTTGAGGCTGAGTTCAATACACTCAACCACAAACTGAAGTACAAGATACATCTGCTGATTTTCGGCGGCGGAAAATCGCCCCAGAACGTGGGAGACAGTATCAGAATCATCGTTATTAGCTGCACCTTTGGGTTTACCAATACCGATTCGCAAACGGGGAAAGTTTTGGGTACTAAGATGTGCGATCGCACTTTTCATCCCGTTATGTCCACCAGCTGAACCAGATAACCGCAGCCGAGTTTTTCCCAAAGGCAAATCCATATCGTCGTAAATTATCAGCACTGACTCAGGCGGCAATTTATACCAACTTGTCACCGCTTGAATTGACTGTCCCGATCGATTCATATAAGTTAACGGCTTTAGTAAGCGAATCTTACCTGCACCTGGGGCTATACCCTCGCCATACTCCCCCTGAAACTTGCGGTTTTCTGCTAAGGAAATGCGCCAAGAACGGCAGAGGGCTTCCACAGCAGCAAAGCCGATATTATGGCGGGTTTGGTCGTACTTGCTTTCTGGATTCCCCAACCCGACAATTAGCTGGGGAATCACCAAAGCTGGTTGCTTAACAGCTTCTGTCATTTTACCTACAGTCAATTGATATCAAGCAGTCTCCTAACTAGGCTGGGAAGAACTAGCGGTATCCTGCTCAGATTTAGCAGGGTAGATTTGCTTAGGTTCCAATTCAGCAGTAGTTTTGACAGCTTCTTCTAACTGTTCTGCTTCTTTTTGAAACTCACTTTGAAACTCTTTAGAAGCTTCTTGGAAACTACGAATTGTTTTGCCCACACTCCGACCAATTTCTGGTAGCTTCTTTGGCCCAAAGATTAACAGCGCTACTATCATAATTACACCCATTTCCGGCAGACCGATACCAAATATATTCATTTTTGTCTCCTGTCAACTATAGAACCACTACAGAAACTCATATATTATGTAGTCTACTCAATAGTTAGTATGCACTGACCATTCACAAAAAAACCCGGAGGAACCGGGTGTAACTTAACTTGTTATCCAAACTTGATAGCGGTGTATCCGTTAGCGTCCTAAACTCCGCCAATCGACATTTACATCCTGAACTAACAGTGATCTATTGTAAAGTTGCAGAATAATCAGCAAAAACACAAAAAATAGCGCCATAAAAACAGCCATCACAGGGGTAGTACCCCAACCTGGAGCCACTTTTCCATACTCAGAGTTAAGTGGTTTCAGGATATCTCCCAACCTAGTCCTTTGTGCCATAGTTCACCTAATATTACTTGCCAAAGCTTTTTTTAATCTTCTGTAATATTCTATAAGAATAGCACTCATCATCTATCCCTCAATTATGGAACCCGCAATAGTTCTTAGCATTTCTATGGCTGCCGTGGTGGTTGCCATCACCGGACTGTCTATTTATACCTCCTTTGGCCCTCCTAGCAAGGAATTGAACGATCCGTATGACGATCACGAAGATTAAAAATTGGTCATTGGTTTGTGGTTTGTGGAAAACCACTACTGTCCACTGATACAGCAATATTGGCTTACTCCAGTCTGGGATTAATCTCTGGAATTACCTTGAAACTAGCGATTTTCCAAGGCTGGATTGTTAAGATTTGTTGCCCAGATGAGAATTCGGTATTAGAGGAACGCTCTAAGAAATCTACTGTATCTCCTAGATGCAAACCTAAATCAGTTTGCAAAGATAACTCGGCTGTTTCTCCGTGGCATTCATAACACCGTAGAATTAATTCCTGTGGGTTATCTTCGGATGGTTTTAAGGCCATCAAAATTAAATTTTCAGCTGATAAATCGAGGAAACTTACCCCCAACCCATCTTTACCAACAGAGAGGGAAGGGTTTTCAGGTGGGTTTTCATTAATAGGATTCAATATGACTTGCAACGGTATATTCAATTCATAGCCACGCCGTACCGTATGGGCTGATTGCCAACTACCAGCATGAGGATAGAAGGTATATGTGAACTCGTGAAAACCTTTATCAGCCTCTGAGTCTGGCCAATTAGAACTGCGTAAGAGTGTTAAGCGGAGTTGATTTGGTTTACTGTCGTAGCCGTATTTACAATCATTCAACAAACTAACTCCGTGAATACCCTGCTGTGTTTCTGTTGTCAAATCAGCCCAACGCAAAGCGGGGACTTCCCATTTCGCTTGTTCTGCGGGAGTTTGTGATTTAGTTGAACGGCGAATCGCACCACAGGGAATTTCATAAGTAGCAAAATCTGCTTCGATATTCAGAGGAAAAGCAGCTTTCACCAATACATGATCTTCTTGCCAATTGACGGTAGTAGCTATCTTCAGCAGAGACGAACCAACTTGCAAAATATAGTCTTGGCAAAATTCCGATTCGCCCAACTGACGCACAACGCGCACACGACTTTGCACTGACCCTTGTTCTAACCACTGAATAGATTGAAGATTTGTTGAGGGTAAGGGATGTTGGGCATAATTGGGGTCTATATTCCAAGCATCCCAATATTGACCGCTATCTTTAAAAGCTTGTAGTTGATTCCCTGCACCACTTAAAAGTTCTCGTTGATAAGTTTTATCAAAAACACTTGATAAATCTCCCGTATCAGGATCTATAACAACTCGCAAGAATTCATTTTCTAAAATCCAGTCTGGGAGGAGTGAGGGAGATGGGGGGGATGAAGGAGATGAGGGAGAAAGCCAAAATATGCGGTAGCCAACGGGTGGAATTTCGGGGGCGAAGAATAGTAGGGTTGATGGTTCAGATAATTGGGAGACAAGCTGCTTTCCAGAAGGATCGTAAATCTGCCATTCTTCTGGTGTGGGTAAGGATATAGAGACTACCTCAGAGCGTTGCCAATTGAGAGAATTGAAAACGAAAATAGGTAAACTTTCGGGTGTTGGTGGTTCCGATGGGGTAATGTGAGATGCGATCGCAAAAAGTGATTCTTGTAATATCTTCGTTCCCACTTGTTCCACTTGTTGCCACTGGGGTAACGCATCTGTGTAAACTTGAGTAATTGAAGAACCAGGTAAAATATCGTGAAACTGTTGAAATAAAACCTGCTTCCAAGCTGCTTCAATTTCCGCCTTAGGATATGTCACACCACAGCTTACGGTTGCTAAGGTAGCAAATAATTCAGCTTCATATAATAAATTTTCACAACGACGATTCCAGCGTTTTTGGTCTGCGTGGGTAGTGTAGCAACCGCGATGGAATTCGAGGTATAGTTCGTCATTCCAAATAGGGAATGACGAAGAATCAGAACTCCTGACTCCTTTACTGATTTGCTGTAAATACTTTTCAGCCGTCGTGAATTCTAAGTCTGGGAAAACAGGCGATTTTTGCCAGCGTTGGGCAGTTTCTAACATATCACGAGTGGGGCCACCGCCGTGGTCGCCGACACCAGGAAGCCAGAGGGATTCTGATAAACCAGTTTGGGATTGCCATTCTAGAGCGTAAGATGCCATTCTAACTGGGTCAATGCTTTCACCGATGGGCGCAGACATTAAACTAAACACTTCGCTACCGTCTGGCGATCGCCACCAAAAAGCCCCATAATCAAATTTAGTAGTATCATTCCACCGCAACTTCTGGGTGACAAAATACTCAATTCCGGCATTAGCGAAAAACTGCGGTAAAGTTGCACAGAAACCAAAAGTATCTGGAACCCATACTATAGTTGAAAGCTGACCAAACTTTTCCTGGATGTAGCGTTGACCATACAATAGCTGACGGACTATTGATTCACCAGAAATTAGATTGAGTTCCAGTTCCACCCACATTCCACCGATAACTTCCCAACGTCCAGCAGCTACCTGTGCTTGAATCGCCTGAAATAAATCTGGGCGATGTTCTTCAATCCAAGCATAAAGGGCGGGAGTAGAATGGCAGAAAATTAACTCAGGAAAATCTTCTTGCAACTTCAGAACCGACTCAAAAGTATTTTGCGCCGCATTCCAAGTTTCACTCACAGGCCATAACCATGCTAAATCTAAGTGAGCATGACCCAATAAGAAAATTTTAGATTTTTGATCCCCCCAACCCCCCTTCAAAAGGGGGGCTAAGATGTCGGATTGAATTAAGTTTTGGCGTAGCGACAAAAACGACTTTACCAACTCTTCTTTCTCTGTGAACTCTGCGCCTCTGCGGTTCGTAACCTCCCCCACCATCGTCGCCAAAACATCCAACTTCTCTGGTGTAAACTTTTCCAAATAAAGTTGCATCACAGCTAACTCATCGGCCACAAAACCCGGATCGGGATTATTATCAACAGTAGACTCATACACTAGGAGCGATCGCACTAAAGCACCATCACAATGTCCCGGACTCACTAACCGCAAAGCCACAATAAACTCTTCCCCTGGTGTTACCCCCTGACTGAGAAGCACTCTAGGCGAACAATCAAATAAATCACCCTCCAGCACCAACTCTCCATTCACATAAATCTCAGCAGAATCTGCCCACCAAACCAGCGCCAGCCGCAAAGATAATCCAGCTAAGAGATAACCCTGTAAATCTTGGGGAACCACCAATCTTTGCACTAGCCATAGCACTTTTGTCCCGCCTGTCCAAGCGATATGTTCTTTAGCATTCAACTCGACAGGTTGCCAATGAGACAAATCAGCAGCCACAACATCGGTAATAATCAGGTCAGATTCTTGGTATAGCCAGCTAGACTGAAGATTAACTTGACAAAAAGAGCGCAGTTGCTCAATTGCTTGTGAGATGATTTCGGTATGAGATTGAGAGACAATCGGGGTCATATATTCGCTAAGATTAGGTGTTGGTTGTTTTTATTGTTTGGCGCGAGTCTCACAACTTAACAAGACTTGAACTAAAAAATTACTACTATGTCTTCTGGTTCCTCTGGTCGTTATCAAAGCAGACTATTTAACTTTGTCCACCAGCAATCTCGGCGGGTGACACAACAGTGGGAACACACCTTTCGGCATTTGCAAGTTGCCACTAAGTGGGGTGTGGAGGCACTACTTTACCCAGTGTATCTACTGTTTCAGTCATCTGAATCATCTGGAAAAACGCTACAGACCAAAGAACCGCAAACTAGACTAAAGTTACAACCAAATGATACCGATTTCCAGTCTGAAATTCCAAATGCTGATAGCCCCATTCAACAAGTACTAGAAGCAGTCAATTATCTGTTGTCAGATGAAACCACCTCTACTCCTGCAAAAACATCTGAACCTTTCAATCCCCTGGCTTTACTAGGAGTTTTTCGGCTGAAATTCGTTTATAAGAACTCGACAAATAACGTTAGTCTTACTAAATCCCCAACAATTACAGAAAATCAAGCGGGAATCATCCACCCTTCACAGCTAGAGAACGCTTCCAAACAAGATTTTCCAGTAGTGCGAGGGATTGCCACAAATTTGATGAACCGTAGTTTAGTACTTGTTAGTACCGACAATGAAATTCTTGATATTTTGACATCCCAGCAACAGGCAAAATTAGAAGAAAGAATTATTAACGAAGTTGCTAATTACTGGCAGTATTGGCGGTTGGTTATAGCTAAAAAAGAAACGGAGCTATTACCACAAATTGACCGTTTATTAGCAAGACTCACTGAGGGTGATACAACTAAAATTCCAGTTTTGGATCGGAAAATACCAAAAGATTTAGTTAAAAAAGACAGATTGTTGGCCTTTTTAGATATAGCCGTTGCTAAGTTAGAGTCAAATGCTTTAGTCCCTATGCAAGAGCGTAGCCAAGAAATTGTTCAAGTTGCCCAAACTAAGTTAAATATATTTCTTTATGGCAAAGAGCAATTAGCTGCTAATGGAGAAATTGCAACTAATACTGATGGTTTGGAAACTCATACATTAAATCTTCAGGCTTTGATTGAGGCGGCGCTTAATTACTTTTTTGGTGTTGGTAACAGAAAAACACTTGAGCCAACAACTAGTGATGAGCGATTACCAGGTAAACTATTCTCGTCACGCTTTAGAAAAGCCTTGTCTAATAGCCCCTTGTTAGAGAACCAGGATTTAGCTATTGACCCTTGGCTAACCTGGGGTGATTTATTTGGGGACACCGAAACCGTTACTGACAAGTCAGTTAAACTATCTGAAGTCAAAAATCCTGCTTTAGCGGCAAGTTTATCAGTAAGGCATTTTCCACAAAAGAATTTAACTGTAAAACAACCTAAAATCGGATCTGGTTTGGTACGAAGGAAACAACCAACTAGTAGTCTTGTCTCAAATCAAAAAACATCTGGAAAAGTTGCCTCTGTCAAACAAACTCAAGCCCGCATTTCTCAAACTAAAAGCGAGAGTCGTAAAGGTGAAATTTTGCAACAGCAATTTCATCAGAGTAGTCAAGTTGAGGCACAACCAGATTGGATAGAAACTAAAGCAACTTCAACAGGCTATGAGAAGCACCCCTTAGAGCAAATTTTGGAATGGGTTGATTATGCTATGCTCTGGCTAGAAGAAAGATTTGTAAAGGTTTTCCAGTCGTTACGGCAACTATGGCAGGGCAAATAATTTGTAATTCGTAATCACATTGGCAAAGAGGCTACGCGAAGACTAAGTAATTTACAACCCACAGATCCCCAAGTTATTTGAGAAGTGGCGGATCTTATTTCTCACGAATGATTCAGGATTGCTATAGATATTGACATGTTAGTAACTTGCTGGGAGAATACGTAAAAAATTAACGAGATGATTGACCATAGCGATCGCATAGCGTCTCATAAAGAAGGCAGATTTCAAGGTGTGGGAGGACTTGACCTGTATTACCAAAGCTGGCATCCAGAGGGTAAAGTACGGGCAATATTAGCCATTGTGCATGGACTGGGAGCGCACAGCGATCGCTACAGTAATGTAATTCAGCATTTGATACCCAAGCAATATGCCGTCTATGGCTTAGACTTGCGCGGTCATGGACGCTCACCAGGTCAGCAAGGCTATATCAACGCTTGGAGTGAGTTTCGCGAAGATTTGGGAGCCTTTTTAGAGTTAATTCAGACTCAGAATCCTGGATGCCCAATTTTTCTTTTGGGTCATAGTTTAGGCGGAGTGATTGTCTTAGATTATATTCTGCGTTATCCCCAACAAGCATCAAGATTGCAAGGTGCGATCGCTCTTGCGCCAACCTTGGGGAAAGTTGGGATTTCACCGATTCGAGTGCTTTTAGGAAAAATGCTCTCACGGGTGTGGCCGCGTTTCACCCTAAATACAGGTATTGACATTAGTGCTGGTTCACGAGATCCGCAGGTTTTAGCCGCGATCGCTCAGGATACACTACGACATACCCTAGCTACTGCCCGTTTAGCTACAGAATTCTTTGCAACACTTGATTGGATTAATGCTCACGCAGGTGATTGGCAATTACCATTGTTGATTCTCCACGGTGGTGCAGATCGAGTGGCTTTACCTGCGGGAAGCGATACCTTTTACCAACGGGTAAATTATACAGATAAGCTGAGAATTGAGTATCCAGAAGCCTATCACGAAATTCAGCGTGACCTCAATTATCAAGAGGTAATGGCTGATTTAGAGAATTGGTTGGAGCGACATCTACCACCTGAAACAGCGCAGTTAAGCAGGGGAAGCGCTGAGTTAGAGTTTCCTAATTCTTAGGTTTTAGTATCGCATCTACTTCTATCAAACAGGCGATCGCGTATTAAGCAGAATCAGTTATCTGAAAAATATGTTGCTGAGGATAGAGAGTTTTTGCTAACCAAGATAGGTTCTCCCTTTATTCCTCCACGAGTAAGAGTACAAATCTTATAAAGGTTTTCGCATTCAAAGATTGCCATAACTAGCTCTTTTCCGGTTTGATAAGAGGATGGTAAGGGTTTACCTACCTCGCATTCCATATCAATTTCGCGATCGCGCCACTGTAACTTCCAAATATGCTTTTCGGTTATTGGTGCTTTGAGTGACTTAGCAAGAGCATTATACACCTGCTCTGCTTTGATATCATCCTTGGCTGCTGGCACAAAAAACTTCATAGGCTGAGGTTACAAGTAATGTAGGTTTCATTAGCACCAGCGTAACTCAGTTACCAAGGCAATCTGCTCCCATCCCACGAGAAAAACTGTCCGCTATCGCCTTCTTGAAGCTGTTCAATCACAGCCAATAATTGGGTAACAGTACGTTCCACTGAAAACAATTTTTCCGCAGGGACATTTTTCTGGAAAGGACGGGAAAGGCGCGTATCAGTTGTACCAGGATGTAATGTCACTATTAATGCTTTCGGACAACTTCTTTTATACTCAATGGCCGCAGTTCGCATGAACATATTAAGTGCTGCTTTAGAAGCGCGATAGCCATACCATCCACCAAGTTTGTTATCGCCAATACTGCCCAATTTAGCAGAAATACTAGCAAACACGCTGCGTTCTCCATGACGCAATAAAGGCAATAAATGTTTAGTCAGTAAGACAGCACCAATACTATTTATCTGAAAGTAGCGCAGCAAGTTTTCTGAATTAATTTCTCTTAAGCTTTTTTCAGGCTGCAAAGTATCTTCATGCAACAGTCCTACACAGCTGATTACCAAATGCAGTTTGTCAACTTGAGTACGTATTGTTTGAACAGCTTCAAGAATCTGTAACTCATCAGTAATATCCATCTCCAAACAAATCAGTTTGTCAGAGTATTTCTCTACTAAAGATAGTAATTCCTCAGCAGCATTCTTTTGGCGATATGTAGCATAAACTTTAGCTATTTTTTCATCTTGAAGCAAGTTTTTTACAAAGCCTAAGCCAATGCCTTGATTGGCTCCGACAATCAAAGAATTAGCATCTTTTATTTTATCGTTAAAAACCATTTGTTATATATAATTATTAAAAAACAATCATAAACTAGATATTGCTAATTTTGCTGATAAATCAAGTGCTGCTGAATCGTATTGCCAATAAGGAGAAAATTTCATTAGGTCATCTAACATAACAAAAGCTGGTTTATCAACTATGTCATCTATAGTTAAGGAATCTACTTTTTTCTCAATGACAGTTAAAATGAATATTCCCTGGTAACTACCGACTGCCCAGACACTAGCATCTCCACCCCCTCCAGTACTAACTTTGATAAACTTTTCAAAGAAGAAATCAATATCTTTTCTAAAGACTGGCATAATATTTATCTATTTAAAGACATACCAATATCAGGTCACTTGTCGAGGTATTTCATATTCGTAGCGGGAGACAAAATAAGTACCAACTTGTCTGTCGCTGTGATAACGGAAACCAAAGCCTTCATATACTGCTCTCAGGCGTGGACGAGAAGCATCGCAATCTAGACGTAAATAACGTTTATCAAGTTTTTGTGCGCGTTCAATAGCCCAAGTCAGCAGTGCTGAAGAGACTTTACCACCAGAGTAGCGTCGTCGAATTGCAAAGCGATGTAAAAATGCTGACTCTTCCTGAGAAATATCAGGCCAAAAAAGTAAATCCTCAAGTTGAAACTTTATTGTACCAGCCGGTTCACCATCATATTCGGCAATGAAAAACAAACCTTTAGCAACATCTTCAGAGATATTTTCTGGCGAAACCTCGCTATCACGCCACAGAGGTATACCACGCTGCTGGAGCCATAAAGCTGCTTCTAATAACACATCCGACACTATCCCCGTATCTTGTATGGTTGCTTGGCGAATTGAGATGTACATTTAGTTATAGCGTTTACTAGTCATACAAGGTACATCATAGTCCCCTCCTCGCTTGCGGGGAGGGGGTTGGGGGTGGGGTTCTTGTACCTCACTCAACTGAGAACCGCTATATTAATTTTAGGTTAGTTAAACAATGGGTAAAAACATTAGGTTTTGCTTCACTTCACACAACCTATGCAAATTAGCAAAAGTAGAATATTTTTGGTTTATTTACCAATACAGAACTTGCTAAAAATCCGATCCAAAACTGATTCTGTAACTTCTTCACCAGTAATTTCTCCTAGCGCCTGAATTGCACCACGTAAGTCAATTGTCCAAAAATCAAGAGGGAGTTGCTGGGCAATTGTTGCTTGTACTTGTTCCAAAGATATTTTAGCTTGAGTTAAAGCTGCTGCTTGCCTTTGGTTAATTGCTAAATCCATATCAGCAGCTTGGACTTTTCCGGTGTTAACTATCTCTAGAATTGCCGCTTCTAAAGCATCAATACCTTGATTTTGGGCTGCTGCTGTGAAAATTTTAGATTTAGGAGCGCATCTTTGGTGCGCTTCCAGCGCAACTTGAATTTTAGATTCAAGAATTTTTCTTTCAATTTCTTCTACTAAATCGATTTTGTTAATAACTAAAATTAACGGACGGTGTTGCACTTGTTCGTAAATTTCTCTATCGCCTTCTGTCCACCCAGATGAAGCATCGATGGTAAGCAAAACTAAATCAGCTGCATTGGCAGCACGGCGCGATCGCTCTACGCCAATTTTTTCCACTTGGTCTGTTGTTTCCCGAATCCCGGCTGTATCCAGCACTTGTACGGGAATTCCCCCGACAACTAGCTGGGATTCCACCACATCGCGGGTTGTACCGGGTAAGTCGGTGACGATCGCGCGATCGCTCTGGCTCCAAGCATTCAATAAGCTTGACTTACCCACGTTTGGCCGCCCAACAATTGCCACTTTTAAACCTGTGCGTAACAACTCACCTTTGTCTTTGGTTGCCAATAATCTAATTATTTCCGTAGCAATTTTCTCGATTTCTGATATTATTGCTTTATCATCCAACGGCGGTAAATCTTCCTCAAAATCAATTCGAGCTTCGATTTCTGCCAAAATATCTAAACAGTTGGCGCGTAACTGCCGAATCGGATGAGCTAATTTTCCCTGTAAACCAGCTAACGCAGTTTGGGCAGCTTGAGGCGATTTAGCTCCTACTAAATCAGCAATACCTTCGGCTTGAGTTAAATCCAAGCGTCCATTCAAAAAGGCGCGGAGAGTAAATTCTCCAGGTTGAGCTAATCTGGCACCATTTTCTAAACACAGTTGTAATACCTGTTGCACCGCCATAATTCCCCCGTGGCAATGGAATTCCACCACATCTTCACGGGTGTAAGAACGGGGTGCTTTCATGATCAGCAATAAGGCTTCATCTACCAACTGTCGCGTTTGGGGATGACGAATGTAACCGTAGAGAATTCGGTGACTTTCCCAAACTTGTCGCCCTGGTGCGTGAAAGAGAGTTTGGGCTAAAGCCATTGCTTCCGAACCAGACACCCGCACAATACCAACACTACCCTGTTGCGGGACAACAGCAGTTGCGATCGCAGCGATGGTTCCAGTAGTGGCAAAAACTTCTGACATGAGCGCCTTTTATATAGGAGTAGAGACACGATTAATCGCGCCTGTACAGGAGTTAGGAGTAAAAATCATAACTCATAACTCATAACTTTCTAAATGGTAGGTATTTAGACTAATAGGATAGCAACTGGCAAGGTAAAATTTACTTAGAGGGTAATGTCTGATAGTAAAGAGTTAGGGGTGAATATTAGAAATCACAACTTAATAACTCATAGCTTTTAAAGAGAGGAATTTACTGTGGAGCAAAAGATTAACTGCGCTGTAGCCTGTGTTAACGGGTGTGTTTTAGGGGATAAATGCCCAAATATCGAGTTTAGAGAAGCGGCTGCAAAATTTATTGAAGAGACTCCCCTAGACAAAATGTTGGAATTGGCACAAGAACGTCTGCGGAAAAAAATGACGGAACCGCCAAAATGGGTTTTTCCTGAAGATCCATAAGATTGGTCTTGATAGGCACAAGCAAGACAGCGAGAAACTTAAATAGTATCTAGAGCTATATTTAATTCTCGCAGTTTTGCCGCCAAGCGATCGCTGTGTTGAGAACCTGTTACAGAATCGGATCAATTCGCAAGGCATTAAGGGCTGCGATCGCTCTTATCCTGAGAATACTAATCAAATGCAGTTTTGTAAGCCTCAGCAGTTTCTATCCCAAAACCTCCAGCTTCGACATGACGGACTAGCGATTGAATGATTGGTGTAGCAATACTAATACCAAGTAAAGCATTGAAGCCTGCAACAACCACTGGTGCTGACAAAATTACTGTAAATTCTGGAAATAAAGCTAACACAGCTACCAAGACTAAAAAAACAATTGGTGTCGCAATCCCTGCTGCCTTTGCTGCTTCAAAAATTAGATTTTTATACTCTTCGACAGTAATATCGCCCCGATAAAGATCCAAAGAGTAGGAAATCGCCGTTACTACAACTTGGGTGAGAATAGCTGTTCCCGTTGCAGTAATGCCAAGCATAGCGATTGTCCCAGAATTGGTAACAATAGAATCTACCGCATTATAAACCCGAATATAAAACTGTTCGCCAACGGTCATAACTTTAGCTCCGCGACGGAGATTGTCAACACCTACTTCCCAAAGGATATTATCAGCAGCATTCGATCCACCTTTGGAACGGGGATTTATATGGCTACCATGTTTATCTCTCAGAAATTGACGAATTGTATATTCTCTGCCTCCAAGCTTTGATGTACCAGGAATTTTCTCAAAAAGCTTTATGACATCTGCATCAGAACGAGGTGAGTCTCCCACCCGAACACCAGCACGATATTTCAGCCTATTTGCAATCTTGGGCATCTCTTGGGCTAATTCGGCAGCTGTCTTAGGTAAATTTTGCAAAGCATCAGCCATAACCATGCTCGATGTGGCAACTGCAACAGCATTTTGTTGAAATGTTTTACTAACATTTTGAACAGTTTGAAAACCTGCCTGTGTCGCTATGGTTGACAAACTTTGTAAATCATTAACTGCATGGACACTTGAAGTAGTTATTTCAGTAGTAGCGTTCTTGATTCCATCAACTACCTCATCCATCCCGTTTACTACATTGCTGGCTGCTTCTTGAGCTTTATCTCTAACGGTATCTGCCAACTTCTGTGCTTGGTTGATAAAATCCATGTTTTAATAACCTTTCATTTCTGCTGTGGAGTGTTTGCTCCAGTTTCACTTTTTCCAACTAAGAAGCACCTCAGCATTCATAACGAATTTACTTCCAAAATTTTAAAGATATTATAGGACTAGTATTTGATTTTTGAAATACACGTAGGATGTGTTAGCGTCAGCGTAATGCACCAAAAACCTTGAAACCAGGTGCGTTACTTAGATTTTTTCATAAATCAAATCGGATTCCTATAGTAATTACTTTATTTTCTCAACTCTCTGGTAAATTAGCAAACGCCTGTTCAACCAACTCCTTTGCCTTTGCATCCAAACGCAGCCAATCCACTTCACCCAATTCATCAATTAAACTAGTATCAATATCAGCACCTTCCTTTTTTGGGCTGTATTCAAAAAAACACACCTCATAACACAATTCCCATAAATCGATACTCGCTTCTTGCTGTTGACGCTGCAAACGGAGATGATATCCTGGATGGGGCATCGGCAGACGAGCTAGAGTCTCTCTGATTTCATCTGCTTCTTGGGGCGTTGCAGTTTCCATCGCTTGCAACAACTCAGTCACCAATGCTTTGATTTCATCAGTCGTGCTAGGCGGCCAAATCAGGACATCGTGGTAAGTTCCCGTCCAGGAAGATTCATCAAGGGACTTGCGGATATTGTCGATAACACGAATGAAAGCAGGTTGCATGAGGATTTCAGCCTGCTGCCATGCAACTGAGTTTGTTATTTTAGGTGGCATTGGTAATAAACAGGGGCACTAAAAGAAAAATAAACAGTCTGCGTTTATTAAAAAGCTGCGTTTTTAATCTAAATCTTTTCTCAAGATAGCGGATTTCATTGAAGAAAATTTGGAGATATTTATTACTAGCTGGAAAATTAAGTAATAACCCTGGGGAGGGAATATGATAGGCAAGCTACTAGACCATCGTTACCACGTAATTAGAGTCCTCGCAATGGGAGGATTTGGTCAAACCTACATTGCCCAAGATACTAGGCGGCCGGGAAACCCTATCTGCGTTGTTAAGCATCTCAAACCCGGAACTGACCCCAGAGTTTTTGATACTGCTAAACGCCTGTTCAACAGCGAAGCCGAAACCTTAGAAAAACTAGGCAACCATGACCGAATACCCAGGCTGCTAGCGTACTTTGACGAAAACCAAGAGTTTTATTTAGTCCAAGAATATATAGAAGGACATACCCTAGCTGAGGAACTTCTACTTGGTAAACGCTGGAGTGAAAGCCAAGTAATTCAACTATTGCAAGAAGTTCTGGAAATTCTCGAATTTGTCCACCGCCAAGGCGTGATTCACCGCGACATCAAACCGGATAATATCATCCGTCGCGCTTCAGATAATAAGTTAGTTTTAGTAGATTTTGGGGCAGTAAAGCAACTGCGTACACAACTGGTAACAGTGGGCGGACAACCCTCTGCCACCGTGGTTATCGGCACTCCTGGCTATATGCCCACAGAACAAGGGCAAGGTAAACCCCGCCCCAACAGTGATATTTATTCCCTCGGCATCATTGCCATTCAAGCATTAACAGGATCACAGCCAACAGAATTGCAAGAAGACCCAGAAACGGGCGAAATCATTTGGCAGCAATCACTAACCGTAAATTACCGATTGGCGGCAGTGTTGTCCAAAATGGTGCGTTATCACTTCAAAGACCGCTACCAAAACGCCACGGAAGCACTGCAAGCATGTAAAGACGCGATTAATCCAGTACCTACATTTTCCACACCTCAAGAATCCACGAAATCCCGCCCTCAAGTATCTCGGTTGCAAACGGTTGCAGTTGCACCAGCAAATCCTGTCAAACCTGCCCGTCAAGACTCTAGTAAATTCGATCCATGGCCAATATTAATTGGCATATTATTGGCGGGTGGTGCAGCTGCCTTGGTAGCAAATGTATATCCAAATGTGAAAAATTTAGCTTTAAATCTTACAGGTACGGATACCACCTTAGAAAACAAATGTTCGGCTGTTGTCGTCGGAAATTCTAATATTCGTTCTGAACCTAGTTCGATAAATTCTGATAATGTTCTGCAAACAGTTGCGGATAATACCAGTTTCGAGGTGACTGGCAAGCGAACAAGACGAGGTTGGATAGAAGTTAAACTTAAATCTGGTCGTTTGGCTTGGGCACACCCGGAGGTGATAACTAATAATGGAGAATGGGCTTCTTGCCTACGCGGAAAAGGCATTGCAACTAAGATTGTAGATGATAACACCTTGATTGCGACTCGACCGACTCCCAAGCCAAAAGCACAATCTAGCGATGTTGTAACTCAATTACCAGAATTGCCAAAGGGGTCAAATCCCGACGTTGGAAAATCGCAGCCTAATGATAACAGTGCCAATACTATAGAACAAGCAAAAAAGAAGTATGATTCAGGGGATATAGTTGGAGCGATCGCACTTTTAAGGTCGATTCCAGCAAATGCTGCTTCTGGTATCCAAGAGACGGGCAAAATGATTGCCCAGTGGCAGGACGATTGGGCTAAGGCTGAGGCGTTATCTAATGAAATCAATAAAGCAATAGATGATGGTAAGTGGGATAAAGTTTTAGATTATAGAAACCATCCAGAAAAATTGCCCAATACTAAATACTGGCGAAACAAAATAGAACCATTATTTAAGCAAGCAGCCGAAAATCTGGCAAAACAGGCACTAACTCAACTAAAAAATCAAGGCAATCCGAAGAGTACCCAACAAAAACTTCCCGATACTAACCAACCTGCCAGTAAAGAGAGTCCCACTACCACAGAAACTCCGAAAAGCAGCTTTTAACAGTTACGAGTGTTTACCTCGTTCCCAGCTTATATCTACAAGTAGGTTCTGCCTCCTCAATTTGCAGCAGCAACCAAATAAAAAACGTTTCCAGGTTCTATCTGGAAACGAGATTTTTAATCGGTGTTTATTTATAATTTGATTTTCGCGATTAGTGCATTTCGTCGTATTCTGGAGCTTCAACTCGTCTTGCTTCCATCCGCGAAGCAGGAAGAAACTCAGCACGACGGACTGGAACCAAGGGCGGCGTATTTCCTTGGTAGGGGTGAATCACTTGTACAGTACGGGCTGGACGCTGCCGTGGTGAGAACAAAGCCAATACCCCAGCGACGACAACACCACCACCAATGGTCAGAGTTGCTCCTCCCACAGCCCAAAGCATAGGTGAAGACCACCAAGAAGGATTTTGCTGCGGCTGGAATGCTGCTGCTTTTTGTTGGTTATACTGCTGGGCTTGTTGCCACTGCTGCTGAGTATTAAAATTTTGAACTTGGCCTTGAAGTTGTTGATTTTGAACCTTCAGCTGTTCGTTATCGTTTTTTAAACGCTCCAACTGCATCTGCGTATTCAGCTTCTCCATCTCCAGACGCTGGTCAGCACTAGCAGCAGTTGGTGGCTGATTAGGATTGGGATACACTGGTTGCCCATAAGGGCTATAAGGATACATTGGCGACTGCATTCCTGGCGCTACTACAGTCCCTGGCATTTGCGGAGCAACAGCAAAGTTAGGTTGTAGGGGGGTATTTGTTCCTTTGAGCAATACGAGAGCCGCCAGCCCAGCTACGGCGACCCCGCCGATAAACGCCATACTTTCACTCATCGCCTATGCTCCTCAATTGCGACGTAACTATAATCATTTGTGACTGACTCACTCTCACACTCATAAATTATGCCTACTTGATTTCACATAATACTCAAACTATAAGCGACCGTATCAGCTAGTTTTTTTACATCATGATATCTGATGTTAATATTCAAAACCATAATGGTCAAATTGTCTATCAAACAAGGGTAGAAAAACGGCGCTGTTATACTTTTTAATCTACTTGACCAGTCTAATCAAGAGGAGTATTTGTACTGGTGTTGGTAGTCTTGATGGCTGCCTTGAGACTTTGGCAGAATTGGGCGATCGCATTTAGTCCTTGCTCTGGAGTCCCTTCTGCTAACCGTTTCACAAAAGCACTGCCCGCGATCGCCGCATCTGCGCCCCATTCCTTGACCTGACGGGCTTGTGCGGCTTCAGAAATCCCAAAACCTACACCGATGGGTTTATCAGTAACACCACGAATTTGTTTGAGTAAATCAGACACGCGGTTTTCCAGTTGCGATCGCACCCCTGTCACCCCAGTGACGCTGACTAAATAAATAAATCCTTGAGAAGAATGAGCGATCGCTTCTATTCGTTTGGCATCACTGGTGGGAGCGACCAACAAAATTACATCAATTCCCATTTTCTTAGCTGGTTCGAGCAAGCTTGCTGCTTCTTCTAAGGGCAAATCTGGTACTACCAATCCTGCTACCCCAGCAGCCGCTATCTGTTGGAGAAATTTGTCAATCCCTCGGTGCAAAATTGGATTGTAGTAGGTAAATAGGATAATCGGCGATCGCAATTTGGGAGTAATCCCTTGCAACATTTCCAGCACCTGCTCCAATTTTGTCCCCCTTTGCAAGGCGCGAGTAGCAGCAGCTTGAATCACTGGCCCATCAGCTAGAGGATCGGAATAGGGTATACCCAGTTCAATAATGTCGGCTCCACTTTGATCTAGAACTTGCAACGCTTTTGCTGTTGTTTCTAAATCTGGATCGCCAGCAGTAATAAACGGAATCAGAGCGCACTCACGATTCCGTCCAAGGGTTTCAAAGCAATCAGAAATCGCAGTCATTTTTAGTCAAGTGTCAATAGTCAGTGGTTATTGGTCATTAGTCATTGGTCATTTACGAATGACAAATGACAACTGACCAATGATAACTTTACACCTGAGATTGCTCTTCTTGTTCTATTTCAGCTTGAATTCGTGCAAGTTCTTCGGGGGTAAGCTCATCTAGCCGCTTTTGCAGAAAGTCTTGCTCATATTGTTCCCGTTGTTGGTGGTAGGTCATTTTTTGTCCCACCGCACGGAAAAAATAGGTCGCTAACCAGCCAATTAAACCACTGACTAGTAAGACTTGGCTCCATATACCAGCTTTCTGAGTATCCAAACCGACTAGCTGCAATCCTAAATATGCCAAGCCGCCAGCAATAAAAACACCTAAGCCAATTCCAATAGCGTCAATCCGTCGCATGAGAGTTATGACCTACCAATGTCGTTAAACTTGAATTTGTCGCCGTTGGGGTCGGAAATTTACAAACGGCGATAGAACCAACAAGCCTGGGAAGAAGAAAAACACCAAAAAGTACATCAAGAGACGCTCAATGGAGCTAGCGACATACCAACGCTGTTTTAGGTACAGCAAAACAGCGATCGGGATTACCAGAAGGTAAGCTCCAGCCAAAACCAGATACAGGAGGGCTACAATCATAACTTTCAAGTCTTAAGCATCTGTTTTCCATCATAGGCTGAACAGCCAAACTGAGGGAAGTATAGTCGATGCTTTCACCATAACTACCCCAGAATTCCTTTTTTATATCCAGATTGATTGATAAAAGATAGTTTTATGCTATTATCGTGAATCTGCCGGCAAATAAATGCTTTAGTCAGACAAAATCGAAAATTCATCCAGGTTGATTACGAAAAAACATGAAAAACTTCCGAATTTGGGAAGCGATCGCACAATCTGGAAAAAATGTTTTCAATCTAGTTGGACAAAAGACACAATTGATGGTGGAATAGATAAGGCGGTATTTGCTGCCTCCAAAAAATAACTAGGTCTATACTAGTTAATTACCAAACACCTGCGGGGGTGTGGCGGAATGGTAGACGCTACGGACTTAGATAACTGAGCCTTGAAGGAGAAATCCCTCAAGTGGAAGCTCTCAAACTCAGGGAAACCTAAATCTGGTGACAGACATGGCAATCCTGAGCCAAGCCGAAAAAAGTCGTGAGTGCAGAGTACATTAAAACTCTTAACTCCTAACTATTCGGAAGGTGCAGAGACCCGACGGGAGCTACCCTAACGTTAAGTCGAGGGTAAAGGGAGAGTCCAATTCTCAAAACCTGATTTGGCTATTGCCATCAGGCAGCAGTGAAAACTGCGGGAGGATGAAAATCCGTTGACCGTAATAGGTCGTGTGGGTTCAAGTCCCTCCACCCCCACTAAAAATTGAAAATGCTAAAAAGCTTTTATTGTGACTTTACCCATAACTTTGCCGCAACGGTAAGCTTATGCTTCCAATAAAGGGTAGCAAGGTTATGGTTCCAAACAAATTTCTTTTCGCGCTGCCCTTAAAGCAGCGCAAACTTGTTTGTCACGAAAATATCCTGGTTTAGCCAATATCCTTGAAATAGCTGCTTCACTAGGATAGATACCTTCAGTGTGAACTTGCCTGACAGCTTGTTTTACCTCCTCGCAACACTGTTCAATTCGTTTGACGCGAGATTCTTTCTACTACTTTCCCCGAATTAGCGTTAACTGTTAAAGAAGTTGTTGCTGCAAGTCAAATTCAAAAACTATGAGGATTTCCAATTAATTTATCTCTCTTGGGAACTATAGATTTAGTTACAGGTGCAAGATTTATGAATAATGAATGTGAACCTCTAAATCCTGAAAAAGATGTTGTGCATTTTCACCAAGAAGCATTTGAAAACTTACCCCGCACTCAAATAGTATTTCAGCTTTTAAAGGAAGTAAAAAAGTTTTGGGCAAAACACCATACATCATCAGGTTCAAGAATATTTGACGAAGGATTTGAATGTTATGTTTTAATCCCTGGTAAACAATGGCGGACAGGCAGAATTAGAGTCCGCCTAGAATTTTGCCCTGATGAAGCTGAAATTGAAGAAAAACAAGAAAATAATCGCTTAGATATTAATCAAGAAAGCTCTCCCCTCGACGACCTTCGGCAGCAACTTAACCAAGGTGAAAATTAATACCCAAATCGTAATTGTCGATGCACGTGATATTAAGAGACAATTATCTGTGTCCGTCGGCGCTAAAAAAACCAAAATGGTATGGACTCCTCTACATGCAAAAATCCATCGCACAATGCGATCGCGCCACTTATTTGAGCGCAACCAGCGTCTATTAATCGCTGTCTCTGGCGGACAAGATTCTTTGTGTTTAATAAAATTACTTTTAGATTTACAATCCAAATGGGGATGGGCTTTAGGTATTGCTCACTGCGATCATCGTTGGCGTTCTGACTCCCAAGCTAATGCTCGTCACGTCGAAAACTTGGCTAAAACTTGGGGTATATCTTTTTATTTAGAAACAGCAAACGAACCTATAAATAGTGAAGCTGCTGCCCGCGATTGGCGTTATCAAGCTTTAAGTGCGATGGCTCAAGCAAACAATTATCAGTATATAGTTACAGGACACACCGCTAGCGATCGCGCTGAAACTCTCCTCTACAATTTAATTCGCGGTACTGGTGCTGATGGTTTGCAAGCCCTGACTTGGCAACGTCCCCTAACTACGGGCATTATGCTAGTGCGTCCACTTTTAGAAGTCACTCGAATACAAACAGAGCAATTTTGTCAAGAGTTTAAATTGCCAATTTGGGAAGATTCCACCAATCAAGATTTGCAATACGCCCGCAACCGGATTCGCCAAGAATTGATACCATATTTACGAGAAAATTTCAATCCCCAAGTAGAATCAGCCTTAGCCCAAACAGCAGAACTTCTCCAAGCAGAAGTGGAATATCTCGAAAAAGCAGCCCAGCAGTTGCGCCAAAAGGCATTGGGTATTGGTGATGAAGAAGATTCCCTTGCTCTTCTTCCCCTAAGGTTAAATCGTCGGGTATTGCAGAAAGCACCATTAGCACTGCAACGTCGGGTGATGCGTCAGGTGTTGCAGCGAATACTGACTGACGCACCTGGTTTTGAACATATCGAAAAATTAACGGCTTTAATTACAGCACCAAACCGATCGCAAACCGATCCATTTCCTGGTGGTGCGATCGCTCAAGTAGAAGGTGATTGGATCTGCTTGAAATAGTTAGAAGTTAGGAGTTATGAGTTAGGAATTTTCTTTAATTCCTAACTTATAACCCTTAACTCCTGTAGAGACGCGATTAATCGCGTCTCTTGTTAAGACGCTAATAATTCTGGCTGAGGCATTAAACCTTGGAGAGTTTGGCGCAGCTGAGCGATCGCTTGGACTTGATAATCGCCAGTTTCCTGGAATTGATCCAAAGATTCTGCAATTCCTTGCAGCTTTTGCCGTAATCCATCCAAGGAATCCTGAATTGGTTGTAGTGTTTCTTGATAAAGATTCACCCGACCAGAATATTCAGCAGTTGTTCTTCGTAAGGATAACAAGTTTTCTTCGATTGCTTTCAGTTCTTGACGTTTTTCATCCAAATCGTGAGTTTGATTGTCAATCATTCCTTGATTTAGCTCAACACCAGAACGGATTTGATCGATTTCACGTTCCAGCTTTTGGATTTCCTGCGAATATTGTTGTCGCTGGGTTTCAATTTGTAACAGAATCGGTTCTAAATTAACTTTATTACCATCTTCTTCCTCAACAACAGGATGCCCTTGTCGCCGTAGTAATACAGCTTGGTGTTGCTTGAGAAACTTCTGATGCTGTAACATATTGCGGCGTTGTCCCACCAAACTGGAGTTTAGCATCTGATAGAGGTCTTTTTCATCCGTTAATTCCAGTTCTAAATTGATGTGGTCATTGTCAGATGCTTGGCTTAATTTATTTTGCAGTTCTTCTATAGCTTCTTGTTTATATGTCAGTTCTTGTTCTTGATCGTGAACAAAGCTAGCATCTATTTGCAGCTTATGCTGCAAGTCTTGGACTATCTTTTGTAGTTCTTCTAAAGACATTTTATCCAAAGCTTCCACATTAGCTTGCTGTCCGAGAACTACATCACCAGATGTTGCAGCCAAAGAGTGAATTTGTTGATATAACTCTTCGGCGTTTCGTAACTGCTCTTTGATTATCCGCGCATACTCTTGCTTGCTGCTAAGGTCTGCTGTATTTATCTGCAATTGGGCTGTTTGCTGAACTAGAATATTTTGTGCTTCTTGCAATGCATTTTGGCGATCGCTAAATGTTTGTGACAACCGCTCCACTTCTTCTTGCTGTTGGGCGATCGCAGTTTTTTCTTCTTCTAGTTTTTGCCAGTGTGGGGTAAGAGTTGCTTGCTGCTTTTCGACCAATTCAAAGGCTAGATGCAGGTGTTCTCTGACTGTTTCCGTGGGAGCTACGCGACTAGATAAGCGATCGAGTAATTCACTCATTACCCGACTTTGCTCTTCATCCAAAACCGTCCCTTGTTTAAAATCCGCTTGATGTTCCTCTAGG
The DNA here is from genome assembly GCF_036919895.1 of Nostoc sp. Classification (GTDB taxonomy): domain Bacteria; phylum Cyanobacteriota; class Cyanobacteriia; order Cyanobacteriales; family Nostocaceae; genus Nostoc. The sequence goes on from NZ_JBALBW010000056.1 coordinate 153,965, forward strand.
CGGCGTTGCTCACCCCGCAAATGTTCCCAAGCGCCTTCCAATTCTAGGCGGTTGCGTTCAACTTCTGTTTGTAACCGTTCAATTTCTTGGCGGGATGTGTCAACTTCTTGTTTTTGTTGCTCTAGTTGTTGCAACTCCTCTTCCATATTTTGCAACTGTTCTGAGCGTACTTCCATGTCCATTTCACGGCGATTCAACTCTTGCGCCTGAAACGTTAATGACTGTTTCCACTGATCGATTTCATCTTCCTTGAGCTTAAATTTCTCCAATTGGCGGGAAAAATTCTGCAAAATATTGACTAGTGGCCGCCCTGCTTCTTGAATTCGCTGCACTTGACGATTTGGATTCAGTTCAACCAGTACCAAAGCGCCATCATTTAATTTGCTTGCGTCTTCAGCAGCAATCACTTCTTCCGACACAGTATTCCAATTCTGGTCAGTTCGCTGACAAGCTAGCAGTTTCAGTTCAGTTTTGCCACCGCCACTGAGTAAACCACCTTTCTGTTTTTGTACTTCTGCTAAATACAGCACACCGTTAGTCCTTTATTGATGCACTTAAAGTTCATTTTTTGGGATGTGGGTTAAATAATTCTGTTAACTTCTCTCACTGAACCCAAGTTTAGGAGAACAAGACAGACAAAACTATAGACGCGATATATTACGTCTTGGTACTTATAAAAGCGAGTGGGTCGCGCCTTTATATTTTGTACTGATGACAGTGATGATGACTTCCGTGTTAACACTAGCTTTGTCAAAGTGGATTACGAAAAATTAAGAGTTCTAGCTGAATCTATAGCAGTTCTCGTACCCTGCGGGTTTGCCTTTGACGTTCTCGCAGAGTAGCGGCTACACATCTATGCATACAACAGATGATATAGCAATAAGAAAAAGGGTAAAAATCTTTTCAATACTCCATAATTAATACTTAAACTACTCACTCAAAAAATGGAAAAATTGCGGGACATAATTAATCAATAAAAGGAGTACTTTTTAGGTAAATGCAGGGAAATTTAAGTGAAATTGATATTTGCAGTATCCTGCAATTGATTGAGTTGGGACAGCGAACTGGCCAACTATGGGTAGAAGCTCAAAGCTCTCACCATAACAACAAGCTGAGTGGAGAGGGAGCAAGCATTTATCGCCCCAAACAACAGTCTTGGTTCGTCTTTTTCCTCAATGGTCAGATTATCTATTGCCAAGAAGGTGAGAGTAGTTTATCCAGAATTAACGATTATTTACGTCATTATCGAGTCGAGATGCGACTCACCGACAAACAAATTGCCTCTCTACCATCAACCGACTCACCAGAGTATGCCTATCTGTGGGCACTTTTGGAGCGGAATATTATCAACCCCAAGATAGCTGGTAGTATCATTCACGGCTTGGTACATGAAACTCTCTTCGATCTGCTGAGTTTACACCAAGGAAACTTCATTTTCCATCAGGGTGCGGCACTTGCCCCACAATTAAATACTTTCGCCATTGCTCCATTTGTTACAAAAATTACGAAGCAGGTGCAAGAGTGGAAGCAATTGTATCCACACATCCAGTCTCCCGAGCAATTACCAGTGCTATCTGACAAAGTTCAGCTACAATCTTCACTACCAGAAGCAACTGTAGAGAAATTACAACATTGGGCTGATGGTAAAACAACCTTGCGTCAACTGTCTCGCTATCTCAACCGAGACATTTTGACAGTTGCTAAGGCAATATATCCTTATGTGCAACAGAGTTGGCTACAACTAGTATATTCAGTTACGGCTAAATCAGATACCCACATCGGTAGCAGGGAATTGAAGGCAAAACACAGGGGGCGGATAGTATGTATTGACGATGCGATCGCCATCGGTGAGACTATAAATTCGATCTTACAACCACAGGGTTATGAAGCGATCGCTCTCACCAATCCCTTAGAGGCACTGAGTCTGGTTTTTCAACTCAAACCAGATTTAATTTTATGCGATATCGCCATGTCGGAATTGGAGGGGTACGAGGTTTGCGCCATGCTGCGACATTCCACAGCATTTCGGCTCACACCGATTATTATGCTCACTGGTAAAGATGGATTTATCGATCGAGTCAAAGCTAGGATGGTCGGGGCTACAGATTATCTAACAAAACCATTTACAGACACTGAATTACTCATGCTCGTAGAGAAATACCTCAAAATAGAATCCTATGAAAATGGAGAGTAGGGACTGAGGAAAAACATAAACTTGTTGATCTACTAAAAGATCAGTTAAAAGATGTTATCACAGAGTCAGCCAACTTAGTGAAACCTCAGTATCAAGGAAAATAGTGAGAACATACAATTAATTTATACAGTTAATACTTGCGGAGGAATCAGGGAATGTTCCAAATAGGAACGTTTAAATCAGGAGGCAAATAGACATTTATGAGTACAGTTCTGATTGTGGAAGACAGTATCGCGCAAAGGGAGATGATTACAGACCTCCTAAAAGCAACCGGTCTAACAGTTACCCATGCCAGCGATGGATTAGAAGCATTGGAGGCAATTCAAATAGCACCTCCCGATTTAGTGGTATTGGATATTGTCATGCCTCGGATGAACGGCTACGAAGTTTGTCGGCGGTTAAAATCCGATCCCAAAACCCAAAATGTCCCTGTGGTGATGTGTTCTTCCAAAGGCGAAGAATTCGATCGCTATTGGGGCATGAAGCAGGGTGCAGATGCCTACATAGCCAAACCGTTTCAACCAACCGAGTTGGTAGGAACAGTCAAACAACTGCTGCGAGGATAAGGATAAAAGCAATATGGTCAGCAAACCGGACTTTTTAAGTGGTAGCGGTCAAGACCACTTCCGACCAGAATTACAAGTAGAAAGTCCTGAAGGTGAGTTACATTTGAGATTTTACATTCCCTCGCATCAGGAGTTTGCACTACAAGCAACTGGCATTCGGGAGGTAATTGAACTAAGTCCTGATAGAATCACTCCGATTCCTAATGCTTCTCCTTTACTTTTGGGTACTCTAAATTTACGAGGTCGAGTTATTTGGGTGGCTGATTTGGGTCAATTTCTGGGGGAAGCAAGTGCATTAAACACGGATAGAGCTGAAATTTCGGTGATTGCCATCGAAGAGCAAGACACAATAGTGGGTTTAGCAGTAGAAGAAATCGGAGGTATGGACTGGTTGGATGTCCAGAATCTCATGCCACCAACTAATGTTCCAGATACTATGGTTCCTTTTTTACGGGGAGAGTGGTTACTAAATGCTAAAAATAATCAGTGTCTACGACTGCTCGATCAAATGGCAATTGTCCGAAGTGCTAGGTGGGCAGGATGAAATTGGAGGAGGAAATGGCAGCAAGTATTGATAATTACGAGCCAACATATCAACAGGCGATGACCGCCTATGTCCAAAGAAATTATGAGGTTGCAGCCACTTTAGTTGACCAAGTGGTGCAAAATTTACCAGATGACCCCAACACTCATTTGTTAAGGGGTCACATCTACTATGTTTTACAGCAGTACGATGTAGCAAAAGAAGAATATCAACAGGTCTTAGGCTTGACTAGTGAGCAAGAAATTATTGTTTTTGCCAATAATGGAATTGAGAATATCAATCAATATTTACAGTCATTCGGTGGGCAGATTGATACATCAGGAAATCAAGAACAAATCAATTCCTCAGAGATATCCGAGCCACTGGCATATAGCGAACCAGAATTAGAAGATTTGGGGGTTAGTGAAGAGTTTGACAGTAAAAATCTTGATTTGAACTTTTTTGGAGAGCATCAAGAAACTGTGAATGAGGTTGAAGAACTATCTTCTAATAGTCCATTTGACATCCCCACAGAAGATAGTATTGGAACGAGGAAAATATCAGATTCTTCTACAGCTTTTGGTGATGACCCTTTTGCTTTGGATGAAGAATCAGAAGAATTGGATTTAAATAGCAGTAGTTATGAGGAAAAAACAGAATTAGAATTGCCTGCTTTTTGGCAGGAGGATGGATCAGAAGATAGCCATGATGAATCATTAGTAAATCGTCATTTTTCTGAGAATGAGATAAATTCTACTCCTGAAAATTCAGCTATTGACAATAATAACTTTTCATTTTCCAATTCCCAAACTAGTAATAGCGATAATAACTTCTCTGATTTGTTGAGTGAGCCAAAGTCTCCAGAGCTTAGGGCTGGGAATTTAGAATATAAAAAATCGAATTTTGGAGATGAGACTTTACTTATTGTTGTCGAAGAAGAACTTATAAATAGTTCGACAAACGCAAATAACAAGAGTAAATATGATTTGCCGGAAACAGAAGCCCATGATTGGTTGAAGTCAAAAGATTTGGAAGTAGAGGATGAATTTCAGCCAGATTTACCTGATAATTCTTCATCTTTTAGTGGCAATATACCTCTAGAAGAAAAGAAGTTTAAATCAGGTACAAGCATCGGCAAAAATAGATTTGATGAGGATGATAATTTTGATATGGAGGCATTTGAGTCTGCCTTTGGCTCAGAGGGTTCGAGTTCTTATGAGGACTCAAACAATATACTAAATGGAGAAAATTCTAAGAGTAATATCGATTTTTTAGATGACTTTGAGGAATTTGACGATTTAGGAAACATTCCAGGATTTGACCTGATCGAAGAAGATTCTAACTTTGGTGATGCAGCAATGTATTCTGCTCCAGTAGTTTCTACTGGCAGTGGGCGCTCTCAAGTCGTGGAGCCTTCTGGAAGTAATGCAGCCGATCGCGAAGAAGAACTATTCTCGATGACTGGTTCCCATGAAGGAGTTCCAATCTTTAGCCAAACAGATGTCTCGAAACTAGAACCCAACGTTAGCGTCGAGCAAGGCTGGTTAGCACCATTAGAGAATGCCTCCATAGAACGGAAACAATGGTTAATAGCTGGAAGTGTGGGCATTGTTTCGGCGCTAGTGGTAGCCACAGTTAGCTTTGTCGCCACCACATTTTCGCCAGCCCCCCAACGAGAATCAGTCCGAAACACAGGTTGGGCAATGTCATTAGCCGCTGGGATTGCAGGTTTTGCTACCGCAGGCTTCATGGGGAATCTGGCGCTTAAACAAATTCGGCGCACAACTAACGATCTGCAAGCTCAGTTTGAGGCTGTACGTCAAGGAAATCTGAATGCTCAAGCTACAGTGTATTCCGAAGATGAATTGGGGCATTTAGCCACTGGCTTTAACGAAATGGCACGGGTAATTTTCACGACGACAAGTGAAGCCCAACGCAAAGCCGATGAACAAGAGGAGGCTAAAGAAAACCTGCAACGCCAGGTAATTCGCCTTTTGGATGATGTGGAAGGAGCGGCTAGAGGTGATTTAACAGTCCAAGCGGAAGTGACAGCCGACGTACTAGGAGCCGTAGCCGACGCTTTTAACCTGACAATTCAAAACCTACGGGATATTGTGCAACAGGTAAAAGTGGCAGCGAAGGATGTAACAAAAGGTGCAACCAACTCTGAAACCTTTGCTAGAGCCTTATCTAGTGATGCTTTGCGCCAAGCAGAAGAGTTAGCAGTAACGCTGAATTCTGTACAGGTGATGACTGATTCGATTCAACGGGTAGCAGAAGCGGCGCGGGAAGCTGAAACCGTTGCTCGTGATGCTAGTACGATCGCTCTCCAAGGTGGTGAAGCGGTAGAAAATACCGTCGCAGGTATTTTAGAAATTCGAGAAACTGTTGCCGAAACCACTCGCAAAGTGAAGCGGTTGGCGGAATCTTCTCAAGAAATTTCTAAAATTGTGGCGTTGATTTCTCAAATTGCTTCCAGAACCAACTTATTAGCACTCAATGCTAGTATTGAGGCGGCAAGAGCCGGAGAAGCTGGACGCGGGTTTGCGATCGTCGCAGACGAAGTGCGCCAATTAGCAGATAAATCTGCGAAATCCCTGAAGGAAATTGAACAAATTGTGATGCAAATCCAAAGCGAAACAGGTTCTGTAATGACCGCGATGGAAGAAGGCACACAACAAGTAATTAAAGGGACAAAATTGGCAGAAGAAGCCAAGCGATCGCTCGAAAACATTATTCAAGTGGCGAATCGCATTGATATTCTTGTGCGCTCTATTACCAGCGACACTGTAGAACAAACTGAAACCTCCCGCGCCGTCGCTCACGTAATGCAATCAGTAGAACTCACTGCCCAAGAAACTTCTCAAGAAGCACAGCGAGTTTCAGGAGCCTTACAACACTTAGTAGGTGTATCCCGTGACTTGATCGCTTCCGTTGAACGTTTCCGAGTGGAAACTATGGAAACTAGATAAATTGTCATTTGTCCTTTGTCCTTTGTCCTTTGTCCTTTGTTATTTGCTAATAACTAATACTTCTCTATGAGAGGTTTCGGCAACGCTCAGTACAAGTGACCAATGACTAATGACCAATGACCAATGACCAATGACTAATGACTAAAAAACTATGCTGCCGGAACAACAACAGCGGATTTTGGGTTACTTTATCGAAGAAGCTAGGGATCACCTGAATACCATTGAGCAGGGGTTACTGAATCTAGAAGGTACCTTGAACGACCCGGAAATGATCAGTGAAGTCTTCCGGGCGGCTCACTCCATTAAAGGAGGAGCCGCGATGCTTGGATTGACTAGCATCCAGCATACCTCCCACCGTCTGGAAGATTGTTTCAAAGTTCTTAAAGATAATCCGGTTAAGATTGACCAAAAGTTAGAGTCTTTATTTCTTGGTGTATCTGATACCCTGAAATCGCTGTTAGAGCATTTGAGCGGGCCTTATGGTCTTTCTGAAGATGCAGCTAATACTTTAATGTCAGAAACTGAGCCTGTCTTTCAATGGCTGTATGAGCATTTAGAACTACTTGTAGAACAAGGAAAAATTGGAGCATCCAGCAGTACTGATGCAACAGAACTACACACAAACTCTTTAGAGAATGTCTCCACACTTACAGAAATTTTCCTGCGGCGAGATATTCCCGGTTTGGCAGAAGACATCCATCAGGGATCTCCACAAATACCTGTCTCAGTAGCACCTCAGCAGGTATATTCGCCAGTCACCGCTAAAGAACATAATAATTGGGGCGAGTTTCAAGCCCAAGTGCTGCAAACACTGCGAGAAATGTTGCAACTGTTTAAGCAAACCACAACACCCTCAACTCGGCAAAACCTTCAGCAATGCTGTTACCAGTTAGCCAAACTTGGTGAGACTTGGAATTTATCCAAGTGGTGTGGTTTGTGTCAAGCAGCAGCCAGTGCGATCGGCAATTCTGAAAATAGTTATCTAACTTTAGCTAAAATTGTCATTACCGAAATTAAGCAAGCTCAAGAATTAGTTCTGCAAGGTAGGGAAGCCGAAATTGCAATTAGTCAGCAACTAGAAGCACTTTTGAGCTTGGCAGAAATTGAGTTATTAGAAGTTACTCCTAATTTGTTTGATGAACAGGCTGCGGTTTTGACAGAATCATCAGCTGCGTCAGAGCCAATTTTATCTGGTAACACCAAGCAGTTAGACCTAGCCCAGACCACTGAAGAACTTAATCTAGACAAGGATGCTAGCGTTCGCCCCTATCTTCAACAGGGGACACCACTCAACGCTGCAATTCACACTAGTCTTAGTTTCACCACACATGACGAAGCACATCCAATCAGTAACAATCTTGACCCCAACGGGCCAGAGGTAGGAATAGCTGAGTTAAATACCCTTGCCGATTTATTTGAAGGTGAGACTCCTGAACTAGATGAAAGCTGGCATCAAGAAGAAACCTTAGATATTGTTGCTACCGATGATTTTGGAATTGATTTCAGCAGGACTGACGCTGAGGATGCTCATAGCGATTTATCTGATTTACTTTCCTTTGATCGAGCAGCAACTACAGTCACAACAGAAGATTTATCCCTATTATTTGGCGATAATTTCCTAGAAAAAGAGACTTCAGAACCGGAAAATCAACAAACATCTGCTACGACTTTAGATTTAAGTGATATTAACGTACTTGATGTAAATTTAGATTCTTCTTCCGAAGATTTACAAGAATTTATTGATATTTCTAGTGAGACAAACCAGCTTGCTAGTGTCAAGAAAGACGATGTATTTGAAAATTTATTGACACTGGATCTAGATGATGATGCTGAAATATTGCCTACAGGCGAAGTGACTCAGCCAGAAACTGAAGCGTTCGCCAGTGTAGAACTATCGATTAACCAACCAAACAGTTTTGATAACTTATTATCCGAAACGAGAAATGCAAACTGGGTAGAAGAAATTACTCCTAGTGACTACATAGAATTACCCCAGCAAATAGGCTTGTCTTCGGACAATCCGTTTGCTGAAATGGAAGAACAGACATTACTGCCTACAAGCGAACCAGAAATAGGTGATTTATTTGATACATCTCCAGCAATAGCACCTGAGTTTTCTCAATCAGAAAACGATCTGAGCAATTTCTGGAACCAAGAAAGTACAGAAGAACAGAACGAATTCGATTCCTTAATTGAGCAGAATGTGGAAAGGGCATTAGAGGAGAGTTTGTTTCCTACAACTGATGATATTTTTGCCGACAGTCAACAAACTATATCTTCTCCTCTAGCCAGTTTTGATTTGGAAGATTTGGATATTAATTTCCAGCACCAAGAGCAGCTAGATTTGATATTCTCATCAGATTCTGGAGATGATTTATTTGATGAGTTGGCACTCAGTGACTCAACTATTTCCCCAGCAATCAGCAATACCTCCACGCCAGACATACCTTTGTTCGGGCAGCATCCAGGAGAAGAAATTCTCATGCGATCGCAACAACCAGAAGCTTTAGATTTTGCTCCAGAATTTACTCATCAGCCACCAGAAACATCTGCTGTCGATCTGGAACTTCATTCCTTTGGCTCTTTCGATGAAAATCCGCAACTGGTGTTTGAAGATGTCGCCATAAACTCCACCTATATTCAGATGGAAACCACAGACAATACTGTGGACGAACTATCAATTACAGAAACTTCTTTAGATATCAATTTTGGGGAAAACTTAGATTCAGCCCAAACACAACCAGAGGATTTATTCGGCTCTTTCGATGAAAATCCGCAACTGGCGTTTGAAGATGTCGCCACAGA
>NZ_JBALBW010000057.1:0-41357 GCF_036919895.1 Nostoc sp.
CAAACTAAAAGCCTCCTCATATTGAAAATGAGGAGGCTTTTAGTTTGTATTATTTTTTTGGACTTTCACTCTTTCATTTAGTTATCCCTCTTCTATCACTTTCCGGGTATTCTGAATAAAATTTTCCATGTCTTGCACCAACAGTTTGTGCTGTTGTAATATCCTTCGATAAATGGACATGATGTCGTGACATTTTGCAAAGTCCCGTTTGCAAAATTGACTCTACAGATTTGCGTCCCGTACCGTGATAAAGCCGATCTGGGGGAGTAACAGGTTCTAACTGTAAATCAATTTTTACACTATGTCCTTGGTTAGCACGAATTAGAGTACCTGTAGAATCAAAAGAAAAGCGTTGTTTTTCGTTGTATTCAACTACCACCTCTAATTCCTGACGGGTAATCGGAAACTTGTTTTTAGTACAAGCGCTAAGTAGTTCATCAACAGCAATCCAACCACCGAGAGCAAGTTTAATTCCAATTGCATCTGGTGTATGTCGCAGATATTTGCTGAGATATTTGCTGATTTGGGCGAGGCGAGTATCACTCATAAGATTGTGGTTGGCAGGACTTATGCTACAAATGCATACTTGCAATACTACACCAAGATTTTTATGAAATTGACAGAATTTGTCTTCCCATCATGGCTAATGCCACTCCAATCATCACAATCAGCGTCACCTTCCCACCAGGGACGAGTGGTTGATTTATGCTATCTGAGGAGTTTTTTTGTTCTTGACGTTGCTTCCAACTCATTAACGCCGGAATAATTCCACCTAGAACTGAGATACTGAATGTTCCAGTGTAATCTAGGGCAGTAAAAAAGATGCTGGGATTGAGCGTTCCGAGAGTCATCGGAGGAAAAAGAACTAGGGAATATAGAGGGAGGCGACTAGAAAATTTGCCCTGTGTAATGGAGAAAATATCTTTGAAAAAATCCAGCAAACCATACACAAATCCAATGAATGATGTAGCGATCGCAAACTCTGAAAAGATGGATACTAGTACTCCTAAACATTCTCCCGCTCCACCTGCTCGGAGAATTTGTAATGGATCGAGAACAGTTCTACCGTCAGATGTGCCATGTAGCATATCGGGAGTGACGCTTCCTAAAATTACGGCGTTCCACGCCAAGAACATAATTAGAGGAATTACAGAACCCATAAAGATAGACTGACGAATTTTGTGAGCATCTCCTTCAAGTTGCGTTACAACCAGAGGTACAACATTTTGAAAAAATAGCGCTACAGACATCACTGAAATGGCACTACCAAGGGTACTCCAATTCTGAAATAACAGTAAGGTACTCTGAATATGTCCTCCCACCAGAAATAATAGTCCCAAGAAGGAAACGATGACAATTCCGACAAAGGCGCTGTTTAATTTTTCAATAAACTTTTCTCGCCCAAGATACATAATGCCACCAAATAAAAGCGTGAAAGTCGTAGTGCCCACCCATGTAGGCAATATCTGCACACCCCCAATTTTTGCCGCCGCATAAGCTAAAATTTCTCCACCTTCGGTGATATATGCCACCAAGAGAGCATAGTGCATAAATAAATATGCGCCGCCTGTAAGTCGCGCTCCCAATTTACCAAGGATTTTTTCAACAACTCCCATAAAACCGATACTCGCACGCCCTTCTGTTCGCATCGTGTTTAAGGTAACATCTGCAACTAGTAACCCGGAAACTAAAGCGTAGAGCCAAACAGCAATCAGTCCAGATGTGGATGGCACAATCCCAGATGGCAGGGTAACGGCTGGTAGGGCGAGAATTCCTGCCCCAACTGTGGTTCCCGCAATTAATGCAGTACTTCCCAATACACTACCAGGTTGATGACTGAGCTTTTTTCCATCAAATTCGAGATGAGAAAACAACCGAGTGACTTCCTCTGAATCCTTGAGAACAGTCTTTATCGGAACCATACTGAATATCTGTATCTAAACCAAGCAATGTTAACATACATAAATATTCTTCACAAAAACCCTGATTTTAGGTTTTGTCAGTATTTCAGGCGGTTTCTTGGTTCTGCTTGTCAGAAATATTATCTACTTTGTTGAGCAACCTGCTGAATGTAGAATCTAAAAAAGCCACCTACTTTTAGGTGACTTTTCTATGACTAAAATTACCGTAATTTTAAACAGCGATTATTCATCAATGCAACTGGGAATACCTAAAACAGCACAGGGAAAATTAGAACCTAACGCTTCAATCATCGGATGATTAACAGAGTTGCAACCTAGAAACAGAATATCGGCAGCTTCGGATTCAACAACTTTGTGAAGTTCTGTAGAAATGCAGCCAAACCGCAAATGAGATTTGAAAGAACCCTGCCATTCTTCAGCCAGACTCCGAGCTTGCCAGAGAATTATATCTGCTTGTTGTAGGGGAGTTACCACTGTCTGCAATTTGGGTTGAGTTAATACCTGTGTGATAGAGTTTGATACTTCACTGATTTGACATTCTAATGAAGGCTGTTGTGTTGGAAAGCTCAAAATATTTGGACATTGATTGCTTTGATTATCTTCTAACACATAAACAGCTTGAACGGTGACTTCTGCATTAGTAGCTAAACGGGTTTGATGGGCAATCCAGAAAGCAATATCTAGTGCCGTATGGCTGTTAGGAGATGCGTCATAAGCAACAATTAAATTAACTGCTTTTGCTTCTTGAGGTTTTTTAGAAAAAGGTTTTTTTGGTTCTGACAGCAGTAACATTTGTTCAATTAAGTCATCTCGACCTGTGGCACTTTGCAGACGTGCTAGCATTGGCTTGATTTGCACAGCTTTACTTCTCCCAACGAAATGAATTAACAATGAGAAGCAGGGGGACAAATTTTAGATTTTTAGATTTTGGATTTTAGATTGAGTGACGATAACCAAAATTGCAAATCTGAAATCAGTCAAGGAAACCCCAATAATAACTGTATTACAGCCAGAATCTTGGGGGTTCCTTCCATTGCCTACGGAGTTAGCTGACGGGCTAAGACTGGAAGGTGTCTCTCGTAAGATTAGCCCCAAACATTGGTTCCTCCGTTCCAAATCCAGCTTTCATGAATTTGAATTAGGCTACCCACTAAAAAAAATGATAATCTAATTTACTCGTCTTGGGCAAAATAGCGATCGAGAAAATTTAAGGCATGGTTGCGGAGTTCAAAATATTCTCTTGAGTTTCGCATGGCGGCGCGAGCCTCTTTCAGAGGAGCTTTGCTAACGCGTGGATGCTCAAAAGGAACCTCTAAAATCTCTCCGACACTAGCAGTTGGGCCATTGGTCATCAAGACTGTGCGATCGGACATATAAATTGCCTCATCTACAGCGTGGGCAATCATCATCACGGCTTGACGATTATTTTCCCAAATATCCAATACCTGCCATTCCCATTTGCCACGAGTTAGCGCATCTAGTGCCCTGAGTTATGAGTTATGAGTTATGAGTTAAATATTAGTAACTTCTAACTCCTCACTTTCGACGAGATACGCCCCACAATTTGGTTCCTTTGCTCCAGCTTTATGCACTGTGACACGCTGAATTTGGCTGTCTTGTAAGTGAATTACTTGTACAGAAAGCGAAATAATCTAGTCGAGTCAAGCATAAATATTGTTACCTGCTTACTTAATATTTTTTAATAAAAATATTGTCCGCTGGGAAAATTTTAGATGCCGAGAGTTAATCAACAAAAAAATGAATATGTAGAATCTATTACTTTTGGTAGGTGAATTAAATTCCTAAACTTGGTAAAAATCCACTGCACTCGCTAAACTAATTGAATATGGAAGTTTGCTCATCTATCTCCTAGCTGAATTTAACATAATGGATTTTAGTCAAGTACTGGCTGAAAAAACTGACACCATCATTGAGAAATGGGTTGCAGTAGTTCGCAAGGATAGACGGATTGAAAGTGCTGATGACCTATCTTATACAGCAGTAAAGGATCACATTCCTGATGTTTTACGAGCAATGGTAAGAGTGCTTTCAAAATCTGAAGATAATGATATTCAGTCAATAGTTGCTGCTAGTTTTCAGCATGGAGCTATTCGAGCCGAACAAGGCTTCGATCCAGCAGAAATTGCCAGAGAATATCATCTGCTGCGAACAGTAATATTTGATGCTCTACAAGCAGATTTATTAGGGGGAACACCTGTAGAGATAATTCGTTCCATACGTTTGATTGACGCTATTATAGACGAAGCGATCGGTCGGTGCTTTAAGAGTTATGTTGAGGAGCGCTTACGAGAATTACAGCAGTTACAGTCATCACTAACACTCCATAATGATGAACTCAGGCGCTTAATTAGCGCTAATCAAGAGTATCTTTCGCAACTAGCCCATGAATTGAAACATCCTTTAACTTCCATTATTGGCTACTCGGATCTGTTTTTACGCCAACAACGACGAAAGACACGGATAAAAGATACCGCAGCCAATTTAGAACATATTGAGCGGGTACTACGTAACGGTAGACAATTACTCCACCTGATTAACGATGTATTAGAACTTTCACGATATGAAGCAGGGCAGATAAAACTCCAACTAGCGCCTACCGATGTGCGTGAATTAATCAATAATATCTGTGAAATGTTGGAACCTTTAGCTACTGGGAAAAATTTAAAAGTCATAGTAGATTGCGATCGCGCTCCCAAAGAATTTTTCACAGATCCTTTTCAATATCAACAAATTATTACAAATCTTATTAGTAATGCGATTCGCTATACAGATTCGGGGACTATTATTATAATGTGTCAGATGTTGGAGAACCAGAGATGTGCGATCGCAGTTTCTGACACTGGAATTGGCATTGCGCTAGAAGACCAAGCCCAGATATTTGAACCCTACTTTCGGGTTAGTTCTAGCGATCGTCCCTACCTTCCTGATAGTACAGGATTAGGGCTAGCGATCGTTTCGCGGTTGGTAAAACTCCTCCAAGGTACAATTAACTTAGTTTCTGAGGTGGGAGTGGGTTCTACCTTCACCGTAATTTTGCCCTTACAAATAGAGAGTTAATTTCGCGCCAAGATGTAAAATTATTCTCTACGCCTCTGCGTGAAATCAAAAAACATTTTTACAACAAACCCTGTTTTTTCAACTTAGCTAGCGCATCCTCAGCAGCAGCTTTTTCAGCATCTTTCTTATTGCGTCCCTTCCCTTCGCCGTAAATTTTTTCATCTACCAATACTTTTGCGATGAATTCTGGCGCGTGAGAAGGGCCTCCTACTTGTTCTGTGAAATATTTGGGGGGATTTGGAGTAATGTTACGTTGCACCCATTCTTGAAAGCGATTTTTTGAGTCTACAACTACAAAATTGTTGTAGTTAGTATCAGATTTTTGAGAAATAGATAGGTTTTCAGCTATCACTGAATCAAACAATGGTTCTACAAAATCTCGTACTAACTCAGTTCCAGAATCTAGAAAATATGCGCCGATAATTGCTTCAAAAGTATTACTGAGCAATCTAGATTGTGTACGTCCTCCATCTCTTTCTGCACCATTACCTAGCCGCATCCATTTACCCAAGTCTAAACTAACAGCAAATTTTGCTAACTGTGGCTTATCGACTAACCGAGAACGCAAAGGTGTTAGTTCGCCCTCTTTTTTATCAGGATAGCGACGATAAAGATACTCGCCACTTAAAAAATTGAGTAACGCATCACCCAGAAACTCAAGTCGCTCATTATCTTCACCTGAATTAGGATTTTCATGCATATACGATGTGTGAGTCAGTGCGCGAAGCAGGAGAGAAGCATCTTGAAAAGGCAATTGTTTTAGTAATTCATCCAAGCTTTCTCTGATGCGTGCTTCTTCGGCTTGTTTTGGAGAAAGAGATCGCAAAACTTCTTGCTTGTGCTTTTCTACAATATCTGCTTCTGATGCTGAAATGGCTTTGAGAAGTCGAGCAATACTATCAAGTGCGCGATAAGTATCATCAGTAGAGAAACGCTTTCCATTAATTTCATGCGCCCATTTATTACGAACTTCAATAATTTCGCTAATTAAGGCACGTTCTCCATGACCCAGTTTTCTTTTAAAAACCTGACTCCACTGTCCAATTATTACTTTTAGTAATTCAGAAATATCGTCGCGCAGAATATCTTCTGGGTCACGCTTTAGACTTTGATTATCAGATAGATAAGATGTTGCTATTTTCAGCCAGCGTTCACCGTGGACTGTCCGCATTTCTTTCTCAACATAAGGGTGTAGACCTTGATTTAAGTAAATTAAAGCAGTCTCGATTCTGTTGCGATTACTAATAGCCATTGAGGTATTTTATTTGTATGATTTCCACGATAATTAAATAGCTGTGTCAACAATATTCAAACTAATAAATAATTTATACCTTATTTTGCGCGATCGCACTATATAAAATACCTAAAATTTTCTTAATATCCTTAATATAATATTCACTCAAATCAATCGAAACTACATTACCTTCAAGTTTGAGAAATTGCCAGATCGTACCGATAGTAACAGCACCATATATAGCTTTAATTTTATTTCCGCCTCTCTCGTTAAATAACTGTGCAGCTATCATTTCGGCAATACATTGGGCTAAACCAGACCTCAAATTCTCATTTTTACTTTCTACTAAGACAATCACCGGACTACGTACAAGCAACTGCTCCGAAGAAAGACTCAAAATAAAATCACAAAAGCCGTTTAATCCTCGCTGGCTATCAACAGTAAAATCAACTCCCGAAAAAAAGCTGATTTCATAATTGAATTTGCGTCTAATTTCTAATAAAATTGGACTTATTATCATTTCACTTCGAGCTTTCTCTGAACTTATAGCTACTGCTAAATCAACGTTTTCTCTAAGAATAGTAGATAATAAATCACTACATTCTTGCTCCTGTACATTTGCGAATAGTCCAGATGATTCGTGGATAACTAACCCAAAAGAATCAATAACTTCAATAAGTTTGAAATCACTATAAGCCATAAAACTTGCTCCTTTGTCTTATGACTGATCTATAACAAAGTTTAAAAATTAAGCTTCGGCGGAAACACCCTAGCTAAATCAAGGGATAAATCAGGGAAGCAGGGAAAATTTATTACCTCATTTGACAATAAAATTCGCTTATTTGAATAGCCATATCTGCCTTGATTATCCTGATATGGTTGACTGTAAGCTTCCAAATAATTATCGAATAAATTGAATATCCAATAATCAGTAATACCTGCTTGAGCATAGAGAGGGATTTTCACATCTTGGTCATAAGCTAAAGAAGAATCGGAAACTTCCATCACCAATAACACATCATCTGGTTTAGGGTGAGACGAGAGATAATTATCATCTCGGTTTTGAACAATCGCAAAATCCGGTTCAGGTTCGCTCTTAGGTGGCAAAGTAATCGGGGCTTGAGATTGCAAAGTTGCCCTATCTCCTACAATTTTTGGGAGTTGCTTCCACAAATTCCTTAAACAAGTTTCATGAGCTTTACCTTTGGATGCCATTTCAATAATTTCCCCGTTGATTAATTCAATGTGGTCATCTTCATGGAAAAAGCCCAATTCTCCAAGCCTGTGGTATTCATCCAGTGTGAAGCGTTTAGCCTGAGCAATACTCATAACCTTACCTTTCTCTCATTGCCATAATACTTATTCTAAATGTGTCAGAAATTGGTATGCTAAAGGCCGAGACTCGCTATGAAAGCAAACAATGCCTGCGCCTACTATTAATCCCACAATCACTGCTTTTCCCTTGACAGCCGTAGTCGGTCAAGAAGCAATTAAATTAGCCTTGCTGTTAGCCGCAGTCGATCCTGGTTTGGGAGGAGTAGCGATCGCAGGTCGTCGCGGTACGGCAAAATCTGTAATGGCTCGTGCTATCCATGCTCTACTACCGCCCATTGAAGTTGTCAAAGGTTCAATCAGTAATTGTGACCCCAATCACCCAGAAGAATGGGACGATCAACTTTTGGCGGAGTACGCAGACAAAGATATTCAAAATGTACCAGTAGAAATTATCCCCGCGCCTTTTTTGCAAATACCTCTAGGTATCACAGAAGACCGACTACTGGGTTCAGTGGATGTGGAAAAGTCGGTAAAACAAGGTGATACGATTTTTCAGCCGGGATTACTTGCTACAGCAAACCGTGGTGTACTGTACGTAGATGAAATTAATTTATTAGATGACCAAATATCAAATCAGCTTTTAACAGTATTATCTGATGGACGCAACCAGATAGAACGGGAAGGGATTAGTTTTCAGCATCCGTGCAAATCCTTATTTATTGCTACCTATAATCCAGAAGAAGGCGGATTGCGGGAGCATTTGTTAGATAGAATTGCGATCGCACTTTCTGCTGACGGTGTACTCGGCTTAGATCAAAGAGTAGAAGCAGTAGAGCAAGCGATCGCTTATTCTAAATCCCCCCAAGATTTCCTCAAACAGTACAACGAAGATTTAGACTCCCTCAAAACCCAAATCATCTTGGCGCGGGAATGGTTGAAAGAAGTAATCATCACCCATGAACAAATTGCCTACCTAGTGGATGAGGCCATTCGCGGAGGAGTTCAGGGACATCGCGCCGAGTTATTCGCCACGCGGGTGGCCAAAGCTGCGGCGGCTTTGGAAGGAAGAACAACAGTTAATGCTGAAGATTTACGCCGTGCCGTGGAACTGGTAATTGTACCACGCGCCACTGTTGTGCAGACACCACCACCAGATCAAGCACCGCCACCGCCTCCACCGCCGCCGCAACAGAATCAAGAAGAACCCCAGGACGAATCTGAAGAGGAAGAAGAGGAAGAACAAGAAGAACAGGAAGAAAATCAAGAGCAAGAACCCCCTAGCATCCCGGAAGAGTTTATCTTCGATCCAGAAGGGGTAATTCTTGATGATAACGTGCTGTACTTTACTCAAATGGCGAAGCGGCAAGGTAAATCTGGTAGTCGCAGCGTCATATTTTCCGATGACAGGGGACGCTACATTAAGCCCATGTTGCCCAAGGGGAAAGCGCGACGCATTGCAGTAGATGCCACGCTCAGAGCTGCGGCTCCTTATCAAAAATCACGAAGAGAAAGACAACCAGATAAAAAAGTTATTGTCGAACAGGCTGATATTCGCTCGAAACGCCTGGTACGGAAAGCAGGGGCGTTGGTAGTGTTTGTGGTAGATGCTTCTGGTTCAATGGCATTAAATCGAATGCAATCGGCTAAAGGTGCGGTAATGCAACTGTTAACAGAAGCTTATCAAAATCGCGACCAAATAGCATTAATTCCCTTCCGGGGAGAACAAGCAGAGGTATTATTGCCTCCAACACGTTCGATTGCTTTGGCGCGTAACCGTTTAGAAAGGTTGCCCTGTGGTGGGGGTTCGCCCTTAGCGCATGGTTTAACTCAAGCTGTGCGCGTCGGCTTAAATGCTCAGATGAGTGGAGATATTGGGCAAGTTGTCCTTGTAGCAATCACCGATGGGCGGGGTAATATTCCCTTAGCGCGTTCTTTGGGTGAACAGCTAGAACCAGGAGAAAAGCCAGATATCAAAGGAGAATTATTAGAAATTGCTGCGAGAATCCGTGCTCTGGGGATGCAACTATTAGTAATTGATACGGAAAGTAAATTTGTGTCTACTGGTTTTGCTAAAGAATTATCGCAAACAGCAGGCGGTAAATATTATCATTTGCCGAAAGCTACAGATCAAGCTATTGCTGCTATGACCAAAGGTGCGATCGCTGATTTAAAATCTAGATAATTAGTTATTGGTCATTAGTCATTGTTTTTTGGACTAAGACCCTGTTGGCATTACCTGTGGTTGTAAATAGAAAATCAAATCTTGGATTCCTTTTTGTAGATAGCGCGTTACTGTCATTGGACTAGTACCAATGTTTTTAGCAGCATCCTTACGAGAAAGTTCCTTCAAAAACACCATTTCAACTGCCATGCGGGGCTTTTCTTCTAACATATTGATTGCACCTTGCAGTTGTTGGCGTTCTTCTTCTTGTTGCAGAAGAACATGAGAACGAGGACAAGGAAGTGCTTCACCCAAGGTTATTTGGCAATCAACATAGTTAACTGCGGTTGCATCTAAACTCAAAGGCATCCGATTTTGAGCAGCTAACTTGGTTTCTTGCCATTCTTGCACAGATACCCGGAGTTGGCTGGCAATTTCAGCATCCTTGGGCTGGCGACCTAAAGAGATTGACAAGTCCTTGCGAATCTTTTGCCCTTCATTGTATAATTCTTGCCAACGACGGGGAATTTTTAATAGAGTACTGCGATCGCGCAAAAAGTGCAGCATCTCACCGCGAATGTATGGCACTGCAAAGGAACTAAAAGCATATCCTTGGCTAGGATCGAAGCGTTCAATAGCCCTAATTAAACCAAAATAACCGATTTGTTCTAAATCTTCATAAGGTTCATTACATTGATGGCTAAACTTATGAGCCATCTTCCGTACTAAGCCAGTATGTAACTGTACAAGTTTATTACGAAGTTTAATAGAAGGATTCTGGTGGTACAAGTGTAATAATTCTATACCATCAGTTCGTAAAGAGGACTCACTTGTTGCCATATACATTCCCTTGTTGAAACTCCTATTCCTGAGAAAATGGAGTTGCGTATATTTTCTTCTAAGCTGTTATTATTTTGCTGAGTCAGGGAAGAATAAGCTATCGTCGTTTCACTGAACTTGTTAGGGCTCTAACTCCATAATTCAGTATTTGTACGCATGATTTTGCGAACCCCTCTGTTGCAGGTTATTTTTGTTTTTTACATAACTCTTGAATGGCACATAATCTTTAGCTTTTGCAACAAAAACTAGCTATTTATGCGGAACAATGCATAACTGACCTAATAGCCATCTGTCATACTGAGCGCAAGTGGATCGGTACTGAATTAATCGCAAAAGAGACTGGGTAATTTTATCTTTTAGTACGCACCGTTATTAATAAAGGTCGAAAATCCAAATTGAAAGTTGGGTGGAATAACAAAACCTAAGCTACAAAAAACAGAATTCCGACTCATTTTTATAAGGATTTGTACTTAGTTGGGTCTTGAGGTACATTTCTATTCAATCTTGGTAAGATGGAAACTTTAGAAACTTAGTGGAAACATAGAAACAGGTGATTGACATGCCAGTTTGCTGGGTGTCACACTTCTGCTAAACAGGAGAGTGAACAATGAAAATCACCAAACATCGGCAGAAAATTCTCGATGCACTTCAGCAATAGTTTAGCATCCATAAACAAGGGCCAACCTTAGAAGAGTTGTGTCAAGAACTGGGAATGCAACCACGTCAGAAAGCAACAGTTCAGCGTTGGTTACAGACTATGCGAGGTATTGATGTGGAATGGGATGACCACAGCGCCCGCAGTTATCGCCTCCTCACATCTGAACCAAAAAAACCTTCCTTACAGCTATCTGTTACCGACACTGTGCGGTATATGGCTACTGGCGTGGTGCAGTGGGAAAAACTGGATCTAGAAAAGCGAAGTCAAGTACCAGAAGCCCTTCGCATTGGGATGTCCCGTATGTACTTAACTTCTTTACTGCGGGGAGAACAAGCCCCAGAGAACCTACCCCAATTTTTTGATTGGGCGGAAACATCAATTACTTCTTGGAAACCAGCCCAAGAGATTAAATATCTTTCACCAGATGTCAGCTTTATAGAAGACGGAGTAGTTTCCGATTTTGCTAGAGAATGGCAAGTTTCGGGTAATGATGTAGTGGCGCAGGTACAAGAGTCAGTACTGAAAGACGTACTGGAATACTGTCGGGGAAATCAGCTAGAAGATGGCTATCGCGCTTTTCGACTACTAATCATTTCTAAACCCACTCTTCATTACTCAGAATATCGGCAACATCTACGTTTACCCGAACTTAGACCACTACGCGAGTTATTGTCACGGTTAGAAATCTATGTCGATATGGATAAGTTGGCAGAAGGTAGCGTCTATCATCTGTGTCCGCGCTGCAAGTATGTGCAACGTCAACGCCCTGATGGTACATATACCTGCCGTAACCCTTGGTGTGAAAGACTTTGTGCAACTAGCAACCTCCAAGTATTGCCACCTATTCCTAAAGAAAAAGCAGAGGACTGGAAAGCTGTTACCCCTGGCGTACATTTGTACGGTACACTGCCGGGAATTTGGGAAATTCAACTCAAAGAAGAACTCACACAATTGGGTTTGCGCGTCACTCTCTGGCCTTTTATAGATGAATTTGACTTACTCGTAGAGTTCCCGCGCAAAGTCCGTTGGGCAATTGATCTCAAAGATTGGTCATCATTGGATGAGGAACGTTTGCGAAAGGTGCAGTATCGGCGTGATGCAACGGAAACCTTTGTAGTTTTTCCCGATGAACGCGAAGAAATATTACGGATAAAGGTTGTACGCAAACAACTAGAGCCTGAACTGGAGGGTGTGCGCTTGCGCCTATTTAGCGAAATTATCACCGAGGCTCAAGCAATTTTAGGGAATAAAAAATAATGCGTGACACCATTAGCTGGCGTAAGGATCTGTGTAAAAAACTCCGCAACTCGGATGAATTAAAACAGTCTATAGTATCTAGTTTAGTTAATGCAGATACTCAGGTACAACAGCGAGAACTTAAGCGTCTTGCCCAACTCATTGCTGATGTGGAATTGGGATTAACCCTACTTAAGGAAGTAGCACCTGAAGAACCTGCAACTTCTGTGGAAGCTTTGCTCAAAGGATATCGCTTTCCAGTTGAACAACTACAAAGCGATCGCAACTGGAAACTCATGCAAAATGCTCGTTTTTATTTGATTAAGCGCAAAGGCAGACAATGGCTGCGAGTTCTTCAGGAGTACATCACCTTACCTGAAATTATTAGAATTTACAGTCTTGAAGAGACAAGGGATGTTCCTCAAATTATTCCATCCAGTACCTACCCAACTCGTTTAGAGAAGGTATATCTTCCAACCTTATTGACAACCCCAGAGCATAGACAAAGAAAAATTAAATTAGCAACTGAGGGGCAGTGGTATGCCAAGATTTCTCAAAAGGGTCATTCCCCAGTTGAAGTTCCTATTGAGATTCCCAAGGAAGTTGCTAATATAGCACCCTCGTCTACGGTATCCCTTCATCACACACGGACTGAGCAGAATTCACAGTGTAGCGTTACCCATGAAGAATTAATACTAGCTGCCCAAGAAATGGACGATAAATTGTCCCAGTTTGGGCAACAAGAAAATTATCGTAACCGGTTAGAAAACATCCTCTTCCAGCTATACGATGCTGAATCAGATAATTTCCATCA
The DNA here is from genome assembly GCF_036919895.1 of Nostoc sp. Classification (GTDB taxonomy): domain Bacteria; phylum Cyanobacteriota; class Cyanobacteriia; order Cyanobacteriales; family Nostocaceae; genus Nostoc. Next base: position 13,219 of record NZ_JBALBW010000057.1, read on the forward strand.
AGGTAATCATCTGAATTTTGAGGGGCTTATCCACATTGTTGGGCTTTTGAATGTGGGCAAGTCTACCCTGTTAGAAATTCTGATTTACTTCTTCGCTAAACAGGGACATCGCTGTGGATTGATGGTGAATGATGTCGCTACAGCAGTGCGCCTCGCTTCTTTGTTCTGCCACAAATTAGGAATTCCTGCTGCACCAGTGTTGGGTAGTAAACGCCAAGATCAACTGGCAAAAGTCTACGAACCAATTCTCAAAAGTGAGGGTAAGGAAATTACTAAGGGAGGAATGCACCCAGCTTGGCGTTGGTTCAGCCCAGTTTGCCCACTTTTAGCTTTAGTGCAATCAGAAGATAAGTGGGAATTTGGCAATGAACCTTGTCACAAGCTTTATCAAAAAGTTCTCGTAGCTGATAATGATGATTTTGATGATGAAGATAGACAGGAAAGTGATGAAAAATACACTTGTCCCTTTTATTACAAATGCCCACGTCACCATTTAGAACACGATATTGCTACAGCTTTAGTCTGGATTTTCACTCCTGCTAGTTTTATTCATACTCGTGTACCTCGCCAGGGATTTGAACAAGACTTGACCTTTGCTGAGGCTGTTTATCGAGAATGTAAGTTTCTATTTGTTGACGAAGCCGATCGCGTCCAGATTCAGTTTGATGGAGAGTTTGCCCCGGATGAAGTCTTAGTCGATGCTTCTGGAAACTCATTTTTAAATAAACTCGGATTGAATTCAGCCACGATTTACAATTCCGATCGCGGTGACATGGCAGGCGATCGCTTTCTTGCTTGGACAAGCGCCCATTACCATACCCAAAATGCTACTAACCGCATCTATCACCTACTCCTCACCCACCCTAAACTGGTTGCCTGGTTGGGGCCACTTCCTTTTACGGGTCGTTCTCTATTTGCTCGGATTATCCGCGATCTGGTTGATCCACCTGAGATTACTGTCTCAGCGAAACCAAAACTAACTCGCCAACAAATCATGGAAGAACGGCGTAAACGCATCATTGAAGCAGACTTGGCTCCCACAGAGCAACGTCGCCGCCGCAAACAAATGATGGACGAACTCGACGGATTTTTGCAACATCCGCTTAACCGCCGTCGTGGTGGCGAACTTTCAGATTTGGCGTTGACAATACTAACTGCGGAAAGCGATCGTCAAGCCTTAGTTGAAATTGCTCCTTGGTGCAAAATGTGGATAGAAATCCACAATCTTTCCCTACCAGATGAGACTCAATTTGAGGAACTAACGCGAAATATTCAGTTTGCGATTTTAGTTACTATACTCGATAACCAACTAGGCTTTTTAGTTGATAATCTGAGCGATCTTGGTCGGGTAATGAACCTACACGACTTGAACCAAGACTTCTTGCACCGCCCGCCGCCTGATTTTCTCCCAGTTTTACCAGAATCGCCAGTGGGGAATATTTTAGGTTTTTTGTATAAGCAAGAACGTAGCGCTAAAAAAGCTGGCAAGTTGGACTACTTCCGCTATGTGGGCGTAGGTCGTGCTTTGCTGTTAAATTTCCCAAAACTGTTTGCAGTTGACGATTGGGATGGCCCGCATACTATTCTGATCTCAGGTACTAGCTATGCTCCTGGTTCGCCAGCCTATCATATCAATGTAAAACCTACGGTGTTGCTGCAACCTAGAACTGGCGAGGCAGGTATAGCTGAGAGTCAATTTTTCTTTAGTCCCAAACAGAATCGGCAAGCAAACTATATTGCTTTATCAGGATTGCCACCTGCAAGACGCAAACTTGCTGCCCAAGAAATGGTCGAGGCTATGTGCCACTCAGTAAGAGGTGGAGAGAATTTTCTAGATGGGGTATTTCAGGATTTAGCACAGCGAAAACAACAGCAACCTGAATGGTGGAGCGATCGCGATCGCATCTTGATTGTCGTGGGTAGCTATGACGAGTCCGAATGGGTAGCATCTATTTTACAATCGCGCTACCGCTTCGATGTAAACATTAACGATGACGGTATTGCCACCCTCCGCCGTGACAATGCTCCAACTCATCTTCATGGTATTCTGCGAAGCGAAATCCGAAATTTACAACATTTACCCACCCAGCTTGTAGTTGCTCCTTTGATGGCTCTAGAGCGGGGTCACAACATCTTGAATGCTCAAGGCAAAGCTGCATTTGGTGCGGTGTTGTTCCTCAACAGACCTATGCCAATCCCCGATAACTGGCAATCTACTGTTCAGCAACTCAACGCTTGGGCGCTGAAGCACGAAAAAGATTCCACCCTGTACGAAGAAGCTCAAGCAATATTGGGAAACCTAACCCTAACTCAGGTTGCAGATATCTTCTACCAGAATGCTGTTGGCGAGATGGTCAACCTGAATTACACCGCATGGGCTTTTAAGCAATTAACACAAGACGAGCGATCGGTACTTTGCTGGACTCAGTTAGTCAGTATTTGGCAAATTATTGGGCGTTTGGTGCGTGGTGGTGTACCAGCAGTAGTCCATTTTATAGATGTTAAATTTGCCCCAAATTCAGCCATTGGCGAACAAGACAGCGAATTTACTTCACTTTTGGTTGCCATTATCAAAGTGTTGGAACCCTATGTAGAAGGTGAGGATGTGCTGGCGCGATCGCTTTATGGCCCTTTTTTGAACGCATTGAAACAAATGAGAGAAAGAAATTTAAACTATGACTAAAATTATTCTTCCTGGTGCTTGGGAACTTACTGCAACGAATCCAACATACAAACTCTCTGCAATCTATGTTCCTACTAAATGGCGACAAGTCGGCAACAACCTTGCTCAACAGCGTGCCAAACTCCAAGGTAAAAGTTATCGGGCTGTACCAGTTTATTCCCTCGATCCCCTGATAGTTGGTAGTTTTCCCCAAATTATCAAGACTGTGCGTAATGGCTGGCAAAAAGACAATGTACCTTGGTTGTTAGCAACAGAAACCACAGATATTTCTGACTTGGGTAACTCGATCAAAGATTGGTTGATAGAAGAATTTAGTTCCTTAAAGGATGTCGAGTCACAACTGACAAATCTGAATAATGATGATTGGCAATGGGAAGATTCACAAACTTATGAATTACTCCATCCTGAAAACAAAATTGAAACAGGCAACCTTTACCAAGCAATTCCAGATTACCTTGCCGGGGAGTTTCTCCAAAACCCAACAGTTTCCTTTGGTGTCGATGAGCAGTATCAACTGACATTTTACCGAGTGGTCAGTCTTCAAGGTGCTGAGTTGATGTCATGGCCTCCCAGTCAAGTTACGGTAACAACAGGAAAGGAAACAACAGAAACAGCATACATCTCATTTGTCCTTGAGTTTGTTTTGCAAACCGTTCCCTGGCGCGAAAAACCTATTGTTTATCATCATTTATCAATTCGACGTTGGCTGACTAAACCTCTGAAATATGTACCTTACCCAGGCCTGAAAGTTCATATTGGTGATAACCATCGGTGGTTAGATGGTCAACGCCAACCCTTTTGCTTTATTCCACTGATGATGAATCGTTATGGAAAGGAAGTGAAATGGCCTCAAGCTATCAGCAATCTTTTTTCTCTCAATAACTCTCAACTTCCTGACGCAAATAACTTTGTTTCTAACCCAAATCACAACTGGTCAGGTGTCAACACAATTCCTTGTGGTATCCAAGCTGCGATCGCATATACTTCTAAATTAGGGGAACCACCCTGCTTTGCTGGTGTCAGTCCACAAGATTTGGCTAGTTTAGATCGAGCTATTGAAGCACGTCTCCCTGTTCAAAGAGTTGGTGACGCTGAGAGAGTGACAGGTAACGTTTTTATTTTCTGGCCTTTAGAAAAACCCAAACAGAAAATTATTCCTCTGCTCGCTGACGAAGATAACCAATCTACCAAGCCTAAAAAAGCCAAGAAATCTGACGATCCTAATCATTCACACACCCCAATGCTGCGACCAAAATTAGCAGCACCAGCAGTATTTCGTGAAGCTGAAAATCCTCTTCACACCATACTTATTTTGTGGGAAACTCCACAATGTCGTGATGCACTGATTGCTGAAATTTGCCAGTTACTGTATTTATCACCCACAAAAGTAGAAAATATCTATCAGGGTTTCTACGGTTGTCTGTGTATTAAGACTCAACACGTTGGCGACCTCACAGGAAATCTGGAAATTAAAAATTTTTCTGAAGCGAAGAAAACTTATCAACAGCAACGCCCTGCTTTATTAGTAGAGCGAATTAATCAAATTACCGCGTTTCTACCCCAAACTAAAGAATTAAGTGGGGCATTAATCGAAATTAGACGTAAACCTCCTATATCCGAGGCTGATCCCAAGCTAGCGTGGCGAATTGGGGCAATGAAAGCAGGTTATCTCAATCAACACATTCACCGAATAACCACCCAAACTGATGCAGAGAAGCTGAAGAAATCTGGTTTAGAACCAGTCAAACGAGCAGTATCAGACTTACTAAGACAATTCGGAATTTTACCTGATACTCCTTTAATTGATTCCAAAAAAGATGGTATTGATTCTGATGTCTGGTTAACGTGCTTTTATGTCCTACGCCGCACCCGCAAAACAAATGCCGAAAACATTCCTAAAACTGTTGTTTTGACGATCAGAGTTAATCCAATCACAGCAAAAGTAGAGTTAACAACACCTAGTTTATTTAATAAAAAAGGCTGGGTATCATATCCTGTTGGACTCGCACACCTGTCGGATGAAGACTGGAATCCAAACTCTTTTGATGAAAGCAATGAAGAAGTTGATGATGCAAAAAAGCGCCACGAGCAAACACAAGAACAACGGTTAATAAATAAATTTGTTGCTGAATGTTTACATGAGTGCTTAAATACTCCAATTACTGATAAAAAACCCCCACGTGTGCTGTTTATGGCAGAAGCACAAAATGCCCGCAAAATGCTGAGCTGGTTACAAAATCAAAATCTACTAACTAATGACCCACTACAAGCACTAAAACAGTACCTTTCACAAGAACAAATCAATCGTCTGTGGGTTGTGCGCTTACGAGTTGCAGATAATGGTGAAGTACCAGATGCGATTGTTAAAGATTCTCCTGGGAGTCGAACCAGTGGTGTTTACCGATGGCAGGGTGTGTGTGATGATGGAGAGCGATCGCTTTACCTAAGCGTTAGAAAGCCTTTAAACACCGAACAAGGTACAAAAATCCTACAACAGAAGCAGTCTCGCCTTGATAGTGGTAGTAGGCAAGCAGGAAAAGCCAGAATATTAGAAATAGTCCTTATTCACCATCCAGAAATTGCAGGTGACAAGCTAGCCCACTTTGTTCATTCTCTCAGGAGTCGCTGGCCTTATTTTGCAAATGATGTTGTTCTACCATTGCCTTTTCCCTTTGCAATCAAGGCTAAAGAGTATGCTGTCAGTACGAAAGATCCTGTGGAATCCTCGGAGACTGACGACTCTAATCTTTAAGAACAAAGCCGCCCTTCAGATTTTGCAACGATCTAAATCCTTGGCTGTTAACAGCAAAGATTGGTAACAATAGGAATAGCAGAACGTTTTCCTAAAAAACAGTTTTTCAATATGAGCAATACCAGTAATTTTCGTGAAGCTATCCGTGAGGCTAAATCTCACGCCCTCGTTGGCCCAAACGTGATTGCCAACGCCCTACCCTACGTCGGTGGTGGATTGGTGCTAACGGCATTAGGAACCTACGGAGGTTTAGGAGTTATCCGTACTAACCCCGAAATATTCTTTCCCACCTTCATCGGTGCGGTGATTTTGGAGTTAATTTTATTCTTTGTTGCCCAAAATGTTGCCCAAAAAGGTAACAAGGGACTTGCGCTACCCCTGTTGGCAACCTACAGCCTTTTGTCTGGATATACTCTCAGTGGCTTGGTGTATGTCGCTTTGAGATCCCAAGGTGTTGGTATTCAAGGCATTGGTTTAGCTGCCCTTGGTTGTGGCGTTACCTTTATTTTCGCCCGTCAAATTGGTTCAAATCTCTCTGAACAAGATGGGATGGCTTTGACGAAAACCATCAATCTCGGCGTTATCGCCTTGGTGGTTGTGTGCCTTGTCCAATTTGGGTTTGCTATGTTTGGTGTTTACACGCCAAATTGGCTAGAAATTGCCATCTCGGGTTTAGGGGTATTTCTGTTTATTGGGGTTTCTGTTGTCGATTTTTACATCTTGCCCCGCACTTACAGCGATGACCAATATTTACCTGCTGCTTTGTCGATGTACTTAACCTACATCAACTTGTTTGTCTTTATCTTACGGTTGCTAATTGCCATAAATGGCCGCGATTAAGCTCTCGTAAGTATAAAAACTTAACAAATTATCAACCGTGGTCAAGCATTAGCAGCCACGGTTTTTTGTGGGATGAAAAACTAGAGCAATTTGTAGTAATATACTATCTAGTATAGTTATGAACCCCAGTGAGTAAAACCATGCTGGAACTCTTGAACATCAAACGCGAAGTAGAAAGGTTATCAAATATCTTGGCTAAGGCTGAAGGCTGTCTTTGACGTTCTAGAACTGAGTGCAAGAATTGATGACTTGAATCAATTAATTTCTCAATCTACTTTCGGGGATAATTACAGCAATTGCGTCTGTTATGAGGTACACTAGATTAAAATATAAATCCTTTTAAATGAAGTCATACTCTGTCGAGCTTCGAGAAAAAATAGTTGCAGCACATATTCAGAAAAACATCTCAATCAGGAAAGTAGCTAACATATTTTCCGTCTCAAAGAGTTTAGTGCAAAAGCTTGTAAAGCAACAAAAACTTGAAGGAAACTTACAACCCAAGCCGCGAGGAAAACCACAATTTAGTCATCTGACAAATGCGGACATAGAATTAAGAGAATTAGTTGAAGCACATTCAGATGCAACATTGATAGAGTTGTGTGAATTATTTGCAGACAAGACTGGCAATTGGGTAGGTCAAAGTGCAATGTGTCGGGCGTTACAGAAATTAGGATTAAATCGAAAAAAAAAACGAAGCGGAGTACCCAAGCAGGCACAGAGCGAGTCCTGAATTTAAGATTAGATTATTGGGAAAAGGTCAAACATATAGAGCTAGAAAATTTAGTATTTTTGGATGAAACTGGTGTCCTGCTCGGGTTAATGAGGACTCATGCCCGTTCACAAATGGGAACAAGAGCTTACTCTCTTAACCCCTTTTATAGAGGCTCAAAAGTTACAGTAATTGGAGCAATTAGTCTTAAAAAAGTAGTTGCATTAATGACAATGAATGGTTCAATGGATGGCATGGCGTTTGAATTATTTGTTGAGAAGTTTTTAGTGCCAAGTTTATGGTCAGGAGCAGTGGTAGTAATGGATAATTTATCCGCACATAAACTAGATTCAATTGTGCCAATGATTGAAACTGTAGGTGCGAAAGTTATTTGTTTATCCTCATACTCCCCCGATTTTAATCCAATTGAATTATGGTGGTCACAACTTAAATCTTTTTTACGCAGTTTTGCTCCGACTACAACAGAAATGGTTGATAAATTAATCTCAGTTGCACTCGATTTAATCAATCCTCAACATTTAAGAAACTGGTTTGCTAGTTGCTGCTACTGTACCTCATAACAGCCGGAAGTGCTGTATGTCAATTTCTATCAGACACTTCAAGAAATTGAATCCCTCAAGGTTAAAAAGGAACAATATCAGCGATCGCACTTTATTCTAGAAGAAATCAATGCTGCACTAGAACTACTAGAATTGTCTGCTGATGAAGAATTGTTGCAAGAGGTGCAAACCAACCTTAGCCAACTCCAGCAAGAACTTGAAACATTAGAAATACAACTATTACTGTCCAACCCCTGCGACCAAAAAGGTGCATTTCTCACTATTAATGCTGGTGTTGGTGGCGTAGATGCTGAAGATTGGTCATCTATGTTATTGCATCTGTATTACCGTTGGGCAGTAAATCATAATTATAAAGTATATCTATTGGGAGAGTCACGGGGTGATTTAATAGGGTTCAATTATGCCACCTTAGAAATTATCGGTCGCTACGCCTATGGTCTCCTTAAATCAGAACAAGGAACCCATCGCTTAATAAGAATTTCTCCCTTTAGCAGCAACCGCCGCAAGCAGCATACTTGCCTAGCTACTGTGGAAGTCAGCCCTATCTTAGATGAGTCTATTGATTTTGAGATTCCAGAGAAGGATTTGGAAATTACTTTTTATCGCCATCGGGGGAATGTCAACCGCACAGAAACATGGGTAAAGATGGTTCATATTCCTACTGGGATTAGTGTATCTTGTAGCGAGCAGCGCAGTCAGATGCAAAACAAAGAGAAAGCCTTAGCTATTCTCAAAAGTAAACTGTTTGCGATGCCTACAACTGGCTACGCCTACGCACTAGCCCAAGGTGTCCAGCTTGACAAAATTAAACCCCGACTCATCAAACCTCTATCCAGCAACCTAATCCGTGAATATATCTTGCATCCTTACACCAAGGTGAAAGATTTACGTACCAACGTAGATATGACTTCTGTTGCAGATGTTTTGGACGGCGATATTGATTTGTTCATCAAAGCCTATCTGCAACAGCTAAATCACACTACTTCAGTGGACAAAGAAGCGCTTGATAATTTCAAGTAATTTTTGTAACTTAATATCAGTGGTGCGGAGAAAAATTGCCAAACTACAGCTAAAATTAATAGACGTAAGTAGAATAAAGAGCAATTTCTCAATCCAAAGCGCTCTATCTATCATTCAACAAGCATTATGGATGTCCTAGAACTCAAACGCGAAATCGAAACGTTGTCTAGCCGCCTGGGTAAAACCCAGGACTATCTTTGACGTACCTGCACTGACAGCAAAAATTCAAGACCTCGAAAAAATATCAGCGCAGCCAGAATTTTGGAATGAGCAAACCCAAGCCCAACAAACGCTACAAGAACTCAACGACCTGAAAGCCCATCTTCAGCAATACGATCGCTGGCACACCAATTTAGAAGATACTAGGGCAGTTGTTGAGTTGTTGGAGTTAGAAACCGATGAGGCACTACTCCAAGAAGCAGAATCTACCATCACCAAACTGAATCGTGACCTTGACCAGTGGGAGTTACAACAGTTACTTTCTGGCCCCTATGATGCCGAAGGTGCTGTACTGACAATTAGTGCTGGCGCTGGTGGCACAGATGCTCAAGACTGGGCATTTATGCTGATGCGGATGTACACCCGTTGGGGCGAAGCTCACGGCTATAAGGTAACTTTAGCTGAAGAGTCGGAGGGTGATGAAGCCGGAATAAAATCGGCAACCCTAGAAATTACTGGTCGCTATGCTTATGGTTACTTGCGTTCAGAAATGGGTACACATCGCTTAGTGCGGATTTCACCTTTTAATGCCAACGGGAAGCGACAAACCAGTTTTGCAGGGGTGGAAGTGATGCCACAGATTGATAACACTGTGCAATTGGATATTCCAGATAAGGATTTGGACATCACCACAACTCGGTCTGGTGGTAAAGGTGGGCAAAATGTCAACAAAGTAGAAACTGCGGTGCGGATTGTTCACCTTCCCACAGGTCTAGCGGTGCGCTGTACAGAAGAGCGATCGCAGCTGCAAAATAAAGAAAAAGCTCTAAATCGCCTCAAAGCCAAGCTTTTGGTCATCGCCAAGGAGCAACGCGCCCAAGAAATTGCCGAAATTCGTGGCGATATGGTGGAGGCTTCCTGGGGAAATCAAATCCGTAACTATGTATTTCATCCTTACCAAATGGTGAAAGATTTACGTACAACTACGGAAACAACAGCGATTGGTGATGTGATGAATGGCGAACTTGATACATTCATTCAAGCTTATCTCCGCCAAGAGAATAAATTAGTAGAAAACACTACTGCATAAATCGGAATTATTTACAAGTGCTAAGTAATTATTTTTAACATTACTTAGCACTTGTTACTTATTTCTAGTATTTTCAGATTGGCGTGCAGGCGTAGCCCGTCCTAGACATCGCATAGCATTTCATCTTATTGGAGTGTTTTCGGAGAAATTCCTTAGCAATATGCAAGCGATCGCCATTCTATCCCAGACCAACTGTTACAGTTATAAAAGAGTCTGTAGACAAATAACTATGAGCAACTCTCCTTCAACAGAACCTCAACCTAGCTACGTAAAACTCGCCATGCGAAACATGGTGCGGAAGGGTGCAACTTCCCTAAAGCATTTTGGGTTGACTGCCGTAGGGCTTTTAGCTCTCCTTGTTGGTCTTGCTTACTTAACTCACTAAGCTATTACGCAACTGGTGAGGGTTGTCATTAGTCATTAGTCATTTATACTTCAAAGGACAGATGACCAATGACAAAGGACAGTCTTAGCGACAGACAAGGAGACTATGTGCCCCTGAGCGTTGAATTATATGTGGAGGATTCTTTTTACGATTTATCCTCGACAAAATCTGTAAAAATTGCGGATACCGATACCCGAATTCCTCATGAAACTTGGGAAAATTGGTTTAATCAGTGGTTGACAATACTTCACCCTCAAATTCCGCCAGCGCCAAGTTATGAAATTGGTTTGCGTTTGACAGATGACTCGCAAATTCAAGAACTGAATGCCCAGTATCGTCAACAAAATAAGCCCACAGACGTTTTAGCTTTTGCTGCTTTAGAAGTGGATTTTCCGCAAAATAAAGAAATGCTTGCTTCTGTGCCATTATACTTAGGTGATATTATCGTGTCTGTAGATACAGCACAGCATCAAGCTCAACAGATGGAACACAGCTTATCAACTGAGCTAGCCTGGTTAGCTACTCACGGTTTATTACACCTGTTGGGCTGGGATCATCCTGATGAGGAAAGTTTGGGGCGAATGTTAAAACAGCAAGTAAAATTGCTGAATGCAATAGGTATTGCTATTGACATAGAATAGCAATACCTATGTGTCCTTAATGTTAATTTTGGGTAATACTTTTATAATACTTCTGTGGAAAATTGCTTAAAGATTGCCTCAAAGTTAATTCTGCCATTAAGATCGGCGAATATTCCCACTGTAGCAACTCTATTTTTGTATTTTTTAAGTCTATGTCCCCAAAAATTTCTCCATCACCAACGCCTACCTCTTTTCAACCACTGGTGTCTAACGAACGGGAATTTTCCTGGAAAGTAGCCTCTAATTTATTTGTTAGTTTTAAATATGCCTGGGCTGGAATCAGCTATAGTTTTCGGACTCAACGGAATTTTCGCATCCACGTAAGTGTTTGTGCAATGGCGATCGGTTTAAGCCTTTTTTTGCATCTACAAGCCGTGGAGATAGCGGTAATTGGTATAACTAGTGGTTTAGTTTTGGCATTAGAGTTACTAAATACAGCGATCGAGTCCCTTGTAGACTTAACCGTTAAGCAGACGTACCATGAATTGGCAAAAATTGCTAAAGATTGTGCGGCTGGTGCAGTCCTTATCTCTGCCTTGGTAGCGGTGCTGGTAGCTGGTACGCTATTGCTCCCTCCTTTGGTAAAGTTAATTGTATCGACTTTGTAAATATGATTTGCGTCGGATAGCAAAAACCGTAGGCATCACCAAGTGACTTGGTAAGATAAATCGCACTCTACCCAATCCACTTTGGAGAAGACACTATAAGCAATTCAAAGTTTGAGAAGTGGCTGATCGTAGAGTAGCAGCTTCATATTTATACGTCTACATCAGCATTATTTCTAGACCTAGCGAACAAATAGCACGAGTAATCTTATGAGTGCTAAAAACCAGGAGTGATGAGCTTTGATTATAGTTATCGACAATTACGACAGTTTTACATATAACTTAGTGCAGTATCTGGGAGAATTGGCAGCAGAATTCTCAGTAGCAGATGATATTAAAGTTTTTCGTAATGACAAGATATCAATAGATGAGATTCGGGCATTGAAACCGGAAGCAGTGGTTATTTCTCCAGGGCCAGGTCGCCCAGAAGATGCTGGTATTTCCTTAGAATTGATTAAACAGCTAGGCCAAGAATTGCCAATCTTGGGTGTCTGTTTAGGACATCAAAGCATTGGTCAAGTATTCGGTGGTAAAATAATTCCTGCTCCAGAATTGATGCATGGCAAAACCTCTCAGGTATCTCATACTGGAGTGGGGGTTTTCCGGGGATTAGAAAATCCTCTAACCGCCACCAGGTATCATAGTTTGGTCATCGAACGTGAGACTTGCCCAGATGTGTTAGAAATCACCGCTTGGGTTGAAGATAACACCATTATGGGAGTGCGACACCGGAACTATCCTCACATTCAGGGAGTCCAGTTTCACCCAGAGAGTGTCCTGACATCTTCAGGAAAACAGTTATTGCGAAATTTTCTGGAACAGTTACAGTCGAGAACATAATTAATGAAACGACGACAATTGATGGGCTATGCTGGGGCGGGGTTGGCCACAGCTTTACTTACTACCTTGAGTTCTGAATCTCAAGCTGACGCACAATCTAGCAGTTTATCAGTTCAGTGGTTGGGTCATACTTGCTTTCTTTTTACTGGTGGTGGTGCAAAAATTCTTGTCAATCCATTTCGGACGGTTGGCTGTACTGCTAAGTATCGTCCACCAAAAGTTGCAGCAGATTTGGTACTGATTAGCAGTCAACTGCTGGATGAAGGTGCTGTAGACGTACTACCAGGAAATGCAAAACTTATCTACGAACCGGGAGTTTACGAGTTTAAAGGTATAAAGTTCCAAGGAATTGCTATAGACCACGATCGCAAAGGTGGTAAGCAGTTTGGTTCAAATACTGCTTGGAGTTGGAAGCAAGCCGGAATTAATATCCTACATTTAGGCGGAGCTGCTGCACCCATTTCCATCGAGCAAAAAATCTTGATGGGACGGCCCGATGTAGTATTTGTTCCAGTGGGAGGCAGTGGAAAAGCCTACAATGCTCAGGAAGCAAAGCAGGCTATTCAAGTATTAAATCCCAAGCTGGTGATTCCAACCCATTATCGGACACAGGCGGCTGATGCTGCTAAGTGCGATATTTCACCACTTGATGATTTTTTAACCTTAATGCAAGGTACGCCAGTCCGGCGTAGCAGTGGAGATAGTATTTCCATTAGCTCTGGTAAATTGCCAGAAAATGTGGAAATTCAGGTTTTGACTTACAAGTTTTAATTGTTAGGAGACGAGGGAGCAGGAGAAAGAACTCCTAACTCCTAACTCCTAACTCCTACTTCTAACTTTTAGAACGTATACCACTGTCCACCAAGCTTATCTGCGTCGCCGATGGGATTCCTAATTGCTGTTGTCCCATCTATAGTCCAAATTTTGTCTGAACCTGCTGTCTGATCGCGCCAGTAGATATCGGTCTTACCATCGCCGTTGAAGTCGCCAAGGGATGGTGTCAAGGCCGCATTATTAGTTGGTAAGAAAGCTTCAGTAGCAACTGTTGTACCATCCATCAACCAAGCGGTGTTTGCACCAGTTGTGCCATTGTGCCAGAAGATATCAGTCTTACCATCACCGTTGAAATCACCAATTTTGGAAGTCCAGGATGAGTCAAGTGTTCCTAAAGCCCCTTCTGTGACTAAGATCCCATTCATCGTCCAAACCTTGTTCTCACCGGTTTGAGCGTTTCTCCACAGAATGTCGGTCTTATAGTCGCCGTTGAAATCACCAAGGCTAGCAGTCCAGGCTGCATCTTGTGATTGGAGGGCAAACTCAGTCTTTTGCGTACCATCCATAAACCAAGCGGTGTTATCGCCAGTTGTGGCATTGCGCCAGAAGATATCACTCTTGCCATTGCCGTCGAAATCAACAATGGTAGGAGTTAGTGCTGCGTCTGTAGTATCTAGAACAGTTGCACTCAGAACTGTAGTACCATCCATCTCCCAAATAGCGTTCTCACCGGTCGTACTATTATGCCAGAAGATATCGGTTTTGCGATCGCCGTTAAAATCCCCAATCTGAGGAGTCCAAGCTGGATCAACGCTAGTTAGAGCAGCCGCAGTCGCAACTTTGGTTCCATCCATCAGCACAATGCTATTCTCACCGGTTGTCTTATTCCGTAATAAGAAGTCGGTTTTGCCATCAGCGTTAAAGTCAGCAATTTTGTAATCATAGGCTGATAGGTCATATTGACCCAGAGAACCCTGTTCAAGAACTTTTGTGCCATCCATCAACCGAATGATAATCTCACCGGTTGTAGAATCGACCCAGACTTTATCTGTTTTGCCATCACCATTGAAGTCAGGAGTAATCGCTGCACTGGTTAGGTAAGGATTAGGATTGGGATTTGATGATGTTTTGACAGGCTGGGTAGCTGGTTGATTTTGTAGTGCATAGGAGGAACTCTTACCCCCAAATCCCAAATCATAATTTAAATTCTCAAAAGAAGATGTCAAGATTTCTGATTTTTTGAAAGAGTCTGATGCCCATCCAGATGTATTTAAAGATAAGGGTGAGGAATTTGTATTTGCAGGCATGGTGTATTTTTATGATTGGTTGTCATATTCTTTTAACTTTTTTTTGAAATACTTTTCTGTAACGAAATAACATTTACTAATTTTTCAATATTTATTTATAACCATTTATTTTTTATAAATGTCAGTCTTTTAAGATAAATATATGTTTTTTTAAAACGATGCTAATAAATTTTCCAGTCTTATATAAACAATTAAAAAATGTTTTACTGTATTTTATGTACATATAAATCTATAGGAGTCCTATTTGATTTTTGAACAAAGTTAGGTATGTAGGGTGTGTTATAACGAAGTTCCTAACGCACCACTATCAACGGTTTGGTGCGCTAACACAACGCCAGGTCGCTCAAGTCAGGAAACCCGCCCACGCGACTGGCTCCCCTACTTATCTTTTCAGAAATCAAACCGGATTCCTATAGTTTTGTTTCTAATAAGCATGTTGAGACTAAAATATTAAATACTTTCTCTAAATAAGTTCCTTAAATCCAACCAAGTCATATATGATGATTTGTAGATATTTCAGTCATGATATCGATGTTTTGTGATATTTAAATATAGTTAAGTAGTCATACGAACAACATCTACACTAACTATCTATTGGTTACATAAGCGATCGTTTTTTGTTGGGGGTTGAGTAGACATAGTTTTTACAGTGTGTTTTTGAATTTATTAACTAACATAATTTAAATAAGATAGACGAGTAAAAAATTATTTTATGAATATCGTAAAATATTCGATAACAACAAGATTTTTGAGTTATTTAAAACTGAGAAAATCTGAGTTTTTCAAGAGAATTGATTATTTTTCAATGATTTATAATTTGAGTGGAAACAAATATTGGTTAGAATAACTTAGATTAGCAACTACCGAAAAGCCCAAACTGTGCGATCGCTGGTTGCCAAAAGTGTAAAATAACACAATACTTTAATACATACATCAGCTATGCAAGCAGAATATCGGCAGCGTCGTGAGCAGTTAATGGCAAAAATTGGTGATGGCACAGCTATTTTTCGCAGTGCGCCAATGGCAGTGATGCACAACGATGTCGAGTATGTTTATCGCCAAGACAGTGATTTTTTCTACCTGACTGGTTTTAACGAACCAGAGGCAGTAGCAGTGTTAGCGCCGCATCATTCAGAACATCGGTTTGTGCTGTTTGTCCAACCGAAGGATCGCGAAAAGGAAGTATGGACTGGTTATCTTTCTGGGGTAGATGCAGCCAAGGAAATGTATGGTGCTGATGAAGCGTACCCCATTAATGAGTTAGATGAAAAGTTGCCTCAGTATTTAGAAAAAGCCAGCCGCATTTACTATCACTTAGGACGCGATCGCAGTTTCAACGACCAAATCCTTACACATTACCAAAGTTTACTGCGGACTTACCCTAAACGCGGTACTGGGCCGATCGCTATTGAAGATACTGGCCCTGTCCTCAACAGCATGAGACTAATTAAAAGTGAAGCTGAATTGGGGTTAATGCGTCAAGCGGTGGCGATCGCAGTCGAAGCACACAATTATGCTCAAGAAATCGCCGCACCTGGACGTTATGAGTATGAAATTCAAGCGGAGATGGAACGCATATTTCGAGTCCGGGGTGGAATGGGGCCAGCTTATCCTTCGATTGTGGCTTCTGGAGTGAATGCTTGCGTACTCCACTACATTGAAAATAATCGTCAAATGCAGGATGGAGAATTACTACTAATTGATGCCGGTTGTGCTTACGGTTATTACAACTCAGATATTACCAGGACATTTCCTGTGGGGGGTAAATTTACGCCTGAACAGAAGACACTGTATGAGATTGTTTTAGAGGCGCAAAAACAAGCGATCGCTCAAATTAAACCAGGTAATCCCTTTAAATTAGTTCACGATACAGCAGTGCGTGTTATCACTGAAGGTTTAATTGAACTTGGCATCCTCAAAGGTGAAATTGATAAGTTAATTGAAGAAGAGAAATATAAACCATATTATATGCACCGCACCAGTCATTGGTTAGGTTTGGATGTTCATGATGTGGGAGTTTACCAGCACGGTGAAGATAAACCACAGATTTTACAACCAGGTCAAATTTTGACAGTGGAACCGGGACTATATATTGTGCCAGATACCAAACTAGCAGAAGACCAGCCAGAGACTGATTCTCGATGGGTTGGCATTGGTATTCGCATTGAGGATGATGTGTTAGTTACATCTGATGGACATGAAGTATTAACTGCGGGGGTTCCCAAGGCAGTAGATGAAGTGGAAAGATAAAAAAGGGGAAAGAGGAGCTAATTTCAAAACCTCTCTCTCAGATTGGGAGATGTTAGAAAACTCGGCTTCAACAAAGTAAGTTGGGGTAGTTTATGTAATTGAAAATCGGGCTTAATCTGTGCGCTCGTCACTTTTGGCACTAGGATCAATAGCTGAAAGTTATTAAATCAAGAACAACCCTCGACATATTCAACTTCAGGTAGTTTACCTGAGCGAAACTCAGTCACAAGCTTACCATCAGTCTCGAAGACAAGGCGATAGTTCCGATCGGCACGGTCTTTCGGGATAAATGTTAAGTAATGTCCACCTTGGACGTATTTATGAGGTGTGACTTTAATTTGTCCTGAATAGAGAGACTTGATTTGCGCTTCGGTGTCACCAATTTTTGCACCTTTGAGGGTAGTAATCTGGGTATTTTGCTGCACATCGACTCTAGAAATGCGACCTTTTGTAACCATGAAAGAAAGATTTTTGGGTTGGTTTTGTGGCTTAACATAGTAGCATTCGTACATACTAGAGATTTTTACTTAGCATGACGCAATTTGAACTTTTCTTATTTCATAAACTACAAAATTTCACATAAAAAATGAGGATGATACACACCATCCTCATTTATTTTTTACTTATTTTCTCATTCCCAGACAAAAGGCTGGAAATAATTCAGTTACTACAGTTGCGGTACATACTGCTGCTTCTCAGGAACTTCAGCGTACTCAGCCACAATCTGACGGAATTCTTCGCCGTCGATGGTTTCTTTTTCGATGAGCAAATCGACTAAGCGATCGGTGACAGTGCGATGCTCGCGGACAATCTTCTTCGCGTTTTCGTAGCATTCTTCCACGATCGCTCTAACTTGTCCATCAATGCGAGAAGCGATGGATTCAGAATACTCAGATCGGGTTGTCCAGTCACGACCCAAGAAAACTTCACCCTGCTGGCTTTCCAATGAAAGTGGCCCTAAATCGGACATCCCGAACCGAGTTACCATCTGCCGTGCCATTCCTGATAACTGCTGCAAGTCTCCGCCAGCGCCAGTTGTAACTTCAGCAGCCCCAAAAATCACCTCTTCGGCGGCGCGACCACCCAAAGCACCAGTAATCCTAGCTTTCAACTGAGAACGAGAAATTAAGCCTTGTTCTTCGTTGGGAGTAAACCAAGTCAAACCCTGTGCTTGTCCCCGTGGAATTAAGGTAACTTTCTGCACTGGGTCATGGTCTTTTAACAAAGTCCCAACTAAAGCGTGTCCGATTTCATGGTAGGCAATTAAGCGCTTGCTCTTGCTATCTACCAAAGGAGTGCCTTCCATACCAGCAACTACCCGATCCACCGCATCATCAACTTCGCGGAGGGTGATAGCTTCTTTGCGTCTTCTAGCAGTCAAAATTGCCGCTTCGTTGAGCAAGTTGGCTAAATCAGCACCAGTAAATCCAGGAGTGCGGCGAGCGATCGCATCAAGAGATACACTAGCGTCTAGTTTCTTGTTCCGCGCATGGACTTGCAAGATTTCCAAACGCCCTTTGATATCGGGTGCATCGACTGTTACTTGTCTGTCAAAGCGACCGGGACGCAACAAAGCTGAGTCTAGTACGTCGGGACGGTTGGTAGCAGCAATAATAATGATGCCTGTGTTACCTTCAAACCCGTCCATCTCGGTAAGCAACTGGTTGAGGGTTTGCTCTCTCTCGTCGTTACCGCCACCGATACCAGCGCCCCGTTGCCGTCCTACTGCATCGATTTCATCGATGAAGATAATACAAGGGGCGTTGTCTTTGGCTTTCTTGAACAAATCACGGACGCGGGATGCACCCACACCAACGAACATTTCTACAAATTCCGAACCGGAAATACTAAAGAAAGGTACGCCTGCTTCGCCAGCGATCGCTTTTGCTAGTAAAGTTTTACCAGTTCCTGGAGGCCCAACTAACAGCACTCCCTTGGGAATCCGTGCGCCTACAGCAGTAAATCTTTCTGGCTGCTTCAGGAAGGTGACAACTTCTTGTAGTTCTTCCTTAGCTTCTTCAATCCCGGCTACGTCATCAAATTTGACTCCGGTTTTCGCTTCCATTTGGAAACGCGCCTTGGATTTGCCGAAGTTCATTGCTTGACCTGGCCCGCCAGGGAGGTTGCTAGAACGCCGGAACAAAAAGAACAGCCCGGTAATCAATAAAACTGGAAACACGAGATTACCCAACAATCCCCAGATTGCGCCATCATTCCGCATGGGGTGAGCATCAAAACTAATATCTTTTTCTTTGAGCTTGCTAATTAACTCAGGAGCGTTAATAGGCAAATCTACCCGCCACCTTTGGACACGATTTTCGATATCTGGATCGCGGGCTTCGATAATAGCTGTTCTACCACCTTCGTACAGATCTACACTGCTGACGCGATCGCCGTCCAAGTATTCTAGAAAGCGACCATAAGTCATGCGGGTATTGGCTGTATTCTTGTTCATGTCAGTAGGAGCGCCTGCAAAAGCCCCCTGCCAGAAGAAAAAGCCAATTACCAAAGCCGGCAATGTCCAGAGTACTACGACTTTCCAAGAGAATTTCATCTTAATTTGCCTCTAGATGCCTATACAACTCGTTAGCCTGAGCAACCGAATGTTAATCACTCTGTCACTCTAAGCTGTTAAACGGATGCCTATAAATCCATTTTGTTTAATTTGATCTCTTATATGCACTGCCATAAGGCAATAAGAGCATTATGGCAATGCCAACAAGAATCTTAATCAAAGTTAACTTAATTTTAATACAATATCGCACGAGAAAAGGGAGCGCAACAGGATGCAAAGCCACAGAGAATTTATCCAGAAGGCTCCTCATGTCCTTTCAACCCCTCACAATCATCATATTTAGGGGTAGAGACGCGATTAATCGCGTTTCTACAGAAGCAATTGATTATTGCCCTATTCCCCATTCCCTACTTAACTTCTGTAATTTTTAGAGTGTAAGGAAGGTACTTACCTTTTTCGTAGGAACCAACCCAAATTTGGTAACTTCCAGCCAGCCATTCACCAATAATGCCAGCATTTTTGCCATCAAAATCATCATTGCACCAAGTACCACCCGGCCCCTTAATAACGATCGTGGTGTCTTCAGGACTTTGGACTTGCAACTTCAGGTAGTCAAATTTACTTGTTAGTGCTAATGTGTGGTCTGGTGTTTCATCAACAAATCCGGTACAAGGGCCAGTGGCTGTTTCGATTCTCCCACCGACTTTACTCCCAGATATTGAACCACCACTCATCCCGCGAACTGTCAAGGGGTCTGGCGAAAACTGAGGGCTAATGGTGACATCTCCAAATATCGTTGGCGTTTCCTGAGCATCCGTCACAGCGTTAACTGTCGATGTGATGAAGAGCGTAACTATCATCAACGATAATCTCATCCCTCTATTGAGCGCTTTTGTCGGCATTGTAATTACGTTCGCTTCTAAGTGTTTCTGAAGACATGAATTTTACACACCAAGTTCCCAACATGAGGAGAATTGACTACCTATTTTAGATTTAAAATTAAGGATAATTCATTAGTAATTAGTCAATGATTTTTTGTTCTTATAGTTGCTCTAGCTTATGGATAGGGGCGCAGGTTTGTGCGCCCCTAAATAAAATATTTCTAAAATCTGGAGGTAATTGCTAATTAGCTTCTGTTATTGCTCTATTCAAACGCGACTTGTCTAAACCAATCTGATTTAGTAGTAACCAAGATTGAATGAGGTCGGGGCCATGAACATCTCCAGTTAAGGCTGCTCGGAGCGATCGCATCACCAAGCCTTTTTTGACTTTTTGCTCTTTCACCACTTGTTTAATAATATCCTGGGCGGCGGCTTCCGACAGTTGCGGCTGATTTTCTAAAGCTGTAACAATCGCCTCAAGGACAGCAGTAGAACCTTCTTGTTTCAGTTGCGTACTACCTTCTTCGCTAAATTCAACCGTGTCGCTAAAAAACAGTTGGCTTTGAGCTACTGCATCTACTAAACGAGTCAAACTCTGGCTAATTAAAGTTACAAGCTGTTCTAACCAGGCGCGATCTCTTCCACCATCAAATTTATACCCACCCGCTTCCCAAAAGGGTATGAGTAAATCTGTGAGTTTATCTACTGGCGTATTGTGGAGATACTGACTGTTCAACCAATCTAGCTTGTCCCAGTCAAACTTTGCACCCGCTTTATTTACCCGTTCAAAGCCAAACTCCTTAGCTGCTGTTTCTAAGGTAAATATTTCTTGAGTTGAATCTGGTGGCGACCAACCGAGCAATGTCATGTAATTCACCAAGCCTTCAGGAGTAAAGCCCATTTTCTGAAATTCAGAAATAGAAGTAACACCATCTCGCTTAGAAAGCTTGCGTCCTTCCATATTCAAAATTAGCGGTGTGTGGGAAAACTCTGGGATTATTGCACCCATTGCTTCATACAGCAGAATTTGCTTGGCGGTATTGGCGATGTGATCTTCTCCGCGAATGACATGAGTGATTTGCATGTCGATGTCATCCACTACAACGACAAAGTTGTATAGAGGTTGACCGCTACCCTCTTCTGAGGCGCGGGCGATAACCATATCACCACCTAAATCGCTACCTCGCCAAGACATTTTTCCTCTTACTAGGTCGTTCCAGACAATTTCCCGCCCATCTTCGATTTTGAAGCGAATTACAGAAGAACGACCTTCTGCTTCAAAAGCTGCGCGTTGTTCTGGGGTGAGGTTGCGGTGACGGTTATCGTAGCGGGGAGCTTCGCCTCTAGCTTTTTGGGCTTCTCTTAGCGCATCTAGTTCTTCGGAAGTAGTGTAGCAGCGATAGGCTAATCCTTGATTTAGCAGTTTTTGTACTGCTTCTTTATAAAGATCCAGGCGTTGAGATTGGAAAAATGGCCCTTCATCCCAGTTCAGTCCCAGCCAACGCAATCCTTCAAGAATATTGTCGGTGTATTCGGGACGCGATCGCTCTAGGTCTGTATCTTCTATTCGCAGAATAAATTTCCCGCCGTGGTGACGGGCAAATAGCCAGTTAAATACAGCCGTTCTAGCTGTACCAATATGTAAATTTCCGGTTGGACTCGGCGCAATACGGACTCTAACAGTCACAGTTAATTCTCTCTTTTGCAAAGCATGATAAATGTAGCTTATATTCAAACCCTGAATTCTGAGTCAATCCCTTTGAATTCAAAATCCAAAATCACCGAAGTTTATTTCGGTGATTCACTATCTATAAATTTATAACGGGACTGACGGGGCTCGAACCCGCAACTTCCGCCGTGACAGGGCGGTGCTCTAACCAATTGAACTACAGTCCCTTGTTTGTCAACTTTGCTATTATCACTATTTTTTTCTAACTTGTCAAGTGTTTTTGAGTGGGAAATTAAGAATCATTTTTGCCCCGTCTCTCTCAGGTGCGAATTTACCGTTAAAACCTTGATAAAACAACCTGGGGCTTGGATTCCAGATGTTGCAATATCCGGGATTGCATTTGTTTATACTGCTGTTTTAATAGCTGTTTGCTCAATTGGGGCTGAGAAGTTGGTGGTAGACAATGAGCCTGTTGCACCCAGGTTTTCAACATTTGTCGCTGAGTTAGTTCAATAGGACTGCTGAGAACGCAGGTACAGGAATGTGGTGCTTGCAGAGTAAAGAAAATCAAAGGATAGTGTTCATTTTCAGCCAGCAAACTCACCAGTTTAAGATTTTGAGGATTTTGCATATCTAGGTAGCACGGTAGCCACTTAGGAGCCAATTGCCGATTGTAGAGTACAGTCACCCACAACAGCATTGGGTGAGGGGATGTCATGAAGATAAACTGGTTATAACGGTTAGAAACCGTATAGTTTTTGATTTCTTGTTTAGGTAACATTAACCATAGTGCTGTTATAGATCCTTGTGGAGTATCTATAAGCTGGGGAAAAACAATTTCTTGAGTTGGTTTATTTTGAGGCCACAAAAGTTGCCGACAGCTTTGTTCTACTGTGATTGCTAATCCCGAATCTAAGGGACGACTAAGGATAGAATTAGAAGCTAAATCTGTAGGTAAGCCAGGACAATCTGACTGTTCTAAACTATTTAATACTTGCAAAATTTGAGCGATATTTTGTGGGCGATCGCTTGCCTTTTTTGCAAGACAAGACATAATTAAATTATTTAGCTTCTGAGGTATTTTCAGAGTAGGTTTAACATCTGCGATCGTTTTTGGTGCTTCAAAGTGATGTGCTTTATACCAAGCACCAAAGTAATCCGTTTCGGGTTCCCAGGGTTTTTTCCCTGTGAGCATTTCAAACATCATTGCACCCAGACTGTAAATATCAGAACGACTATCTAATTTTTCCCCATCTAGCTGTTCTGGAGAACAGTAAGGCAAAGTGCCATTAAATCCTCTACTTGTGCTGGCTGTTGATGCGTAATTTAAAAATCTAGCAATTCCAAAATCGAGGATTTTAACTAACTGACCCAATATTGGATCGGGAATAACTAATATATTGGCAGGCTTTATATCTCGATGAACTAACGGACAAATTTTTCCATCAATATTAATACCTTGATGGGCGCACTGTAAGCCTAAACAAATTTGGCGAGAGAGAGTCAAAAACATCGATAATGGTAGCGGAATTAAATCTTTTAAACTCTTACCACTTAGATATTCCATGACATAATATGGTTTTCCTTTTTCATTTACACCATAATCATACGCCCGCACTATATGTAAGCTCTTTTGACTCAAAGCCGCACTCATTAAAGCTTCACGAGCAAAATCTTGTTGCATCTTGCTATCGACAACAGTCTGAGTCAAAAACTTGATAGCAACTGGTATACCTCCTAACAAAATATCATTTGCTAAGAAAACTTCACCCATACCACCGCTACCAATTAATTGCTTGAGTTGATAACGATTAGCAAGCAAGCCCGTACTATTTGGAGATATAAATGGGCTTTGATTCACTTTATTCACCTCTGCTACTGAGTCTATTTAAAGATAGCAATACACACATAAGAATATGCTTAGGTAATGGTGGTAAGCTTTTTGATTTTGAGCCGCAAACTTTCAAGAATGTGATAAAAGCTTAAAAAAAATCTCCAAAAATTTAGCCATCCAATTTTTTAAACCTTCTTTCTCAGCTTTTTGATCTGCGGCTAACTTTTGTAAAATGTCTAATTTCAATTTGTCGTACTCTGTTTTTAGAAGAGTTTTAGCTTGATTAGACAAAATTAATTCATTTGACTGTTGACTCATATCTAGCCAATCTAGAAGTTGCTGGCGCTGATTGGCTGTGAGGCTTAAAGTCGTTACATGAGAGCAACGGTTTGGATCTTCTAGGGGAAAAAATAGTAGATGATAATATCCTACCTCTGCTAAACTTCGTGCTATGTTCTGCCCTTTATTATCTTTCAAATCTAGAAAATAAGGTAGCCACTTAGTCATAGAAGGCTGGGCATTGTATAGGACTGTTACCCACAATAGCATCGGGTACACGTTAATTTGACTAATAAATTCAGTGCCATGTACTTTATCCAAAAATTTTGTAATTTCTTGTTTGGGCAACATTGCCCAAAAAGTTGGTATAGGTCTTTGAGGAGTTTGTAGTAAATGGGGAAAACCAATCGCACCAATTGGCTTATTTTTAGGCCAGTTTTTCTGCAAACACTCTTGTTCTGACAATAAAGTTGCAGGGACTAATTGAACCGGAAGTGAGAGTTTAATAATCTCACTACTCTTGTTAGGAATAACATCCTTAATCTGATTATTAACCTTTTCTAATTCTTCTAATATTTGGTTAATATTTTGCGGGCGATCGCTTACTTCTTTCGCTAAACAACTCATCAATAATTTTTCTAATCCTTGCGGTATTTTAACTTGCGGATTCACTTCTTCAACTGTAGGTGGCAGTTGAAAGCGATGCGCTTGATACCAAGTACCAAAAGAGTTACTTTTTGTCTGAAATGGATGTTTTCCTGTCAGCATTTCAAACATTAGTACTCCCAAACTATAAATATCAGAGCGTACATCTAGCAATTTACGCCCTTCCATGTGTTCTGGAGAACAGTAAGGTAAACTGCCAATAAAAGAATCTGTCAGAGTCATCCCACTTCGTTCTGTTAAAAATTTGGCAATGCCAAAATCTAGTATTTTAACAATTTCTCCTTGTTTACTATCTTCGCTAAGGAATATATTTTCGGGTTTTATATCTCTGTGAACAATGGGATAAATCTCTCCTTTGAGGCTGATACCTTGGTGGGCGCATTGTAAGCCTAAACAAATTTGATTACAAATCTCCAAAAACTTGGGTATTGTTAAGGGTTTAATTTTGAGAATTTGTTTGAGATTTTTTCCTTGAAGGTATTCCATTACAAAAAAAGGGGTTTTATCTTCAGTAACGCCATAACTTAAAATGCGAACAATATGTTTACTTTTACGCCCCAATTGAGCGCCAATAAAAATTTCTCTGGCAAAGCGTTGGGACATTTGCTGATTTGCCAAACTGAGTGATAAAATTTTGATTGCGATCGGCATAGCACCTTTAGCACTATCTTCTGCTAAATAAACTCTCCCCATCCCCCCTTTACCGATCAAATCCCTGATTAAATAGCGATTATTTAAAAATTGCCCAATATAATCGTCTAATTCTGCTTTTTGCCCTACCATATTCTCAGTTTTTTTTTGTGGCATAAAAATCATTTATGAAAAATATTGTTGGCAAATTACTTTAATAAGTATAGTTAGGCACTAATTTAAATCTAAAAAATATCATAATTTGTAGGAGATTAATCATCCACCACCATCAAGGTTAATCTGTCTGCAAAATTTCCTAAACATTATGTAACATATTTATTAAGGAATACGGCTGAGAAATTACACGGAAACTATGAATAGGCTAGATAAAGTTGCCTAATAGATTCCGTGAATACACAGGAGAATAAGTAAATAGTATTAAAGGTGCGATATCTCTGTACAGTTAGCGGTTGAGATTCGGTAGTAATCGCCGAATTAATCTACTCAGTGGTGTTTCAATTTTCATTTTGAAGGCTAGTATTTGAGTTCGTTGCAGTGAGTTAAAATTGTTATCACTGACAAGAATTAATGATTGTTGACCATCGGGTAGTTTGGGGCCAAGAGTTAAGCCTTCAATGTTGTCTAGCAGTACATCTAGGCTTCTCAAATCTAACAGTAGTTTTTTATGAACTGGTTTAATATTTTTCGAGTCAACTGCTAAAAGGCTATCAATATTGTGAATATCATCAGATCCTTCTAAAGAAACTTGAAACAAGGAAATAGCAAATCCTAAACCAGTAAAAGACCGTTCTAAAGTTACGAAGTTTCCTTGATTATCGAGAGCAAGTAAATCAGGTAATCCACTAGCGAATTTGCCAGTCAGATTTAAAAATGGTGATACGGCTTCTGTTTGGTAAAGGAATTCTTTTTCTGGCTGGTTATTAAGCAAGTTATATTGCAAAATGCGGCAAGGACTACCGATGTGAGGTTTGGCGGCAATACCATCTTGAATTAAAGCATTTTCAGTGGCTGTAAATAGATGGTTTTTATCGGGTGTGATAGTAAGGCTTTCAAAAGCTAAATTGTTGCGGATACCTTGTTTACCACTTTTATCTGGCAAAAATTTGTTTGGGATGGTAAATGTTGTAATTTCTTTGCCAGAAGATAGTGAAAACTCTTTAATAAAAGGATTAATTAGTTTTGCTGCATCTCCTTCAGAAGAAATAAATACAGTTGATTTATTAGTTAAGGCAATACCTTCTGTATCAGTTTCACCAGGGCGAAATATTTGACCCTTGTCATTTAATAATGTGGTAACATTGACAGGAATAACTCCACCTTTTTGCAGATAACCCTTACTTAAGTCTATTTTCAGGGTGTAGAAACGGGCAGCAGCTTTTTGTCCCCGATCGTCAGAAATAGCATAATAAAGGTTATTTTTTGCATTATATGTAATTCCAGATAAACCGCCTAATTCAGTTTTTTTTAAAATTAAACCTTTGGGCAAAGTGGCTTCACCAATAAACTCTATGCTACTAATTTCAACAGAATTTAACGATAATTTATTAAATAAAAAAATGATGCCTAAAACTATAACTGATAATAAAAATATTCGTAGAATAGGGGAGATTTTTTTAATTATTTGCATAGATGTTTTTGTTAAAGTTTGAATACAATCTTGATTTTAGTGTCGTAACAGAAGAGGAGTGCTATAGGAATCATGCAAATATAAACAGATTACATCAACCTTAGCCCCTACTTAACCCGACTGCAAAGCAAAATTTAATTAGTGCAATTTAAGGTAGTATTCACACTTGCCAAGCAAAAAGCGATCGCAACATAGAAAACATTCATCAGTAACGCAGATATGGGGTTAGTAGCCAGCCAAATAGGATCTTCAGTGTTGGTTGCTCAATACCCACTACAATAGCCAAACACCATTTTTCGTCACAACAGCCTTCTAATGGAGCGTTGTTGCTGGAGTGCGAATCGGTATAATAGCCTGGATATTCTTTAAAAAATTCGCAGCTAATCACTCTTGCCTTAGCGTCCTTTGCGGTTCGATATTCTAAACCATGTCCACTCAACCTATAATCCAAAGCATATATACCGATGGCGCTTGTACCGGGAACCCTGGCCCTGGCGGTTGGGGAGTTGTCGTCTACTTCAGCGATGGCTCAATCCACGAAATGGGCGATGCATCCTCTCATAGCACCAATAATAAAATGGAAATGCAAGCTGCGATCGCAGCCCTCCAATTCCTGCAAACATCTCAACAAGCTGAACCAATTACGCTCCATACCGATAGTGAATACCTGATTAACTGCGTTACCAAGTGGGTGAAAGGCTGGAAAAAGAAAGGCTGGAAAAAGTCAGATGGTAAACCCGTCCAAAACCAAGAGCTTTTGGAAACTCTTGATGAACTCAATACCCAACAGGTAAAATGGCAACACGTCCGGGGACATTCTGGTAACATAGGTAACGAACGTTGTGATGCGATCGCTCGCACTTATGCCAGTGGCAAAATCCCTTCCCTACAACAACTAACTCCTGCAAATTTTTATCAATCTTTACCTTCCACAAATGAACTAAATGTAGCAAAAGTAGCTGATTATGAAAAAAAGTCTCGAATAATTAACCAAAATCTGCAAGAAATCAGTACTTCTGCACCACAAATAACCGTTATGGAACCATCAACTGGGCCAAGTGCGGCCGCAATCGAAGAAAAACCTCCAGAAATGAGGGTTTTGCAACTCCGCAGCTTGGTCGAAACTCTGCATATCGCTGACGAAATTTCAGAAAAAGGCTACTTAATCACCAGTTCTGAGTTAGCAGACTTGATGGATGTCCACGCCAGCGCTGTTACCAGTCGGGGAGATCAATGGCGCTGGCGAAACTGGATAGTGTCACGGGTACGCCGTGAAGGAAATCAAATTCTTTGGGAACTGGAACGTGGGGATCAAGTAGGAGGTGAAGAGGAGTAGAAAATGGGGACTGGGGACTGGGGACTGGGGACTGGGGACTGAATT
>NZ_JBALBW010000058.1:0-17608 GCF_036919895.1 Nostoc sp.
TCTCTGTGCGGCAGTCGCTCATGGGGGAAACCCCCAAGACCGCGCTGCCTTGTCTCTGTGGTTCGTTTATTTGAGTAATTTATTTCTTGGAAGTCTCATAATCGTAAATATGTGTAATTTGTTACTATGTTTTTTTCTGGAATTTAAATGTAAATAGCAATGTAGCTTTTATAGCAAAAAAAATCTTCCGTATAAATAAGTAACTTCTCTGGCGCTGCATCAGTGCAATCACATCTGAAAAATTAACTTCATTTTGGCAATACACATAGCAATTTTTGGGTTTTGATCGGGGTGTTAAAAATACTAAAACTTATATTTGGAAAGGCTTTTGAGTCCTTACTGCTATATATGCGTAGAACCCTGTAGAGTCGTTTAGATAAAAAAATGGAAGGTTAACTAACCGCTCTAAATCGCTTAAATGGGATAATTCTTCATCTGGATGCAAATTAATCATAACTAAAATGCAATTTACTCATATAAGCTGTCAGTGTTAAGACTGAGGAATTAAAACTATTGTCATTTTTGGCGATATCATGCTTGCCAGTGTAAATACGAAACAAAGGAATTGCTTGTATCAAAGTTTTACAAGAATCATTCCTTTGAATACCAAGCATACCCGATAGTTTTTGTCGGGTATGTTTGACTGGTATTTTTGCTCGTGTTACTATCAGGCGACAGCCGACAGACAAACAGGGAAAGCTAGTTTATGACTCAGGCAATCAAAACCCAAAACCTAACCCAAACCAGCACTGCCTACTTTCAAGCCTTAAAGTGTAAGGAATGTGGTGCCGAATATGAACTCAAAGCCAGTAATGTTTGTGAGTCATGTTTTGGCCCATTAGAAGTCAAGTATGACTACAACGCCCTGCGTCTGACTGTCACTCGTGAAACAATTCAAGCTGGGCCCAATTCAATCTGGCGCTACCGTCCCTTTTTGCCTGTCGCAACTGACAATGTTATAGATGTGGGAACGGGGATGACTCCCTTGGTTCGTTCCCACCGTCTTGCCCGTCGCCTGGGTCTAAATAAGCTTTATATAAAAAATGATGCCGTTAATATGCCCACCTTAAGCTTTAAGGATCGGGTAGTATCAGTCGCTCTGTCGAGGGCGCGAGAGTTGGGTTTCACTACTGTTTCTTGCGCTAGCACTGGTAACTTGGCAAATTCTACAGCTGCGATCGCAGCCCATGCCGGTTTAGATTGCTGTGTGTTCATCCCCGCAGATTTAGAAGCTGGTAAAATTATCGGTAGCCTGATCTACAGTCCCACGCTGATGGCCGTCAAAGGCAACTACGATCAAGTCAATCGTCTTTGTTCGGAAGTTGCTAATACACATGGCTGGGGTTTTGTCAATATTAACCTGCGTCCTTACTACTCTGAAGGTTCCAAGACGTTAGGCTTTGAAGTTGCGGAACAACTAGGCTGGGAATTACCTGATCATGTGGTTGCTCCTTTAGCTTCTGGTTCACTATTTACCAAAATTTATAAAGGGTTCCAAGAATTTATAGAAGTTGGTTTAGTAGAAAACAAGAGCGTCCGTTTCAGTGGCGCTCAAGCTGAGGGTTGTTCGCCCATCGCTCAAGCCTTCAAAGAAGGACGCGACTTTATTAAGCCAGTGAAACCGAATACAATTGCGAAATCCCTAGCGATCGGTAATCCCGCAGACGGCATTTATGCTGTAGAGTTAGCCCAGAAAACTGGTGGTAATATTGAATCAGTCAATGATGCAGAAATTATTGATGGCATCAAGTTGCTGGCAGAAACCGAAGGCATCTTCACCGAAACGGCTGGTGGTACAACCGTGGCCGTGCTGAAAAAACTGGTAGAAGCTGGCAAAATCGATCCAGATGAAACTACCGTGATTTACATCACCGGCAATGGTTTGAAAACCCAAGAAGCAATCCAAGGCTACGTTGGCGAACCCTTGACTATTGATGCTAAACTTGATAGTTTTGAACGCGCTCTAGAGCGATCGCGGACTCTGGATCGCTTGGAATGGCAACAAGTCCTCGTTTAGTTATGAGTTGTGAGTTTTTTATTCATAACTCTTAATTGTATTCCTCACTTTTCACTCCTCACTTTGTACTTCTATGGCTGTAACAGTTTTAGTTCCTACCACTCTTCAAAATTTGACTCATAATCAAGCTAGTCTAGAATCCAACGGTAGCACCATTGCTGAATTGTTGGAATCCTTAGAACAAAGCTTTCCTGGTATTAAATCCAGATTATGCGATGAAGAAGGCAAGCTCCGTCGGTTTGTAAATTTTTACGTCGATAGCGAAGATATTCGCTATTTAGATGGTATTAACACAGCTTTGAAAGATGGCGATGAAGTAAGTATTGTTCCTGCTGTTGCTGGTGGTTAATAGAGAGAACAGTAAATAAAATAGAAGTCTGTCTAGACAAACCTGTGATAGATTACCTTGTTCCCAGTCTTAGACTGGGAATGGTTATTATAAGAGGGCTGCTGCTTCCCTTAATAGTGGTAGCATTTCGCAAGGAATATTGGCGTTGCTGAATCATGGGATGATTTTGCCCAATTTGTAACGAATTTTCAATGGTTTCAACCAGAAACTCATGCCGCATTTATGCAATGCCGGAAGATTTAGTGTAGATACTTGAATGAGTTAACTATGCAGCAATTATTTGAGCAAGTCTTTGTTGCCAAGACTCATTGTTATCAATAGTTAAGATAATCCGATTATAAGATTCATCTCGCAATTGAATAGTTAAATAATTTGTCTCTCGATTCACATACCAAAACTCTTTACCTCGGTTAGTGTAATAAGTTCCAGCCTTAACCACTCCAGGAATAAAGCTACCAGGGGCACGCAATTCTCGCCAATTGCTTTGGGGTTCGGCTGTTGTAACTTGTTCAATATGGGCTAGTGATATTTGCCAAAGTTTATTCAAGCGAACAGCTAGCAGTTGCTCTTTAAAGGTAAATTCTATCTGCAATTTGTCATCAACTATATTTAGGTTCATGATGAACTTCGTTGTCAGTAATTTTTCTATCTAGAGAAATCATATAGGAATCATATTTGATTTCTGAAAAAATCTCGGTAGTCTTGTAGGGTGTGTTAGCGATAGCGTAACGCACCATCCTAAGCTGTTGGTGCGTTACGCTTTGCTAACACACCCTACGTGTATTTCAAAAATCAAATACTAGTGCTATAAGTATATCCAACTGAATAGTGCGATGTCTACAATGGGCTATTCGGGGTCGCAGCTTTTTTTATATCCCGAATTGGCACGCCCTATGTGACATTGATTAATAATATAAAACCATATAAAAGCATGTTTTTGTTAGGGTTCATCATTATAAGTAGGTAGGCATAATTAAATATAAGATGTTATTGCGAAGCAATCCCAGAGACTCTGCGATTGCTTCGTAATGCTTCGCAATGACGGAACATATTATATTTATTCACGCCCATCTACTTACCCTTTAAGCAACTATTAATTTGGACTGAGAGTAAAATTTATAGCTTATAAAAATACCCAATTACAGAGAGATTAATATTCGTGTTTTATTGGTGAGCATTTGGCAATTTGGCAGATTGTGATTAAAGGATTTTGATATATTGCAGAAATTACCAAGATGTTTTTACTTAATTATACAGAAGACGGGCTAACCCCCGTCTTTTATTTTGCTTGCTGTAAAAATCACCTTACAGCAAGTTTCCTTTTTAGGTATTCGATTATACTCGAAAAATAGTCCATCAGGTTTGAGGATATTTGCACACATCCTATAGGAAGATGCCCTATGAATATAATAATGAGTAAATTAATTCGGGATGTTGTTATGTACTGGATTTATATAGAGGTTTGGTTCACCGCCAAACCTTTTTTTATATCTCCAGAACTTACGCAAAAATCACCAAAAAGCTGAATTTTTCGACCGTTCATCCTACCTGAAAAATGCTGTCATTCCTATGATGTTTATCTGCAAACAAAATTAAAAACTAAAAGTACTCCGCAGAATGCCAATGGTAACTGAGTCATTATCTGGTGTGTTAGCAGGTTGCAATAGATGAATTATTCCTGGTGTAATGCTGATGTTATCTGTTAGCTGGAAACGATAAAATGCCTCAATTTGAGTGGTTGTCCCTGGTTGCCCACCTGCACGTCCTAAGCCGGTATTAATAAAATCAGGGACATTATTCCCTACAGGTAGGTCGCTACTGGTGATTTTAGGAGGTTGACCGACATAAATTCCGCCTAAATTTCCTTTCTTCAATAAATCAGGGAAATTTAGAAAGACCATATAATTCGTCGTCTCTACATTTCCAGATTGCCCAGGAATATAAGATTTAGTATAGCCACCCCATGCACCTGCACTCAGATGAGGAGAGACTTGCCAAGTTATAGTCGCACCGACGGCGTTGGTTTGTAATGGCGCTGATTTCCCGGTAGTTGTATTAACCGCAGTTAAGCATTCATCACCAACAAAAGTTAGTAAACAACCATCTGAAGAGTAATTGTTAACGTAATACAAACTTAAATCGAGAGTATCGGTTGGTGTCAGCAGCAATTGCACACCTGTAGTTCTAGTTCCATCAAATAAACCGCTACCTTTAGTGGGGTTTCCTGGTTGATAAGCAGTATAAATTGCCTGCAAACTAGCGCGTTTAGCAAATTGCCAATCAATAGCTATACCGCCGTGACCGTATCCCATATTTAAAATTGGGTTTCTTTGGGCAAAATAAGATAATGGCCCTGTTGCAGCACTTTCTACTCGATTTGGGCCTCGGAAAGCAGCAGGCATACTTACACCTTCTGTTCCTACCATCACTGCTAATTTATCTGTCACCAGCCAATGAAAATTAAGGTCACTTACAATCAAGTTGTCTGTAGGAAATTCGTAGCCAAGTAAAACATCATTCCGAGAAACACTATTGGTAAATCTTGGCGCACTAGTACCTCTACCAGCTAAAAGACCTGTAAACAAGTAACTACTAGGAGTGATTTGACTAGTTAAATATAATTGCGCTAAGGAGATAACATCAGTGTTTGTCCCTGCATCATTTGTATCTTTTTGTCCATCTCTAGGATTAACATCACCACGATTGTTAGTCCGTCCTTGAATGCCGACTATTAGTAATCCACTGAGTTTGGTTGTTGTTGAGAATTGGTTAGCTTCAATTTCGCCAGTTCTGGCTTCTAGACTATCAACACGACCCCGCAAAATTGCTAATTCTGAGGCAAATTCTGACTGCAATTTTTGTAATATTGCCAAATCTTCACGGGTGACTAAATCGCTGGTGGCTGTAGTGATTAATTCGTTGAC
This sequence comes from Nostoc sp., assembly GCF_036919895.1. GTDB lineage: Bacteria > Cyanobacteriota > Cyanobacteriia > Cyanobacteriales > Nostocaceae > Nostoc. The sequence goes on from NZ_JBALBW010000058.1 coordinate 5,291, forward strand.
TCTATCTAAACAAGCATTCACGCCGGCGGCAAATTCATACCGAGTTAAGGCGCGATTACCGCGATAGCTACTATCTGGATAGCCAGCTATACAACCATAGCGTTCTACCAAAGACTGTAATGCTTGGAATGCCCAATCATTGGGTTGTACGTCCTTGAGTTGAGAAACCGATGTAACTTGCGCCATCGAATCTTTTGGGGAGAGGAGAGAAGAATTTAAATCTGTACTCTCCTGCGCTTGAGTAGTTACAGTGTCTGTGTACTCTTGTGCTAGTACTTTTTGTGCAACGCCATTTACTCCCGCAATTAGTAACCATGCGAGCATCCAGGTTTTGCGATAACTGCGGCTAATAAGTCTACCTTTCAACTTTTTACACTCTTCACATACTCAAGTGAAGAGTGTATTCGCTGTTGTCTAACATTCACATGGGAAAATTTACGTATTTTGTCGAAAATGAGACTTAAATCTTTCTGGGCAACTTCTGAAAGGACGAGTATAACAGGGTATTGGGGACTGGGGACTGGGTAAGAATTCTCAATCTCTAATTCCCAATCTCTAATCCCCAATCCCTAATCCCCAATCTATGGCAAATCGTTCACGCAAGCCGATACCAAAAACCTCGAAACAAAATAAACCTCATGCAGTTGTGATGAAACGCGTCGTTAAAAAACCCCAGAAAAGGCTAAAACGGGGAAGTTGGTTGTCGTCAATGCTAGCGATCGCAATTCTGTTGAGTAGTGCTAGTCTAGTTATGGCTTTTGCCTGGATTAGTGTTCTCTTCATCTTCAATCCAGACCAGGTAAGCTGGCTAAATAAAATTTTACCTGCATGGGCCCAAATCCCTCTTGGTAAGTACGAACACCCCAAAACTCTCAAACAAATTCAACTCGATTTGAGTCAAAAAAACCAAATATTTGGTGAAAATCTACCTCTACGTCAGGATGCAAAAGACTCTTTTTTACTACCAGTTTGGCAGCAGCGTGCTAATTGTCAATCTGATTGTAAAAAACTTGTAGAACTCAGGGTTTACGAGCGCTCAAAAGAGTTAGAGTTTAAATCTCAGTCAGAAAATTACTACTACCTAACGACTCAATTATCTGTAACTGGGCCGGAAGAATCCTTTGTGATTTCTCCCTCACTTGATGGAACATTAGAACTGCAAGATATCAGTGTTCCCTTACCTTTAACTGAAGTGCAACGGTTTGATGGTGGGACACCATCACCAGGGGTTTGGTTTAATTTGCGGGGTAAACACCAACAAGGAAATGGTGCGATCGCTTACGGTAACATTGTGTATTACAATCCAGAACGCACCAATTTAATACAAATGTTGTCTTGGACAAGTCCCAACGGACAATTACCCAAATGGCAACAGGTAACTGGTGATGCGACAAAAGAGTTAGTTGTTGATGAAACAGTAGGTTTAGAACCGCATTTACAGGTTTACCAAGTCAAGCCTGTGAAGTTATTACTCAAACCAATTGAATTAGAGGCGATTAGCCTCAAATCACCAGCCCTCAAGGATTCTGCATACCAAAATGCCCTAGCAATTGCCCGTAGTGGACTGTGGACACCAGCCTTTGAATGGTTGAAATTCATCAAGAAACAGCACAAAGGAGTTTTTCCACAGGCGGCGCAAGCGCAAATGGATTTGATTCGTTTGCATTCCCAACTTACTAAAATCCAAGCCCAGAAAAAATGGGCAAGTCCTAGTCAAGAAGTACTAGCAAACTTGATTGATGGTCGCTGGGAGAAAGCTTTACAGGTGTTTGAAGCGTCACCACATAATGTCCAAGAAATTGCTACTTTACTGAAAGCGGATAAGAACCGGTTATGGAATCGAACTGCTCAGGCGTTACGGGTGAACCCAAATAGACTAGAGGTGCAAGCTTGGTTCGTGCTGACTTTAGCTGTTCAGCAGGGAGAAGAACATGCTAATTCTTGGTTAAAAGCGCAACCAAAAATTACAAAAGATAATCTTGCCTATATTCAAGGTCTGTTAGCAAGACTCAATGGTGAGGATGCAAAATCGCAAATATCCTCTACTCACCCTAGTGAAATTGTCGGTACAGTGCAACCAATTACTCAAGTTACTAGCACTGAGTGGCTGCAACCCAATTCTCCAGAAGACTTGAAACTCACAGATAACCAAGTTTGGTATCAGGTAGAGGTAAATGCATTCAATGACGGTAAAAGCTGGCTAAATTCCCCCTTCGAGAATTTGAACCCACCCAAAACTGATACTGCCAAATTTTTCTGGAAAACTTTGGGAATCACTTCTGACCCGGAAATCCAGATTATAGTCTGGTTGCCAAATGGAGAGCAAAAAATTACTATCGCGGCTATCAAAGCGGTGCAACTACAGGGTAAAGTTTTACGCCTATTAGCTGCGGGGCCAAAAATTCCAGAGAATCAAAACGATGTTATCCAACCCAAACCTTTAGCCTTAACAAATGCAGCACTGGAATGGATACAACCATCTCCCATCACCCTACAAGAACTGTATCAACAAAATCCCCAAGGGGTAAAGGTAATATTATCGAGTCTGTGGAAATCTTTACAGCAATCTGGTGAAGTTCCGGCTGGTGCTATTCCTAGCTTTGAGCAGATGCAGCAAAAGTTGGGTGATTGGCCCGTTCAAGTGATTGATTTAACAAATAACGCTCAACCAGAAATAATACTGACTATCTCAGCAGCAGCAATCGCATCTTTGAATCAGTCTCCACCGGAAATTCAGGGGGGAAATACAGAGCAACACCGTGACCGGACTATAATTTTATCCGATCGCAATCAAGTCATTTACACTGATTTTACAGGAAATGATTTACAAAGACTCTCTGCGATCGCCAGGCTTTCAGACGTGCAATCCTTAGCTTTGCTAGTAGAAAATGCTCATAACTACAGTTTGAGACGCTGGTCAGAGAAAAATCAGCGCTTTGAATAGCACGCCCCTTACTCAAATTTAAATTCAAGAGGCACTGGCGTAGGCGTAGCCCGTCGTAGACATCGCTATTTCCAAAACTGACTTATTCCTTTTGGCTAGTCTCAGTGTCGGCTAAACGTTGGTGCTTCAGGTTTTCCAACTGCTGCAACAGAGAGTCTACTTCTGCTTGTAAATGCATAAATTTAGCTTGTTGATCGTCTTGATAATAAGACTTGGTTAGCTTACTGACCCAGTTAGCCTGGGATTCGCGATCGGAAACACTAGATAAACAAGTAGGCATCGTTAATTAAATCCACAATTTAATTCACACCATTAGAAATAATATAATAATGCTCTTTTAAGCTTTATTAAAATATTGTGTATTTTAAATCAATTACTCTAATGGGTTTTCGGTTCAATCATAAGAGACGGTGAACAGAATGGCTGTGTTCCAAAGAAAACACTGCCCCATGACTCCTGAATTCTGTTTGATAAATTTCGAGGCAAAATAGCAACGAAGCCCAAGCGAGATTAGATGGACAGGTAGTTGCCCAAGGCTACTGCCAAGGAGAGACAGCGCATTGCGTATTTAACTGGTATTCTAAATAAAAATGGCAAGTGAAACACCTGCACCACAAAAAATAATATTCTTAAGTAATATTCTTTTGCAATTAAGGGGCTGGGACAGAGCAAAGAAAAATCCACTTTCTTCCTCTTCCCCATCCGATGCTTCCATCTGCCACCCTCTCTAAATATCCAATCCTTACATTAAGAAATTTTAAATCCCGTGACTTTGAGCCTATCTGTTGCTAAATCTCATCGCCAACCCTGGCCCGGACTGATAGAAGCCTATCGCCAATACTTGCCTGTGAGCGAAAAAACACCGGTGGTAACTCTGTTGGAGGGAAACACACCTCTAATACCAGTGCCAGCGATCGCAGAACGTATTGGCAGACAAGTACGGGTTTTTGTAAAATATGATGGTCTAAACCCTACCGGTAGCTTCAAAGACCGGGGGATGACTATGGCAATTTCCAAGGCCAAGGAAGCAGGGGCAAAAGCAGTAATTTGTGCCAGCACGGGTAACACCTCAGCCGCCGCCGCCGCCTATGCCAAACGTGGGGGGATGAATGCCTTTGTATTAATTCCCGATGGTTATGTGGCGCTGGGCAAGTTAGCCCAGGCATTGCTGTATGGTGCAGAAGTATTGGCAATTAAAGGGAATTTTGACCAAGCGCTAGAAATTGTCCGCGAGATGGCCGAAAGCTATCCGGTAACATTGGTAAATTCGGTCAATCCCTACCGCCTAGAAGGGCAGAAAACAGGAGCCTTTGAAATTGTCGATGCCTTGGGTGATGCCCCAGACTGGTTGTGCATCCCCGTTGGTAATGCGGGAAACATCACAGCATATTGGATGGGCTTTTGTCAATATCATCAAGATGGAAAGTGCGATCGCTTGCCTCGAATGATGGGATTCCAAGCCGCAGGTGCAGCCCCATTAGTACACGGTCAGCCCGTGGCGCATCCCGAAACCCTCGCGACAGCAATTCGCATTGGCAACCCCGCTAGCTGGGATTTAGCGATCGCAGCCCAAACCGCAAGCCAGGGAAGTTTCCACGCCGTTACCGATGCAGAAATTCTCGACGCTTATCGACTTTTGGCAGCATCAGAAGGGATCTTCTGCGAACCCGCTAGCGCCGCTTCTGTAGCCGGGTTGTTGCAGATGAAAGACCAAATTCCCACAGGGGCGACAGTGGTTTGTGTCCTCACAGGCAATGGTCTAAAAGACCCAGATACAGCTATTAAACACAATCACAGTCAATTTAAACAGGGAATTGCAGCCGAATTGGGCGCAGTCGCCGAGGCAATGGGATTTTAAGCAGCGTAATATCTATAACTTGCCCTTTCAAAATGACTCATAAAATCTCTTGTTTTTTCTCTGCGTTCTCCGCGCCTCTGTGGTATAAAAATAATTTATTTAGCCACTCCAGACGCAGAGTACACGAAACAAAGAGCGTAAAGAAGAATTTGGGGATTATTAATTTTGAATTTTGAATTTTGAATTCGGAGCGAAGCGACGTGACTCATTCTACTGATATTGCTACCTTAGCCCGGTGGATGGCAGCTGATTTTAGTAATCAAGAACAAGCTTTTGAAAATCCGCCTTTTTATGCCCACATTCGCGTGTGTATCCGTCCCCTTCCCTTAGAATTGTTCTCAGGGGTAAGTTTGTTTCTCGAACAAGCTTATGATTTTATGCTCAATCAACCCTACCGGCTGCGGGTAATGAATTTGATTCCGGCAGAAAACCACATTATTATTGAACACTACACCCTTAAAGAAGAACAAAAATTTTACGGCGCATCTCGTAAACCTGAACGTTTAAAAGATTTATCCGTTGACCAATTGGAAAAAATGTCAGGTTGCAACATGGTCGTAGAGTGGACAGGTAATAGCTTTAAAGGCAGGGTTGAACCCGGTAAAGGCTGCATTGTGGTTCGTGACGGCAAAAATACCTATCTAGATAATGAATTTGAGATTGACGCTAAAGAATTTTTCAGCCTCGACCGGGGAAGGGATTTAGACACTGATGAGCGTCTGTGGGGTTCCATCGCCGGGCCATTTCACTTTGTCAGATGGGCAAATTTTGCCGATGAAGTCAAGTTAATTAACGCGCTGGATACTCACACTTAACCGCTTGTGGGTAGGTGTTGGTGAATGTCCATTTCACGACATCGCCGCTGACAACTGTTAATTTATTTATTAAATGCTTGACAACTTCTCCTAACGGGGATGAAAACAAGACAGAAACCCGACCCCATACCCCACAAAAAATAATCTATTAACTGAAAGCCTTATCTAATAAGTCTTTTGGTTATTGAGTACATGATTAATACATATTAATAGATGCGGTATTTAGGATGAGATACTAATGTATGAAGTATTTATTTAAAGTTAATTAAAGAGCCGAAAGCCATTAATAAATCATCATTTGAACAATGGTAAATTCTACCGAGAACTCTTTGACTTTAAAATTTTAATACTCTGACTTCCTAGCTCTGGCTATTTATACAGCAGTTTGTCATTCAGTAAAGTACAAAACTAATTCGTAATTCGTAACTAAGAGGATGAATGAACAAGTCATCTTGTCGGTATGCAAAGTTTTAGATCCCCCTAAATCCACGCCACTGCGGTCTTGGGGAGACCCCAAGACCGCAGTAGCTACCCTAAAAAAGGGGGACTTTGATTCCGATTCCCCCCTTTTTAGGGGGGATCTAAGAGTTCCTAAAATTACAGGGAAATACTTGTTCATCCAAACCTCTAAAAGAGTACGGAAGATAATACTGATTGAACTACAAATTGTGTTAGCGAGTCTGCAAGCATCATTATCAATTAAAAATTACTTTGATGACTGATATCAGTTCTGTATGAAGGTGCGCCGAACTATATGAGGAACGAACCGCAAAGGACACAAAGGACACAAAGAAAGAAATAAGAAGCAAAGGAAATTTGGCGCAGCTTCACAAAGAAATGGTATGACTCCTGAATTCTGCTCTTCTATTTACACTGAGAGACGGGGACAAAAATCAGATTATGAACAAAACCTTTGCAACCATTGATGGGAATGAAGCTGTCGCCCGTGTTGCTTACAAACTAAATGAAGCGATCGCCATTTATCCTATCACCCCCTCTTCAGCAATGGGTGAATGGGCAGATGCTTGGTCAGCAGAAGGTCGTCCTAACCTCTGGGGTACTATTCCCAGCGTTGTGCAGATGCAAAGCGAAGGGGGAGCCGCAGCTGCGGTACATGGGGCATTGCAAACAGGTTCCCTGAGTACCACCTTCACGGCATCTCAGGGATTATTGTTGATGATTCCCAATTTCTACAAAATTGCTGGTGAGTTGACTAGCGCCGTGGTTCACGTTGCAGCCCGTTCTTTGGCTACCCACGCTTTATCAATTTTTGGCGATCATAGCGATGTGATGGCGGCTCGTGCGACTGGTTTCGCCCTGCTGTGTTCCGCTTCGGTGCAAGAAAGTCAAGATTTTGCTCTCATCGCTCATGCAGCTACTTTAGAGACGCGAGTCTCGTTTATGCACTTCTTTGATGGCTTCCGCACTTCCCATGAAATCCAGAAAGTCAAACTGCTTTCAGATGGAGATTTGCGATCGCTCATTCACGATCATCTCATACTCGCTCACCGCAGGCGCGCCCTCACCCCAGATCGTCCTGTATTGCGGGGGACTGCCCAAAACCCCGATGTCTACTTCCAAGGACGCGAAAGCGCTAACCCTTACTACAACGCTTGTCCAGAAATTGTCCAGCGCATCATGAATGAATTTGGAGAACGCACGGGAAGGCATTATAAAATCTATGAATATTACGGTGCTAAAGATGCCGAGCGCGTTATCGTTCTCATGGGTTCAGGCTGTGAAACCGTCCATGAAACGATAGATTATCTTAACGCCCGTGGTGAAAAAATTGGTGTAATGAAAGTGCGACTTTATCGCCCCTTTGATGTCCAAAGGTTTGTTGCAGCTTTACCAACTAGTGTAAAAGCGATCGCAGTTCTCGATCGCACCAAAGAAGCAGGTAGCGCCGGGGAACCTTTGTATTTGGATGTTGTGGCTGCTATCTATGAAGCGTGGGGAGCAGGGGAGCAGGGGAGCAGGGGAGCAGAGGAGAAATTAGGATTAGATTCTCCTCTGCCCCTCCGCTCCTCAGCCCCTCTGCCTAAAGTCATTGGTGGTCGTTATGGTCTTTCTTCTAAAGAATTTACGCCGGCGATGGTGAAGGGGATTTTTGATAATCTTGCTGAAGCTAAACCGAAGAATCATTTTACGATTGGGATTAATGACGATGTTACTTACACTTCTCTAAATTTTGACCCCAGCTTCTCTACAGAATCGGATAATGTTGTTCGGGCAATGTTTTATGGTTTGGGTTCAGATGGTACTGTTGGTGCTAACAAAAACTCTATCAAGATTATTGGTGAAGAAACCGACAATTACGCCCAAGGCTACTTTGTCTATGATTCTAAGAAATCTGGCTCGATGACTGTCTCTCACCTCCGCTTTGGTAAAGAGCCAATTCGCTCTACCTACTTAATTGACCAAGCTAACTTTATTGGTTGTCATCATTGGGGATTTCTGGAACGCATAGATATTTTGAAAGCTGCTATTCCTGGGGCAACTTTGCTGCTTAACAGTCCATACAATGCAGATAGCGTCTGGGAATATTTGCCGCTCAAAGTGCAGCAGCAAATTATCGATAAGCATTTGAAGTTATACGTCATAAATGCCAGCCAAGTTGCCCGTGAAAGTGGCATGGGTGGCAGAATTAACACCATTATGCAGGTCTGTTTCTTTGCCTTGGCGGGAGTCTTGCCGCAAGAAGAAGCGATCGCTAAAATCAAACAAGCGATTGATAAGACTTATGGTAAAAAAGGCGCTGAAGTTGTCCGCATGAATTTGCAAGCTGTTGACAACACCTTAGACAACTTGCATAAAGTAGATGTCCCACAAACAATTCTCAGCACAGACGCGATTAATCCCGTCTCTACTCTTAACTCCGCTCCCGAATTTGTGCGGGAAGTGCTGGGGAAAATCATGGTGTGGGAAGGTGATGATTTAGCTGTTAGCACTCTACCAGTTGATGGCACATTTCCCGTAGGTACTGCCAAGTGGGAAAAACGTAACGTTGCCGAAGAGATACCTGTGTGGGAGCCGGATATCTGCATTCAGTGTGGTAAGTGTGTTATGGTTTGTCCCCATAGTGCCATCCGCGCTAAAGCTTATCAACCCGATGAGTTAGTCAATGCACCAGAAACCTTTAAATCAACTCGTGCAAAAGATAAAGACTTTGCCAATCAAAAATTTACTATTCAGGTAGCCCCAGAAGATTGCACCGGATGTACTATTTGTGTAAATATTTGCCCTGCTAAAGATAAATCTGAGCCATTGCGGAAAGCGATTAACATGGCGCAGCAGTTGCCTTTACAAGAACAAGAGCGGAAAAACTGGGATTTCTTCTTGAGTTTACCTAATCCTGACAGGCGATCGCTAAAATTAAACCAGATTCGCCAACAACAACTGCAAGAACCCCTATTTGAATTCTCTGGTGCTTGTGCAGGTTGTGGTGAAACACCTTATTTAAAACTATTAACACAATTGTTTGGCGATCGCGCTGTCATCGCTAATGCTACAGGTTGTTCTTCAATTTATGGCGGAAATCTCCCCACCACTCCTTGGACAACAAACGCCCAAGGACGCGGCCCAGCGTGGTCTAATAATCTATTTGAAGATAACGCCGAATTCGGTTTTGGCTTCCGTCTTTCCCTGGATAAACAAGCTGAGTTTGCGGCGGAATTGTTGCAACAGTTGGGGAGTGAAATAGATGAAACCCTTGTCTATTCCATCCTGAAAGCTGAACAAAAATCTGAGGCTGACATTTGGGAACAGCGCGAAAGAATAGAACTGTTGCAGCAGAAGTTAGATGAAATTGTCACTTTCGATCCTAACCTCAAATCCAAAATCCAAAATCTCAAATCTCTTGCCGATTACTTAGTGAGAAAAAGCGTTTGGATTGTTGGCGGTGACGGTTGGGCTTATGATATTGATTTTGGCGGCATCGATCATGTCATTGCCAGTGGTCGAAATGTCAACATCTTGGTAATGGATACAGAAGTGTATTCTAATACAGGCGGTCAATCTTCTAAAGCCACGCCACGCGCCGCAGTTGCTAAATATGCCGCCAGTGGTAAGCCTGCACCAAAGAAAGATTTGGGGATGATTGCGATGACATACGGAAATGTCTACGTAGCGAGTGTAGCCCTTGGTGCTAGAGATGAACATACCCTCAAAGCATTTTTGGAAGCAGAGGCTTATGATGGGCCATCAATAATTATTGCTTACAGCCATTGCATCGCCCACGGTATTAATATGACTATGGGGATGAATCATCAAAAAACTCTGGTAGAATCAGGTCGGTGGTTACTGTATCGGCATAATCCAGAATTGCTTAACCAGGGTGAAAATCCATTGCAATTGGATATGCGATCGCCAACACAACCGGTAGAACATTCAATGTATCAAGAAAATCGCTTCAAAATGCTTACCAAGAGCAAGCCCGACGTTGCCAAGCACTTGTTAGAACAAGCCCAAGCTGAGGTAGATGCCCGTTGGCAGATGTACCAATATTTGGCAAAACGCGAGATTAAACAAGGAACTGATTAAAAGGTTATTGCATCCCACCATCAAATCATACAAGCGATCGCAGTTTCTGAAATTAGAGTAAGAGCGATCGCTATGACGGGCTATTCGGTGACGCACCATCATCAGATGGGATGCTCCCGATGCGATCGCCTCGGTGGGCGGTTACGCCATCGCAAACCTGCCGCATCTGCTCACACTCAGTTAGTAATACACCATCAGCATATTCGCCCCAAGAGCTATCTTTCACGCCAGCAGTTGTTTCACTTCGTTAACTGACCCGTGCCGGAGTTCATGTATAGCTTGGTGTAGAATAGTATGGGCATTCGTTGCACCTGCGATCGCTAGACTTCTTGCAGAAATGGGGAAAATCTGAATTTCAAACCAATGTCCCCATGCATATTTGGGTCGATCGCATCAAGGAAAAGATTCTTCAGAAAAATGAAATGACTGCGTTTTTGATTCGCATTGATAAAGAAACGGGTAAGCGCGGGGCTGAGAAGGATTGGGCGTTGGATACGAGTTGTCAGATTGAGGCGCAATGGAATTGCACAAATTGAACATGATTAGGCAATCCCAATGAAAAGACCTGGATTTATTGAGCGTCATCACCTGTGGACAGAAATCCAAAAAGAAGCATCTGAAAAAATCAAGGCTGTTGTTAAAGAACAGGATCTATTGTTGATTCGTACTGCTTGGTCAGACCAGCATGGCATTGTTCGCAGTAAGTCGCTCTTACCCCAAGCCTTTTTCAGCGCCCTGGAAAATGGTATGCAAATCAGTACTGGGACATTCTTGTTTGATACAGGTGGCGCAATTGTATTTAACCCTTTTGTTCCTGGCGGTAGCTTGGATATGCCTCTGATGACAGGTGCGCCAAATCTTGTGGCTGTTCCTGACCCTGATACCTTCAAAATTGTGCCTTGGGCAAAACGTACTGGCTTTATTCTCTGTGACGAGTACTTTCAGAATGGTCAGCCAATGCCCTTTTCCAGTCGTGGTATTTTGCGCCAATCATTATTAGAGTTACATCAAAGAGGCTTTACGTATATTGTCGGCTTAGAAGTTGAGTGGTATCTGGCAAAGTTGTTAGATCCGATGTTAGCGATCGCTAATGTTGGTACTTCTGGAAAACCCGGCCAAGCTGCTAAAGTTAGCGCCGTAGAGCATAGCTTCCAATATCTTTTAGAATCCCACAATCCAGAGATTCACGATTTGCTGCGCGTTTTGGCAGAAAACTTAGTTGAAATGGAATTGCCTTTAAGGAGTGTAGAAAACGAAGGGGGTGTCGGTCAATTTGAATTTACCTTTGACCCAATTCCGGCATTGCAAGCTGCCGATACAATGATGATATTCCGAATGGCAACCAAGCAAATCTGCCGTCAACAAGGTTACATTGCATCATTTATGTGTCGTCCAGGACTGCAAGGTTGTTCTTCAAATGGCTGGCATTTGCACCAATCCCTTGTAGACCGAACTACAGGCGAGAACGCTTTCATGTCTGCAACAGGGCAAACCCTCACGTCAGATTTAGCTAAACACTTCATTGCTGGTCTTCTCAAACACGCCAATGCTGCTTCTGTGTTCACAACCCCGACAATTAACGGCTACAAAAGATTTAGACCTTATTCCCTAGCTCCTGATCGTGCGGGGTGGGGATGGGAAAATCGAGGCGCAATGATTAGATTACAAGGCGGTTTTGATGACCCCAGCACCCACATTGAAAACCGAGTTGGAGAACCAGCAGCCAATCCCTATCTCTACATGGCATCGCAATTGATTTCTGGCTTAGATGGTGTAGATCGTAAAATTGACCCTGGTTCTCCAACAGAGTCACCTTACACTACAGAAAATCCAACTTTACCCAAAAGTTTGCCAGAGGCGATTTCATCTTTGAGCCAAAGCGAACTTTTTTCTCAAAAAATGGGGCAGCAGTTCATAAACTTTATCATCAAGATCAAACAGAGTGAAATTAATCGCTTTTTGCAGTCCGTCGCCGAGATGCCACCAGAAGAGTATTTATTGCAGGTGACTAACTGGGAGCAAAGAGAATATTTTGAACTATTTTGAATTTAGAGAACTCCAAAAAATGATTGATCCTATGATAAGAGAAAGGTAACTTTATTTTGTAGCCGAACTCATGTCTCCAAAATCTGTCATTCAACTCACGGAGAGCCTAAAAT
>NZ_JBALBW010000059.1:0-44201 GCF_036919895.1 Nostoc sp.
GATCGTCAGACTGAGGCAAGGGGGCAGGGGGCAGGGGGCAGGGGGGAAGTTTCTCTTTGACTAATTCAAAGCTTAATGTGCCGTCAGCGTTTACCTTGGCATTAATCAGCATCATATTGGGTGCGATCGCGGCAATAGCTGCTTCTGGTTCCCCAGACAAGGTAATCAGTGCATCTGCTTGGGTATCTTCGTAGTAGAAGGCAAATTCTTCTTGCTTGTATTTGGGATTTAAAGGTGCAGCAGTGCCACACAGTGCGGCAGCCAAAAAGGTAATAGCCATTGGTGAACCGTTAGTCATGGCAATGGCAATGCGATCGCCCCGTTTCAATCCAAAGCTGTTGAGTTGAGATACCAATCCAAGAATATTCTCGCGCAATTGCTTATAGGTTAGCGATCGCCCCCCAGGTGTCACGAGGGCCAAATGATTGTCTTCCCCTGCTAAAAGCTCAAATAAATTCATTAAAAACCTCCAGATTAATAAAAAAATTATTCTGCTTTTGTATAATATCAACCATTATTTACTTTCTTTTGTTAGTCAGTTGACGGTAAAGAACAAGAGCTAAAATTAAGTCAATAGTGTGTCTGTCATAACTAGAAATTAGAAAAATATTTTTCAGCAACTAAACCCCATCGATAAAATATGGATCGTCGGAATTTTCTAAAGTATGTCACTTTAGCAGGATCTAGTTTTGCCTTAACGAGTTGCGCTCAAGGCAAAAATTCCAAATTACAGGGTGAGGTGTCTCCCTCAGCGTCACCTGTGGCGGTAAATGAACCCCTAAAGGTGGGATTTGTTTATGTGAGTTCTGTAGGTGATTTTGGCTGGACTTACGCCCATGACTTAGGACGCAGAGATATGGAAGCCAATCTTCAAGATAAGGTAAAAACTACCTTTATTGAAAATGTCAACGAAGATATTGACGCTGAAAGGGTGATTCGTCAACTAGCATTAGATGGTAATAAGTTGATTTTTACAACTTCCTTTGAGTACATGAACCCCACAATTAAAGTTGCTAAAGACTTTGGTGATGTTATCTTTGAAAACTGTGGGGGATACAAGCGTGCTGCTAACGTTGGCACTTATCTAGGACGCTTTGAAGAACCGCGTTACTTAACCGGTATGATTGCTGGCAAGATGACAAAATCAAATGTAGTTGGGTTTATTGGTGCATACCCAATTCCAGAAGTAATTCGGGGAATCAATGCATTTACTCAAGGAATGCGCTCAACAAATCCCCAAGCAAAAGTTAAGGTACTTTGGGTACAAAGTTGGTACAATCCAGCTAAAGAAAGAGAAGCCGCTCAAGCTTTAATTAGTTCAGGTGCAGATGTACTAACGCAGCATACCGACTCTGGTGCTGTTGTCCAATTAGCTGAGGAAAAAGGCATTTATGCTTTTGGCTACAACAGTGATATGAGTAAGTTTGGTCAAATAACCCACCTGACATCAGTGATTAACAAATGGGGCAAATTCTATACAGATAAAGCCTTGGCTGTAATGAATAATAGTTGGAAATCTCAAAGTGTTTGGGATGGGATTGCTGAAGGGATGGTGGATATTTCCCCGATGAATCAAGCGATTCCTGCGGATGTGCAACAACTGGTGAATGCAAAGCGCGATGAATTTATTCAAGGTACTGCACATCCTTTTGATGGGTTAGTAAAAGACCAAAAAGGGGTAGTGCGAGTACCACAGGGTAAGGTGTTGGACGATCGCGGACAACTAGCGATGGATTGGTATGTCGAGGGAATTGAAGGGTCGATTCCCAAAATAAAATTATAGCCAGCAATTCAAAATCACCGTTAGCGATCGCGTAGCTTTCTTCCCCATCAGAGCAAGCGGAATCAAAGAGGTGGATCGCTAGAAGTTGAGATTGTTTCTCTATGAGACGCACTCGCGTTCGTCGTTTTTCCTAGCTATATCAGCCTCAAAAACCTTTGATATCTACCAGTTAGTCAGAGAAGGAGCTTTAGCTAGATAAGAGTTAGACCTTGCTAGAAATAATTTACAAACTGCGATCGCAGATTTGCAAGCAGCCGAAAAACAAGTTGCAGCAGGGATGTTCATTGGAATGAGTAAGGTACTACTCTATGCAATTGTGCATACTATTACAAGAGGTGAAGATTAAGTTGAAACTTTGGGAACCACTGAGACAATATACATATAGGACTCGTATTTGATTTTTGAACAAAATTAGGTATTGTAGGATGTGTTAGAACGAAGTTCGTAACGCATCCTTATCAAGGGTTTGGTGCCGTACTCTCCTTGCTAAGGTCGCTCAAGTCGGGAAACCCGCCCACACGACTCGCTCCCCTACGTATCTTTTCAGAAATCAAATCGGATTCCTCTAGTTCACCAAAGTTATAAGCATTGGAGCAAAGCAAATGAATGCTAGACTGATCGCTTTTTCTGGCTTTGTGACAGCATTTGTAGGTGCAGGAATAGGTTTTATTGCTGCTGGTTTATTTCCTTGCCCTTACACGAGTCAAATGTATCAAAATTTGGAGCAAAAATACGCCTTTGTGGGTGCAGTTGCTGGTTTGCTGATTGGTTCTAGTCAGGAAATTATTAGAGAACTCAAGCAAGAACGCGATGCCGAAGAAGACTTGCTCCGGGATTTGAACAAAGCTATTCACTCAAGTACAGATCAAAAACATTACTGATCTGTACTTGAGTGAATAGCTGTAATCTTATGCACAGAGGAAAATAAATTTCCCGATCGCTGAATTTGGAAAACCTCGCTCCTATTTCTCTGCCTTCGTCGGCTAGCTAAAGCGTACAAAAAGGGCTGAAAGTGCCAAGGACGAGTCAAGATGGAAGATCGAGAATCGCAAGAATCGGTTTGAAGCCGGATTTTTTCAAAAATCAAATAGGAATCCTATATACACTGCTCTCTATGCAAGTCAATTGGCTTGTATAATTGCGATTTGACATAGGAGAGTTGATGCGTTAACCAGAATAGAACGTTGCATTACACGATTCAGATGTCTACGTTTAAAATGAAATAGCTCTGCTGTACAGGTTTGGAGTTTTAAACCGGGAATTAGTTCAAACTCCAGTCATAAAAAGAATTGCCGAACTTAGCTGCAAAAAATTTACAGATTCTCATTATTATTTTTTAAATATTTTAATAACCCATTTAACTGTCTTAACTGTCTTAACTGTCTTAACTTTTAACTATCTTAACCGTCTTAACTGTCTTAACTGTCTTAACTGTCTACTTAATTATTGAATTATCTACTTTTAGCTGCTATTGCATTTTTTTGATAAATCTGAGACTATTTACAAGGCTAGTTTATATACCTTAAGTAAAAACTAGCTAATTAACTTTATATCCTCGAAGTTTCAAAAATTAAAATCATTAGTTTACAAGCTTAAAAAGCTTACACTCTAAAATAGTAAAATCTAAGATTGATTGTATTATTAGTATTTATCCGAGATTAGATTTAATTAATTTGTGGAGATTAAAATATTGTGGCAAATGATGTATATAGTCAATCAGTGATTACATTTGACGGGAAAGATGATTATATCGATTTTGGTAAAAATGATTTTGGTGGTGTTTTTGCTCAGGGAAGTACCGCCTTTACGATTTCGGGATGGGTGAATCCTCATAAGTTAACAGATCGAGCCACTACTTATGGAACGCATAATGTTTTTTTTGCTCGTTCTTCAGATCGATACAGTGATAATTTTGAGTTCGGAATTAGTGAATTAGGGAACCTAGATGTATACATTGATGAGAAAATTGACAACGTTCTCAAAACCTTTGGCAATGGAGAATTAACTATCGGACAATGGCACTTCTTTGCCATTGTTTTTAATAAGGGTCAACTGACTATATATCTTGATGATAGTGAGTATTTTGGCTATTGTACAGGTGACGCTTTAAACAAAGCAACTAGTTCTGTAACTCTGGGCGCAACTTTACACAATCAAATATATTTCACAGGACAATTAGCTAACATTAGCGTCTGGAATTATCCCTGTCCCCCAGTGGAAATCCAGAGTCATCGCTATCAGCCTCTAGTTGGAAATGAAGCCGGATTAGTAGCTTATTGGAAATTAAATGAAGGACAAGGGACAACTGTAAAAGACCAGACAGCAAATGCCCATAATGGAACCTTGCGTGGCAATCCTAGCTGGGATTTAGCAGAAATTTCATTAGGAACTGCACAATTATTGAATAGTGAAACAGCTAGTAGTTCGGAAGTGGAAAGCCAGTCGATTGTAGAGATTATTGCTGCTGAAGAAACTGCTAATGCGGTATTGATTGAGGTTCCTCCCGTTGAAGTTAGCGGAGTATCTCCGACAGAAGAAGGAAAAGCAAAAAAAGGGACAAAGAGACAAAGCGAAAAATCTACCAACATTTCATCCCGTATAATTCCCCAAATAATAGAGAAAAAAGCCGAAGAAGACCAAATTAGGGAAAACAAAGTTGCAGTCAATACTCAACAGCAACCACAAACATCAACTCAGGAGCGATCGCAAAAAACTATGAATACTAAAGCCAATCCCAAATACAAAATACTTGCCATTGATGGAGGCGGTATTCGAGGCATTATCCCCACAATGATCCTGGCAGAAATTGAAAGGCGGACACAAAAGCCGATTTTTAGTTTGTTTGATTTAATTTCTGGCACTTCTAGCGGCGGAATTCTGGCACTTGGATTAACTAAACCAAAATTAAATTTAGACGTACCTGATAGCCCACCCACCGCCCAATATAGTGCTGAGAATCTCCTGCAAATATATATTGAGTATGGGGCTGAAATATTTTACGAGCCATTCTGGGAAAAAGTACTCGGTCAGATAGAAGATATATTTGTTCAACCAAAATATTCTTCGGAGGGGAGAGAAGAAATTATCAGGCAATATTTTGGTGATACTTCTCTAGAAAATAATCTCAAAGAAGTTTTTGTAACTAGCTACGATATCGAGCAGCGAATTCCGATATTCTTTACCAACAAGCTAGAAAAACAACAGACAGAATCGAAAAAGTTCCGCAAGTTATGTGCGGGTTTTACGCTCACCGATGCGGCATTGGCAACTAGTGCAACTCCAACTTATTTCGCTCCCTATCGTGTTTCTAGTTCCCATAATCCCAACGGCTTTTATACTTTAGTCGATGGTGGAGTAATCGCTAATAATCCAGCTAATTTGGCTATTCTAGAAGCGCAAATTAGTAGACAAGAAAACAAACAAGTCCTGAATATAGAGGATATCTTATTAGTATCATTGGGTACTGGTTCTCTAACGAGTGTATATCCTTATGACGAAGTGAAAAAATGGGGACTATTACAATGGGCAAACCCACTGCTAAATATTGTACTTGACGGAGGAAGTGAAGTAGTCGCAGGAGAATTAGAAAGATTATTTGAGTCTAGCAACAAAGGTAATAAATCTTCTTATTATCGGTTCCAAACATTCTTAAAAAGTGAACTCGAAGCAATAGATAATGCCAAGCTAGAAAATATCCGGCAGTTACAACTTTTAGGTAACATACTCATCCAAGAAAAAAATCAAGAAATCGATGAGTTGTGTGAAATTTTAACCAAATAAATCTTAATATGAGAAATTAAAAAAATGGAAACCCTTCCCATCAAGATTTATGACGACACATTGCGAGATGGAGAACAGCAAGCAGGTCTATTTTTCTCTTACCCAAACAAACAAAAACTTGCCCATTTAATTGCCGAAACGGGAGTTCATGGAATTGACACTATGCCCTGTGTCTGCGAACAGGAAGCTGAACTAGTTAAAACATTAGTATCAGAAGGATTGGATAGTCAGATTTTGTCAGCTACCTTAATGAACAAGCAGTTTATTGATTTAGCCAAAGACTGCGGAGTTAAGCGGATCATCCTTTTCCATGCCGTTTCCGATCGACTACTGTTTTTACGAGATCCTCAAATCCGTCTGGTGAAAGAGTTTAAAGGGAAAACCATTGATGACAATATCCCCGCTCATGTCATCGATCAAATTCGCCAAAATGCTATCGATTTAATTGTCGAAAATTTGCATTATGCAACTGCGATCGCAGGATTGAGAGTAGACTTTGCAGCAGAAGATGCTTCTAGAGCCGATTTTGACTTTTTAGTGCAATGTATCCGCTCTTTTAGCCCTTATATTGAAAACTTCATTCTCTGTGATACGGTGGGGGTTCTCAGTCCAGAAAAGAGCTATATCTGGGTTAGCGACCTGCTCCAATCCACGACAGGGGTACCTTTCGGGGTACACTACCACAATGATATGGGCATGGCTCTCGAAAATACCCTCCAATCTCTCATGGCTGGAGCAATTTTAGTATCAGGTACATTTAGCGGCATTGGGGAACGTGCGGGAAATATTCCTATTGAGCAGGTATTGAATGGGTTACGAGTCCGCTTTGGAATTGAAGTCCAGGGTATAAACTATGAAGCGATCGCACCTGTGACAGATTACATTGAAAAATTAGGAGTTCGCCCAGCCCCCCCATACTCTCAAACTTCTCAATGGCATGAAACGGGGACTCATGTCAATTGTTTGTTTTCAGACCCCAACAGCTTTGCAATTTTTCCTCACGGCAATATAGACGTTGTATTTGGCAAATGGAGTGGAGTTAGTAATTTCCAATATCTGTTTGAAAAGCAAATGCAAAATCCTCAACCCAGAACGCAATACGAGAAAATGCGCTCAGTAATCAAATCTCTTGCTGTTGAGCAAGAACGTTATTTTACAGCCAACGAAGTATTGGAGTTATGGGAAAATGGGGTCTTTAAGTAAGCGATCCTATCGGATTGTTGGTATTCCAGGGGAAGGAATTGGGCCAGAAGTTGTGGAAGCTTCCTTAAAAATTCTCCAACATGTCGCTCAACTTGAGGGATTTACCTTACAGCTAGATTATGGTTGGCTTGGTGCAACTGCCTTGGAGCAGTTTGGTAGTTACTTCCCCCAAGCCACCGCTCAACTATGCGATGGAGCCGATGGGATTGTATTTGGTGCTGTTAGTCAAGGCGGATTACTAGAACTGCGAAAGCACTTCGACTTTTTTTGCAATCTTCGCCCCATCCGTAGCGTTGAAAGTCTCCTACATAAATCTAGTCTCCGACCAGAGAAAGTTCAAGGACTCGATATCTTGATCGTTCGAGAACTAGTCAGTGGCATCTATTTTGGGTCATCTGGACGAGCTTCAGATGACCAGGGAACTTACGGATATCATACGATGCGCTATTACGATGAAGAAATTCGTCGGATTGCTCGTAAGGCATTACAGCAAGCCCAAAACCGCCGAGGATTACTCACCGTAGCCCACAAAGAAAATGCCTTGCCCCATCTGCCCTGGACTCGTCTAGTAAAAGAAGAGGCAAGACAGTTTCCTGATGTTGTGATTGAACCAATGCTGGTGGATAACTTAGCCATGCAACTGGTTTTAAATCCGCAACGGTTTGATGTGATTTTGGCGGGAAATCTCTTTGGAGATATCCTCAGTGATATTGGCGGTGCATTAGTTGGTTCCATCGGCTTATTAGGATCTGCCAGTCTGAACGCTGACGGATTTGGTCTGTATGAAGCCATTCACGGTACAGCCCCAGACATTGCAGGTTTAGGAATTGCTAATCCCTTGGGAACTCTCGGAGCCTGTGTTTTAATGCTCCAGCAATGGGGAGAAGTGCAGGCTGCCCAACGGATTATTCAAGCACAAGACCGAATTTTAGCCAAAGGATACCGCACAGCCGATTTATCTCCTCAAGGAGAAGAAATTTTAGTCAACACTGAAACCTTGGTTAACCTTCTACTAGAAGAACTTTCGGTTGGGCAATATTCGGAATTAGGAGCTATCTATGCATGAGTAACGCAAATAAAGTTTTGCACCTGGGAGATGATATTAATACTGATGATATTATTCCTGCCAATCGGGCCACAACAGATGACCCGGAATATTTAAAACAGTATGCTTTAGAACACCTGATTGGTGAAGGTGAACTGCAAAAATACGATGTAATTGAAGCTGGAGAAAATTTTGGCTGTGGTTCCAGTCGAGAAGTTGCCCCCATTGCCATCCAAGCTGCGGGAATTAAGAAGATTCGGGCGCGATCCTTTGCAGAGATTTTTTATCGGAATAGTATCAATATTGGACTTTCCCTCGAAATTTTTGGGGAAAAAGAGCAAAATCCAGTAGTTGATGCGATCGCAACAGCAGGCGGGTTGATGGCTTTTAATCAGATGCGTCGTCATGGTCAGATTACCATTCCTCGCAGCCTGACATCTACTAGACCGATGACTTTAGTAGAAAAACTTTTAGCGAAAGCCTCCGGTAATTCTTACGTCAAACCGGGAGAGGTGGTTTTTGCCCAAATAGATTTAGCATTATCCCATGATGCTGTAGCCGGCCCTGTAGCTAAAACATTTTATAAACACTTTGGAGAAGGGGCAAAGTTATGGGATTCCCAAAGGGTGGTTTTGGTAGCAGATCACTTTATCCAAATTAACGACATCCGTCCAGATAACAAAGCCCATCTGATGTATGAACAGATGGTTAAGTTTGCCAAAGACCAAGGATGCCACTTATTTGATGTGGTTTCCCCAGGGGAAGCAGCTGGTATTTGCCACGTTTTACTCCCAGAAAAAGGATTTGTCCGGCCGGGAATGGTGATTGCTGGTACAGATTCTCATACCTGCACCTACGGGGCATTAGGAGCCTTTTCTACGGGCGTAGGTACGACAGATATGGCGAATATTTATGCCACAGGGGATATGTGGATTCGGGTTCCCCAAACCCTAGTATTTGAATTGTCTGGAATCTTACCTTCTAAAATCAGTGCCAAGGATATTATCCTATTTATCTTAGGACAAATCGGCTGTGCTGGCGCTACCAGTAAGGTAATGGAATTTAGAGGCTCAATCCTCACCCAACTACCATTTGATGAACGGTTGACTCTCGCTAATATGGCAGTTGAGTGTGGGGCAATATGTGGCTTAATTGTTCCTGATGAGGTGACACGTGAATATGTAAAAAATCGTAGTTCCCAAGAATTTGAAGAGATTAATGGGGATGCTGATGCTGAGTATGAAAGGATTTATCAATTTGACCTTAGCGATTTAGAACCGCAAGTTGCACGTCCCCCAAAACCCGATCAGGTAGTGGGTATTAGTCAGTTAGAGGATATTCCCATTACCAAAGCCTTCATTGGCTCTTGTACCGGCGGAAAACTCTATGATTTGGCTCAGGCTGCGGAAGTTTTGAAAGGTCGCCAACTGGCTGACGGTGTAAGCTTGTTTATAGTACCTGCAACCATTGAAATTCGAGATCAAGCTCAGGAGTTGGGCTATCTTGATATTTTTGAACAAGCGGGGGCGCAGATTCTCAAAACAGGTTGTGGGGCTTGTATCAATTCTGGATTGGGAGTTTTAGCAAAAGAAGAAACAGGCATTTATGCAACCAATCGCAATTTTAAAGGACGCAGTGGCGATCCAACGGGCAAAAATTATTTAGCCTCACCAAGAACAGTGGCTATATCTGCTGTTAATGGAAAAATTAGCGATCGCTTGAATTAAAAACTGAACTTTGAGATCGGGGTAAATTCAAAAAATATTAACCCAATGCGATCGCTAATGACTCTTATCTAGTTTAGTCTAGATTCTGAGATAGGTTTCTTTATTTACAAAGACTCTATCTTTTACCCTTAGTCATTTATTAACCAACAGTATAAGGATTTTAGGTAATTACAATGGACGAAATCGTTAAGAAGTTGGCTGGTCTGGGTCTTCCTGGTGTAATTCTTGTGGTTCTAACAGTCGCATCAGGAGGTAGTTCTGCGGCTGTTGCAGCTGCCATCACAGCATTAGGAGGGCCTTTTGGCATCGTCGGAGGTATAGGATTGCTTGGTTTAATAACCGTTCTGGGAGATACTGTAGCGGGATATGGAATTGAAGCTATTCTTAAGGCCATTTATACAGAACGGAGCAAAACCGAATCAGTGAGATACCTCCTCAAAGAAATTAAAGATTTACCCATTTCAGAGGAGCTAAAACTGAAATTGAAAAATGAACTTAGCCCAGAGGTGATTATTGATACTGAAGAGTATAACCAACCAAAAACAGTTGAAATTGTGGATGAATAATTTCACTATTACATTCGGTGAAATGCCTAGTTGAATGGCACTAAGTTAAAGGATTATTTCCTTTCGCTGACAAGATTTACTAAACACTCAATTGCTGTGAATTAAAGAAGATGACCTCTAAATACGGTTCGGTTAATACTTCTGACAAACTCCCTAAAAAAAGGGGGCTTTTAAACCTGTCTTACCTCATTTTCAAGGGTTTATTGCAGGGAAAGGGATCTTAACCGAACTTTATTTGATCGTCTTTGAGTACAATTTCAACGAATTAAACCCTAAAAGGACATAACTCCCAGTCATCTAAGGGACTTCCAAGGAATAAATTATTCCAAAAAACGAACGAACCACAGAGACGCAGAGAAGCCAGTGCGTTGCGGGGGTTCCCCCCGTTGTAGCACCTGGCGCAACACAGAGAGAGGAGAGATTAAGAAGATTTTTGCGTCAGTTTTGGAATATTTTTTTATTTGGAAGTCCCTAAATAGACTACTAGTACCGCAAGGCGTAATTCGTAATTCGTAATTCGTAATTAATTGTTTGCAAGGGTTTCAGACATTTAAAATGGGTGGTTTATTTAGCCGTGCTGTACTAGGGTAATATTGCAATTTATATACTAAGTTTATGGAAGAAATTATCATCAACTCTACTCAGTCTATTAATAATTCTGCTTTAACTGAGCAAGAACTATACAAAATATTAGTTGAATGGAATGATACTACAATAGATTACTCTAAACATCTGTGCATACATGAATTATTTGAAGCACAAGTAGAAAAAACTCCAGAGAAGATTGCTGTTGTTTTCAAAGAGCAACAACTAACTTATCAAGAGTTGAACTACCAAGCCAACAAAATCGCACATTATCTACAAAACTTGGGTGTAAAACCAGAAGTGCTGGTAGGGATTTGCGTTGAACGCTCCCTAGAAATGATTGTAGGAATGTTGGGCATCCTCAAGGCGGGTGGAGCTTATGTACCACTAGATCCAACCTATCCTAAAGAGCGTCTATCGTTCATGCTTTCAGATTCGCAAGCGCAGGTAGTATTAACCCAAGAAAAATTTGTTGAAGGGTTGACTGCAAGTGGTGCAAAGTTGCTTTGTGTGGATAGTGACTGGGAATCTTTTCAACGAAAGAGCAATGAGAATCCTAGTAGTGGGGTTGCACCAGATAATCTGGCTTATGTAATTTATACATCAGGGTCAACGGGAACACCCAAAGGCGTGCTGATTCAGCATCAAGGCGTGTGTAATCTCATCCAAGCACAAATAAAACTGTTTGATGTACAGCAAAATAGCCGTGTTCTTCAATTTGCTTCTTTCAGCTTTGATGCTTCAGTTTGGGAAATGTTCATGGCTCTGTGTTCAGGAGCTAGCCTTTACATTGGAACTCAAGATTCCTTGCGCCCAGGAACAGATTTAATTAAATTTTTGCGCGAGCAATCAATAACTCAGATAACACTACCACCCACAGCACTAGCAGCGTTGCCAATAGAGGAATTGCCAAACTTGCAAACTCTTATCGTCGCTGGAGAAGCTTGTAATCCGAAACTGATAGCTGAATGGTCAAAAGGGCGGCGCTTTTTTAATGCTTACGGGCCAACGGAATCAACAGTCTGTGCCACAGTAGCAGAATATACTGGCGACACTCAACTGACGATTGGCCGAGCGATCGCTAATACACAAGTTTATATCCTCAACAACCATCAGCAACCAGTTCCAATTGGCACTCCTGGCGAATTGTATATTGGTGGCGACGGCTTGGCCAGAGGCTACCTAAACCGCCCAGAGTTAACCAAGGAAAAATTTATCTCCAATCCCTTTGCAGAAGCAGAAGGGAATAGATTATACAAGACTGGTGACTTAGCCCGCTTCTTACCAGATGGCAACATTGAGTTTTTGGGGCGAATCGATCATCAGGTGAAGATTCGCGGCTTCCGTATTGAATTAGGAGAAATTGAGGCGCTTTTGAGCCAACATTCGGATGTGCAGCAGGTAGTGGTAATCGCCCGTGAAGACATCCCTGGTGATAAGCGTATCGTCGCCTATATTGTTCCTAACCAAAAACTTGATGTGAGCGCCACTACCCTTAAGCGCTTTCTTCAAGAAAAACTGCCCAGCTATATGGTGCCAGCAGCTTTTGTAATTCTCGACTCCTTGCCCCTTACTCCCAATGGTAAAGTCGATCGTCAAAATCTTCCAGCTGGCGATCGCACACGTCCCGATCTTGAAGAAACTTTTATCGCACCTCGTAACGCCACTGAAGAAACACTCTTCAGCATCTGGGCTAAGTTACTGGGACTTGAGCAAATAGGAATCGATGACAATTTTTTCAATTTGGGGGGTCATTCTTTAATAGCTGCTCAGATTCTTTCCCGCATCCGCGAAGGTTTCCAAGTCGAGTTATTCTTTCACCATATCTTTGCCAATCCTACCATAGCGGGTCTAGCTGGGCTGATTGAACAGCACAGCCAACTCAAGCAACAATTGCAACGTCCCGCTATGGAACCAATTTCACGTTCGGGATACTTGCCTGCTTCTTTTGCTCAAGAGCGAGTATATTTCATCCAAGAAGTAGCTCCTGAAACTACTGCCTACCAAGCTCAGGTAACTCTCCGATTCACTGGGAAACTTGATGTAGCAGCATTACAGCAGTGCCTCAGTGAGATTGTCCGACGGCATGAAATTTTCCGCACAACTTTTCCGGCAGTAGATGGACGGTTATTTCAGGTAATCCATCCACACCAACCAATTAAGTTAACAGTAGTAGACCTCCAGACATTTCCTGAGTCTGAGCAAGAAGCAGAAATTCAGCGCCTATTTGATGCAGAGGTGCAAAAGCCTTTTTACTTAAATCAACTGCCGTTAGTTAGGTGGTTATTGTTGAAGTTAAGCGAACAAGACCATATTTTGATCCATATCGAACATCACATGGTTCATGATGGTTGGTCTTTCAACAACGTGTTCTTGAATGAGTTTGTGAAACTTTATCAAGCCTTCTGTTTGGGTAATCATTCCCCATTACCGGAATTAACCCTCCAGTTTGGAGACTATGCTCATTGGCAGCGAGAGTGGGTTAAAAGCCAGGAAGCCCAAGCTCAATTAGCCTATTGGCAACAACAGTTATCCGGCAGTCCGCCTCTGTTGGAATTACCTTATGACCGCCCGCGACCAGTAGAACAAACTTATAACGGCGCTCAAGTCAGGGTAGAGTTACCCATTAGCTTGTGCAAATCCTTGAGAGTTCTGAGCCGTCAAGAGGGAATCACCTTATTCATGACGACGCTGGCAACTTTTTTAGTAATTTTGCACCGATACACCAGACAAGACGATCTCTGTTTAGGGACAGCTGTTGCCAATCGGCGGATGCGCGAGACAGAACAATTAATTGGCATGATTGTCAATAATTTAGTTTTACGCACCGATTTGTCTGGAAATCCCACATTTCGGGAATTACTAGGTCGAGTCCGCCAAGTAAGTTTAGAAGCTTTTGCTAACGAAGATTTACCCTTCGATAAGGTTGTGGAAGTTCTGAAACCAATACGGAACCTGAGTTATAATCCCTTGTTTCAAGTGATGTTCAGTTTCCATGATTCTCCCCAGCCAGACTTAACTCTCCCAGAGTTGAACATCAGAACTAATGTAGCCCTCAGTAACCAATCAACAAAGTTCGATCTTGATGTAGTTCTAATCCCGCAACATGGTGGGGAGAAGGGAATTAGTGTTATTTGGGAATATAACACTGACTTATTCGATGCTGCCACAATCCAGCAGATGGCAGAGCAGTATCAAACTTTACTAGAGGGAATTATAGCTAACCCAGAGCAGCGAATTTCCGAATTACCACTGTTAACGCCGACTCAGCAGCAATTATTGCTGGAGTGGAATCAGACTCACAAAGAGTATCCTGCTAAAGAGTGTGTGCATGAGTTATTTGAGGCTCAGGTGGAGTTAACTCCCGATGCTGTGGCGATTCAACAAGCAGGTCAAAAGTTAACTTACCGCGAATTGAGCGATCGCGCCAATCAATTAGCCCACTATCTCCAAAGTTTAGGAGTCAAAACAGAAACGCTGGTTGGTATCTGCGTTGAACGTTCTCTAGAGATGATTGTCGGTTTACTTGGTATTCTCAAAGCCGGGGGTGCATACATTCCCATCGATCCTGCTTATCCCAAAGAACGATTGGCTGACATTTTAGAAGATACGCAACTGAGCATTTTGCTGACTCAAGAAAGATTTCAGGAAAAATTAGCAGATTATGGCGGAAAAACGATCTGTTTAGATAAAGACTGGGGAATAATTGCTCAACAAAATACAAGCAATCCAATTTGTGACGTTCAACTTGATAACCTAGCCTATATTATTTATACCTCTGGTTCTACGGGAAAACCCAAGGGTGTAATGGTTGAACAGCGATCGCTAATAAATTTCGTCATCACTGCCACTCATGAATATGGAATCAATGCAGACGATAATATTCTCCAATTTGCGTCTATTTGCTTTGATACATCCATTGAAGAAATCTTTCCTTGTCTTTTAGTCGGTGCAACATTAGTACTGCGTACCGAAGAGATATTGCACTCCAGCGATGAGTTTTGGCGATGTTGCCGAGAATGGCAGTTGACTGTTTTGGATCTTCCTACAGCGTATTGGCATCAATTAGTAGCAGAACTTACCCGTGAAGACTCCCGAATTCCTGAAAGTCTCAGGGTTGTGATTATTGGGGGAGAAGAAGCTCAACTAGAAAAAGTGAAGCATTGGCACAGTAGTATTGCTCATTTTTCTCAGCCGCCGCAATTATTTAATAGTTACGGGCCAACGGAAGCAACGGTTGTAAACACCCTAGATTGCTTAACCCCAGCAGCCACCTCTGTTAGCATTGGACGACCTATCAGCAATGTTCAGGTTTATGTTCTAGATCGATATCTGCAACCAGTGCCTATAGGAGTTCCCGGAGAACTGCACATTAGCGGAGCAGGTTTAGCTAGAGGATATTGGCAACGCCCTGAACTCACATCTGAGAAATTTATTGAGAATCCATTTTACAATCCAAAATCCAAAATCCAAAATCCAAAATTATATAAAACTGGCGACCTAGCACGATTTCGCGCAGATGGCAACCTAGAATATCTCGGTCGAGTTGACGATCAGGTGAAGATTCGCGGTTTCCGCATTGAGTTGGGAGAAATCGAAACAGTGTTGCGTCAACATTCACAGGTGTTTCAGGCTGTCGTTATTGCCCGTAAAGACATCCCTGGACAAAAACGCCTTGTGGCTTATGTTGTTCCGCACAAACAGCAACCAAATGCTGATGAACTCCGCCATTTCCTCAAGCAAAAACTGCCTAATTATATGGTTCCCTCGGCTTTCGTGCTGCTAGAGGCGCTGCCGATGACACCCAACCGCAAGGTAGACTACCGCGCCCTACCAGCCCCCAACTTTTCGCGGAGTGTAGAAGATAACTTTGTTGCACCCCAAACCTTGATAGAAGAGAGATTAGTGGCCATTTGGTCAGAAATCTTAAGACTAAAACAGGTTGGCATCCACGATAACTTCTTTGAATTGGGTGGAGATTCAATTCTCAGCATTCAGGTAATTTCTCGTGCCAATCAAGCGGGAATTCAAATTGCTCCCAAACAGCTATTTAAATACCAAACTATTGCTGAGTTAGCTGCTGTGGCGGGTATGACTCGCCAAGTTAAAGCTGAACAAGGATTAGTTACTGGCAAAGTGGCGCTGACACCGATCCAACATTGGTTTTTCGAGCAGAAATTGCCCGAACCTGATTACTTTAACCAATCAGTGTTGCTAGAAGTGCCGCCAGACTTGCAACCAGAGCTATTACAGAAAGTTGTGCAACAATTGTTACTGCATCACGATGCTTTGCGTTCGTGCTTTGCACGTCTCCCCTTGGGAGAATCGCAGTTTGTGCAAGAAGGGGAAAACTGGCAGCAGTTTAACACCGCTACTCAAGAACTAGTGCCATTTAGTGTTATCAATTTGTCGCATCTGTCGCCAGAAGAACAACAAACAGCGATGAAAGCTGAGGATACTGAACTCCAAGCTAGTTTGAATTTATCTATCGGAGCGATCGCGCGAGTGGTGCTGTTTCGGTTAGGCAACGATCGATCTGGTCGGTTACTATTCATCATCCATCATTTAGTAGTAGATGGCATTTCGTGGCGAATTTTGCTCGAAGACTTGGCTACAGCTTACCAACAAATCAGCCGTGGTGAAGCGATTAAATTACCAGCCAAGACAACTTCCTTTCAATATTGGAGCGATCGCCTCAGAGAATACGCAAAATCAAAGGCGATATCAGATGAGTGGAATTACTGGCTAAGTGAGTCTAGTTTCAAAATTACCGCCTTACCAGTAGACTATCCTGCAAATAAAGAAAATAACACCATAGCCTCAACCGCTACTGTGTCACTTTCTTTAAACGAAGAACAGACTCGCGCCCTCTTGCAGGATGTACCCTCTGCCTACAATACTCAAATTAATGATGTGCTGTTGACTGCCTTAGTGCAAAGCTTTGCCCAGTGGACGGGAGAACGTTCTCTGCTTGTTGATTTAGAAGGACATGGACGGGAAGACTTATTTGAAGATGTGGATTTGTCGCGGACTGTGGGCTGGTTTACTACCTTATTCCCCGTTAGCTTACAGCTAGAAGAAACTGACCATCCTGGAGAGGTCTTAAAGTTAGTTAAAGAACAACTGCGACGCATCCCCAACCGAGGCATTGGCTATGGTGTGTTGCGATATTTGCATCAGGATGACACAATCCGCACGAGACTAGAGAGTTTACCCCAAGCACAAGTAAGTTTCAACTACCTTGGTCAGTTCGATCGGGTGCTGACGGCATCTGCTGTATTGGGTTTAACTCAAGAATTCAAAGCTGAACAGAGTTTACTTAATCAACGCAGCCACCTATTAGGCGTAAGCGGACTAATTCGCGCCGGAAAATTGGAGATGACTTGGGCTTACAGCAAGAAAGTCCATAAACAAGACACCATCGAGCATTTAGCCCTTGGGTTTATAGAGGCATTGCGATCGCTCATTACCCACTGTCAATCCCCTGATGCGATCGGTCATACACCTTCAGACTTCTCAGCAGCCAGACTCAGCCAAAAACAGCTTGACAAATTCCTAACCAAAATCAATAAAAAAAAGTAGTCATTTGTCCCTCAATCCCCAATCCCCAATTATCATGAACAATATTGACGATCTTTATGAACTTTCGCCCATGCAGCAGGGGATGCTGTTTCACACGCTTTATGCGCCAGAATCGGAAATTTATTTTGAGCAGTTGCTTTGTATTCTCCAAGGAGAATTAAATTTTTCTGCCTTTGAGCAAGCTTGGAAGCAGGTTGTAGCAAGGCATCCAGTTTTACGCAGTTCTTTTTATTGGGAGGAGATAGAAAAACCCTTGCAAATGGTGAGTAAGCAAGTGGATCTTCCGTGGGAAGTACTGGATTGGCGGAATTTCACAGCCGATGAACAACAACAGCATCTAGAGGATTTTTTGAAATGCGATCGCACAAAAGGATTGGTTCTTGCTGAATCTCCCTTAATGCGCTTCACTCTGATTTATCTAGAGAAGCAAACTTATCAATTTATTTGGAGTCATCATCATATCCTTTTTGATGGCTGGTCGATGCAAATTATTTTGAAAGAAGTTTTAGCTTTTTATGAGGCTGATCATCGAGGCGAATCTTTACGCCTTAAACCTTCTCGTCCTTATCGAGATTATATTCATTGGTTACAACAACAGGATATTGCTCAAGCAAAAAACTTTTGGCAAAAAACTCTTCAGGGTTTTGAGGCTCCTATCTTAATTGGGAATAGGGAACAGGGAATAGGAAATAGTGGACAGGAAACATATAATGAGGAATGTTTCCAGTTATCTCAAACGGTAACTGAAAAGTTGCAATATGCTGCTCGACTACACCATTTAACTTTGAATAATTTGGTGCAAGGTGCTTGGGCATTATTGCTTTCCCGCTACAGTGGAGAAAGTGATGTGGTTTTTGGTGCAACTGTATCCGGCCGTCCACCGAATTTTGAAAATGTAGACTCGATGGTGGGGTTATTTATCAACACCCTCCCCATCCGCTTACAAATCGATGGCAAAACAGAATTATTGTCCTGGCTTAAGCAGTTACAAACTCAACAATTTGAACAAGAACAGTATGCTTATTTTTCCCTAGCAGAAATTCAAAAAATAAGTGATGTTCCTGCCGGGATGCCATTGTTTGAAAGTATTCTAGTATTTGAAAACTATCCGCTAGATTCTACTGTCCAAAAAACTAAAAAATCTTTAGAAATTAGTGACATCTGCTGTTTTGAACGGACGAATTATCCTCTAACGGTGGTTGTGAATCCTCAATCACAATTGTCTGGAAGGATTGTTTATGATACCAAGTATTTTGAGCAACAGACAATTGCTCGTATCATTGGACATTTCCAAACACTGTTAGCAGGGATGGCAGCTAATTTACAACAATCTATTTCTCAAATATCCATGCTCAGTGCAGCCGAAGAGAAAGAATTAGTGCTGCAAGAAAATCATCAAAATATGGATTCTATTGAATATAAATGTATTCATATTTTATTTGAAGAACAGGTAGAAAAAACCCCTAATGCAGTCGCAGTTATATATGAAAAAGAACATTTAACTTATCGGGAGTTGAATAACCGCGCCAATCAATTAGCCCATTATTTACAAACGCTGGGAGTTAAACCAGAAGCACGGGTGGGAATTTGTGTCGAGCGTTCGTCGGAGACGTTGCCGAAGGCATCGTTTTTAATGGTAATAGGGATACTGGCTATCCTTAAAGCGGGTGGCGCTTATGTACCGCTAGATCCTGTTTATCCTTCTGAAAGATTGGCGTTTATGCTGGAAGATGTGCAGATACCCATCTTACTGACACAGAATCATTTACAACATAGACTTCCAATCCATAACCAAATTGTGGTTAATCTGGACTCGGATTGTCCAGTATTTTCTACTCACAAAGAAGATAATTTGTCAAGTCAAGTTAATCCAGAAAACTTAGCTTATATAACTTATACCTCTGGCTCGACAGGCACACCAAAAGGAACAGAAGTTCCCCATCGTAGCTTCATTGGTTTTATGTTTGGGGTTGATTACATTCACCTTGATGCAGAGCAAATTTGGCTGCAACATTCATCAATTTCATGGGATGCATTAACTCTAGAACTTTGGCCGCCTTTGCTTTATGGTGGACGTTGTGTGCTTTACCCAGACAAAATCCCTACACCTGAGAAATTAAGCAAAATTATTCAAGAGCAAAAGGTTAACATCCTGTTTCTAACTACCGCCCTTTTCAATCTGATGATTGACACCATGCCAGAGGGATTGTTAGGAGTTAAACAACTGCTGTTCGGGGGAGAGTCTGTTTCTGTACCTCATGTTCGTCGCGCCTTAGAACTATTACCAGAAACACAACTTATTCATGCTTATGGCCCTTCAGAATGTACAGTATTTACCTCTTGTTATCCGATTCCCAAACAACTTGCTAAAAATGTCCATTCAATTCCCATTGGTAAACCCATCGGTGATAGAAAAGTTTACTTACTAGATGGAGATTTACACCGGGTTCCGATTGGGGTTACTGGAGAACTTTATGTAGGTGGGGCGAGTGTTGCAAGAGGTTACTTAAATCAACCAATATTAACTCGTGAAAAATTTATTTCTAATCCTTTTATTGAGGGAGATACACTTTACAAAACTGGAGATTTAGTCCGCCGTCTCCCTGATGGAAATCTAGAATTTTTGGGACGAATTGATACACAGGTGAAAATCCGAGGTTTTCGCATTGAATTAGCAGAAATTGAAGCAGTTTTAAATCAAAATTCTGACATTAAACAAACCGTTGTCATGATGCGGGAAGATGAACGGGGTAAAAAGTATTTAGTAGCTTATCTCGTTACTAAAGACAATCAACTAACGCCTAGTACTCTACGAAACTTCCTGAAGACAAAGCTGCCCGATTACATGATTCCGACGGCGTTCGTATTTCTGGAAGCATTACCTTTTACGCCTAATGCTAAGATAAATCGCCGTGCTTTACCTATTCCAGATACTTCTCAAAGACGTGTAGATATTGATTTTGTTGCTCCTTCTACACCAACTGAACAAGAATTAGCCACGATTTGGGCTGAAATTCTACGATTAAATAAAATTGGAATTCATGATAACTTTTTCGAGTTGGGAGGACATTCTTTACTGGCTACTCAAGTTATTTCCCGATTAAAAGAAGCCTTTTCTGTAGATTTCCCCCTGCGTTACCTCTTTGAAAACCCGACTATTGCTGAACTATCTCAAAAAGTAATTGTTCAACAAATTGAACAAGCAGAGAATGATGCTTTAGCAGAGATTTTGGCGGAAGTGGAAGAATTATCAGAGGTAGAAGTGAGGCGGCAATTACTGTTATGAGTATTTTTTAAACGCAAAGGTACGCCGAGGCAACGCAAAGGTACGCAGAGTATTTATATAGAGAATTGACGAGAGATTAATAAAATATTGTACTTCTTATCTCTCTGTGTTCTCTGCGTCTCTGTGGTTCGATTTAAATAATTTTTAACAACAAGTATTATGAGCGATATTCTAAAACGTCTTAAAACCCTCTCACCTGAAAAGCGAGAATTAGTCTTACAAAAGCTGAAAAAACAAGAGCAATCTTCACAAAATGACAACAGACTAATTTCTGTTTCGCGCCAACAACCGCTTCCCCTCTCTTTTGCTCAACAAAGATTATGGTTTATCGACCAACTAGAAGGCGAAAATTGTGTATACAATGTCCCGTTTTTCTTACAAATTAGTGGATGTCTTGAAATAGCAGCTTTAAAAGAAGCTATTACAGCAATTATTCAACGTCATGAAGTATTACGTTCTAGCTTTTCAGTTGTCGATGGTTCGCCGATACAGGTGATTCATGACAATCCCCAGTTGATGATGCAACTGATAGATTGGCGACAATTGACAGAAGCAGAACAGTTAGAAAAAGCGCAACAGTTAGCGATAGAAGAATTACAACAACCCTTTAACTTATCAAACCCACCTTTGCTGCGGGTAAAGTTGTTGCAATTGAGTAACCAATCTCATCTGCTGTTGCTCGTTATTCATCATATCGTTTGTGATGGCTGGTCAATGCAGATATTCCGCCGGGAATTATTCACGCTTTATACCGCCTTCTGTGCTGGGAAACTTTCTCCTTTACCAGAATTATCGCTGCAATATGCCGATTTTGCTCACTGGCAAAGGCAATGGTTACAGGGAGAGGTACTTCAAAAGCAACTCAATTACTGGCAAAAACAATTAGCCGGAATCCCGCCACTGTTAGAATTACCCACAAATCAACCCCGCCCATCAACTCAAACCTATCGGGGGCGTAGTGAGTTTGGCACACTCAATCAGGATTTAACTCAAAAGTTGAAGCGTTTGAGTCAGGAGTCAGGAACAACTCTGTTTATGACCTTACTGACAGTGTTTGCGCTGTTACTTTCGCGCTACAGTGGACAGGAGAATATTGTTGTTGGTTCTGCGATCGCAAACCGTAACCGTCGAGAAACTGAGCCATTAATTGGCTTTTTTGTCAATACCTTAGCATTACGTACCAACTTACAAGGCAATCCCACCTTCTTAGAATTGCTGGAACGGGTGAAGCAAGTAACCCTAGATGCTTACGAACATCAGGATTTACCCTTTGAAAAACTAGTTGATGAATTGGGTTTAGAGCGATCGCTTTCCTATCATCCCCTATTTCAGGTAGCTTTTGGCTTGCAAAATGAAACCCAAGAGACACTAGAAACCCCTGGATTAACCCTGAATCCCTTTAAATGGGAAAACACAACAACGCTGTTTGATTTGTCCCTAATGGTTCGGGAAACTCCTCAAGGGTTAACAGGGGAATGGGAATATGCCACCGATTTGTTTGCAGCTACAACTATTCAACGGATGGTAGGAAATTTTGCAGTTTTGATTCAGGGAATTGTTGATAATCCTCAACAACCAATTAATACTCTACCGTTACTCACACAAGTTGAACGTCAACAACTACAACATTGGAATCAAACAGAAACTGATTATCCTCTTAATCAAACTTTAGTTGACTTGTTTGAGGCTCAAGTTGCGAAAAATCCTAATAATCTTGCTTTAGTATTTGAATCCCAAAGCCTAACTTATCAACAACTTAATCAAAAAGCTAACCAACTCGCTCATTATTTAATTCAAAATTACCAAATTAAACCAGATACCTTAATTGGTATCTGTGTTGAACGTTCTTTAGAAATGATTATTGGCGTACTCGGTATCCTCAAAGCGGGTGCTGCTTATGTACCGATTGACCCCAATTATCCACAAGAGCGTATTGGATTTATGCTACAAGATTGTGGAACATCGGTATTGCTCAACCAAAGTTTTCTTCAAAAACAATTACATCTGGCTGAACTAGAACACCAGGTAATTTGTTTAGATGAAGATATTTTTAGTTCGGCATCAACAGATAATCCCAATCGGAAAATTACAGCTGATAATTTAGCTTATATAATCTATACTTCTGGTTCTACGGGACGACCCAAAGGGGTGATGATTGAGCATCAAGCAATTGTTAATCTCGCTTTAGCTTGGACAAAAACTTTTCAAGTTCAACCCCAAAGTCGTTGGCTTCAGTTTGGTTCTTTTAGTTTTGATTTATCTATTGGTGAAATTGCTACTGCATTGTCCGCAGGTGCTTGTTTGTATTTAGCCCAGAAAGAAAGTTTGTTACCTAGTCAAGCTTTAGTTGATTTGTTGGCTGATTATAAAATTTCCCATTTTGCATTACCTCCTTCTGCTTTATCTGTATTACCGGAAGCGATCTTACCTGATTTACAAGCCATAATCGTTGGTGGTGAAGCTTGCCCAGCCGAATTGGTGACACAATGGAGCAGAGGAAGATGTTTTTTCAATTGCTACGGCCCGACTGAATCGACGGTTATCGCCACTATTGCTAATAGTCAACCTAATGTCAAAAAACCTCCCATTGGTCAACCATTATCTAATATTCGCATCTACATTTTAGATGCTCACAATCAACCATTACCCCCAGGAATACCGGGGGAATTGTGCATTGCAGGAGTAGGTTTAGCACGAGGCTATTTGAATCGCCCCGATTTAACCGCCGAAAAGTTTATTCAAGTTAATTTATTCGGTAAAAATGAACGAATTTACAAAACTGGTGATTTAGCAAGATGGAATTTTGATGGTAATCTTGAGTATCTAGATCGGATTGATGCTCAGGTTAAATTACGGGGCTTCCGTATTGAATTGGGTGAAATTGAATCGCTATTATTGCAACACACTTCAGTTAAAGAAGCAGTTGTAACTCTATATAAAACTGATAGTAATCCCAGGTTGGTAGCATATATCACGGCTGTGGAAAAATCCAGCGATTTAGCTAATCAACTCAAAGAGTATCTGAAAACTCGCCTGCCAAATTATATGGTTCCTAGCCAGATTATGGTATTGGATAAGCTGCCACTTACACCTAACGGTAAACTAGATCGGAAAGCACTACCAACACCAGATTTAAACGCTTCCAATGACTTTGAAATTCTTGTTACGCCAACAGAAGAACTTCTGGCTATTTTATGGCAAAGTCTTTTAAAAGCTAAGTCCGTTGGTCGTAGAGACAACTTTTTTGAACTGGGTGGACATTCCCTATTGGCGACTCAATTAGTTACCCGCATTCGTGAGAGTTTTGGTGTGGAAATACCTGTACGCAAGGTATTTGAGCAGAGCATTTTGTCTGAGTTGGCAACAGAAATTGATAAAGCCTCTTCAGTAATCGCTTTACCACCCATCACACCACAGCCGGAAAATGCTCCTAAAAATCTCTCCTTTGCCCAATCAAGACTCTGGTTTTTAGCCCAACTTGAAGGCACTGGAACCTCGACTAATTATAATATGTCAACGGCTTTACAGCTTGATGGCAAGTTAAATATAGAGGCGTTGCAAGCAAGTTTTAATTATCTCCCCAATCGCCATACCATTCTCCGTACTTATTTTCCAGCTTTGGAGGGAAAGGCGCAAGTAGTTGTCCAAAATTTAGAATATATTGAAGTACTGGAAATTGCAGATTTACAAAAACTTGATTCCCAGACTCAAGCAGAAACTGTACAACAGTTATTAGATAACCACGCCCAAGAACCCTTTGATTTAAATACTGGCCCTCTATTCAAAGCAAAACTACTGCAATTAAGCGAACATAAAAATGTGTTGCTCTTGAATATGCACCATATTATCAGTGATGGCTGGTCGATGGGCGTATTTAAACGGGAATGGGAACAGGCTTATTCGGCTTTTGCTGCGGGGTATGCTCCAAAATTGTCACCATTGCCGATTCAGTATAGTGATTATGCTGCTTGGCAGCGCAGTTGGTTGCAAGGGGAGATTTTAGAAAGTCAGGAAAATTACTGGAAACAACAACTAGACGATGTTCCCCAATTACTAGATTTGCCTACCGATTATCCCCGTCCAGCCCAACAAAGTTACCAAGGTGGACGTGAAGAATATCGTTTGAGTAACGAACTGACTCAGAAACTCAAAATCTTGAGTCAAAAATACGGGGTTAGTTTGTTTATGACCCTGTTGACGGCTTTTAATATCTTGCTATCGCGTTACAGCCGTCAAGAAGATTTATGTGTTGGTTCTGCGATCGCTAACCGCACCCATAGTTATACAGAATCATTAATTGGCTTTTTTGTCAATACCTTAGTATTACGGAGCAAAATCAAGCCAGAGCAAGGATTTAAGGAGTTACTCCAGCAAACACGCCAAACTTGCTTAGATGCATACTCCCATCAAGATATTCCCTTTGAGTATTTGGTAGAACAGTTACAACCAGAACGCAGTCTCAGCCATAACCCTTTATTCCAAGTGATGATTGTGTTGCAAAACACCGAAGGGGCCGGGACAAATGTTAGTCTTCCAGGGCTGGATATTAAATGGTTGGATCAAAGTTATCCTTATGCCAAGTTTGATTTGACACTCGATCTTTGCGAAAGAGACGAGCAACTACATTGTATGTGGGAATATGCCACCGATTTATTTGAGGCAGAAACCATTCAACGCATGGCGGGACACTTTGAAGTCTTACTTGGTGCGATTATCGAAAATCCTCAACAGCCGATTAGTAAGCTGCCCTTGATGACAACAGCAGAAATTCAACAACTGCAAGTTTGGAATCAAACTAACATTGATTATCCTCAAAATCAGACCCTTGTAACTTTGTTTGAACAACAAGTTGCACAAACCCCCGATAATATTGCCGTGGTGTTTGAAGATTGCAGCCTGAGTTATCAAGAACTGAATCAGAAAGCTAATCAACTGGCATATTCTCTATTAGAACTCAAAAAAGAGCAACAATTACCTGATAATCCATTGATAGCGATTTGTGTAGAGCGATCGCTAGAGATGGTCATTGGCTTGTTTGGTATTCTCAAAATGGGTGGGGCTTATGTGCCGATTGATCCGAGTTATCCCCAAGAGCGGATTCGTTTTATGCTGGAAGACTGTGGGGCAAAGGTTTTGCTAACTCATAGTCAGCTTAAACATAGATTAGCGATTAAAGAATGGGATCGGCAATACCAAATAATATGTCTAGATAAAGCTAACTTTGCAAATCAATCTCCAGATAACCCACCTTGCCAAAATCAAGATGATTTGGCTTATGTAATTTATACATCAGGTTCTACTGGGCGACCAAAAGGCGTAGAAATACTGCACCGTGGTTTAAGTAACTATTTGCACTGGGCAAAAGACTTCTATGCGGTAGCCCAAGGGCAAGGGACACCTGTACAGTCTTCCCTGAGCTTTGATGCAACCATTACCTCTCTTTTTCTACCTCTAATTTGTGGACGTACCACCACCTTGGTGAGAGAAAAACAAGAAATTGAAGCTTTAGCAAACATCGTCAAAGAGAACAAACATCTTTCCCTTGTCAAAATCACGCCGTCTCATCTGGAAATCTTAAATCAGCAACTCGATGCAGTTACTATGCCAAATCGAGTGAATGCCTTTGTTTTAGGTGGTGAGGCATTACACGCTAACCAAATAATTCCGTGGCTGACTCATGCCCCCGATACGCGCTTAATTAACGAATATGGGCCTACAGAAGCGGTTGTGGGGTGTTGCGTTTACGAAGCAACTGGAAAAACGGATGTAGTAGGTGATTTATTGATTGGACAACCAATTGCCAATGCACGAATTTACATTTTAGACAACCAAAATCAACCGCTACCTCCAGGAATTCCTGGCGAACTTTGTATTGCGGGTACTGGTTTAGCCCGTGGATATCTAAATCGTGCCGAACTCACAGCAGAAAAATTTATCGAACTGGAATTATTTGGGGAAAAAGAACGAGTATATAAAACCGGGGATTTAGCAAGATGGTTGCGAGACGGAAACTTAGAATATCTGGGGCGGATTGATAACCAAGTAAAACTGCGGGGCTTTCGGATTGAATTGGGTGAAATTGAAGCTTTATTAACTCAACACCCCAAAATTGGACAAGCAGTTGTGATTTTAGCAGGAGAAGATGCGATCGCGCAACGCTTGCTAGCTTACATTGTACCCACACCAACAGATAACAACTTTGAAGATAAAAGTCTGCAAGTTGAACAGGTTGAATTATGGCAACAAGTTTTTAATGATAGCTACTCTCAGCAACAAATCCCAACCGAAGATCCAACCTTGAATCTAGCAGGCTGGAATGATAGTTACACAGGAAAACCAATTCCTCAAGCGGCGATGGAGGAATGGCGAGATACAACAGTAGCCCAAATTCTGGAACTGCAACCGCAACGGATTTGGGAAATTGGTTGTGGGACAGGGCTATTATTATTTAAAATTGCGCCTCATTGTCAGCAATATTTGGGTACGGATCTTTCACCTGAAGCATTGCACTATATTGAACGACATCTCAAACAGCAATCTCTCCAAAACAAAGTTAGCTTAAAAGCCAGTGCTGCGAAACAGTTTGACGGCATTGAAACAAATGCTTATGACTTGGTAATCATGAATTCAGTCATCCAGTATTTTCCCTCATTGGATTACTTTTTGTCAGTGTTGGATGGGGCTATGAAAGCTATAACGACTCAGGGAAAAATCTTTATTGGGGATGTGCGAAATCTGCATCTCTTGAAAGCTTTCCACACCGCAGTCGAGTTTCATCGCGCCCCTGATGAGTTATTAATTAAGGACTTGCGTCAACAGATTCAAAAAAGCATTGAAACTGAAGGTGAATTACTGATTGATCCTGATTTCTTTATTGCCTTAAAACAAAGATTTCCGCGAATTAGCCATCTACAAATTCAATTGCAACGGGGTTATGCCCAAACGGAAATGAGCCGTTTTCGTTATAACGTTATTTTACATTTGGATCAAGTAGATACTCCCGTTACATCACCTCAATGGTTAGATTGGCAAAGTGAAGAACTGAATTTGGAAACAATCGAGAAAATTTTAACGACTCAGCAACCAGATTTGTTAGGTATTAAGAATATTCCTAATGCTCGTCTCACCTCAGAAATGATGCTATTAGAAGAAATTGTTCAATTAGATGGTAATGTTGCAGATATAAAAGCGGTAATTTCTCAAGTTAAACCGGGTATAGAACCCGAAGCATTCCGAAGTTTAGCAGGAAATTTTCCCTATACACCTTTTATCCAATATAATCCTACCGAATTTTCTAATTACGATGTTGTTTTTCAACGGAATATTTCTGGAGAAGTGACATTACCACGATTTACGCAAGGGGAGAATTTACAACTGAAACCTTGGCAAGATTATGCAAACCAACCGTTACAACATCGCACTAATCAAGTCGATTCAATTTTGTTAGCTGAATGGCGAGATTTTCTGGGCAAAACTCTCCCTGATTATATGATTCCTAGCCATTTCACTATTTTAGAGCAACTGCCATTAACACCGAATGGTAAAGTAGACTATAAAGCCTTACCTACCCCAGATACAGGAGTTTCAGAAACAGATATTGAATTACCTGTAACTTCGACAGAAAAATTGCTTGCCGAATTGTGGGCGAAGCTGCTTAAATATGAAGCGATCGCCCGACAAGATAACTTCTTCAACTTGGGGGGACATTCATTATTAGCAACCCAACTCATTGCTCGCATCCGTGATAAATTCAAGGTGGAACTGCCTTTGCGGAAGATATTTGAATTCCCTATCCTCACTGAATTAGCTCATTATATTAATACCTGTATGTGGGTTAATTCTACGGATGAAAGTATGCAGCCTCTCAACTCAGATGAAGAGGAAATCGAATTTTAAATTACCACGACTGAAAACACATTTTCAAGTAAAATTATCTTTAACTTAATCTATGATTGCCCTATCTGATTCCGCTTTTCTCACTCCCGAAGCCTACCTAGAACTAGAAGAAAAAAGCAACATTAAACACGAATATATCGATGGTCAAGTTTATGCAATGGCAGAAACAACTGATACCCATAACACCATTGCCCTAAATCTTGCTTTATTGATTCGTAATCACTTCCGAGGGTCAGACTGTCGAGTGTACTTTGCCGATATTAAAGCCCAACTTGAAAAACGTAACCGCTTTTATTACCCTGATATCATCGTAACCTGTGACTCTAAAGACCGAGAAGCCCCGACTTATAAACGCTTTCCTAAACTTATTATCGAAGTTTTATCCGAGTCCACTGAAGGCTTTGACAGAGGTGATAAATTTAACGACTATCAAACCCTTGATACCCTAGAGGAATATGTTTTAGTTAACAGCAAACACCAACGAGTTGAAACCTTTCGCCGTAATGACCAAGGCTTATGGGTGCTACAAACCTATACACCTGATGAGCAAACATTTGAACTCCAAAGCATTAACCTGACCGCTACTTTTACCGACCTTTACGACAATGTAGAATTGGAAGCAATTGTACAGCAACCAGAACTAATTTAAAAGGGTAAGTTCGTAGTAAGGACTTTAGTCCTTATATTCTAAGCACTAAAGTGCTTACTACAAACCATGAAAAATAGTTTAAAAAGTCATATTTACTGTTAATAATAAATTTTGAATTTGTGCGAATAAAATTATGACTAAAAATGAGCAATTTGTTGGTTTAATGCTGCGTTTGCAGAATATAGGATGTCGAATTTGGGCTGAAGATGATAAGCTCCGAATTCGGACTAATAAAAACACCCTCACTTCTGAACTCAAGCAAGAGATTCAAACCAACAAGGCAGATATATTAGCATTTTTAAATTCTGCCAAAGCTACAACAGTCATAGCAGAGGAAATCCCGGTATTACCAGATGATGCCCCAAAGCTTCTTTCATTTGCTCAACAACGCCTCTGGCTTTTAGCGCAACTCCAAGGGCCGTCAGCTAGTTACAATATGCCGATGGTTTTACAACTGGACGGCAACCTCAATATTAATGCCCTGCGCTCTACTTTCGCTTATCTGCTTAACCGCCATACCAGCCTACGGATGTATTTTCCCACAGTGGCAGGAAATCGCCAGGTTGCGATACTTGCGGCGGTAAACTACGCAAATTTAGACGACATCGAAGCTTTAACGATACAAAACTGCCGTAACCTTGAAGAATATCCCCAATCCTCAGCCATTCAACATTTTATCGATGCTCATGTTCAAGAACCCTTTGACTTAAATACTGGCCCTTTATTTAAAGCGAAACTGCTGCAACTCCAAGAGCAAAAATATGTATTACTCATTAATATGCACCACATAGTGAGTGATGGCTGGTCAATGGGAGTGTTTCTCCGTGAGTTCAGGCAAGCTTATACGGCTTTTGCCCAAAATCAGACACCAAGCCTTGCACCATTACCTATTCAATACAGCGACTACGCAAACTGGCAACGAAACTGGCTACAGGGTGAAGTATTAGAAGCTCAAATTAACTACTGGAAACATCAACTTCAGGATGCTCCCCCATTACTAG
Source organism: Nostoc sp. (assembly GCF_036919895.1). Classification (GTDB taxonomy): domain Bacteria; phylum Cyanobacteriota; class Cyanobacteriia; order Cyanobacteriales; family Nostocaceae; genus Nostoc. The sequence continues at coordinate 30,104 of NZ_JBALBW010000059.1, forward strand.
AGTTACCTACCGATTATCCCCGTCCAGCATTGCAAAGCTACCGAGGCGCACGTTATCTCTATTCCCTAACGCCAGAATTAAGCGCTGCTGTTAAAGCCTTAAGTCAAGAACAAGGCACAAGCTTATTTATGACTTTGTTGGCAGCTTTGAATGTTCTACTTTCTCGTTACAGTCGCCAAGAAGATTTATGTATTGGTTCTCCTATTGCTAACCGCACCCATAGTCAAACAGAGTCATTAATTGGCTTTTTTGTCAATACTTTGGTATTGCGTAACCACATTAAACCTGAGCAAAACTTTATTGAGTTCCTTCAAGAAACTCGCCAAACTTGTTTAGATGCATATTCTCATCAAGATATTCCCTTTGAGTTTCTGGTAGAAAAGTTACAACCAGAACGCAGTATGAGCCATAATCCTTTATTCCAGGTCATGTTAGCTCTGGAAAATAATGAAAGTCCCGACTTTAGTTTGCCAGAATTAGAGATTCAATGGCTCGATTTATATTGTCCATTTGCTAAGTTTGACCTCACACTTCTGGTCATAGAATCTGACAACCAGTTAAATTGCTCTTGGGAATATGCTACCGATCTTTTTGATAAAAGTACTATCCAACGGATGGCGGAACAGTTTGAAGTTTTGCTTAAGGGAATTGTTGATAAACCTCAGCAACCTATAAAAACTCTACCTTTGATGACAGCCGCCGAAGCTCTACAACTACAACGCTGGAATCGAACAGAAACTAATTATCCCCACGATAAAACTCTAGTTGAGCTATTTGAACAACAAGTTGCGAAAAATCCTGATAATCTCGCTTTGGTGTTTGAATCCCAAAGCCTAACTTACCAACAACTTAATCAAAAAGCTAACCAACTCGCTCATTACCTAATTCAAAATTACCAAATTCAGCCAGACACTTTAATTGGTATCTGCGTTGAACGGTCATTCGAGATGATTATTGGTGTACTCGGTATCCTCAAAGCAGGTGCTTCTTATGTACCAATTGACCCCAATTATCCACAAGAACGCATTGGGTTTATGCTACAAGATTGTGGAACCTCAGTTTTGCTCACCCAAAGTTTTATTAAAGATAAATTACCTCTAACCGAATTAAAACATCAGGTGATTTGCTTAGATAAAGATCCTTTTAGTTCAGCATTAATAGATAATCCCAATCTTCAAATTACGCCTAATAATTTAGCTTATATAATCTATACCTCTGGTTCTACGGGACGACCCAAGGGGGTGATGATTGAGCATCAATCAATTGTCAATCTAGCTTTAGCTTGGGCGAAAACTTTTCAAGTTCAACCCCAAAGTCGTTGGCTTCAGTTTGGTTCTTTTAGTTTCGATTTATCTATTGGTGAAATTGCCACTGCTTTATCCGCAGGTGCTTGTTTGTATTTAGCCCAGAAAGAAACTTTGTTACCTAGTCAAGCTTTGGTTGACTTGTTAGCTGATTATCAAATTTCCCATTTTGCGTTACCTCCTTCTGCCTTATCTGTATTACCTCCAGCCACCTTACCTGATTTGCAAGCCATAATTGTTGGTGGTGAAGCTTGCCCAGCCGAATTGGTGACACAATGGGGAACAAGAAGATGTTTTTTCAATTGCTACGGGCCGACGGAATCGACGGTTATCGCCACTATCGCTAGTTGTGAACAAAATGGGAAAAAACCGCCAATTGGTAAACCATTATCTAATATCCGCATCTACATTTTAGATGTTCACAACCAACCATTACCTCCAGGAATTTCAGGGGAATTGTGCATCGCAGGAGTGGGTTTAGCACGAGGCTATTTGAATCGCCCTGATTTAACCGCCGAAAAGTTTATTCAAGTTAACTTATTCGGTAAAACTGAGCGAATTTACAAAACTGGTGATTTAGCAAAATGGAATTCTGATGGTAATCTTGAGTACCTGGGTCGCATTGACGATCAGATTAAATTACGAGGATTTCGGATTGAACTCGGTGAAATTGAATCAATCTTATTGCAACATCCCTTAGTTAAAGAAGCAATTGTAACTCTATATAAAACTGAGAATAACCAAAGTTTGATTGCATATCTAACGGGAATTACTAGTGATTTATCTACACAATTAAAAAACGATCTTAAATCCCGTCTGCCCGATTACATGATACCTACTCAGATTATCGTCCTAGATAAGTTGCCTTTAACTCCCAATGGGAAAATTGACCGAAAAGCTTTACCCGCTCCCAATGATGAGATTGAAGGCTTATATGAAGCCCCACGCAACGAAGTTGAACAACAGCTAGCAAAGGTTTGGTCTGCTGTTCTCGAACGTCAAGAAATTGGAATTAATGATAACTTCTTTGACTTGGGGGGACATTCTTTACTAGCGGTAAAACTGCTCAATAATATTCAAGAAATATTTGATCGACAACTTTCTTTAAGTAGTTTATTTCAGAATCCTACTATTGCTCAACTGGCACAACAACTAAGTAATAATGAGGTTCAACAGTCAAATTCTGATTTACTTGTACTTCAACCTTTAGGAGATGCAACCCCTCTATTTTGTCTTCCTGGCGCAAACGGACACAGCTTCTATTTTCGAGATTTAGCAATCAATTTCACTAATGAACGGGCAGTATATGGACTCGAAACTCCAGGAAGAAACGGCTCTAATACTCTCCCTGAGTCGGTTGAGCTTCATGCTAGTCAACTGATTGAGCAATTACGTCAACAGCAACCCAAAAGTCCGTACATACTGGCAGGATATTCTTCAGGCAGTGCCGTTGCTTTTGAAATGGCTTCTCAACTCGAACAGCAAGGTGAAACGGTTAGTTTACTGGCTATCTTTGATGCCGGACTAGTTTCTCGCCCTGAGTATATTACTGATAGAACAGACCTTGATTGGATTTGGCAAACGATTCAACGAATTGAAGCCTTGAAGGGAATCTCTTTAGGTCTGCAATATGCTGATTTAGCCGCTCAAACTGATGATCAAGCCAGGTGGGAACTGACGGCAGAGTATTTGTACCGTCATAATGTTCTACCAGAACACTCAACCCTCTCCTTGCTGAAAACAAATCTGCAAGTGATGAAAGTGCTGACGCTCAATTATGCTAAATATCAGCCCCATCATCCAATTTCTGCACCCATTGTTTTATTCCGCGCTCAAGAAGTTCAGGAGATTCTTTTGCAAGAACTACAAGCTTTTTCCGATTGCGATCTACCTGATTGGGGCTGGCAAAGCTATACTCAACAGGCTGTCAGGGCTATTGAAGTACCTGGAAACCACGGTCGAATGCTTTATGAACCCAATGTAAAAATCTTAGCCAGACAATTACAGCTTGCGATCGCAGATGGAGCATGGTAGAGATTAATACCAAAATAGGAGTACAATATGCAATCCAAAACTTTTCGCGATCAACCCTTAAAGAAAGATTCTTTTATTTCAACTTTTACTCAATTTTGGGAGGATGTAAGAGCGATCGCAGGGCCTTACTGGTATCCCACGGAGGCACAAGGAAGAGTATTTTCAAATGTAATTCGTGCATGGGGAATGCTCATCCTCCTAATATTATTAATAGTTGCGCTTGTGGGTGTAACAGCCTTTAATAGCTTCATTAGTCGCTATTTGGTCGATGTGATTATTGAAGAGAAAAATTTTGATAAATTTGTTGAGACAGTATCGCTTTATGGTGCTGCTCTTGTCTGTGTAACACTCTTAGTAGGATTTACGAAATTTATCAGAAAAAAAATTGCTCTTGATTGGTATGAATGGCTAAATAATCACACCTTAGAAAAATATTTCGGGAATCGAGCTTATTATAAAATCAACTTTAAATCTGATATTGATAATCCAGATCAACGTTTATCTCAAGAAATTGAACCTATTACTAGAAGCGCTCTCAATTTTTCAGCTACTTTGCTAGAAAAGACGCTAGAAATGATAACTTTTTTAGTCATCCTCTGGTCAATTTCCCAATTTGTTGCAGTTGTTTTGATTGCTTATACCATCATAGGTAATGTGATTGCTGTTTACTTGACTCAAGAATTGAATAAGATTAATCAAGAGGAACTTGAATTTAAAGCTGATTATGCTTATGCTCTAACCCATGTTCGGAATCACGCTGAATCGATAGCTTTTTTTCGGGGAGAAAAACAAGAAGTTAATATAATTCAGCGCCGATTTAGTAATCTTCTAAAAAGTGCTAAACGCAAGATTAATTGGGAGAGAAATAAAGATATTTTTAGCAGGGGATATCAGGCTGTTATCCAAATATTTCCCTTTGTAGTACTAGGCCCTTTATATATTAGAGATGAAATTGATTTTGGAGAAGTTGGTCAAGCTAGTTTAGCTTGCAATCTGTTTGCTAATGCTATGGCAGAAGTAATCAATGAATTTGGAACTTCTGGAAGATTTTCTAGTTACGTTGAGCGTTTAGGTGAGTTTTCAAATGCGTTAGCAGCTGTTACTAAAGAACCAGAGAATGTAAAGACGATTAAAACTATAGAAGAAAAGCGTCTTGCTTTCGAGCATGTCACCTTACAAACACCAAACTATGAGCAGTTAATCGTCGAAGATTTATCACTTTCTGTTCAGCCTGGAGAAGGTTTATTGATTGTTGGGCCGAGTGGTCGAGGTAAAAGTTCTCTGTTGAGAGCGATCGCTGGTTTGTGGAATGCTGGAAGTGGCCGTCTGGTGCGACCTCCCTTAGATGAAGTATTGTTTTTGCCCCAACGTCCTTATATAATTTTGGGAACTTTGCGCGAACAGTTACTCTATCCTCAAACAAATCGTAAAATGAGCGATCGAGAACTTGAAGGAATTTTGCAACAAGTTAACTTACAAAACTTGCTGAGTCGAGTAGATGGTTTTGATACTGAACTTCCTTGGGAAAATATACTCTCTTTGGGAGAACAACAGCGTCTTGCATTCGCACGATTATTAGTCACTCATCCGAGCTTTACTATATTAGATGAAGCAACAAGTGCTTTAGATTTGAATAATGAAGGGAATTTATATCAACAGTTACAATCAACGAAAACAACTTTTATCAGTGTTGGACATAGAGAAAGTTTGTTTAATTATCATCAATGGGTTTTAGAATTATCACAAGATTCTAGTTGGCAACTTGTCAGTGTGGAAGATTATCGGCTTCAACAAGTAAATCAAATTGTCAAAGAACCATCCGTAAAGGCTGAAGTACCAATAGATATTTTACCTAATAATCAATCCCCAACTCAACCAGAAATATCTCCTGAGATAAGCACAATTTCCGGACTTTCTCATAAGGAAATGCAAACATTAACAGACTCTCCTATTAACACTATTAGAAGCAAAGCTAGTCTGGGAAAATCCATTACTGCTAAGGATGGTTTTACTTACCGCTATGATAAAGACCCCAATGTGTTGAAATGGATAAGAGCTTAACAACTATTTATACTTTTGAAAACCAGGAACATGCTAACTAAACAGCAAAGACAACTAATTGCTTACGAAAATATTTCCATTTACGAACAAACTTATAAATTGCCCGTTTTAAAAAATAACGGGGTAAAAATAGTTCAAAAAAAAATTAGAGAACGTCAAAGATTAATTAAAGAAGGCGTTCGATATAACCACCAGTTTGGGGGGCTAATTAAGCGAAAAGAAGAAATTAGTCAGGGAGAAATTTTTGAGGAGATCCAATTATTCATTAAGGACTACATTCATATTATTGATTTACTAGAAAACTATAAAGATAGTTATCATGATTTTTTGTTAAAACTTACAGATAACTTAAAAAAATTATTTAAACAAAAATATCTGGAAATAAAAAGTTTAGAAGATGAAAGAAGCAAACTAGAGATAAAAAATAAAGAAAATCTGAAAATAGTTGAAGAGTTGAGATGGGAAAAGCAAGAAAACTTTAAGGCAGTTTTATTATTAAGCAATGCTTATTTTATGATGTTAGAGAAAATAAAATTGCTTGGTAAAGGAATTAAAAACCTTACAGAAGATACCAAAAATCAAAAAGAAATCGTTCAGCAAATAATTAGAGATTTAGAAGTCTATCAAGAGATTTATGAATATCAAATAAAAGCTAATAAAATCCGTCAGGAAATAGCTAAAATTGCTCATACTGCAAGTAATTTTGAAAATTCTCTGCAAGATTATTTTAGTCCGTTTCAATCTTTAATAGATGAAGTTGTTAAAGTAGATGAATATTTTTATAAAACTGTTGGAGATATTAAAATTTTAGGTGATAATATTTTGAAGTACAAGTCTAATTTATTAAACCTTGAAACAAACGAGACAATTGCTGATACTTTTCTTGATTTCATGGTGACAAGTTATGAGAAACAAACTAGATTAAAAGATGCTTTTATTGAATCTCAATTATTAGATTGGCAAATCAATAATTTTGATTTGAGTGAGAATGATGTCTTTTTAGATAAGGGGATTGATTTAATATCTAATTATATATCTAGTGAACTCACCGATCAAAGAAAACTACTAGGGATAGCAGAAGTAAACTTTGTTTCTACAGTGCCTCTATCTTATCTTCAAGATATAGGATTGATGGAACTGACTAATAACAATGTTACGTTCCAAAGTAATAGAAATATCGATTATACCCAACTGCGGGATCTTCTCGCACAGCACAAGTGGAAAGAAGCTGACATTGAAACTACTAAATTAATTCTACAAGTCATGAATAAGACTTATTGGAATGAAGTTTATAAGGAAGATATTGATAATTTCTCTTGTCAAGACTTCCATATTATCGATCAACTTTGGGAAGAATACAGTTATGGTTACTTCGGCTTCAGTGTTCAGGAAAGTATCTGGAGTGAAATGGGTGGTCAAGTAGACTATGAAACAGAAAAGAGACTTGGCGATCGCCTTGGTTGGCGAAAAGAGGGAAACTGGTTAGACTACGAACAACTAACTTTTAAATTGTCCCCGATGACACCGATGGGACATTTACCAGCTAAATGGCTACATTATGACCAACATACCTTTGACTTATCTTCAAAGTCATCTACAGAAGACCTTTCAATGGGAGCGTGGCGGGTAGGGTCTTGGTTAGTTTGGCAGATGCATTTATTTTTTTCTCGGGTAAAAATTTGTAACCGAACATCAATACTTTAATAAATTTAAAACATCAATATGGATAATATTAATCTTTCTGATATAGAAATAGAAGTTTTACTTTTTGGAAAATGGCGTTTTGATACAGCTTGGGAAAAAATATCTATTATCTTTAAAGATGATATGACTTACGAACAAACTAGGGTTCAAACATTTTTTCTATATAAACCTAAAGAACTGATAACAGGGAATAAATTTAATGGTGTATGGTACGTAACCGATCGCAAACTGCATCTAAATATTAAAAGTATTCCTAAATCATTTTTAAATTTACAAATACCCCTAGCTTTTAAAATTTCTATTGCAGATATTGTAGCTACTGTGGGTTCTTTATTTACAGCCGAAAAGTATGAAATCGTTAAAATTAATAGTTCTAAATTTTTGCTAAAGGATGGAGAACAATCAATTATTGGTACAAAAATAAGTATCCCATCTGGAATGTGGGGTAAGACTTAACAATTAAAAATTAAAAATTAAAAATTAAAAATAATCAAATTACAGACAGCTAGGTTTACCTACTTGCTACTGCCCGATCGCTAATCATCTCACGAATTGCATAAGCTGTGGCGGGTGCTAGTAAAACACCGTTGCGATAGTGTCCGGTAGCTAAGAGGATGTTACTAAACCCTGGTAACTTACCAATAACTGGGGCTGGGCGACCTTCAGGACGGGGACGTAACCCTGACCAAGTGCGGAGAATTGTTGCCGTAGCTAACTCTGGGCAAAATGCGATCGCTTGTTTTCTCACAGATTCCAATAGTTCTTGATTTGGCGGTATCTCATTTCCATTGCTGGGAAATTCCACCGTCGCACCTACCCAATAATCTCCACCGCCTACAGGAACAATATGCACATCGTTACCCGTTATTGCTGGCTGGAAGTCTGGATTGCCTAATGGATGCCCTACGCGCATTTGCAATGCTTGCCCAAGTACGGGGCGGATGTCAATTATCTGATTTAATTTTGCCGTCAAAGGTGTAGAACCTAGCCCTGCTGCAACTACAAACCAATCAGCGGCTATTTTTCCTTCTGTAGTCTCAAGTTGATTGCAAAATTGTAGGGAAGATTCAGGTGTTGAGTTTGAGGCATCCAAAACAGTCACGCCAAATTTGAAAGTTACCCCATTTTGCTGGGCAGCCTCAACTAAAGCTAATGTGAGAGCAGTGGGATCGAGTTGACGATCTTGGGGAGAATAGATAGCGCCAGTAATTGTTTCACAATCGACTTGAGGACAGATATTCTGGAGTTTAGCTGTGTCCCATATTTCTAAATGCCAGCCTTGAGATTGGCGAATTTCTACAAGTTTTTCCCATGCTGCTAAATTCTCTTCCTCCAAACCCAGGCTGAGAATTCCCTGACGGTTAAAAGGGATTTTGCGGCCTGTTAAAGCTTCTAATTCGGGAATTAAAGTTTCATAGCGTTGGATGCTAGTTTGTCGCATCTGCCAAGCTTTGCCCTTGATTTTTTGACTGATTACGCCCATCAAAACGCCAAGTGCAGCGCCTGTGGAAGCTTGGGCTGGTGGTTGGCGATCGCAAACTGTGATTTTGAGTCCTTTGACTAGACTCAGTTCATAAGCGATCGCAGCCCCAACTACACCACAACCGATAATAACTACATTCATGACTTGTGCTTCAAGTGAGAAGTTAGGAGTTAGGAGTTAAAAATTTAAAATTCCTAACTCCTGTACAGATGCGATAAATCGCGTCTCTAACTCCTAACTCTTGTACAGACACGATTCATCGCGTCTCTAATTATTAACCCTCTTCTTTTTTAGGAAGCAAATCGAGGAATTTGTCAAGGTCTGCAAAAGCAGCTTGGGAGTTATTTAAGGCAACTAGAGGATTGCTAGCACTAGTAGCTTTATCGAGTTTAACCAGGTCTTTAAAAAAATCTCGCGTTATTTGACGGGCTGTAGGTTGGTCTTTGGGTAGAAGGTTGGGAGTGATATAAGTCAGATTCAGCTTTACTTCTGTTATCGGGCCATGTATAAAGTTACGCACATTGATCCAATCACCTTTTTTAATCAAGGTTGTCAACTCATCTGAGCGATCGCGCACAGCCTGAATTTGAGGAACATAAGTCTGAATTCTTTCAAGTTGAGTCGCTGTGTAAGTTGGAGGTGCGATCGCAACACCAGGGCTACCACAACTCATGAGGAATGTGGCCAATAATACTAAAACAAGTGAAAAAATCGAGCGTTGACGCACCATACAATGAACTTAATTGCTTTTTGTTTACCGATTAATAGTGTCATTTTAGATCGTCGCTAGCGCAATTTATCGTTATTGTCTGCCAAGAATCTTGCAGAAAGTCTTGATATTTTTCCCAAAGGGCAGAGTTTCATCTGCTTTTTAGAAATTTTTAAGTACAATTACTTAATAGGTGTTAGAGGTGTTAGCCAGTCCCAACAAGAAGCGATTTTTGGCATCTGTTTAGTAACCAGAATTGTTAGGGAAGTATGATTTAGAGTTGCTAAATCTCAAAGGTCTTGATAAGCTGAAACACCAATATATATAAGCCTTCTGGCGGTTTTTCTCTCTTCACATCCCCGAAGATGCCGACGCAATTATAGGAGTGTTTTTTAGTGAATGCAGCTGAACAGGCAACAAACCTTGAACTCGCCAGCAACATTGCTACGGTAGTTAACTTGTTCAAATTCGAGTTTCCTGATGCCAAATCTGACCTCAAACCCTGGAAAAATGACCCGGAAACTAGGGAGTTAGTCGATCCAGAGTCTATAGATATTGGCTTTCACTTTCCTGGTATTAGCAAATCTTGGCGAAGTCGCAGTATTTTAATTCAAATCAGATTTTATCAAGATCCCGTCAATAATTCCCGCCGTGCGATCGGCGTGGAGGTAGCTGGATTCGATCATCGCGGTGAAGCGTGGCGACTTTCTACAGTAGAAAACTGGAGTGTTGTCGGCGCATCTTCGCCCTCTGATGAAATCGAAGATAAGCTCAAACAAATTTGCCGACAGATTTTAGAAATTTTTAATAAACAAAGTGAATAAAGTACTTCCAAATAAAAAATATCCCAAAACAGACACAAAACCCCTCTCATTTCTCCTCTCTCTGTGTTCTCTGCGCCTCTGTGGTTCGTTTATTTAGATAATTTATTTCTTCGACTTGTCTCAGAGAAACTAGTGAGGAATAATACAGAGGAAAGCTTTGCGTAGGCATAGCCCAACCCAGGCATCACTAGCCCCCTTATCATAATGACCACTGTAATATTTGTACATGGCACTGGTATTAGAGAACGAGAATACAACGAAACCTTTCAGGTAATTGAGCAAAAGATTCACGCCCAACGTCCTGATATCAAAGTTGCTCCCTGCCTTTGGGGTGCATTAGGTGCGAAATTCAATAATAATCGGGCATCAGTACCCTTAGAAGATGCAACACTAGCTTTATCTCCAGGAGAAGAAGACGCAGAGATTGTATTGTGGGGGCAATTATACCGCGATCCTCTGTATGAATTGCGGCTGTTGTCTTTGAAACCGATAGAGTCAGGAAATCCCTTTGGGGAAGAACCAGGGGATATTTTACAATCTCGTGTAGCCAGTCTCACACCCACATCTCAACTGCAAGCTAAGTTGCAAGAGGCGGGAATTGCAGAGGTATTTGAGCCAGCACGAGAGGCTATTATCCACAGTGAACCCTATGAACGGGCTTTGCTCACAGTTTCCGAAGCTGATTTGAGTGAATATTATGCACCAATAGCTAGAGCGATTGTGGCTCAAGCAATGTTTATTAGCGAACAGGAAGAAAAATTTCCCCCCATACTCACCGATGCCCAATTGCGCGATGATGTTGTGGAATTGCTGACTCTGGGTTTAGGAGAGGCGGAATTAGGATTGGGTAGCTGGTTATTAAAGCCATTTGTTGAACTAGCACAGCACGGCGGAACAAATTATGTGAGAGGAAACCGCCATGAGTTAACTGATAAAATTTCGCCTATGCCTGGTGATATTTTGTTGTATCAGACGCGGGGTGAAAAAATCAGGGAGTTTATCAAGCAACGAATCGAAGAAGCAGAACCGCCAGTGGTTTTAATCGCCCATAGTTTGGGAGGTATCGCTTGTGTAGATTTGTTAGTACAGCAGCAGTTATCTCAGGTGGAATTATTGGTAACAGTTGGTTCCCAAGCACCATTTTTATATGAGATTAACGCCCTCTACAGCTTAGAATATGGGCAGTTATTGCCAGAGCATTTCCCGGAATGGTTGAATATCTACGATTTACGGGATTTTCTCAGTTACGTGGGTAAGAATATTTTCCCTGATAGAGTGCAGGATGTGCTAGTGGATAGCAGACAACCATTTCCCCGTTCCCACGGTGCTTATTGGACAAATGCTAAAACCTGGGAGGCGATTATTTCGAAGTTGCCATAATGCTTTACTTTTTAGGGTATCTAGAAAACCCCTCTCTCAACCTCTCCCCTACAAGGCAAATCATTAGTTATGATTCCCACAGTCATTGCACCCCACCCCCAACCCCTCCCCGCAGGCGGGGAGGGGAGACAAAGCATAGCTTTGGCGGGGTGGGGTTCTTCGAGTTTAATAAGCAATCAAGCGGAGATGATATTAGGTCATTTTCCCCATTATGTGAGAGGCTAGGTCATCATGCAGTTGATGGCTAAACCTGAGCGGACATTTGGGTTAATTGTGGGTATTGAAAAGTACCACGAAACTGCTTGGAACGTGCCAGGTGGGGGGCCAGCCAATGACGCGCTGAAATTTGCTGATTGGCTGCATCGGCGCGGTGTACCGAGGGAGAATATTCGGTTATGTTTATCAGCGCTGGAAGAAAATCATCAGTTAATTGGGGAATGTGGGTTAACTGTAGAGTTAGCAACAGAGCAAAATATCTCCGACATTGTGACTAACTTTTTATCCCCAAAGTCGGGGGATTTACTATACATTTTTTGGGCGGGACATGGTTTGATTACCTCAGAACGAGAGCGTCGGTTGTTTTGTGCTGATACAAATCAACAGAATTGGCAGAATTTAGATTTAAATTCTTTATTGGTTTTGTTGGGTTCCGATAAATTTCAGATTCGGAATCATATTTGTATTATTGATGCCTGTGCCAATTATGTTTTAGAGTCGAAGGGAAGACCAACTAATTTAGGTGGTAAAGCTTTTTTGAGTGGACAGCCACATAAAGATAGTCAACAATTTGTGTTACTGGCTACGCGGGAAGGAGAAAAAGCTGAGGTAAATTCTGAAAATAAAACAGGATACTTTTCTCAAGCAGTGAGAGAGGCTTTTGCTGAAGCTAATGGGAATTTTCCACCGGATATGAAAGGAGTTACTGAGGCAGTTAAGCAGCGATTTATTAGTTTAGATAAAAAACAACTGCCGACTTATTTTTATTCCCGCAGTTGGGATGGAGATATTGAAAAATCTCATTTCAACCCGTTTGATATTCCGCATAATATCCAACAGAGTCAAGCTCGTAAGTTTGTTGGCAGAGATGAGCAAATACAACAATTGCGTCAGCTATTGCAAGTAAATGATGTTGTGGCTATTAGCGATGTGACTGGACAAGGTGGCGTGGGTAAAACAGAGTTAGCTATTCAATACTCATGGCAATATTTGGAAGATTATTCTGGTGGGTGTTGTTGGTTAAATCCCCAAGGTATTGATTTGGGAACCCAGTTAGTAGAATTTGGAGTTGTGAATTTACCTAACTTTAATCCACCGGATGGATTAAGCCTAGCAGGTCAAGTTGCTTATTGCTGGAAGAACTGGCAAGCTGGGAAAGTTTTATTAGTATTTGATGATGTTAAAGACTGGATGCAAATTAAACCCTATTTGCCACCTAAAGGTTCTCGGTTTAAGGTGTTAATTACCACTCGTCAAAACACGGGGTTAATATATCCATCACTGCCGTTAGGTGAATTGTCACCTGATGCAGCCTTAGAATTATTAGCAAAGCTATTGGGGGATGAATATGTTCAACAGGAGGTGGAGACAGCAAAAGGAATTTGCAAATTAATGGGCTATATACCAATTGGACTTTACCAAATAGCGGCGTATAGTCGTAACCGAGGGGGAGTATTATGCTAGCAGACATCCTCGCACAGCTACAGAAGCAAGCATCAGCAGGTGAGTCTGGTGTAGCAGCAGCTTTTGAGTTGAATTGGCAAAGCTTGGAACCAGAGGCACAAAAATTGGCTTGTTTGGTGAGTTTATTTGCTTTGGCTCCTATCCCCTGGTCAATGGTAGAATCAGCCGCAAGTGCTAGCCTTATGGAATTTGACCTCAAAGCTAACTGCACTATTTTAGTTGAACGTTATTTGCTGCAAGAATTGGCAGATGACACTTACCAAATCCATGATCGCATTCGGGAATTGTTGCAGCAGAAGTTAGAAGAGTTAGCGGAAGCTGACAAACTCAAGCGCGGCTTTTGTCAAGCAATGGTAGCCGTAGCAAAAGATATTCCTCAGACACCCACATTGATAGAAATTGCTCAAGCAACTCTTGCCATCCCTCACCTTGCCGGAACTGCTACAGTTTACCAAACTTGGTTAAGCGATGATGATTTAATCTGGCCTTTTGTAGGCTTATGTAGATTTTACCAAGGTCAAGGAGCCTACGAGCAAGCTTTACCTTGGCGTGAACAAAGTTTATCAGTTACTAAAAAACGTTTTGGGGATGAACACCCAGATGTGGCAACTAGCCTGAACAATTTGGCATTACTCTACGATTCACAGGGAAGGTACAGCGATGCCGAACCTTTGTACATCGAAGCTTTGGCGATGAGTAAACGCCTGCTGGGGGATGAACACCCAGATGTGGCAAGTAGCCTGAACAATTTGGCATTCCTCTACAATTCACAGGGAAGGTACAGCGATGCCGAACCTTTGTACATCGAAGCTTTGTCCATGACAAAACGCCTGCTGGGGGATGAACACCCAGATGTGGCAAGTAGCCTGAACAATTTGGCATTCCTCTACAATTCACAGGGAAGGTACAGCGATGCCGA
>NZ_JBALBW010000060.1:0-134746 GCF_036919895.1 Nostoc sp.
AGCGCCGATTGAAGTCTTGAAGCAGTATATTAAGAATCAAAGCCGCCCTCCGCTTCGCTCTCATGGCGGGGCTTGAATCCCACTCTTTTGGTCAAAATAAAAAATTCATATTAAGCAACTGACCCTTTTTTACTACTTCTGTGAAATCCTATAATAAGCAGGACTTTTGGCAGAGGGATTTGAGGATGGCTCTGACTCAAGGCGGACGGGCAAATAAGTCTGGGAATATTTTAGAAGGAAATGTAGAAGCAATCTTAAATGGGCATAATTATTTCCAAGTCGGGAACTATGTCCCAAAAGAATTTATACTGAATGCTGCTTTATTACCAAAACGTTATGGAAAAGAAGTTTATATTGGGACTGGAATTTATCATACCGATTTGAAGGTTGATTTTTATGTTGTTGGCTCATCGGCTATGCCATCTGGTTTAATTTTTGAGTGTAAATGGCAAGAAAGCCCAGGTTCTGTTGATGAAAAATTTCCTTACTTGAACATGAACATCCAAAACTATTACCCTGCACCAACTATCGTCATTTTAGGCGGGGAAGGTATGCGGGAAGGCGCAAGCAAATGGCTAAAAGCAAGAGTTAATGATAACCATAATTTATTAGCAGTTTACAGCTTAGACAGATTTATTGCTTGGGCAAATAAAAATCTTTAAAAGGATGTAATTAATAGTTCGTCAATCATCCCTCTATTTTTTATATTGGAGTTAATCGAGCGGGCTGCTTTTTACTTGCGATTTAACTGAAAATAATCGTGACTAAATAAAGCCAATATAACCGACAAGCTATATTTTATATTAGCTGGCTAATTTTCCGGCTGCATAGATTACAATTAAGTGGATAAAGCATATCAAAACAAACGTAAGTATATAACAAGGCAGTTTACATTCAGATGTTTGACGGATTTTGGGATAACGTTTTTCGCTACCCCCGGTACTTAATTAGTATCGTCTTAGGACTGTTTCTGAACACCTTTGCGCCGTTAGTGCCATTGTTGAAGCGCCCAGTCACTTTGATCGCTATCTTAGGTTTATTTGTGAGCAGCCTAGTCTTCCTTACTTTCACTTTACGGGCAATGCTCGGTTTAAGTACAATCTAAACTAGCGCTATATCCGGGTTATGCCCCACAGACGGTTGCTCTTGGCGTTACTTCCGCTAAGTACTGTCTACACAACTTGCATCTATTTTTGTCGTACAACCTCTGTCAGGAGGCAAAATTTTTATGGCTACAAATCGCCGGGTTTCCCGCGTTGCTGAATTGATCAAACGGGAAGTTAGCCAAATGCTGCTCAACGGCATTAAGGATGACCGTGTGGGTACAGGAATGGTAAGTGTTACTGATGTTGATGTTTCTGGCGATCTCCAACACGCCAAAATCTACGTCAGTATCTATGGTACAGATGAAGCTAAGGTAGAAACAATGGCAGGCTTAAAGTCAGCCACAGGTTATGTCCGCAGCGAACTTGGGGCGCGGGTAAGGCTACGTCGCACACCAGAAGTCATTTTTCTCGAAGATCGTTCCATAGAACGCGGTAACAAGGTACTGGCACTACTAAGCCAACTCAATCACGATCGTCCGCCAGAAAATCTGCTCCCAGGAGAAGACAGCACCGATCAAAATGATCGGGAATTCTCCGAATAAGTAACTAAAACAACAATGTAACTTCAGAACAATTAATCTCAGCAAATCCGCCAAACAGTTTACAGACGTGACTAGATCGCGTCTGTTTTAATGTAACCATAACCTACTTCAGCGATCGGTAGTTGCATCTATAGCGGTTCTCAGTTGAGTGAGGTACAAAAACCCCACCCCCAACCCCCCTCCCCGCAAGCGAGCAGGGGACTATGATGTACCTTGTATGATTAGTAAACGCTATATATGCTTTTTGTTCGCCTTGGTCAATGCTAAGGAGCAAGGGTTTAAAGACCTCCACCGAATTCTTGTACCTTGCCAGAAGCTAACACAACAGTGGCTTCAAATCAGTGGTAACAGAGCTTTAGCTTTGTCGTTCGCATAGCGTCCCGCAGGGAAGTGTAGGAGTCAAATTTCAACTCGTTTCCTCTAAAGATGTTTTTCAAAAGAAACCTGTGTAATATTAGTGCTGAAAATAACTAAGCAAATGCGACCTTACTTAAGAAATTGTTAACAGATGCCAGAATAAAAGCTTTCGTAGTGTACTTTAGCCGTTATGTTTTGCAACAGTTTATACCCTACTGTCTGACAAATATTCTTGTGTTGTTTACCCTTAGATAAATAGCAGCAGTTCTAGATTCGGTTTTAAGGTGATTATTTGATATGTAAAGGATGCCTGCGGCGGGCTACGCCTACGTAATATGAATTCTTCCCATCCACAAAATATTGCCTAAATACAGTAATGGCAGGACTTTCAGACTTGTTTCATAAAAATCATACAGCCGCCATAGCAGGTTAAGTTAACTACTCGGAATTTTTTTTGTAAAGCGGATTTTTGACAAATGTCAGAATTTGTTGACTTTCTTAACATTTCTTGAGATAATTTCAGGATATGTAGCGTCAAAATAAAAATAGTTCCGTATAGCAAACTACAAAATCCTAGCCACAAGTCTAATTTCTGTAATGTTTGTTCCTAATTATTAACGGGAACACTATCGTAAGTGTTAATTTGTGAGTAAAAAACATGAGTGTGAATACGGTGCCTTCTATCAATTACTACTCTCTCGATCTGATTCAAGACGAAGCACGCCGACTTGTGCAAAAGGGAATGGTTAGCCGACAACAGCCAATATATAGCCTTTGCCAATATATTCCAGCCAGAGAGTGGGTTTGCGTTGAATGTGAATTAGAGAAATGTGACTTTTTGTTACGCGATCGCATTGGCGACCTAATTGGTCGCGAACAGTGGGACAACGACTAAATCCATGTTTGATTTAGGGTTTGGGATTGGGAGTTTATTTTCGATGTGTGGATGTCACAGTCAACTATCCTACGCCCAATCTGGGGGATAATCTCTGATTTTTGATCGGCATTGCCCCATATAGAATCTTGCGTCTTTCATTAACACAAAAGTATTGGAGTCTGAATTTAGACAAATTCTCAAGTTAAAGAAGGCATCAGAAGCATTTTTTCTGTACATCTTCTAGTGCTAAAGCTTGAGTCTGGTGTGTAAATTCGGTGAAGCTCCTACATTGATCTGTCTAATATAAGTGTAGGAACTTCACTTTTGACTCGCAATTCACAGCATCGCCTGCTTCTCAAAGCCAAAACCCGTTTTGAAAAGTTTGCTAAGTCGGGCTAACCGACACCAGTTGCGACAATAAAGGAAATTTTCGCAAAATCCCAAATTTGTATAAGATTATTTGTTAAAAAATCTCGAAAAGCATAGGAAAATTATTGAACTATTATCCAACTTGCTCTAAGTATTGATTAATGTCTTCAATAATACGAGTAAGTTCAGCTTCAGTAGTCAAGCGAATGTTGATGTTGCGGACAGTCAGCAAAACTTTGGCTGCAAAAGGCGTTGGCCAAATATTAGGATTACAGAAAATCTCTAAAAATACTTCACCCGTATAACGATATTCCAGTGGAGGCTGGGGAGTGACTCTACCGCCGCCAGGAGTGGGTTTTGCGGCGACAGCTTTCAGGCGATCCATTAGTTGATCTGTCGCTGTCTTTAATTCTCGTGCTGCTTGAGGTGAAAAACTGAAGGAGACAGAACCTTCAATTAGGTTCAATGTTAGAGGAATTGAAGACATAAGTTTTTTATTAAAGCTTATTGATAAGTACTAATCTTACCGGAAGAAGAGACGAAGCCGCCGAGATCGACGGCGGCGAAGCCCAATTTTTTGAGGATGCACCCCCACTGATATCGTCGCCAGACAGATTTACACGATCGGATTTTTCTTGGTTCTGCTGTATCAGGCTGAAAAGCCACCATCAATCTTCAGGCTTGCACCGGTAATGAAACCAGCTTCTGCACTAGCGAGATAGGAAACCATATCGGCAACTTCTTCGCTTCGTCCATAGCGTTGGAGGGCAATCATACTTTTCATAGTCTCGGCAAAAGGGCCTTCCGCCGGGTTCATGTCGGTGTCTACCGGGCCGGGTTGGATATTGTTCACAGTGATGCCACGAGGGCCGAGATCGCGAGCAAGACCCCGTGTGAAACTGGCGATCGCCCCTTTGGTCAAAGCATAAACAGAGCCGCCAGCAAAAGGCATGATATCACTGTTGACGCTGCCAATCATAACGATCCGTCCGCCTTCATCCATGTGGCGGACAGCCTCCTGAGTTGCCACAAAGACACCCTTAACGTTAACTGCGATCAACCGATCAAAATCATCCATCGAGAATTGGTCAATTGGGGCCAAAGTGGCGACCCCCGCATTGTTCACGAGGATGTCAATACGACCAAAGACTTTGACTGTCTCGGCAACAGCGTTTTTCACCGCTTCAACATCGGCACTATCGGCGCGGATTGCCAAGGCTTTGCCACCTGCTGTTTCAATGGCAAGCACCACCTCGTCGGCTTTTTGTGGCGAGCTAGTGTAGGTGAGGGCGACGGCTGCACCATCGTTTGCGAGACGTTTGGCGATCGCTGCTCCTAGACCGCGTGAGCCGCCTGTTACCAATGCCACCTTACCTGTAAGTTTTTTAGTATTCATAGTTGAAACTTGTCGTCTTAGGAAAATTGACCTTTGGAATTATATTGCTCAAGTTCTTACTCAAACTCATAAGAGTATCAAATGTTCACCCATTCTCTGGCTTGTGAATTTACTTTTAGAAGCAGAAGGTGAAAACTTACCTATAGATTTACTAATTATTTCAAAACCTGTAAGTGTTTTTTGATTTCGCTGCTCAAATCTTGACAATTTGAGCGATGAAGCGTACAGTCCATCATTTTTATAAGGTAGTAAATAAAACTTACTAAGCTCGTAATTTATCCTGAGTCAGTACAGAGTGCTAATGGTCGTCATAATATCTTTGAATACAATTCGGTTTGGACTGGCTGGATGTATGAATAACAAAATTAATTAAAATATTTCTGGAATTAATGATAAAAATATGCTGCTATCTGTAAAGGCATTACTAATAGCTTATAAAGCTTGTAGCTGTTATTAGTTATAAATAATCTCAATAAAACAGTATAAAACATAGATCCTATAGAGAGACTTAATTCTTACTGCGTAAGACTTTGATACATTTCATTTGTGTTTATTGATGTTTTAAGTTTTACATTAGAAGTCATAGAACTTGATGTGATAAATTATCTATGATTTACGATAACCGCGCCGAAGTGCGAAAGGTTTTAATTATTACCTTACTTCTCAACCTGTTCGTATTGGGATTGAAAGCAGTTGTGGGCTACTGGACAGGTTCTTTGAGTTTGCTAGCTGATGCCTTGCATAGTGTGACAGATAGCGCCAACAACGTTTTAGGATTAGTTGCGAGTAGATTTTCTTCTCCACAACCCGATCGCGAGCATCCTTACGGACACGGCAAGTTTGAAGCTGTGGGAGCTTTAGGAATTGCCTCATTTTTAGGAATAGCCTGTTTTGAAATTTTGCAAGGAGCAATCGAGCGAATTCTCAAAGGCGGTGGTGAACCTGTGAGAATATCGCCACCTGAGTTGTGGTTATTACTAATTGTGCTGGGCGTGAATATTTTTGTGGCGTTTTACGAACGTGCTGTAGGTAGACGGGTGGGTAGCTCAATTCTGATCGCTGATGCAACCCATACGATGAGCGACATTTGGGTGACAATTTCTGTAATCGCTGGCTTAATCGGAGTTTGGCTAGGTTATCAATGGATGGATTTAGTGTTAGCTTTTCCTGTCGCCTTGTTGGTATTTTGGAGTGGCTGGTCAGTTTTAAAAGAGAATTTGCCTTGGCTTGTAGATCAAATGGCGATCGCACCAGAAGCAATCCATGCGATCGCAACTTCTGTTCCAGGTGTAATTAACTGTCATGATATTGCTTCTCGCGGTGTTCTTGGTCGTCAAGTGTTCATTGAAATGCATTTAATAGTAGATGCACCAGACGTAGAAACCGCTCACCACATTACCGAAGAAGTAGAAAGCCGATTAGAAGAAAAGTTCCGTCCAGTGAGGATTTTAATTCACGTTGAGCCACCAGCATATAAGTCTGAGCAAATTAGCTTTGAAACTGGAGCAAAGTAGTCTCAGCAATTCTAAATCACGCCCTATTCATTTAATGACCCCAAATGAAATGACTGCATCTTTGCTTTAATTCTTATAAGAAGCAACCAAATCAGCTACGATCGCAACCAATTCTCCTGGATCGACTGGTTTAGGCACATGAGTTTGAAAGCCAGCTTCTAGCGCACGGCTACGATACTCACTATCGCCATAAGCAGTTAAGGCGATCGCAGGGAGTTTTTCCCAAATATCAGGTTTCAACGCCCGGATCTTGCGGATAAAGGTGTAGCCATCTTCACCAGGCATAGCAATATCACAAATCAATATATCTGGCTGCAACTCAGGTAGTACTTTCAATGCTACCGCCGCCGATGGAACTGCCGTAACGGTGGCTCCATCAGCTTCTAACACGGTAGTAATGTAAAAACGGCTATCGTCATCATCATCAACAACGAGGATGTTTAAGCCAGCAAGGGGGAGAGGAGGTTCCATAACATCTCCATAAATGTTTATCAAATGAAAGTTATTTCTAATGAGCTGCTTGCTTTTTCTCTATAACCAGACCATTGGTAATTCTACTGCGATCACGCCTATTTTCCTAGACAATAAATCAATTCGTTTAGCCATCATGCAATTTGCGGCTAATTGTTCGCTGGCATTTATAATTATTGCCTGGATAAAATTCATGAGATGTCTATTGCGTCGTAATTATAAAAGCGCGTGCCGGAGGTAATAAGCTGTTCCACATTTAACTTACATAATTAGGATGGGGAAGATACCATTGGTGTCAACTTAAGCTGGAACCCTTTTCAAATCTCGTTTACAGCCAGAAATCGGGAAATGCTACTCCTAGTGGCTCTGCTGCCAGTGTTGAGGCGGCAGCCCCAACGACGAACATTCCCAGTCTCCGACTGGGAACGAGACAATATCTAAAAGCTTGTTATAGGCTTGCTTTCACGTTAAGTTTACACCAATGGGAAAATGCCCACTCCACAAAGGTTATGTTTTATGTTTAATTCGGTTATGCAAATTAGATGTTTTTCAGATTGCCAATTTCCAAGGCTTGAATGGTATCTTTACTTCCGCCACGCTTCACTAATTTAGGGATTTCTCAGACTTTCTGTATTATCGGCAGTACGATCTGTATTAGCTGCGGTGCGAAATGCCACCAGCAAACCTTCTAACCCAACTCTCATAAATATTAGGTACAACAAGAAAACTAGCGGCGCAAGCAATAAGCTCACAATCCCAGGGAAAAATCCTTGATTAAAACCGCCTAAAATAATGCCCAATACTCCCAAGCCAGCAAAAAACATACCAATACCGTAAAGAATACCAATGATGCTTGGGGTAATAAATTCCGAAAACGAGAAGTCGAAAAGTACCGCGAAAAATCCTCTAGATCTAGCCATACTACACCTATCTCTTAGAATCTTATAATCCTTAAGTTATACTAAATCCGTACCAGAATCATAAATTATTCGTATTTATACTCATCATAAAATTAGTATCATAGCAGTTGCCAGTTCTAAGCTTTCTGTCTCTCGCTATAATTAACATTATTTTTTGTTAATTGTCTGCAAAAAACAGAGAATGCCGACGTTGAAAATGATTCAGGTCGGCATTGCCATTTTGAGATATGTGAATTTAAACTACTGCAAGTATTCCAGAACCACAAAAGAGACTCAAAACTTGATTACTCCCATTCAATGGTTCCAGGCGGCTTAGAGGTGATGTCATAAACCACTCGGTTCACCCCTTTCACCTCATTCACAATTCGCGTGGAAATCACTTCCAGGACATCGTAAGGGACTCTAGCCCAATCAGCAGTCATGCCATCTTCACTAGTAACAATTCGCAACACGATGGGGTAGGCGTAAGTACGTTGATCGCCCATAACACCAACACTACGAATCGGCAGCAATACAGCAAATGCTTGCCAGAAATCATGATACATACCGCGTTGGTTAATTTCTTGCCGCACAATCAAATCAGCATCGCGCAAAATATTTAACCGTTCAGATGTAACTTCCCCCAGAATGCGAATTGCCAAACCAGGCCCAGGAAAAGGTTGTCGTTGGACAATTTCTTCTGGTAAACCAATGGAACGCCCAACTTTGCGGACTTCATCTTTAAATAGTTTCCGCAGTGGTTCCACCAATTTAAATCTTAGGTCTTTGGGCAAACCGCCAACATTGTGATGACTCTTAATTTTCACCGCTACCCGCTCACCAGTTTGGGGATCAGCGTTGGTGTCAGCAGATTCGATCACATCTGGATAAAGAGTTCCTTGAGCTAGATAGTCAAAGTGACCAAGGCGTTTGGATGTTTCTTCAAATACAGCAATAAATTCGTGTCCGATGCGGCGGCGTTTTTCTTCAGGATCTGTAACACCATCAACTTTAGCTAAGAAGCGATCGCGGGCATTCACATACTCTACAGGAATATGAAACTGCTCTTGAAACAGCTTTACTAATCGCTCCGGCTCATACTTTCGCATAAAACCTTGATCGATAAATACGCAAGTTAGTTGCTCACCAATGGCTTTATACAGCAAGAACGCCAGGGTAGAAGAATCAACTCCCCCAGATAGCGCCAACAGCACCCGCTTCTCGCCAACTCTGCTGCGAATTTCTCGAATTGCTTCTTCAACAAAAGCCGCAGTTGTCCAAGTTGGTTCGCAATCGCAGATATGGTAGACAAAATTACGGATTAATGCTATGCCACCAAGAGAATGCACTACCTCTGGATGGAATTGAACACCGTAAAGTTTCTTTTCGTGGTCGGCGATCGCAGCACAGGGTGTATTTTCTGTATGTGCCAACAATTCAAACCCTGATGGCATTTGGGTAACTGAGTCTCCGTGACTCATCCACATCGTAGTACCATCTTCGACGTTAGTAAGCAAATCTGTGGGATCGTCAATGTATAATGATGCTTTGCCGTACTCACCTCGTTCAGCCTTTGCTACTTCCCCACCGAGTTGGTTTACCATTAGCTGCATCCCATAGCAAACAC
Organism: Nostoc sp.; assembly: GCF_036919895.1. Classification (GTDB taxonomy): domain Bacteria; phylum Cyanobacteriota; class Cyanobacteriia; order Cyanobacteriales; family Nostocaceae; genus Nostoc. The sequence continues at coordinate 9,159 of NZ_JBALBW010000060.1, forward strand.
CCAAGATGGGTATTCCCAAATTCCAGATTTCTGGATCGCAATGGGGAGCCTTCTCACCATAAACCGAACTCGGCCCACCGGAGAGGATGATTCCCTTGGGATTAAGTTGGCGCAATTGTTCAGAAGTAGTGCGATAGGATAAAACTTCAGAGTATACTTGAGTCTCGCGGATGCGACGGGCAATCAACTCAGAATATTGAGAGCCGAAGTCTAGAATTACAATCAATTGGCGATCAAGCCGCCCAACACTTTCCAATGTTTGGGGCGCTTGTTCTGTCGGTAGAGTCACCACTGTATTCATGACGGGAGTGTTATGTCTGTTAAGGGTAGATGCTTTGTGGTCTATAGTGATGCTATTATTCAACCTGGGTAGGTTGATAATGGGATAAAAGCCCTAGACAAACGCGAGGTTATGTGCGTTTGTCTAGTCCGGGAGTCGGAGATGGTATTAGAACGATAAACTTACCCTAGAGTGGTTACTTAAAAGATTGTTTATTTGAATTGTTTACGATTATTCATAATAAATTAACATAATTTTTCCATCAACAGAGCAGCAGTTTTACTCTTCACGATAATTTTGCGATCGCGATCAAACATAACCGAGCCACAGATTGTAACTGCTGTGCCCTTTTCGCTATGGCTTTGGATGTATTCTTGCGAACGAATATCGATGGTTTCGGCGATCGCACTGTAAACTTGATTTACCCAATCACTACCAGTTTTCGCATCTAGCGATTTGAGATATGTTAATGCTGCTTCGGCAGTCGCAGCGTTAAACACAGCTTGGATATCTGCTGATTTTAAACCTGCGATCGCACAGTGGGCTGTCAAAATTTCTCGCCGTCCATCAGCTAAGTAGTGATGAGTGTGAAAAATTCCCCCCGCCAGTTTCATCAGTTTCCCGTGATAGCCAAATAATAAGATTTCTTTCACACCTAGCACATCCGCTTCTACCAACATTGGGCCAATCCAGTTAGCAGTTTTGACCAATTGTTCGGGATTAATTCCTAGTTTACGCGCTAAATCTAGACCATTCTCCCCGATACAAAATACTAAAGTCTCAAAACGACTGGCTTTATTTTGTAATTCTGCCCGAAAAACTGCAAGCTGATCTGGTGTACTTAAAGGTTGAGAAATACCAGTTGTGCCTAAAAGCGAAAGTCCTTCAACCACACCAAAGGCAGAATTTGAAGTCCGAACAGCTAGCGATCGCCCTTCAGGTAGAATAATCGTCACCGTGATTTTTTCTCCCGGTGCTAGCATTCGTTGCAAATTCTCTTTTAAAAGCCTTTGAGCATAAGCGTAAATAGCCGGCTTATCATCAGCATTCGCCTGTTTGCCAATACCTTCCCCGCCTTTAATAATTACTGTCTCCTCATCTTCCCCTCCCCACTCCACCAATGCCCAAATCGGTGTATCTTTAGTCAAATCGAGATTATCACCAGGATCGCTACGGGTAATTGCCAAAGCTGTATTGTCAGATAATCCTGCTACCTGTACAATGGGGATTTCGGCGATTTGAGACGGTTCAATCAAATCTACAGAGGCAAAAGTTAGGGGTTTGCGATCGCGTAACCAATGTAAAGCTGCAACAGCAGCAGCACAGGCAAAGACGGGGAGTGTGTATCCAGAACGGGACATTTTTTAAATTTAAAAGTCAAAATAATTCTTCAACTGCGATCGCGCAGCGTCACCAAGCTTCGCTACCTATCAATGTACATGCGCCACTTATCGGGCATACGCTGCTCCAGCAAACTGAGATGAGCGCCAAACCCAACGAATGGACTATCGGACACCACATCGTAAAGCCGTTTGCCCCAGTCTTGAATATCTCTCTCCTCGTAACGAGCAATAAGAATCTGCATGTCGAAAACTAAAATACCAGTGATACCAAGCCAACGATAAAGAGCATAAACGACTGTTGCAATGGCAGGCAACTGAATCGGACGAGCGCCTGCTGCTCCCACCGCAGTTCTGAAATTAATTTCGTATCTGAAGTTTTCAAAATCAAGTTTGCCCTCGTTCTCGAAACCCTCAACTTTACCAAAGGAGAACTCCATGCTCAAGAATCTGTCAAACCAATGGTCAGTGTCACCTAAATACGGAGCCAAAGAGCAACCCAGGCACTCGTTAATATCTTTAGCTGTTTGAGCCAAATCTTGCGGATAGTTGAATAAGTAGCCTATCTTGTAGCTCATATTTCCTATTCTATCTGTTCCACCCAAGCCACGCGCGACGGCATAACTATTGATTATAGGCAATACTTTCTATATGAGTCCCATATTGGGCAACTATACAGAATTTTTCTACATAACACTATAAATAACCAGTCTGTCTTAAATGCGATCGCCTGACCAACACATCGAGTCAATAATCCATGAAATAATGCGATCGCACAAATTTTTGTCTACAAGCAATTTCACACAGATACCACAAATAACTTGTTCTTGCGATCGGCAGCAAAACCAAGACACGCTTTTATGTCTTCGGAAGTTAATTCCGAAAAATCCTCTAGGATTATCACAGATTACTCTTAGTCAGTCGGCTCTAACGAATTATTAGCCTGCTGACTACTGCTTCTTGCTGCTTCTAGCTTTTGGCGAATCGCTGCTTGAACCTTCTCATCAAAATCGGGATCATCGGGGCTTGCAACAATCCTACGCGGACGCTGATTAAGCCTGTCTAAGTATGCTTGAAAAGCAGCGCGATCGCCGCGATGCTTGAGAAAATACTGTTTCAATTCAACATCAGACATTAAATCGTAATTAATTCGGCTCATCAGACAACTCTCCATTGGGTAAAATTTGGAATTCAATCTCTTCGTCATACCCAGCAAGGATGTATACATTACGAGTCCGATTATCAACACAAATGAGGTATATGGGCTGAAGCATGATATACGTCAGTTGATAACTAATACGATACAAACTTGCGACTTGAGCAGCAGTAGGCATTTTAGTTAATTACACCAAAATTACGAATTATGAATTACGAATTACGAATTAGTAATTAGTCAAACACCTACTTCTAATAATAGAGCTTCCATAGCTTCCCAAGAGAGCCCTTGCTGAATATAACGGGGTGCTTCAGGATTATAAGGACTGGCTACTCGGTCAATATTGAAGATAATCGCCCCATCTGGCAAAACTGGTACATCTGCATCAAATGCCGTTGGACGCATCAAAGAACTAGAAAAGCCTTTGAAAATAGCAATTGTATCTTGCTCATCGGCAATTTCCACCGTTACAATTAGGACTTCTTTGGGGCGTTTAGCGGTGTATTGTTCCAGTCGCTTACCAATGGAATTCATTTTTTTAAAAGTATGGGTGTGATTGCATAGCGACAGTTATTGTGGTGAGGCTGAACGTCCCTGCTTGCCCAGCTTAATCAGAACAAAATAGCTTAAGTAAACCACATAAATTACTAAACTAGTTATGCCAAGAAAACCTAAAAATTCAGCTTTGCTATTAGCATGAAAATATTCTTTAAATAACAACGGAACCTCGAACCAGACGCGACAATAGGCAGTCTTCATCATATTGCCAGAAAAAGCACAACCCAAAAATGGGATAAACGCTAGTGTACCCAAAAAACAATAAACAGTTGTAGCCCACCGCCAAGAGGTAAAAATAAATTTCAAAGCGCCACTGGTTTGATACTCAATTTCATCGTTGATATCTACCCAGAACCACAGCGAAACTACGATCAAAATCTGAGCCATCAATCCAGAGATAAAACTAACTGGATACTGGGCAATCATTAAGTAAATCGTGATTGCCACTAGGCTTGATACTCGCCAGTATATAGTCAATAAGCGTTGTATGCCTTCTACTTTTTGCACAAATGCCCAAATCAGAAGAACTAGCGGAATAATTACCAGAAATAATACTGCCAGTCGGTAATCAATCCAGACGAAAGGGCGAAACCAAATATCATAGTCCATAGTTTTTCTCAAACGATAAATAAAACATTTCTAACTAAAAGCAAGTATCCATAACTGACAAAACTGTAAGCTATTAGCTAGCTAGTAGTCTATCTATATTACAAACAGTTTAATCAAAGCACAAAACCTCGCCTCAAGACTGCGCTCTAATCTCTTGGTGGAAGCAAGTGGCTAACCAATTTATACCATTTCACACAATTTATGCTATAAACACGTTTGTAGGGGCATACAGATGTACGCCCCTACAGCCAACTCATTTGTTGCAAAGATTTTTGGAAAAGGTATTACATGGTAAATTTTTTAATTTACTTTCCTAAATCTCTCTATTTGGCAAAAAACAAGCAACTCAAAGATCCTCAACTTAGATTTTGCACCTACTTGTAGTAGCATCAGGGAGTCTATTAAAAACCCACCCAGCAGCTATATACTTGATCCTCGCGGACAAAACCCCAATTTTCTCGGATGTAAAGGTTTGTTTTTTAAGATAAAAATTCTCAAAGTTTAAACCTGATACATCCGTAACTCCAGATATTTCACCAAATTTTTCCCCGTTGGAGAAAATTATGAAAGAGGGAGAGTACGGTTTTAGGCGGAAGTAGCGTAAAAGTGCGAAATTTCAGTAAGTAAATCCTGGTTGCTTGGCGACAAACGAACAGAAAATTAACTTATTTAAATTTCTAGTCGTCATAAACCCGGCATTCAATTGCATCTGGGTTGTCATCACAATACTGTTCTAGAGAATTTTTTGGCTTGCTTTGGCGCTTGTGGGAAGCTTCGGCTTGCAATTCTTCTACTGCATCCCAAGCAGCAGCACACTCTGGTGAACCGCTACCGCTAATGTCACAGACAGTACGCGCTTGTTCTACTTCTTCTTGGATTTGGTCTTGGATGTCGCTCTTTGCTGTTTCTTGGATGTTAGTCATTGATTTAGTCTCGTTGTGTGTTGTTAATACTAGTATAGAAAAATTTCAGAAATGGCAGATTTTAGCTTGATTACTAACCATTCTAACTATTCAGTTTATAAGTTAGTATTTTAGCCTATTGATTTATAACCAATACACTAAACTGCCATGTCTATAGTGCATTCATCTTTATTTTTTAAGATTATGTGGAATTAGTACCATAGATAAACAATCATACAATATATCTAGATGCATCTATTAGGGAATGACAACCCCAGCCTCTTGGGATGGAGGAGGCAAAAGACTAGCACTAATTTTTGTAGGATGCAATTGTTCCCAAAATATAAAGCTCAAAACCTACTAGCCCAAAAAGAGAAAGAAGCTCAAAACTCATGGCAGACCAAATGCAGTGGGCAAACGCCCTATCAACCCGTCATTCTTTAGAAGCCGCCGTTACTGATGTGGTGGAACGAGCTGTCTCATCGTTAACAGCACCTGCGGATCTAGGACTGGTATTCATTTCGTCTGCTTTTACGAGTGAGTATTCCCGATTGTTACCCTTGTTAGCTGAGAAGCTTTCTGTACCAGTGCTTATTGGCTGTAGTGGTGGAGGTGTAATTGGGACGACAGTTGGCGGAGAAACCCAAGAATTGGAAGCCGAACCAGCTATTAGCTTGACTTTAGCACATCTTCCAGGGGTGAAGGTTCAAGTTTTCCATGTTGTTGCTGAAGAATTACCTGACTTAGATAGTTCTCCAGATGCTTGGGTTGATTTGATTGGTGTGCCAGCATCACCGACACCCCAGTTTATTTTGCTGTCTAGTTCTTTCGCCTCTGGAATTAACGATTTGTTGCAGGGGTTGGATTTTGCTTATCCAGGATCGGCGATTGTGGGAGGACAGGCTAGTGGTGGAGGTATGGGTGGCCGTGTTGCCCTTTTTTGTAATGAGACTGATGGCGAGGAATGCCAAAGCCTTTATCGTGAGGGCACTCTTGGGATAGCATTGACTGGCAATATTGTTTTGGAAACAATTGTTGCTCAAGGATGCCGACCGATTGGCAAACCATTGCAAGTTACCAAAGCCGATCGCAACATCATTTTAGAGTTAGATGAGCAAGTGCCTCTAGTGGTGTTGCGAGATTTGATTGCTAGTTTGAGCGAACACGAACGAACTTTAGCACAGCACTCTCTGTTTGTTGGCGTGGCGATGGATGAGTTTAAGCTGGCTTTGCAACAGGGAGACTTTTTAATTCGTGGTATTCTTGGGGTCGATCCAACAGTTGGAGCGATCGCAATTGGCGATCGCGTCCGTCCTGGTCAAAGGCTGCAATTCCACCTGCGCGATGCCCAAGCCTCTGCTGAAGACCTAGAATTACTCCTCCAAAGTTATCAAACCCAACGAGAATCTGAACCCTCTGCCGTCGCTGCTTTAATGTTTGCCTGTCTGGGGCGAGGTGAAGGGCTATATGGTAAACCCAACTTTGATTCGGAACTATTTTGCCGCTACCTTAACGATATTCCGGTAGGCGGCTTTTTCTGTGGTGGTGAAATTGGCCCTGTTGGTGGCAGAACCTTCTTACATGCCTACACTTCCGCATTTGGGATTTGTCGCCAAAATCAGTTATGAGTTATGAATTAGACTCATGACTCCTCACACTCTAGCAATCTTATCTGATTTGTGAAACCCCCGACTTCTTTAAGAAGTTGGGGATTTAACTTTTTACGGATGACATCATGTCCGCTAAATTACCCATAAAAAAGAACCTCATCCCCCAATACGGTTCGGTTAAGGTTTTTTGATGAAAATTCTAGGTCATAAAGACGCGATAAATTGCGTCTCCCGTCTTAGGGACTTCCAAGAAATAAATTACTCAAATAAACGAACCACAGAGACACAGAGAGCACCTGGCGCAACACAGAGAAATGAGGAGAAGCGAGTTTTTTCACCAGTTTTTGGGTATTTTTTTATTTGGAAGTCCCTTAACCGAACATTATTGCCTCATCCCCGACCCCTGGAGGGGAAACAAAGCACAGCTTTGGGGGGGTGGGGTTCTTCGGGTTTAATAAGCAATCAAGCGGACATAATATGATTTATATGTCTTTCTATATTTGTAGATATATATCAAGATAAACGCTCTGAAGACTTATCTATATAGACCAATATATTTCTTGTATAGCCTAGTTTAAATATTAATTTATACCTTGTATTATCTAACAAAAAGCTCGATGATTGATTGAGAAAGGACATAGTTATAGGTTAGCTAATAATAATGTCAATATAACTCATTATTTTTTCTGATTCATCCCAAGAAAATATCTGATATTCCTCTGAAATTTATTCATGTCGGAGTTTAAATAATCCAATGCTACAAGGATGGATTCAAATTGCATTAACGCTACTAATTATAGTAGCAATCACTCCATTTTTTGGGCGCTACATGGCGCGTGTCTACTTAGAAGAAAGGACTTTTCTCGACCCAATTTTGAATCCGGTTGAGCGACTGCTTTACGCCTTGGTTGGCGTTACAAGCAAACAAAATATGACGGGCTGGCAGTATGGGCGGGCAATCATATACAGCAACGTAGTAATGGCGTTGCTGCTTTTCTTTATCATTATGAATCAGGGATGGTTGCCCCTCAATCCCACGGGAATAAATGCCCCAACTTGGGATACAGCACTGCATACTACCATTTCCTTTATTACTAATACCAACCAACAGCATTATTCTGGTGAAACCTACATGAGCTATGCCAGCCAAATGTGGGGACTGGGTTATCACATGTTCACCTCTGCTGGTACTGGTTTGGCGGTAGGAATTGCTTTTATTCGGGGCTTGACTGGTAGATCATTAGGCAACTTCTATGTAGATCTAATTCGCTCAATTACCCGAATTTTGCTGCCTATTTGTATTGTTGGCGGCATTGTGTTGATAGCTGCTGGTGTTCCCGAAACCCTGGCGGGTGTAGCTGTATTCCCTACCTTAGAAGATCCGAATATTAGTCAGGCGATCGCTCGTGGCCCTGTTGCTCACTATGAAATTATCAAGCAATTAGGCGAAAACGGCGGCGGCTTTTTCGCTATTAACTCAGCCCACCCCTTTGAAAATCCCAGCGCATTTACTAATTTAATTCAGATCGTGGCAATGCTTTCGATTCCCACGTCTCTGATCTACACTTATGGTTTGTTTGCCAATAACACCAAACAAGCGTTGTTACTCTACGGTATGGTCGGTGTTATTTTTCTCGGATTTCTGATTGTGACTGCGATTGGAGAATACAACGGTAATCCGGCTGTGAATGCACTGCTGGGTAGTCAGCAACCGAACTTAGAGGGGAAAGAAGTCCGGTTTGGTTGGGCAGAATCGGCATTATTTGCGGTAAGTACAACCGGTACCATGTGCGGCGCAGTCAACAGTTTACACGACTCCTTTATGCCCGCCGGCGGTTTTATCTTTCTCTCTAATATGTTCTTGCAAATTATGTGGGGTGGACAGGGTACAGGAACAGCTTACTTGTTTGCCTACAGTATTTTGGCGGTATTCGTCACAGGTTTGATGGTGGGACGCACGCCAGAATTTTTGGGACGCAAGATTGAAAAGCGGGAAGTCGTACTTGCTAGCTTCTTGATTTTGCTAGTTCACCCGATCGCTATTTTAATTCCGGGGGGAATCGCCTTAGCTTTTCCTGACCAATTGGCAGGGATTAGTAATCCTGGCTTCCACGGTTTTTCTCAGGTGATTTACGAATATGCCTCAGCTGCTGCGAACAACGGTTCTGGCTTTGAAGGTTTAGGCGATTCACAACCTTCACCGTTAGCGATCGCTACAGGGACAAAAACAACGGCAACCGCTTTGTGGTGGAACTTGAGTACCTGCTTCAGTTTACTAGCTGGCCGCTATATCCCAATTTTAGGTTTGCTGTTATTAGCAGATAGTATGTCTCGCAAGCAAGCTGTTCCCTACACCACTGGGACACTGCGAACCGATACTGGACTATTTACAGGCGTTACCGCAGGCGTGATTTTAATCTTGGGCGCACTTACATTCTTCCCAGTGCTGGCATTAGGCCCCATCGCTGAGGCCTTTTTTATCGCCAAAGGTATTGGGTAGAGAGTGGGAAGAGGCGGGAGAGCAGGGAGCAGGGGAAGCAGGGGAGAAAGAACTAATACCCAATCCCCAATCCCCAATCCCCAATCCCCAATCCCCAATCCCCAATTCCCAATTGCCATTCCCAATTACGAATTACGAATTACGAATTAATTTAATGTATGCCAACTACTACTGATTCTCCTTCAACCCGTACTCCATCTGGAACTCGTGACTCGCGCAGGCACACCCCCAAGGCAGATATGCGGGGACTTTACCAGAGAGCAGTTCGGGAGTCATTTATCAAGCTAGATCCTCGAATTACAGTCAAAAACCCAGTGATGTTTGTTGTTTGGGTGGGGACAATTGTCACCTTTTTAGTAACCCTTAACCCAAATCTGTTTGGCACAATCCAGGCAGATACCAATCAACAACGCCTGTTAAATGGGTTGATTACCTTCATTCTCTTTTTCACCCTCGTTTTTGCCAACTTTGCCGAAGCCGTAGCTGAAGGACGCGGTAAAGCACAGGCTGATTCACTGCGATCGACACGATCGGATACGATCGCTAATAAAATCCTCCCTGATGGTTCCATCCAACAAGTCAATTCTACGGAACTGCGGCGGGGCGATTTGGTGAAGGTGAGTGCCAATAATATGATTCCCTCTGACGGGGATGTGATTAAAGGTATCGGCTCAGTGGATGAGTCGGCTATCACTGGGGAATCTGCCCCAGTACTGAAGCAACCAGGTACAGATATTGCTAGTTCAGTCACAGGAGGTACACGCCTCCTCTCAGATGAGTTGACAATTCGGATTAGTGCCGATCCTGGTCAAGGCTTTATCGATCGCATGATTTCTCTGGTAGAAGGCGCACAACGCACCAAGACTCCCAACGAAATTGCTTTGACGGTATTGTTGGCAGTGCTAACGCAGGTGTTCTTAATTGTCGTCTCAACCATTCCTCCTTATGTGAGCTACATCGCCAACTTTATCAGCACAGCCTTTGGCCCGGAAGCCGGAAACAGTTTGCGTACTGGTGGTAGCGTTGCCATTCTCATCTCCCTACTAGTAGCTTTGATTCCCACAACCATCGGTGGTTTACTCAGTGCGATCGGTATTGCAGGGATGGATAGGGTTGCCCAGTTTAACGTCATTGCTACCTCTGGTCGAGCAGTAGAAGCTTGCGGTGACATCAATACCTTGGTGTTAGATAAGACAGGCACTATTACCTTGGGAAATCGGATGGCTGATGAGTTTATTCCTTTAGATAATCACTCATTAGAAGATGTGGCGCGAGTCTCCCTAGCTGCTAGCTTGTTTGACGAAACACCAGAAGGCAAATCAATTGTAGTTTTAGCAGAAAAGTCTCAGGTTGCGGTCGATTTTAATATCGACAAAGCCGAAGGTGTGGAATTTTCGGCGAAAACCCGGATGAGTGGCACAAATCTACCCGATGGCAAACAAATTCGTAAAGGTGCGGTAGATGCCATTAAAGGATTTGTCCGTTCTCGTGGCGGCTACGTTCCTGATGATATAGACGCAGCTTATGAGCGAGTTTCGCGGTTAGGCGGTACACCTTTAGCTGTTTGCCAAGATGACAAAATTTATGGTGTTATCTACCTCAAAGATATTGTGAAACCCGGTCTAAGGGAACGATTTGACCAACTACGGCGGATGGGTGTTCGCACCGTCATGCTTACAGGTGACAACCGAATTACTGCTTCGGTAATTGCTGAAGAAGCTGGAGTGGATGATTTCATTGCCGAAGCGACTCCAGAAGACAAAATTGAGGTGATTCGCTCCGAACAATCTCAAGGTAAACTGGTGGCAATGACCGGGGATGGTACTAATGATGCCCCTGCTTTGGCTCAAGCAAATGTGGGTGTGGCAATGAACTCTGGGACGCAAGCTGCCAAAGAAGCTGCTAACATGGTGGACTTGGACTCTGACCCCACGAAGTTAATTGACCTAGTAACCATAGGTAAACAGTTGCTAATTACTCGTGGAGCCTTGACAACATTCTCCATCGCCAACGATATTGCCAAGTATTTTGCCATTATTCCGACTATCTTTGCGGCGGCTGGCATCGGCACACTGAATATTATGGGATTAAAGAGTGTCCAATCTGCGATCGTCTCGGCGCTTATTTACAACGCCTTAATTATTCCGGCACTAATTCCGCTAGCACTCAAAGGGGTGAAATTCTTACCTTTAACAGCAGATCAACTACTACGCCGCAACATCTTCATCTATGGACTTGGTGGCATCGTTGCTCCCTTTATTGCTATCAAACTGATAGATATTATCTTACCTTTGTCTTAATTTACTATGAAACCTGTTCGTATCCGCCGCACTATCCTTGCATCACAAGTACTTGAAGAAATAACTGATATCTGGTGTCAATGGCGCAGACAAAAACTGCCACTGTATTTGTTCTTGGCGATGTGTTTCAACCTAGTGGTTGCACCTCTGGTCTATGCAGCTACAGGTGAAGAACTTTCCCGCAGTCAATCTTGGGGATTGGGACTATTAGGAATGGTGACGCTAGGGCTTTCTATCTATTTATTTTTTGTAATGTTTGTACCGGAGAAATTCTAATGAGTTTTGCACGTGAAGCTAGCAGAGCAGTTCGTTCTACCTTGGTACTCTGGGTAATTGGTGCGATTATTTATCCTTTTGCGATGATTGCTATTGGGCAGATTGCATTTCCGTTTCAGGCAAATGGAAGTTTACTGAAAAATAGCGCCGGTCAAGTTGTGGGTTCTGCTTTGATTGGTCAACCCTTTACTAGCGATCGCTATTTTAACAGCCGTCCCAGTACCACCAGTTACAGTACAGCCGATCCCAAAAAAGATGATGCGGGAGTTTTGAAAACTGGGGTTTCTGGCGCTAGTAACTTGGCTCCTAGTAATCCTGCATTACTAGAACGCATCAAAGGTAAAGATGATCCAGACCCCAGTAAAAAAATTGAAGGCGATTTGACTCGTCTGAAAACAGCAGGAGTGCAGCCCACTGGCGATTTAGTCTACACCTCTGGTTCCAGCCTTGACCCTCATATTACTCCCGAAGCTGCGATCGCGCAAATTGCACGAGTAGCCAAGACGCGAGGATTTCAACCAAATCAACTGAAAACTTTGATTGCTCAAAACACCGATGGCCGCTTTCTCGGCATCTTTGGTGAACCTGGAGTGAATGTGTTGAAGCTGAATTTAGCTCTGGATCGGATTAATGGAAAATAGTAGAGATGCGAAATTGGGCTTCGCTACGCTAACGCATCTCTACTTTTCGGAATATATTATCTAAGCCTCTGATACCCGATTTCTTTTAGGAGTCGGGTATTTATTTGTTTGCGAATGATTAAGTCGGACTATATCTCTCAATATATGCCTATTTAGCTAATCAGTAAACATACATTTACCTTTTCTAATACATTTCGTATATCTGTAAAATATATCTATAAAAAAATATTTATTGGATTAAATAATGCACAATAATATTAGAGTTAAAAAATATTTTGTGTTAAAAAGCAACAAAACTTTAGAGCCAAGCTTGTTTGGTGTTTTAATCCAAACTAATAGTGTTTATCTTGGCATTCATTTAACTGAAATTAAATTGCCCGATCGATGCGCTGTTCTAGGAATTCTAAGAGATAATCAAGTCTTTTCAGCAACAGAGAACCCTTCTGTTTTCGCTGGAGACTACATTTTAGCAATAGCAACTCATCCGATGATGACTCCCGCTCTCAAAGTAACTCTTAAGAAAATTCATTCTGTTTACTATTCTCTAGGACTTACGCATTGACAGAGAAGCCAAAGTAACAGATATAGTTTTCAAGGCTTCTGGCTAGATTTTTCAATGATATTTTAGCGATCACAGCAAATCTTGAGTGATTAATAAAAGCCTGAAACAACGTATTTACGTTGATACACAAGATAGTTATTTTGTACAGTGCGTAAGTCCTATTCTCTTAACAGTTGCTTACTGGAAGCTCGACCAACAGGCTTTGAACATTTTCGGAGATGTCTAGTACTAAAAACGGCTTTACCTATCGCTATAGTAAAGACCCTAAAGTGTTGAAATGGATTACGGTGTAGCCCCCACTCATATTTTTTGGAGCTTCTAGCCAAAGGCTGAGAAAGCCGAAACAGATATTAATCTCGCAAACAAAGCATCAGCAAGACTTTACGATTCTTCATTCGTAAAGTCTTGCGCTCCACACAGCAGTTTGCTTTTTAAGTGAGGTAATAAACGCAGGACTCAAAATCAGATATAAAGAGTTTTACCTCCTGTCTCCTGCAATATCTGCCTCCAAACCCGTAGTTCATGCAAAAAACTGTTGTATATTTCATGCAATCTGATAAAATTGATTTCCAACAAGTAGAATAACTGCCTGTTATCTTTTTCTTGAACCCACTGATATCGGGTCTTTTTTAGGAAAGGAAAATAAAAAAATGTCTCATTTATTGTGGAAAACTCTGGTACTAAGTCCAGTAGTTTTGGGAGTGACGGTGTTGGTTTCCGCTAGAGTTATGGCTGCTGAAGTAGCAGACTATTCTGAAGATATAAAGGCCAAAGCTGCTCAGACAGAAGCGCCAATGGCTTCTAATGCTTCAATATTTATTCAAACAGAGCAACCAAAAGTTAATCAGCAATTGGTTGCCCAAAAGGCTGATGACAATCAGGTATTAGAAGAGGTTAACCGCTACAGCAGCGAAAGCAAGAATCAGAATTCACTGTCTCAAGTCACATCAGTTTCTCAGTTTTCTGATGTACAGCCGACTGACTGGGCGTTCCAAGCTTTGCAATCCCTGGTGGAACGCTACGGTTGTATTGCTGGATACCCAAATTCCACTTATCGAGGCAACCGAGCATTGACTCGTTATGAATTTGCCGCAGGTTTGAATGCTTGTTTAGATCGGGTTAATGAACTGATTGCCACTGCAACTGCTGACTTGGTGAAAAAAGAGGATTTGGCGACTCTCCAGCGTCTGCAAGAGGAATTCTCGGCAGAACTAGCAACTCTGCGTGGTCGAGTAGATGCCGTAGAAGCACGGACTGCTGAACTTGAAGCACATCAGTTTTCTACTACCACAAAATTGGTGGGTGAAGCAGTTTTTGCCGTCACAGATAACTTTGGCAGCAACGACAACAACAACACTGTTTTCCAAGACAGGGTGCGCTTAGATTTGCAAACCAGCTTTACAGGTAAAGACACCTTGCATACTAGGCTTGCAACTGGTAATGCAGTTGGATTGGCTTTACCAGGTGGCACATTTGAAGGGACTCAAACCTTTAACCTATCCCCTTCTACCAACAACAGTGTTTTTATAGACTGGTTGTCTTATTACTTCCCCCTTGGCAACTCCCAAGTTTACGTAGCTGCTACTGGAGGTATTCATAGCGATTACGTCCCTACCGTAAACCCATACTTTGAGGATTATGATGGCGGTAACGGTGCTTTGTCTACTTTTGCCTCCGAAAGCCCAATCTATCGGATTGGCGGCGGTGCGGGTGCCGGCGTTAACTTAGCCTTTGGTAAAGGTGGCGGTGGCTTTGAACCTTCATTAACCTTTGGCTACTTGGCATCTCAAGCGAATAACCCTGGTATAAATACGGGTTTATTAGAGGGTAATTATGCCGCTTTAGGACAGTTGAACTTAAAAGTAGGCGATCGCTTCACCTTAGCTGCTACCTACGTCCACGGTTATCATAATGGTGGCACTGTTTTATTCGATGCAGGCTCTGCTAGTACAACAACTGGTGTAGTCGGTACTGCACAAGCTAACTTTGTCGGTGCTGGCAATCCATATATCAGTAATTCCTACGGACTTGAGGCTGCTTTCAAACCGAGTGACAAACTGTCGATTAGTGGCTTTGCAGTTTACAGCGACATCACAGGACTTGGTGCTAATGATAATAGTCAAGTTTGGAGTTATGGAGCCGGGTTAGCTCTGCCAGACTTCGGTAAGAAGGGCAACGTTTTAGGACTTTTTGCAGGTGTTGAACCTTATGTTGGAGGTAATGCTGGTGATAAGCCTTACCACTTTGAAGGTTTCTATAAGTATCGCGTAACCGACAATATCTCCATCACCCCTGGGGTAATTTGGTTAACAAATCCTGGTCAAATTGCTGGTAACAACGATGATGCAATCATTGGGACGCTGAGAACTACTTTCACCTTCTAAAGGTTTACAGCAATTTGGCAGTAGGGGGCATAGATGTCACTGGTGTCATATTGAAGCGAAAACCACCTTAAAACTTCGTTTCCAGCCACGGTCTGGAAACGAAGTTTTAAACCAATACAGGCTTAACTGAACCGTATTGAGTTTTAAACTACTGGCACGAGTAAAGGAAGTGGAGCCTCAATTAGATATTAAGTTAAAGGTTGGAACTATGACAATGTTAATAACTGTTGACGTTGTTCTTCTGACCGTTACTAACCATCCCTAAGACATTCATCCGAGAAAATTTGAGATGATCTAAAGTTCGCTGGATCGTTGACGAGTCTGTTTTATCAATCTTTACCACTAGCAATATGCCATCAGTATGTGGTGCTAGCAGGCTGGTATCGGCTAATCCTAACATCGGTGGAGTGTCATAAATCACCAAGTCAAAGGTCTTATGGAAATCTATCATTAGTCGCTTCATCTTTTCAGACGAGAGCAACTTTGTGGGATCGGGTGGTATGGGACCAGAAGTTATTACAGATAATTGATTCATTGAGGGTAGTTGCCGGATTACCTCACTCGTTGGCAGGTTTTTCGAGATTAAATTGCTTAATCCCCATAGGTTATTTAAATTTGATAAGGTGTGAATCTTGGGGTGGCGTAAATCAGCATCTACAAGTAGTACTCTTTGTCCCATACCTGTAGCTACTTGAGCTAAATGAAAGGCAATCGTAGACTTACCATCACCAGGCATGGCTGAACTAATAATTATGGAAGCAATGGGGCGATCGGAACTGAGGAATTGGACATTTGTATAAAGTACCCGCAAAGCTTCTAGAAATTTTGTTGCATAGTTGCTATGCTCTCGATCGGCTAAGACAGCTAACCCAGGAATGCTTTGAAGAATAGGAGTTGGTATTCTAATTATGGGAAATTTTAGCGTGGGGGTGTGGTCTTGATTATTTTCGAGTTGCTTTTCAAATGGAATATTTCCCAACAACGGTAGTTTTACCTTCTCTTTCAGTGTCTGAACGCTATGGTAGGTATTATCAAGCTTTTCCAGTAGTAGGGCAACACCGATTCCTAAAGCTAGACTAGCAATCAATCCTGGGATTAAATAACGTTTGATGCTCGAATCAGAGATAGGAAATTGCGGCTTAGTTGGTGCTTCAAGTAACTGCCAACCAAGTTCTGTCTGAGATATCTGAATTTGGAGATTTTCACGAGTAGAAAGAAAACGATTCAGACTCTCGGTCGCCACGTGTAATTTTCGCTGTAATTCAGTATATTGTCGTGCCAAGATTGGCCATTGTTTGCGCTGTAGTTCAATTTTCCGTTCTACTTTAGCAAGTTGTTGGCTTTGCACTTCTAAAGCTTGAAGTTGAGTCGTTACCTCTGCAATTTTCGTACTTAAAAAGCGTTGCTCTTCGTTTTTTAGCAAGGGTACTAAACTTGCCCGTTTCTCTTTCAATGTTTGCATAGTTGGGTTATTATCTTGCAAACGAGTTGACTCTGTAGCAATTTTAAGGTCTATTTGCTGTACTTGACCCAATAGCTGCTGATACAAAGTAGCATCATTAAGAACCGCCAGTTTGCCATTATTTTGTTGCAGAAAAGAGAGATTGGCGCGAGTTTCAGCCATTTTTCGATCGATTAATTGTCGTTGCTCAGACAAGTTAGTGACTTGACTAACAACTTGTCCAGATTGGGCTTCTGGGTCAACAAAGTCGTACTTTTGCCGGAACGTTTGCAGTTCTTTCTGAATCTGATCGACTCGATTTTGGATAAATGGGAGTTGTTGCTCAACGAACTTAATCCCTTGACGTAAGTCGGTTTGCCGCTTTTGCCGACTGTAATCTATATAATCCTTAGAAATTTGGTTGAGTACAACTTGAATCTGATTTGGATCGTGGCTTCGATAACGAACTTCTATAATCTTGGTTTCTGCAAACCGAGAAATTGTCATGTCTGTGATCAGCGAGTTATAGCTAATATCTGGATACTTAGCTTCCAACTGCTTCACAATCTTTCCCATCAATTCAGGACTTTTGAGAACCTGAATTTGACTTTCGTAATCTAGACCAGACTTGCCTACGTTAGGATCTTTGACAATATCCACTACTTTAGTGTCATCGTTGACAGGTTCGACTAACAGACGAAAATTGCCTTCATATACTGGTAGCTCCCGGTTGAGTATCAAGGTAACAAAAACAACTGTCGTGAGAGTAATAGTTACCCCTGCGATCGTTAGCGCTCGTCGCCGTACAACACTTAGAAATTGGGGAAAACTCCAATCACTCTCTTCCCCTTCAGACATCGGGAATGGTTGAGGCTGATGAATAAATGGCGGTACAGAGCTACTACTATGGTTAGAATTTGGGGATTTAGAAGAATGATTCTCCATCTATTTAATCAGATAATACGTATTAATTAAGCTACAAAAAATGAAGAAATGTGTATACCAGTTTTAGTAATCCTACGTAAGCCAGCAGTTCAATAGTGTTTTCTTATTAGCCCCCAGCCAGAGTGGCAAGCTTCTTAGTGCAACAGGTCATCAATGGGAGGTGGAAATCAAAATTCTGGTAATTTGTGGATATTGATTCACCTATCAGACTAATTCTAACTCTCTATTATACTTAAGTATACTTAGTTGTAAGTCTTAAAGTTATAGACTTTTTTGTTTCTTTAAGATTTTAGCTGATTAAGCAACAATAATAACATCTTTGTTTTAAAGTATACATTTATTTAGTTCCATATCATAGGTTAAGTTAAGTTTAACCTCTAATCGCATCGAAGTATGATTTGGATAAAGCAGGTGAGAAATTTATAATATCAATCTAATAACACTGCAAAAATGACCAACTAGACTTAATAAATGTACAAATTTTCAGACATAAAATTTCATGTACAAAACGAGTGTACAAAACGAGTTTCAGGGATTAAGGACTGACAAATTATACAAGAAGTGTAGTACTGAAAATCAGACAAGATAGGCGATCGCTATGCCAACATCTTCTCTGCGTGACGCTCTGCTAACGATCGGCACTAATCATTGGGGGACTGGAAATACGGATAATTTACATCATCTCAGATTCAAGATTCAGATAATTTAATGCATAAGTCCTAAGTAACTCTTTTATGAAGCTTCTGTTTATGGTATTATCAAAAGATGAATTTTTGATGAAATGTAGGAGTAAATTTCAAACACCCTTTTCTCATGGTATTGTGGTAAGTAGTTACATGTAAATTCAATATTTAATATAGTACTATATTAAATATTATATGTAATAAATACTGCTTAAACAAATTTAAAATTAAGTAAATGAAAACATCCGAAATTCAATGGTCATAGGCTCCCGATTACTTAGCAGACATAAGCTTCTAGTAGCTTTTAGTTTATTTTAGGTAAGTATCAAGGAGAATTTATTATAAGCCTGTAAAAAAGGACTATGTATAGGGTAATTTACATTTATGTAATTACCGTAGGCGTTTAGACTGATTGCTTCTTTTTGTGTTCCCATTTCCCAAAATCTCGCGTATACAAACTTAAGCGAGTATAAAGTATTGACCGCTTTAGTTAGCAGATATGTCTGTAAATATAAGGATTGTTTATATATACAATAAATTAATCCTAATCGCTTTGCCTGGAGCAAATTGAAAAAATTTGTTAATTCAGGAAAATAAATGTGTGTAACTATTAATGGCTTGAGCGGTTCAGTAGTATCTTTAACAAGATTCCTACAACAGGGTATAACATGAGACTTAATGAATGGATTAATCAAAAACTTTTACAATCCATTTCTACTCGATTAGATGTTAAAAATGACTATTCTCTAAAAACTCAGCAATCCATCAAATTGTCTGTAATTACCCAGTTTTTCCCGCCGGACTATGCTCCTACAGGACAGTTGATTGAGGAACTGGTAAAACAGTTAGGGCAGCAAGGAGTGGATATTGAGGTTTTTACGAGTCAGCCAGGATATGCGTTTGACTCTCAAACTACTGCTTTAGCAGTTGAACGTATGGGTGGAATCCGAATTCAGCGATCGCGCACAGCCCAACTTTGGCCGGGGCGAATTCGTGGCAAAGCTGTGAATGGTGTCTTATACACCTTGCGGGCTATACTATATATGCTCCGAGCTTGGCGACGCAGCAATGTATTATTAGTGACTACAGCCCCCCCATTTTTACCAATCATCGGATATCTGGCTTATCTGGTGTTCCGACTTCCCTATGTTTGCATCCTCTACGATCTTTATCCCGATATTGCGATCGCACTGGGAGTAGTCTCCAAGCATAGCTGGCTGGCTCGGTTATGGCGTGCTATTAACAAACAGATTTGGCTAAATGCTAAAGGGATTGTGGTTCTTAGTCCAGCCATGAAACAGCAAGTGCTAGCAAATTGTCCGCAAGTAGCCGATAAGATTTCGGTAATTCACAGTTGGGCGAACCCGGAATTGATTGTGCCAATTGCCAAGCAAGAAAACTGGTTTGCTTTGAAGCATAATCTAGTCAACAAATTTACCGTCCTCTACTCCGGGAATATGGGACGCTGCCATGATATGGCAACTATGCTGCAAGCCGCCCAGCTACTTCTAGATGAGCCAGTTCATTTTGTCTGCATTGGTGGTGGAGCGAAAAAGGATGAATTGATTCAAGAAGTGAATCAATTAGGACTCTTGAATTTTACCTTTCTGCCATATCAAGACAAGCAGGTGCTGCCCTATTCTTTAACGGCTTGCGATCTGTCACTAGTGAGTGTAGATGCATCAACCGAGAGTTTAGTCGTTCCTAGCAAGCTTTACTCAGCTTTAGCATCTGGAAGACCGATAGCGGTGATTTGTTCGCAGTACTCATACCTGAGACAACTAATTGCCGAAGCCAATTGTGGTAGCACCTTTGACAATGGAGACAGTCATGCTCTAGCTCAATTTATTCGCTTACTCAGTCGCGATCGGCAATTAGGAGAGCGTATGGGCAAGGCAGGTCGTCAGTATTTGCGATCGCACTTCACACCTAAGATTATCTCTCAACAATACCTTGATGTTTTGCAACGAGCGGTATTACCTGATGGTGTGATATCTATGTCTCAAAGTCATACAAAATAGTTTTTTGAGAAATAATTAGCACAGATTGGTGTAGGTTACAAAGATTTTTAGCCTCATAACCAATTCTCGAAAATACAGCTACTAATCATTCTCCTTTGCTCCTTCCTCCGGCCTCTGCTACCAGTGGAATGGTATCAGCAGGTTCAGCCCATAGAAAATGGGGTATTTAGAGGAAGTATTTGCCATCATCTCTTGAATTTGGCAGTACTTTCTCGATATTGGAGTACAGGCACAATAGACTGTTTTACCAGGGAGATTTACCTTTTTATTGAAGCTAGATTAAAGCCTTGCTTAAATAAAAACTATTACATATTTTTTAATAAAAATTTAGCTTTTGGAGGGGTCTATTAATGCGTAATTGAGGTGGGAAACGATTTTCACAATGGATCGAGAATAATAGCTAGAAGTTAGGCTGATAGATGATAAGTCGCTTGTGAGTCTTACTTTTTGTCATGCATAAACTTCTACAAACGATGCTGAAAATAGTTTTGTGTTCCGATTATGATGAGTTTGATTAAGATAATATAAAGTCACCAGAATATGTTATGCTTTGAGACAGATTGACAGAGATAAATAATTCCCTTAATAGAAAAGTTAGATAATCCTATTGTCTGATAACAAGGTCAAGCTTGTTGCCAAATTTAAAAAATAAATTCCTGATTTGAGAATATTTATCAATCAGCATAGTGTAATTAAATAGTACTTATGTTTTTAACTTTAGGAGATGGGCTTCGATGGTCTTTTTGATCTCAGTCCCTCCAACGTAACCTTCCGAATTTCACTGTTTATTTACTAGAAGTGGGAGGTCGAATTGCAGAGAAGGTGTGACCGAAATCGGAAACGTTCCAAACGACGGGATATCTACTGTCCAAATCATGGCTGCTATCTTGAAAGCAGGAGTCAAAAATATCAATTGTTTGCCGATCGAGCCGGACAGTTGCAGCAACGGGGCATGAGTCGCCGGAGTGCATTGATGTTGGTAGCTAGCCAAACCACAGTTACCATCGGCGGAGAATGGTTGGAAGCCTTTTGGTGCGATCGCTGCCAGCAAACAATCTGGTATCACGTCTGCAAGTCAAACGAACGCACCTATAAAATTTGCGTAGCGCCACAAGAGCTTTGGCAGCAAGTAACAGGAGTAATTAACCCTGAAGGAAACCCTTCTGTGGGAGAATTTACTCGCAAGCAGGCAAAGATGCTTAACTATCAGAACATCAAAGATTTTCAGTTTGTCAATTAATGCTTAAAAGCAGTGGTCTTGAATCAATATTATGAGTAGTAAAGGAATTACCTCAAAGCCAGAGTTGGTAATTGAAGCTGGACGTAGTGAAGAGCAGTATTGGAAAGACCTGTGGCGCTATCGAGAGCTATTTTATTTTCTGGCTTGGCGTGACATTCTAGTACGCTATAAACAAACAATTATTGGTATGCTCTGGGCATTAATTCGACCATTTTTGACAATGATCGTCTTCAGCGTCATCTTCGGAAACTTGGCGAAATTACCTTCGGAGGGAACAGCACCCTATCCAATACTGGTATTTGCTGGCTTGCTACCCTGGCAGTTTTTTTCCAGCGCCCTCAGTGAGTGTAGCAACAGCCTAATTAGTAATGCCAACTTGATTTCTAAAGTCTATTTTCCGCGCTTAATTGTGCCCGCAAGTTCAGTAATTGTAAGCTTTGTAGACTTTCTAGTTTCTGCGATAATTCTTTTAGGGCTGATGGCTTGGTATAGTTATGTTCCAACTTGGCGGATATTATCTTTACCATTATTTATTAGCATTGCCTTTGCTGCTTCGCTGGGAGTAGGGCTGTGGTTGGCAGCTTTGAATGTGGAATATCGAGATTTTCGTTACATTGTGCCGTTTATTGTCCAGTTTGGCCTATATGTCTCACCCGTCGGTTTTAGTAGCAGCATTGTGCCAGAACAATGGCGTTTGCTTTACTATTTGAACCCGATGGTCGGCGTGATTGATGGCTTTCGCTGGGCAATTTTAGGGGGAGATTCCAAACTTTACTGGACTGGATTCACACTATCTCTAGGACTAGTTGCTCTGTTACTAGTAAGTGGCATTTGGTACTTCCGCAAAATGGAGCGGACATTTGCTGACGTAATTTAGCATGGAACTGTGCAGATGTCTAAGAATATGATTAGTGTTGAAAATTTAAGTAAAAAATATATTATTGCTCACCAGCAAGAGCAAGGTAGTGGCTACAAAGCACTGCGGGATGTAATTGCTGATAGTGTCAAGTCTTTGACCAAGGCATTTATCAAACCTAGTGGCAAAAAAATGCCCAACCCAACGCGGGAGGAATTTTGGGCATTAAAAGATGTTTCCTTTGAGATTCAACAAGGTGAAGCCATTGGCGTGATTGGACGCAATGGAGCCGGGAAATCTACCCTTTTAAAAGTTCTGAGCCGGATTACCGAACCGACAAGGGGACGTATCGGTATTAAGGGGCGGGTAGCAAGCTTATTAGAGGTGGGGACGGGATTTCACCCAGAACTTACGGGAAGAGAGAACATTTATCTCAACGGTTCCGTTTTGGGGATGAGTAGAGTTGAAATTAAAAATAAATTTGATGAAATAGTAGCTTTTGCTGAAGTTGAGAAGTTTTTAGATACGCCAGTAAAACGCTATTCATCAGGAATGTACGTCCGCCTTGCTTTTTCTGTTGCAGCCCATTTAGAACCAGAGATTTTAATTGTCGATGAAGTTTTAGCTGTAGGTGATTCGGCATTTCAGAAGAAGTGCTTGGGGAAAATGGGTGATGTAGCCACCAAAGAAGGACGAACAGTTTTATTCGTCAGTCATAGTATGCAAGCTGTTACCCAGCTTACTAAACGTTGCATCCTACTTTCTAAGGGTAGCATTCAGTTTGATGGTCATACTGGCAAAGCAGTGCAATTATATCTGGCTGGCCAGAAAGATGAGTCTGCATCACCAGCATATTACCAAGCTCCAGTTAATAAAACTGGCAATCATGTAGCTTGGGTAAAGGCACACACTTCTGAAGAAGAAGGAATTCATTGTTGGGGAAAACCGATTACTTTTGAGTTTGCTCTACATGTAACTGAACCCCATGAAAGTCTGCGTTTTTCCTTTCAGATAGTAAATTTTTTACAACAACCTATTTGTATCTTCTGGTTTTTTGAGTCTGATGCTCCGTTTTGTCGAGAGCCAGGAATATTTATCCTCAGATGTGAAATTCCCAAATTTAGACTATACATGGGTTCTTACACCTTAACTACATGGTTTTCTAACCGTCGTAGCGATACTCTGCTAGAAAGTCTTAAAGAGATTTGCCCATTTGAAGTAACTATGCATACTTTTGAGCGTCCAGAGTATCAATGGCAAGCTGATGAGTGTCTTTATTTAGAAGATGCTATTTGGCAAACCGTGGAAAAGCATTAATTTGAAGGCAGATTAAGTAATGGCAGTAAATGATGATGTCAAGCTAGGCAAAAACGTAAAGATTTTTCATCCTCATCTTGTAAATCTATACGGTTGCGTTATTGGTGATGATACAAAAGTTGGTACATTTGTGGAGATTCAGAAAGATGTCACGATAGGAAGTCGCTGTAAAATTTCATCCCACAGTTTTCTCTGTGAAGGTGTTGTGTTAGAAGATGAAGTCTTTGTTGGTCATGGAGTCATGTTTACTAATGACCTTTATCCTCGTGCAACCAATGAAGATGGCAGTTTAAAAACTGACGATGATTGGTATACAGTCAAGACTTTAGTGAAGCGCTGTGCCTCTATTGGTAGCAATGCTACTATCCTACCAGGGATAACTATTGGTGAAAAAGCCATCATCGGTTCTGGAGCAACAGTAACTCACGATGTTCCCGATTATGCAATTGTAGTTGGAGTCCCCGCTCGTGTCATCGGGGATGTACGCGATCGCCAAAATGTAGAAATATCAGCTAACAGTTTGTGAGAGCCTTGGTTCTGTATTTATTGAAAACTGAAGCCTTGCAAAGATAAAGTTTTTAAACAAAAAAGCAATTAATTTGCAATTCACCCAGAAACTATTGCCACCTTTTAGTGGCAGTAGTTAATAATCCATAAAAAATAAATTTTAATTAATTAAAAGCAATGGCAAATATCATTAATATCGGTGTTATCGGCTATGGTTATTGGGGCCCGAATCTGGTAAGAAATTTTGTAGAGATGCCAGGAGTTCAGGTTAGAACAGTCAGTGATTTTAACCCAGAACTATTGACAAAAGTGCAATCTAGGTATCCGACAATTCAAGTAACTAAAGATTGTCGAGACATATTTACAGATCCCCAGATTGACGCTGTAGCGATCGCCACACCAGTTTCAACTCACTTTGAATTAGCTTTAGCTGCATTGCAAGCTGGTAAACATGTCCTGGTAGAGAAGCCAATGACAACTACCTCCGAGCAAGCAATGCGGCTGATTGAAGAAGCAGAAAAACGTAACCTAGTCTTAATGGTCGATCACACCTTTGTGTATACAGGTGCTGTCCGCAAAATGCACGACTTGATCGCCACTAATTCCTTGGGTGATATTTACTACTATGATTCTGTCCGCGTCAACCTGGGACTTTTTCAGCATGATGTTAATGTCATCTGGGATTTGGCAGTCCACGACCTCTCAATCATGAACTACTTATTGCCATCCCAGCCTTATGCTGTCTCCGCTACAGGTATCAGTCACGTTCCTGGAGAACCAGAAAATATCGCCTACTTGACCTTATTCTTTGAAAAGAATCTCATTGCTCACATCAATGTCAACTGGTTAGCACCAGTAAAAATCCGCCGCACATTGATTGGTGGTAGTCAACGGATGATTGTTTACGATGACTTAGAACCAAGTGAAAAAGTCAAGATTTACGACAAGGGTATTACAGTCAATGGCAACTCCGAAAGCGTGTACCAAATGATGATTGGTTATCGTACAGGGGATATGTACTCACCCAAGTTAGATATGACAGAGGCATTGAAAACAGAGGGATTGCACTTCATTCATTGTATTGAACAAGGCGATCGCCCAATTACTGATGGAGAAGCAGGACTGCGGGTAGTCAGAATTCTCGAAGCTGCATCCCAGTCTCTCAAGCAGCAAGGCCGATTAATTGAACTGAATGTGGCAGAGGTAGCAGCGTGATTCCATTTGTAGACCTAAAAACTCAATACCTGAGTATTAAAGACGAAATTGATACTGCCGTTTTGAAAGTACTTGCAAGTACGCAATTCGTTTTGGGCAATGAAGTTAAAGCCTTTGAAGAAGAGTTTGCCAGTTACTGCAACGCAGATTATGGCATTGCTGTCAATACAGGTACTAGCGCCCTCCATCTAGCATTACTAGCAGCTGGCATTGGTGCTGGTGACGAAGTGATTACCGTGCCTTTCACCTTCGTTGCGACCACAGCAGCAATTTGCTACACCGGAGCTACCCCTGTTTTTGTAGATATCGATCCTATTTCCTACACAATAGATGTTACCCAAATTGAAAAAGCAATAACCGAACGCACCAAAGCAATTCTACCCGTGCATTTGTACGGTCAACCAGCAGACATGGAGCCAATTTTAGATATTGCTCGTCGTCATGGTTTAGCCGTAATAGAAGATGCCGCCCAAGCTCATGGGGCTGAGTACAAGGGGCAACGGGTAGGTAGTATCGGTGACATTGGTTGTTTTAGCTTTTACCCTGGTAAGAATTTAGGGGCTTACGGTGAGGGAGGTATGGCAGTCACCAATAATCCTGAATATGCCCAGACTATGGGAATGCTGCGCGACTGGGGTCAAGAACGCAGGTATCACCATGTATTGAAGGGTTACAACTATCGCATGGATGGCATCCAGGGAGCGATTTTACGGGTGAAGTTACGCTACATCGAAGCCTGGACAGAAGCCAGAAGAACCCACGCAGCACACTATGACCAACTTTTGGCAGAATCTGGTGTAAGTATACCTGCTGTGATGCCTTATAGCCGTCACGTCTACCATGTCTACGCCGTGCGATCGCTTCAGCGAGATGCCCTACAACAAAGTCTGCAAGAGCAGGAAATTCAGACAGGTATTCATTACCCAATTCCCGTTCATCTCCAGGCAGCATACTCTGACTTGGGTTATAAAACTGGAGATTTTCCGCACTCAGAAGCAGCATCTAGCCAAGTTTTATCCCTGCCTATGTATGCAGAACTCAGCACAGAGTCACAAACTCAGGTTGCCAAAGCCGTAATTAGCTTAACATAACCGATAAATTTGATGTCCGATCCAGGTAAAATTAAGATAGTCACAGCTATCCACGGCTTACAACCAGAAAAGCTAGACCCTGACTTTGAAATTCAACTAGCAGAATATTTAAATACTCAATATGAACAAAAATCATTAATCGAATTATACGCCCGCTTTGCTACAAGTGACGGCGACTTTGACGGGCTAATGCGGCGAGCTATTTGGCGGGCGGTAGCACGCAGATTCGGACATAACATTCGAATTGGTAATGGTGTAGGTTTTAAGCATCTCGAAACCTTTGAAATTGGGAACCAGGTATTTATTGGCTCCCAAAGCTATATTCAGGGAAGATTCGATGGTACTTGCATCATTGGAAACCACGTTTGGATTGGCCCACAGAGTTACTTTGATGCCCGTGATTTAATTATTGAAGATTATGTGGGATGGGGCCCAGGTGCAAAAGTGCTGGGTTCATCACACACTGGATTGCCGGTTGATGTCCCCATCATCCAAACAGACTTAGAAATTAAATCAGTAAAAGTGGAAACAGGTGCCGATATTGGCATGAATGCGGCAATCCTACCTGGGGTAACAATTGGCCGAGGCAGCATTGTTGGCGCTGGTGCAGTTGTCACCAAAGATGTACCACCTTATGCGATCGTCGCTGGTGTCCCTGCTAAGTTTTTACGCTGGCGGGAAGGGTATGAACCATCAAAGGAAGAATATGCAAAATAAACGAATTTTAATTACAGGTGGTGCAGGTTTAGTTGGTTCCCATATTGCCGATTTGTTGGTAAATGAAGGAGTCTCAGAGATTATTGTTCTAGATAACTTCACCCGTGGACAACTGAAAAACCTGGCTTGGGCAAAAGAACATGGCCCTTTGGTAATTGTAGAAGGCGACATCCGAGATCAAAAACTCTTGGGTGAAGTCATGCAAGGTGTAGATATAGTCTTTCATCAAGCAGCAATTCGCATTACCCAATGTGCCGAAGAACCGCGTTTGGCATTAGAAGTTTTGGCAGATGGCACTTTCAACGTTTTGGAAGCAGCAGTGAAAGCTGGGGTAAAAAAGGTAGTCGCTGCCTCATCAGCCTCCATCTACGGCATGGCGGAGGAGTTTCCAACAACTGAATCTCATCACCCCTACAACAACCGCACTCTCTATGGTACAGCAAAGGTTTTTAATGAAGGGTTATTACGCAGTTTCTATGATATGTATGGGCTGGACTATGTAGCATTACGCTATTTCAACGTCTACGGCCCGCGCATGGATATTTACGGTGTATATACTGAAGTATTGATTCGTTGGATGGAGCGTATTGCTACAGGTCAGCCACCACTGATTTTTGGTGATGGCAAACAGACAATGGACTTTGTATATATCGAAGACATTGCCAGAGCGAATATTTTGGCCGCCAAAGCCGATGTAACTGACGATGTATTTAATATTGCCAGCAATGTTGAAAGCAGCCTGAACGACCTAGCTTATAGTTTGGCTAAAGTGATGGGGTCAGATTTACAGCCAGAATATGGCCCAGAACGTAAAGTCAACCCCGTGGCCCGCCGATTAGCAGATGTGAGCAAAGCCAAACAATTGCTAGGTTTTGAGGCGGAGGTATCTCTAGAAGAGGGATTGCGTCGGCTAGTGAGTTGGTGGCGCGAACAGAAATTGGCAAAGGAAGCAAGCAATGTCTGAGAAAACGCAGTCTATCCCAATCGCTAAACCTTGGATGGGTGAAGCTGAGGCGGAAGCAGCTAGCCGAGCGATTATGTCTGGGTGGGTAACACAAGGGCCAGAAGTCGTCGCTTTTGAACAAGAATTTGCCGCTTACGTAGGAGGAGACTACGCCTGTGCTGTCTCCAATTGCACCACAGCATTGCATTTAGCGCTATTAGCTGTAGGCGTGCAACCTGGGGATGAAGTAATTACCGTTAGCCATTCTTATATTGCCACTGCCAACAGTATTCGCTACTGCGGTGCAATACCAGTGTTTGTGGATATTGAACCACAGACATACAACATCAATCCGATGTTAATTGAGGATGTGATTAGCGATCGCACTCGTGCTATCCTGATTGTCCACCAGATCGGGATGCCTTGCGACCTCAAAGCCATCCTGGATATTGCTCACCGCTACGATTTGCCAGTAATTGAAGATGCAGCTTGTGCGATCGGTAGTGAAATTCTCTGGAATGGACATTGGGAGAAAATTGGCAAGCCGCATGGAGACATCGCTTGTTTTTCCTTCCATCCCCGCAAAGTCATAACCACCGGTGACGGTGGGATGCTGACCACAAATAATCCCCAATGGGACAAACAGTTTCGCCTCTGGCGACAACATGGAATGAGCGTCCCCGATACTGTCCGCCACGGTGCGAAACAGGTAATATTTGAGTCATACCCAATGCTGGGCTACAACTACCGCATGACTGATATTCAAGCAGCAGTAGGGCGGGAACAACTCAAACGTCTACCAGAAATTATTGAGCGGCGGCGTTATTTAGCGCAGCAATATCAGGAAAAGCTGGCAGATGTGCCGGGATTAAAGTTACCAACTCAGCCAAATTGGGCAAAGAGTAACTGGCAGAGTTTTTGTGTCCGGCTAACAGAGAAATACGACCAAGTAAAAGTAATGCAGGAAATGCTAGATGCTGGCATTTCCACACGACGCGGAATTATGTGCGCTCACCGTGAAAGTGCTTATCAAAAAGAAGCTTGGTCGTGTGGAGTTGAGCCAAAAGCTTGCGAGTGTGAAATTGGAAAGTGCGATCGGCTTTCTGAGAGCGAGCAAGCACAAGATCGTACTATCTTGCTACCCCTGTTTCATCAGATGACTCAACAGGAACAGGATTATGTCGTAAAGGTTTTAAAAATGGCTTGTCAGATTTAAAGAAAAATTCTCTCTATGAAAATTGCTTCCAGCAGTCCCTCTGCTTTACACAAGAAACTGATACCAATTTGAATAATTTTTGTGACACATTCATTCTTCGTACAGAACATTGCTGTGCGCCTAGCTATCTGTGACATTCTTTTTTCAAATTGGTATGAGAACCTCTTGTCGCAACGTCTTTACCATCGGTAATCATTAAACTTCATAGGAAATAGCTATGACTATCCTTTTTACCAATCAAGTCCCAAGCATTTCAAACTACACCGATAGCGTTCCCTACGAATTAGGGATGAAATTCCACAGCAATACAGGCGGACAAATTAACGCCATTCGCTTCTGGAAAGCCCCTAGCGAAACAGGAACGCATATTGGCAAAATATGGAATGCAACAGGAACGCTTTTGGCAAGCGTCACTTTTTCTAACGAGACGGCTTCTGGCTGGCAGAGTCAGGCTCTGGCCACACCACTTAACATTCAAGCTAATACGACTTATGTGGTCTCTGTCAACGTAAACAGCTATTACGTAGCTACCTATGATGATCTGGGCAACTCCATCGTCAATGGGAATCTTAGCTCAGTAGCAGACGGTAGCAATGGGGTGTTTAATGGGACTCCAGAAGCCTTCCCAAACGGTTCTTACCGGAATACTAACTATTTTCGTGACATCGACTTTGTAGCTGTTTCCTTGCCTACGATTACAAAGACTAGCGGCGACAATCAGACTGGTGCAGCCGGAACTGCATTGCCCAATCCTTTGGTTCTTCAGATCAAAGACGGTGCTGGCAATCCTCAGTCAGGGGTCACGGTGAACTTTGCCGTTACTAGTGGTGGGGGTTCAGTCTCGCCCACAAGTGCAGTAACGAATACTAGCGGTCAGGCTAGTACCATATTAACTTTGGGAGCTGTCCTTGGCTCAACCCTACCAATAACAAATGCTGTAAGCGCTACGGCTGCCGGAGTAGGTAGTGTTAACTTTTCAGCCACTGCTAGCCCCACAGGAAACACCCAAGTTATCCTGACAACTCAAGTGCCAAGCGTTCCAAATGCCACTGATAACGCTTCCTATGAATTAGGTTTGAAATTCCGCAGCACTAAAGGGGGACAAATTTCCGCCATTCGCTTCTGGAAAGCTGCTAGTGAAACAGGAACTCACATTGGCAAAATATGGAATGCAACGGGAACGCTCTTGACAAGCGTCAATTTTTCTAACGAGACAGCTTCTGGTTGGCAGGAGCAGCTTCTAGCAACGCCAGTAAATATTCAAGCTAATACGACTTATGTGGTCTCTGTCAATGCAAACACCTATTACGTAACTACTTATGATGAACTGGTCAGTTCCATAGTTAATGGCGATCTTAGCTCAGTAGCAGATGGCAACAATGGGGTGTATAACACAAACCCGAATTCTTTCCCAACCAGTTCTTATCGGAATAGTAACTACTATCGCGACATTGCCTTTGTCGTCGGCAGTAACTTAGTTAAAGTTAGCGGAGACAATCAGATTGGTGCAACTGGAGCAGCTCTGCCCAACCCCCTAGTAGTGCAAGTCGTAAACGCTCAAAATAATCCTCAGTCAGGGGTCACGGTGAGTTTTGCCGTTACGAATGGCGGAGGATCTGTGTCGCCCACTAGTGTAATAACTAACGCTAGTGGTCAAGCAAGTACAATCTTGATATTGGGATCAGTACCCACTGCCCCTGGAGGGGTGGTAGTTACAGCGACGGTCGCAGGCATCGGTAGTATAGCCTTCTCGGCTTCAGCGACTCCGGCAAACCCTAATCCAATCTATTTGGAAAACCTAAATTCTGGCACAACTAACTGGAAGCTTGATAACATTGGTAGTGGTGAAATCGCTGGCTATGCCTCGGCGACCAGTGTCAATAAAGGGGAATCTCTGGACATTAAGGTTTCTCTTGGACAAGCTGG
This sequence comes from Nostoc sp., assembly GCF_036919895.1. GTDB lineage: Bacteria > Cyanobacteriota > Cyanobacteriia > Cyanobacteriales > Nostocaceae > Nostoc. The sequence goes on from NZ_JBALBW010000060.1 coordinate 40,395, forward strand.
ACAATATACCATCGATGTGTACCGCTTGGGCTACTACGGTGGCACAGGAGGAAGGCTAATAGCAACTAGCGGCCCACTCAATGGCACTACCCAAGCCGCCTGTACCAAAGACCCCGATACTGGACTGCTCGAGTGTAACTGGACAACTTCCTACGTCTTGCAGGTAAGCAATAACTGGACTAGTGGTATTTACGTTGCTAAACTGACTGACCAAGCAACTGGCAAAGTAGCGCATGTGTGGTTTGTCGTCCGCAATGATAGCAGCAATGCTGACATCCTGTTCTCAAGCGCTGTTTCTACTGTTTTAGCCTATAGCTCGACGGGTGGTCAAAGTTTGTACACCATGTACAGCATTGGTGGACAGAGAGCTTTTAAGGTTTCCTACGATGCACCGTTTTCCCAAGCAAGCGATCAACAGTCCACCCAGCCTGACAAACCTCTGCAATGGGAATACAATATGGTGCGCTGGTTAGAATCTCAAGCTTACAACGTTACCTACACCGACAGTATGCAGATTCACACCAACGCACAAAGTTTGCTCAATCACAAAGCATTCTTGTCTGTGGGTCACGATGAGTACTGGTCTAAAGAAATGCGCGATCATGTCGAGGCTGCACGCAATACAGGAATTAATTTGGGATTTTTCTCTGCCAATACTTGTTATTGGCGAGTGAGGTTTGAAAATTCTACCCTCGCTGCTGGGCAAGTAAAGCCCAACCGAGTGATGGCGTGCTACAAACAAGATTGGTCATTAGATCCAGTTGCCCAGCAGCAGGGTTCATCAGCAGCTACTAATAAATTCCGCAGCATCCAAAACCAACGGCCGGAAAACGCCTTGTTGGGAGTCATGTACGGTAGCGACTATAGTAATGTCTACGGTGGTGCTAATTTTGTCGTCAGCAATAGTAGCGATTCTTATTATGCGAATACGGGACTTCAGAATGGGGATCAGCTAACTTTATTAGTGGGCTACGAATGGGATTTTGTCGTTAATAATGGGTCTTCTCCTGCCGGTCTCATCACCTTATCCCAGTCACCAGTCGAACCTTCCAGCTTATTGCCAAACTTCGACGAACCGCCTGGAGAAGAAGCTCTCCCTGCCAACCAAGATTTTACTAAATCCTATTCAGCCCGCTACACAGCTAGTAGTGGGGCTAAAGTCTTTGCCTCCGGCAGCATTCAGTGGGCGTGGGGGTTAGATAGCGACGGTATTAACCCAGCTAGGGAAGATATTCGCGTCAAGCAAATGACTGTCAACATTTTAGCAGATATGGGAGCTAAACCCCAGGCACCAAATGCTAACCTCATTGTTCCTTAAATTATCATACAAGGAGTAAAAAATGACACCACTACAACGTCGCCAATTTGGCAAGCTGGTAGCTGCCAGTTTGACTTCTACTGTTGTTGCCGACATCTCTAGTAAGGCGTTTGCTCAAAAGACCGTATCAAGCAACGAGTCTCTTTATGGAGTAAACGTCCTTAGTACATCCAATACTCGAAACCGAGAAAACCAAACTCCACCAGTGGAACTGAACACTGCCACTCTGCCGATAGGAAAAGTTATCTCTGCTAATCTGCTAGATCAAAAAGTTCTTTCTAAAGTTAATCTGCCAGTTCTGTCCGTTGAGAATCTATCGCCTGTAATAAAAAAACCTCGAGCCTTCTTTTTAGCTGACTCTGATCGGATTACAAAAGCGATAGTACTTGGCGATAAGACTATTGTAATTTCTACAGTTTCTCACACAAGAAATGGTCAGTTCAATCATCTCATCTATTCTGTTGGAAGTGTTATTAATCGTCAATTCAGAGCAAAAAAAGTACTAGACTTCAAGAGTTCCAATCAAACTATTGAAAGTTTACTAAGTCTTCCCAATAATAAACTTCTATGCATAGTGGGAACTGAAGGTGTCCCGCCTTTTACCTTTAGAACGCTCGATTTCACAACTGGTAAAATTCTTTCTGGAGATGATCTATCTCTACCCTCACTGCTGCCCAACCATCGATTTGCTAACCTATGCCAAGATGCCAAGGGAAATATTTTCGCAACCGAGATCGGTTCAGAAGGTATCCCCATTTTAATCTCCATGAACTTGCAGGAGAAAGCCATAATTACTGGCAAGGTAAAAATGAAAAGACTGACTCGACTAACCGTTGAGGGAAAGCCTCTTATCAACGATGTTAAAGATTTGGGCTTTTCTGCTTCTGGCCAACTGTATGCGCTGGCTACTGATAGTAGTAGAAAAAACAATGTTCTATATACAGTAGACGTGAAAACTGGCAAGATGGAACCAGTAAAGAACTTTGCTGTCGAAAAGTTTGTGTTCTCTCTCTAGTACTACAAAGACACAAGACGCGATCGCATGAATCAAAACCGTTATGCGATCGCCCTTGAGGATTTTTTTGTCTTGTTATGTTAAAGAAATTAAACCCTCAATTACCAGCTTATACCTATCACTAATGAGCGGATAATTGAGGATTTAAAAACTCTTTATAATACTTGATATTAATGTTAGCAAAGATTTAGTAAAGGAACTTTATGGAGAATATTGTCAAGCCAAAACTTGTATTTTTTCAATGGAAAAATACAAGTTTATCTCAGTTTATAATTCTGCACAAACAACAGCATGTCAAGTGTCTATCAGAATTTTTTAACGTTATTGTAGTTAACGAAGATTGTGACTATCAGCAGATTTGTGATAATTATCAACCAGAATTGACACTTTTTGAAAGTGGTACCAACTATAAAGGTTGTCAAAAACTCAAAATTAGCAACACTAATGCTTATCCAAAAATACCTAAACTGGGCTTACATAATGGAGATTCATGGTGTGAAGCGCGTGCAGGGTTTCTTTCTGATATGGAAAATTGGGGTATAGAAACTTTCTTTTCTATTGCTATTACTGCTGCTGAACACACACCAGAGATTTCTGATAACTTATTTGTCTGGCCAAATTTTATTGATGTTGAGACATATAGAGATTATGGACAATCAAAAATTATCCCAGTAATGTTTAGTGGCTACATACACAATATGTACCCTTGGCGGCAACGAATTTTTGAAACTATTTCTAAAAATTATCCTTCACTCATTTGCCCTCATCTAGGATATAGTCAGAAGTTATCGTCACGCATGATGTATGGTCAACTTTACGCCCGTACTATCAATGCTTCTTATTTTGTACCAACATGTGGAACAGTAGAGAAAGAACTTGTTCGCAAACATTTAGAAATACCAGCATCTAAATCTTGTCTGATTACAGAAAAAACTGCATCTGTTGAAGCTAGCGGATTTATTGATATGCAAAATTGCTTATTCGCTGATGTTAATGACGTATTAGATAAAATTGATTATCTATTAAATAATCTAGAAAAACTTGAAGAAATTACTAACGCTGGTTATCATCTTGTTCATTCTAGACACACTTTAAAACAACGAGATCAAATATTTCAATGGTTTAATCTTTATAAAAATCTCCAACCAAATCAAAAAATTATTCAAACCAGCCCTTTTGAACCATTGATGATTGTAGATAAATCATCTGGAATTAAAAACTCACATATCATTAGTAATGGATTAATTACAGAACTGATCCACCAAGGAGATGAAAAGCTCCGGCATCATCAATACAAAGAAGCAGAGACTTTATATCTCAAATGCGTCAATTATATAAGTTGGATGCCTGAGCCGAAATTGCGTCTAGCAATATGTAACCTTTACAAAGGGGATGCCAATATGGCACTTTATTGGATTACTCAACCAATCAAATATACACTTGAGGAATACCAAGCCTCAGATCCCGATCCGGTAGAGTGGGCTTATTTCATCATTTCTGTACTTTGTCATGGAGAATTAGATGATGCTATTAAGATTGCTCATCAATTTATATCTCTTTCTCACCCTATTTTAGCTCGTACTCGTAAAATTATTTCCGTATTAGAAAATCAAGATACATTGCATGATATAGCTCAATCTCAGTCTAATTATCGTTATAGTGTTCACCAATTACCCGATCAAAGCTTTTATGATTGGGTTAATCATATATGTATTATGCTTCGCTCATGTAACCAGTTAGAATTAGAAAAAAAATTAAAATCTTTCTTAGGCTCAGAACTACAACTGTCGGATAAAATGAAAGTTTATCATAACTATGATGTACATACTAAATATTATTTTAAGCGATTTCAAAATGATTTAACAAAATCTCTAAGAGCGAAAATAAAAGGATTTTTTGCTCAGAAGTTACATTATTTAGAAACTAAGTTTGGCTATTTCCTGCCTTATAAATTATCAAAAATAAAATACAATGAACTTTTTTGCACTATTAGAGTAATAGCAGAAAATGATCGTGTGAAGTCAGCTTTATTGCTTGGAGCGTCTAACGGAAAAGTAGGAACTGAATCTTTGTTAGCAGGGATACAAAAAAATCCAAATAGACCAACAGTATTTTGCATGAATATTTTAACAACTAGATTTATGCAACTACAAAAACGCTACGATCATAATAATCATATTAGAACGTGTCAGATCACGTCTAACATTAAGGAAATAAGTCACAAAATAAAAACTATTAAGCAGGAAAATAATGGTTTTGATTTGGTATTAATTGATGGCTCAGAATTTAGTTTTAATATTGATTTAGAAGAATTAATAGATTCCAAATACATTATTCTAGAAAATATTAATACATTCTGCAATTATCAATTATACCAGAAGTTAATGTTGAATAAAGAATATGGGTTAGTATTTCATAATATTGCTTTTAGAAATGGATATGCCTTATTTGAAAAAGGTAATAATCACAATCATTATTTATTGGTAGAAAAAAACAACATTAATATATAAGTAAGTGGGCGTAAATAATTGTCGTGAGGGTAAGACAATAGGCAAAAGACAATAAATATAAGGATTTTAGCCTAGTTAATTTATTTACATAATTAATTGGATTTGATTGTACCAAATTACTTAGTGAAATAGGTTAAGCCTTTTGTTACCTGAGTGGTTTAAATTAAATTACTACTCACGTTTCCGCTCTTTTTTCCCATTCTAGTCACTGCAATTATTTTATTCATTCAAATTGATGAAAATTGCCTTTGTTTCTACTAATGGATTTGCCCCTTGGGGAGGAAGTGAAGAACTCTGGTCTCAAACTGCTATACGCATGAGCCAGGAAGGATTTACTGTGGGTGTAAGCATTAAAGGATGGACAAATGAAGCAAAACAAGTATTAGAGATAGAAGCTTCTGGTTGTATAGTTGTACGCCGATGGTACAACAAAAGCCGTATCCAAAGACTGGTATCTAGACTATACAACTCTGATAGTGAGTTTGGATTTCTCGATCAATTTAGACCTGAACTAGTCATCATATCTCAAGGTGATAACACTGACGGACTAAATTGTATGGAAGCCTGCTTAGAGAGAAGTATTCCTTTCGTTGTGATTACTCAAGTTGCGACAGAGAGTATGTGGCCATGTGATGAAGTAGTCATAAGATTAGCGAAAGCTTATACAAAAGCAGAACACTGTTTTTTCGTATCACATGCTAACTTGAAGCTCACACAAAAGCAGTTAGCAGTCAAACTTGAGAATGCAAAAGTTATTAGAAACCCCTTTAAAGTTTCTTATGAGACAAAACTTAGTTGGCCAGCAGAAAACCAAAATTTTAAGTTAGCTTGCGTAGCTCGTTTAGACCCTTTAGCTAAAGGGCAAGACTTGCTATTTGAACTTTTAAAAACAAACAAGTGGAAAACTAGACCTCTTGAAATATCCCTTTTTGGTAATGGCTCCAATTCACAGTCTTTACGTGAATTAAAAATACTTTGGAATTTAGAAAACGTGCATTTTTATGGTTTAGTTAATAATATTGAGTCTATTTGGGAAACGCATCATGCTCTGATATTACCCTCACGTTTTGAGGGTTTACCTCTTGCGGTAGTTGAAGCTATGTTATGTGCGCGTCCCTGCATTGTAACGGATGTAGCTGGTAATAGTGAAGTTATTCAGGATGGAGTTAGTGGATTTATAGCAGCAGCTCCTAAATTAGAGTTTCTAGATGAGGCTTTAGAACGGGCTTGGCAAAAAAGAGATTCTTGGTACGAAATAGGACAAACTGCTGCAATTAAAATTAGAGACTTAATACCAAGAGATCCGATTGGGGTGTTTGTAGATGAATTAAAAATATTAGTAAAATGATGAAAGTATTACAAATTAGTTTGAGCGATCATCTAAATGCGGGTGGTGGCTCAATTGCTATGTATCGTCTTTACAATAGCTTAAAGAATCAAGGTGTTGATGGGAAAATTATGACGGCACAAAAAAGCCTTGAATCTAATGATTCAAAACTAATTAATACAACATCTAAACTAGAGTCATTACTGAGGAAAGTTAGTTCAAAGTTCGGGTTAAATGATATCCATAAAATTAGCTCCTATAATTTAACTAAAGATCCATTTTATTTATGGGCTGATATAATTAACCTCCATGTTATACATAGTGGTTTCTTTAACTATTTAGCAATTCCTGCCCTTACTCAAAGTAAACCAGCAGTTTTCACACTGCATGATATGTGGACATTTACAGGTCATTGCATTTACAGTTATGACTGTAACCGATGGAAGATTGGTTGTGGAAAATGTCCCTATCCAGAAAGCTATCCATCTATAAAAATGGACAATACTGCATTGGAATGGAAGTTAAAAAAATGGACTTATAGCCACTCAAATTTAACTATTGTCACTCCCAGTCGATGGCTTACAAATTTAGCCCAGCAGAGTATACTAAATTGTTTTCCTATTCACCATATTCCTTACGGAATTGATACAGAAGCATATCAACCTCTTGATGCCGAAAAATGTCGTTCTGTTCTGGGAATACCAACTAATAAAAAAGTACTCATGTTTGGAGCCCAATCAGTTAGCGATCGCAGAAAAGGTAGCGATCTATTACTTCAGTCTTTGTCTAAGCTACCGGCCTCTCTTAAAAGTGAAACAGTCGTGTTAATTTTAGGTAATAATGGTGATGTAATAGCAAAAGAAGCAGGAATAGATAGTTTATATTTAGGCTACGTCACTAGCGATCGTTTAAAATCAGTGGCTTATTCTGCTGCTGATTTGTTTATTTTTCCTACACGAGCTGATAATCTCCCTCTAGTTTTACAAGAAAGTATGGCTTGTGGTACACCGATGATATCTTTCAATGTTGGTGGAATTCCAGATTTAGTACGACCTGATATTACCGGTTATCTCGCTGAACCTGAAAAAACTGACAGCTTTTCCGAAGGGATTATTAATTTATTAGAAGATAATAATTTGAGGAGTGAAATGAAGAAAAATTGTCGAGAAATAGCTGTTCAAGAATATGCATTAGATATCCAAGCTAGAAAGTATATAGATATTTATCAATCTCGAATTAGCGCATAAAACTTTAAGGTTACAAATTGCAGCTTTTATATTAAATCTTATGATAAATCCACAAACTTACTTAAATAACCTCAATTTAAAAATATTAGGTGGCGGAGCTGTTGTAACAGAGTACTACTTACCAGCCCTTGACCTTTTAGGTTTAATCTCTAACACTATTGTTACAGACGCTTCTACAAAAACTCTAAGTAAGCTTAAACAACTTTCTCCTAATATTCAATGTGAAGAAGTAGACTTCCGCAATTACCTAAATAATATCTATAGCCAGGGAGAATTTGATGCGGTAGTTATTGCCTTACCAAACCAATTCCATGTTGAAGCTGTTGAACTAGCTTTGATGAAAGGCTTTCATGTTCTCTGCGAGAAACCATTAGCAATGGATGCAGCAAGTTGTTTGAAGTTACATGAACTTGCAGAGAAAGCTGGAAAAGTTTTGGCAGTTGGAATGGTGAGACGACTACTTCCTTCAGTGACAGCCTTGAGGAATGCTCTAAAAAATCAACTCATTGGTTCACTTCAAAGTATTGAAATTGAATGTGGTGGGGCTTATGGATGGCTATCTGAGAGTGGTGCTTTTTTCCGAAAAGAAAATGGCGGTGTCCTCGCAGATATGGGAGTTCATTATCTAGATTTAATTGAAGATTTAGTTGGTTCTTTACAACCAATCGGTTACTATGATGATTGCTTTGGTGGAGTAGAAGCTAATTGTGAATTTCAACTGCTAGCTCAGGATTCTATTCCTGTCAAACTAATACTTTCTCGTACCCACGATTTGAAAAACACAGCTATTTTCAAAGGAGAATTAGGAGAACTCAGTCTAGAACTTAATACCTTTGATACATGCTTTTGGCGCTCCTCTCAATCTGATAAACTTGCAGGCAAGTTATATCCCCATAAATCCTTTGAATCTGGTGATTGGTTGCCAACATTTAATTCTTGCTTTGCAGAACAATTTGTAGAATTTGCCTCAGCAATACATGAGCAAAAAACACCAAGAGTGACAGCAAAACAAGCTGCTAATACTATAGGAATGATTGAGTGGGCTTATACTCAACGTAATTTATTGGTTTCTCCAGCATATTCCCAACAAGCAATTTATCTTCCACCATCAAAAGTAGTCATTACGGGTGGTACAGGTTTTATTGGAGAACATTTAATTGCTAGATTAGTAAACTTAGGATTCTCTGATATTGTTGTTCCTGTTCGCAACTATAAAACTTGTGCCGGTGCAGCTAGATTCCCCATTCAAATGCCGGGAATTGATTTATTAGATTACGAGCAAGTAAAAGCCAGTGTTGCTGGTGCAAAATTTGTATTTCATCTTGCCTATGGACGTGATGGAGGTAATGCTGCACAGGTGACGATTGAAGGCACGAAAAATGTAGTCAATGCAGCAATCGAATCTGGAGTGGAGTGTTTAATTATTCTCAGCACTATGTATGTTTTTGGACATCCTGAGACTAATCAATTAGTTGATGAATCCTGGCCTTATAAGCCTGCTGGCGGTGAGTATGGCATTAGTAAAGCAAAAATGGAACTTTGGTGTCTTGCACGAGCTAAGTCTAGTCCCAATACTAGGATTGTCGTTCTTAACCCATCTTGTGTTTACGGGCCTAGTGGGAAAACCTATACAAAATTACCTATAGATTTGGCTCGCATAGGTAATTTTTGTTGGATTGAAGAAGGAAAGGGAATTGCTAACTACACTTACATAGAAAACTTGATTGATGCAATTCTTTTAGCAGCAAATTGTGAAGCTGCACATGGTGAAAGATTCATTATCAATGATGGTTTTTGTTCTTGGCATGAATTCATTACACCACTGATTGGTAAATTTGCTCATAACTTGCCTTCATACAGCCGTAGCCAGTTAATTAATAAATCCGATCAAACTCCAGCAGGAATGAAAGATTTAGTTCGCCATTTAATCCAAGATTTAGAACTAATTGATATTATCAATAGGATGCCTATACTTGGTAGCATTAAGCGACAAGCATTCAAATTAGTGCCGAAGGTGCATAATAATTTATTACAAGAACAAGCTCAAACCACTTCACCTATAATGCTTGTAAAACCACCATATTTTCAACATCCACCAGTTTGGCTAGCAGATTTATTTTCTTCAACTATCACTCGGTTTTCATCGGAAAAAGCATCTAAAACTTTGGGTTGGAAACCTTTGGTTACTTTAAGTGATGGACAGGAAAAAACAGCATCTTTTTTAAGAAGTATAGGCTATACGGAACTGTTATGATTTTTTCTTCAGTTCAATCTAATCTAAGGTTTGCTTTTAACCATAAAAAAAATAGCTTAGGCTTTTTACGTTTCTTATTTGCTGTTTTAGTCGTTCTACAACATAGCTATATCCTTGGTAATTTCGGCAATGAGCCTTTACTATCTCTAAGTAAAGGACAGCTAAGTTCCGGTTCATTAGCTGTACATGCTTTCTTTATCATTAGTGGATTTTTGATAACTCGTAGTTATATTTCAAATCCCAATATTTTGCGTTATTCATGGCATCGGATCTTACGTATCTTTCCTGGTTTTTGGGTCTGCTTATTGGTTACTTCTTTTGTTATAACTCCCATTGTATATATAAATGTACATGGAAGTATAAGTGGCTATTTCTTAACATCAGATAGTCCATTTAGTTATGTTTTTAGGAATCTATTGTTATCAATTAAGCAACCAGATATAGCTGGGCTGATGGCATCCCATCCAGAAAAATCATTGAATGGTTCTCTATGGACTTTAGAATGGGAATTTTTTCTTTATATCGCTATAGCTATTTTAGGTTCTTTATCCATCCTCACAAAGTTTCGATGGATTGTTTTAGCTATCTTCCTAGTGCTATTATTAACTTACTTGTTAGACTCATGCCACTGCCGAATAATTTTATTATATTGGACTAGTAACAGAGTACCACCATTGTTAGTCTTGTTCTTTTCGGGTGCAGTTTTCTGGCTTTACAGGGAAAAGGTTTATTGGAATTCGATAATTTTCGTTAGTTTCGTGTTGATTACTTTAATGGCAATATATCTTAACTTATATGCCTGGGTAGAGCCATTAACTTTACCATACATTATCTTATGGCTATCTATAAATTTGCCTTTGAGCAATTTCGATAAACATAGTGATTATTCTTATGGAATTTATATCTACTCATTTCCCATACAACAACTTCTTGTTCAATTGAATTTAGACGAGTTTGGTGTTGGTTTTTACTTTATGCTTTCATTATTACTGACAATGCCATTAGCTATTCTTAGCTGGCATTTGTTTGAAAAGCCTGCTTTGCAGTTCAAAAATAAAAATATTAATTCTATTAAGTACTTTGTAAGCAAAATAAAAAAATAGCTTTTTATTGACAATGATAATTTAACAAACAATTGGTGTTAGGACTTAGATGAAAGTCATCCAAACTCTCGGATACTATTTTCCTGAATCTTCTGGAGGTACAGAGGTTTATGTAGATGGATTAGTAAATCAATTAAACTCCCAAGGTATAACAAGTATTGTTGCTGCTCCTCAAAAGGGAACTCAGGAAATAACCTATGAACATGATGGTATTAGCATCTATCGTTATCCTGTTTTTCCCGATCTGACCCTTGAGCAAATCCGTGATGTTACACCGCATGGTGGGTTTGAATATTTTGCTCAGTGGCTCGAACAACAAAAAGCTGATATCTACCATCAACACTCTTGGGCGACTGGTTGCAGCATACATCACATGCGACAGGCGAAACAGCTAGGGATGCCAACAGTATTAACCGCCCATGTCCCTGGATATATCTGTTTGCGTGGCACAATGCTATTAAATGGGCAACAAGTCTGTGACGGAAGGATTGAGCAGGTACGATGTGGTAACTGCTGGGCTATGGCGCGAGGCATACCAGCAAGCCTAGCACCTCTATTGTCTAGAATACCCCTACCCTTAAGTGCGATCGCCTCTTCCTCATTATCTAATAACCGTCTAGCTACCGCTCTAGCTACACCAACTTTAGTTGCTACACATCAAAATCGTTTACTAGAGATGGTAGGTTTGGCCGATCGCATAATAGCTGTCTGTCAATGGCTCTATGATGCATTGCTGCTGAATGGTGTAGCTAAAGAAAAACTCATTTTGTGCAGACAGGGAGTAGATTCAACTAATCTCAAAATTAAACCAAGTTTACAGGATAAGTTAAATACAAAGAAACCTTTGAAAATTGGTTTTTTAGGACGTTGGGATAGGATCAAGGGTATTCATATACTAGTAGAAGCAGTCTGTCGCTTGCCATCTGACTTACAAGTAGAATTAGTTATTCATGGGTTGGTGCAAGGAGAAGAAGCAAAAGCTTATCAACAAGAGGTTTTTGCTCAAGCTGCTGGCGATCGCCGCATTCAGTTTGCCGATCCTGTTGCCCGTGATTTAATCGCCGAAACCCTCGCAAGTTTTGATGTATTAGCAGTTCCTTCCCAATGGTTAGAAACAGGCCCTTTAGTAGTTTTGGAGGCTTATGCAGTGAAAACTCCTATATTAGGTTCTAATATAGGGGGTATTTCTGAATTAGTCAGACATAATATTGATGGTTTGTTAGTTCCCTATCAAGATGTAAAAGCATGGACAGAAGCAATTTCAATACTTGCCCAAAACAAAAACTTGCTATGTAGTTTACAGCAAGGGATTAAATCAGTCAGAACAATGACAGAAGTTGGATTAGATATGAATTCATTGTATCAAGATTTATTGAGAAAATGAATTAATATCAAAACTTATATTAATTGGTTAGGTTATATTTTTTATGGTTAGGGTTTCAGTTGTCATTCCCTGTTACAATGCATATTCTTCTGTTGAAAAAACTATTATAAGTGCATTAGATCAAGTCACTCAACAAGATGAAGTTATTGTCATTGATGACGGTTCTACTGATGATTCTGCCGATATTATTCTTTCATTCGGCAACAAAATTAGAGTTTATTTCGGATCAAATCAGGGCGCGAGTGCAGCACGTAACCGAGGAACAGACATAGCACAAGGTAAATTCATTCAATACCTTGATGCTGATGATTTATTACGAGCTGATGCTTTAGAAAAACGAGTCAATGCTTTAGAAGCCAGTGGTGCTGATGTTGCTTACTCAGATTGGCAAAAGTTGGAGGAAAATGAAACAGGTGAGTTTTTGCCAGGTAACGTCATTGCCAGAAAAATTGAAGACGTTCACCCCGATCCCCAAATTGCCTTGTTCACTAATTTCTGGGCACCACCAGCGGCTCTTCTCTATCGCCGGGAGATTGTAGATGCAATAGGGGGTTGGAATGAGTCATTACCAATTATTCAAGATGCACGTTTTCTCTTGGATGCAGCCTTAGTAGGTGGCAAATTTGTCTATGTCCCAGGGGTAGGAGCCGATTACCGCGTTCATAAAAACAAAAGTTTATCTAGTCGCGATCCTGTAGGTTTTGTAAAAGACTGTTTTCATAATAACTGCCAAATCGAAGAGTTTTGGCGGCATCATGGCGGACTTACTCCAGAACGTTCTTCTGCCTTAGTTAATGGTTATGATTACACTTCTCGTACCCTGTTTATGACAGAAGAAAAACTTTTTCGAGAAAATCTGCACCGTCTTTATCAACTACAACCAGGCTTCAGTCTCAGTTTTCCAAAATTAGTAGGGATGATGTCCACTATCTTAGGTCAACAGATGACACGCTCTGTAATGAAACTTTTAGGAAAATCTCACGTTTCTTAATCCAGAATACTACCTTCAAAACCAAATGAATAAATTAGCTTTTTTCAGTCAGATTGTTAACAAACAACTTAGTGGTCAAAGTCGTCATTGTCCTCATTGTGAAAGTGAAAGAACAATTCTCATCCAGCGAAAAAAAGTTCTTTTAGAACTGCGCCAATGTCAAGAATGTTTTTTGATGTACCGCTATCCAAAAGACGAAATAGCAGACAACATTGATTTTTATCAATCTGAATATCAAGAAGGAATGACCACTGATATGCCAGATGAAGTAGAACTAAAAAAATTGTTGGAATCAGAATTTCGAGGCAGTCAGATTGATTTATCTAATAACATACAAATTGTTAAACAGTATATAAATCATGGCTCTTTACTAGACTATGGCTGCTCTTGGGGGTATGGAGTAAATCAATTTAATCAAGCTGGCTACGATGCTATTGGCTTTGAAATATCAAAATCTAGAGCTGAATATGGACGCGAGAATTTATCAGTAGAAATTCTGGATGAATTGATTGACCTGGAAAAATTTCCAGCCCATTCCTTTGATGTTATTCACACCAGTCACGTTTTAGAACATCTGCCAGAATTAACTCAAGCTTTTTCGCTATTCCAAAGATTAATTAAACCTACTGGATTTTTAACGATCTTTGTTCCTAACGCCGGTGGTCAATCCGCACGCAATCTTGGCGTAGGTTGGGGCCCGATGATTGGAGAAAAACATACTTTAGCACTGGATGCTAGATTTTTTGCTAACAATTTACCTAAGTATGGATTTATCCCTGTTTTTAACAGTCCGCCCTATGATACTGCTCCTGTAGCTTATGAATCAGAAGAGCAAGCAAGTATGGCATTTCCGGGAGATGAATTACTAGTAATTGCTCGTCCTGTCAATAGCTAATTTGCCTATCTTCTATGAAAGTCTTAATCTCTTGCGGTACTAAATTTCATTCAGATCATCTTGCTTATCAGTTGCAGAACAGGAATAGCTTGTACAAGCTAATCACTTCCCATCCATCATTTGCTTATAAGAGAGTGCCGGTAAATCGAGGAAAAATAATATTTTTACCTCCAATATTCACCGTATCCCTGATTCTGGATAAGCTGTTAGGTAAATTTTATTTTTTTAAATCGCCTTTTGAATGGCTGCTGGCTGTAGTTTACGATTGGATGGCTAGTTTGCGTGTAGGAAACCCAGATGTTTCTATATCTTGGGCTTGGGCCAGCCTACAAACCATTAGAGCAGTCAAAACAAAAGGTGGTATTGCCATTCTTGAAGAGTGTGGTTCGTGTAACAAACATCAAGAACAACTATTGTCTGAAGAATATGAACGATTAAATTTAGATTATGAGTCCAAAACATTCAACAAGATAATTACTAGAGAATTACAAGAATGTCATGAGGCAGATTATATATTATGCCCTTCTAAATATGTCGCAGACTCTTTGAATAAATGCGGAATATCAAATCATAAGTTAATAGTCATTCCTTATGGTGTAGAGCTTAATTTATTCAATCGCCAACCAAAAAAAGATGAGATTTTCCGAGTTTTATTTGTAGGAAGTGTCGGAGTTCGTAAAGGGCTAATTTACTTATTTCAAGCTTTAAAGGATTTAAAATTAGATAATTTTGAATGTTTAATTATCGGTTCAGTGGAATCAGCCTTTCAAGATATTTTCGCAGAATATCAGCAATACTTTACTCATATACCAAGAGTAGAACACTCCCAACTCAAAGAGTATTATTCTAATTCCTCAGTATTTGTTTTACCTAGCTTAGATGAGGGAATGGCTTACGTACAGTTAGAAGCTATGGCTTGTGGCTTACCTGTAATTTGTACTCCCAATTCTGGAGGAGATTCTGTAATCAGAGAGGGAGAAGAAGGTTTTATCATCCCCATTAGGGATTCTCAAGCGATTCAAGAAAAAATAGAATATCTCTATAAAAATCCCCAAGAATTGAGCAGAATCGGCGGTAACGCACTCAAAAGAGCTAAGGAATTTACCTGGGATAACTATGGTACTCACCTGGAAACGGCGTTAAAAGAACTGTTAGCAAAAAAGGTATGAGTCGCAAACGGGTTTGTTTGGTCAGTCCGGGTCATGTATCCTGCAATCCTAGATTATTGAAAGAAGCAAATGCTTTACATGATGCGGGTTTTCATGTACGAGTAGTTGCTGGGAATTATTCAGCCGAAGCCCGTCTTTTAGATGAAAGTATTTTGCCCCAAGCGCCCTGGTCATGGACACAAGTCACTCTAGGAGCCAAACCAACCTATTTGATGCGTAGACTCTGGCAAGAATTGGCTCGGAGAGTAGCAACGACAGGTTGGATTCCCCATTTGTCTGTAGCTATTTGGGCACATAGTCTTATGAGTGCCAAGCTTGCCAAAGCAGCCGCGGCTGAATCTGCTGACCTTTACATTGCCCATTGTTTGGCTGCACTTCCAGCAGCGGCTTTTGCCGCTCAAAAACATCATGCCAAACTAGGGTTCGATGCCGAAGACTTTCATATTGGCGAATTAACTGACATTCCAGCCAACCAGACAGAGATTCGGGTGCGCGATCGCATTGAACGTATTTTATTACCTCGTTGTCAACACTTAACTGCTGCTTCACCAGGAATTGCCACCGCCTACGCTAAACGTTACGGGGTAAACATGGAACCGATTTTGAATGTATTTCCTCTAGCAGAAGCACCAGCGACCACAGAGCGACAACAGGGCGATCGCGTTGGTTCAGAACCTTCCCTGTACTGGTTTTCCCAAACTATAGGCCCTGGTAGAGGATTAGAATCAATCCTCCAGGCAATGGGGCAGATGCAAACCTCTGTGCGTTTGCACTTACGAGGTATTCCTATTCCTGGTTATTCAGAACAGCTGATGCAATTAGCCCAAGAGGTGGGAGTAGGCGATCGCCTCCACTTACTTCCCTCTGCACCCCCCGATCAAATGGCTCGGTTAGCAGCTTGTCATGATATTGGGTTATCCCTGGAGCTAATTCAGCCCCTAAATCGAGCGATTTGTCTAACCAATAAAATTTTTGTTTATCTTTTAGCAGGATTGCCGATATTAATGAGCCTTACCCCTGCTCAACAAGAATTTGCCAAACAATTAGGAGAGGTTGCTTTATTAGTAAATATTAATGACTCAGCAGCAGTAGCAGTAGCTTTAGATAGTCTATTATCTAATCCAGCTAAACTGGAATTTGTTCGTAATCAAGCTAGAAAATTAGGTAAAGGAATTTATAACTGGGATCTAGAACAGCAGCATTTTGTCAAACTTGTAGAGGAAGTTTTACAACGAATAAATCACTATTAGTCAAGATATTTAGATTTACTGCAACACTTATTCACGGAGAGCAAATGGTTCTAGATAGATAGCTTTGGCTGAAAATACGGCTACCAAAAGCTGCACTCCTCCATTTGTATGGAAGTCTATAAGCCTAAATATTGCCATAATACATAACACTTTCTTGAGTGATTACACTACTGCAAAAACACTTAAGCCTACATCATTTTTTAACTTAAAATTATGTTTCTACGCAAAAAGATCCGGCAATATTTATCACGTAAATTACAAGCACCAGAAATTACTAATGCCTTGGAGAGGCTTGCTAAACTAGGTTTTAAGCCCACTCAGATTTTTGATATTGGAGCTTATCAAGGTGATTTTACTAACTTATGTATTAAATATTTCCCTAAATCAAGAGTTGCCTGTTTTGAAGTTTTGGAACATAGAGTTCAGCAGTTGAGACAACTAGCATCTCAAAATTCTGTCATCCAGGTATTTCCAGTGTTATTAGGAGCAGAATCACAAGAAAAAGTGCAATTTAATGAAGCTGAAACAGCTTCCTCTATTTTAATTGAGCAAGTTCAACAAAACTTTATGGTAAAGTCATATCCTATGACAACTGTAGATACCATTGTTTACGAACACTTCAACAGTTATGCTCCTGATTTGCTCAAACTAGATGTTCAAGGTTATGAACTAGAAGTCCTAAAAGGAGCAGAAAAATCACTTACTCAAACGCAAGTAATTTTAGCAGAAGTAAACTTACTAGATATCCATAAAAATGTTCCTCTATTAGCGGAAGTCGTGGGCTGGCTAAATGAACGTGATTGGGTTACTTATGATATTTGTGGTCTGACTCGTCGCCCTCTCGACCAAGCTCTTTGGCAAGCAGATTTCATTTTTGTACCACGTAATAGTCCTCTAATATCTGATAAGCGTTGGACAGCCTAAAATGCGTATTTTACTCACCGTCGATCCTGAACTTCCAGTACCACCAAAACTTTATGGTGGTATTGAACGCATTGTTGATTTATTAGCTACAGGATTACAAATTCGTGGTTACAGTGTGGGACTAGTTGCTCACCCTGACTCGACCTCAAAAGTAACTCAATTCTTTCCTTGGCGGGGGAAGCGATCGCAAAACAAATTTGATACAATCCAAAACACAATTCGTCTTTGGTCAGTAGTTCAGGAATTCCAGCCTGACTTAGTTCACAGCTTTTCTCGCATTCTCTATCTGCTACCTCTACTGGGTTCTCAACTGCCAAAAGTCATGTCTTACCAGCGCTACCCTACCAAGCGCACCACCAGTTGGGGAGCGAAGCTGGCTCAGGGAACTCTCACCTTTACAGGATGTAGTGACTATATTTGTACTCTGGGAAAAGCAAATGGCGGAATTTGGCATACCATTCACAATTGCGTTGAGCTAGAGAAATATAATTTTGTGCCAAAAGTAGCAGAGGACGCGCCGTTGGTATTTTTGAGCCGAGTAGAACGAATTAAAGGAGCGCATACAGCGATCGCAGTTGCCCGCAAAACAGGACGGCGTTTAATTATCGCTGGAAACTATAGTGAAACTGGAGAAGAAGGAAAGTACTGGCAAGAAGAAATTGTTCCCAATATTGGCAAAAATGGGATTGAGTATGTTGGGACTGTTAACGATGCTCAGAAAAATGAACTTCTAGGAAAAGCTGCTGCCATGATTGTGCCGATTGAGTGGGAAGAACCTTTCGGTATTGTTTTTGCCGAAGCTTTGGCATGTGGTACCCCTGTTATTTCCTCCCCAAGAGGGGCATTACCAGAAATTGTCCGTCAAGGCATTGATGGCTATTTAGTTAATAGTTTTGAAGAAGCAGTTACTACTATTAAAAAATTACCAAATATTAACCGTCATAACTGTCGTCAACGTGTTGAGCAATGTTTTTCTGCTGATGTAATTGTAGAGCAGTATGAAAAGCTTTACCAACACATAAGTAAGCAAGCGTAAATAATTTAAGCTTGGTAATCAGAGATTTAGCCATCCAAGTGGGCCGTTAACGTAGCTTAGACTGAGAGCATCTCACCTTTGCAAATATAGCTGGCGATTATAAATCATTGTATGAGAAAAACTTCATAAAAATGAAAAGGTATTTTGAGGATTCAAAAAATTTGACTATTCCAAAATCAAATGAACCATAAAGTTCTAATAGTTAGTCCCCATTTCCCACCAATTAACGCTCCCGATCATCAACGGGTGCGAATGTCTCTGCCGTACTTTGAAGAATTTGGTTGGGAACCTCACATTTTAACAGTTCGTTCAGATTGTGTTGAAGGAATCCAAGACCCCATACTAGCAAAAACAATTCCCTCTAATATCCCCGTTACATATACAGGAGCAATACCCGTTCAACAGACTCGGCTGATTGGTATGGGCAGTTTGGGATTGCGAAGTTTTCCCTATTTACTTAGAGCAGGCGATCGCCTCCTTCGCCTGCAAAAATTTGATTTAGTATATTTTTCAACGACTATATTCATCACTATGGCTCTAGGTCATAGATGGTACAGACGCTTCAGAATACCCTATGTCCTGGACTTTCAAGATCCCTGGTTAAGTGATTACTACAAATATACAGACAGTACTCCACCAGGAGGACGCTTCAAGTACGGATTTGCTCAACTCCAAGCAAAATTGCTGGAACCCAGGGCTATGAGTAAAGTCAGTCACGTAATTAGTGTTTCACCAGCATATCCGAAAATCTTACAACAGCGATACCCACATTTACAACCGAAACAGTTTACTGTTTTGCCTTTTGGAGCTCCAGAGTCTGATTTTAAGAAACTTCCCTCTCTCAATATTCAGCAAAACATATTTAACCCCAATGATGGTAAACGCCATTGGGTATACGTGGGCAGAGGTGGCGATGATATGGCCTTGGCTGTGAGAACTTTATTTCTGAGTATTCAGTCAGAGCGTCGCCATAACTCTAAACTTTGGCAATCAGTTCAACTGCATTTTGTTGGTACTAGTTATGCTCTTGGCAGTCAAGCCATTAAAACTATAGAGCCAATAGCCCAAGAACTAGATGTTGCTGACTTAGTAACCGAACATCCTCATCGCATTCCCTACTTTGAGGCGCTACAAGTTCTCATTGATAGCGACGCTATTCTACTCATTGGCTCTGATGACCCCAGCTATACAGCTTCCAAACTCTACCCCTGTATTCTAGCCCGCAAACCCATCCTGGCAATTTTTCACCACGAGAGTTCTGTAGTTGATATTCTACAACGCTGCCAAGCTGGTCAAGCTGTTACCTTTACTTCATCAAACCAGCCTAAAGATTTGCTTTCCGCGATGGTTGCTCAAATTAATTGGTTGCTTTCTATGCCAAAAGGGTTTCAACCAAAAACTGACTGGTTAGCCTTTCAACCCTATACAGATCGGGAAATGACCCGCCAGCAGTGTGCCGTATTCGATCGGAGTCTTGCTAATTTATAGAAAAGGCAGTTCATCATAAAGTAACTCTTCGATTCCAGGTATTAAGTTGTGCGTTGAATAAATTGCGGAAGTCCTTAAACAAGTAGTCAAGCATTTTGATTTATTCTAGTGAATACACGATTTTTTACAGGCGTGTTATCAATACTTACAATAGCAATAGTGCATTATAATTTTACAAATAAATCTTGTCCATTTTGAAACAACGTTGAGTTTCATATTCAGTTAGTCATTGCGTGTACAAACTTTATGCTATTACCAATTTTCTAAAATTATGTTTATGACATCCGGGTTTAACTTTGAGTCCCCTATAGGATTTAGCAAACATCAGAAGCGTTGGTTTGTGAAAGCCTTTTGGATTGCTCTGATGTTTATAGTACTGAAAATCATCACTTCTGATGCACCCTTTCTCAGTAAGATGGGTGCCTTATTAATTGCAGTAATGGCACTATTACCAACCTATTTATGGTGTGCTGATCGTGCCAAAGGACTGCCTTTATTTCCAATAATGACACTAACCTACTTAAGCTCACATGCTTTTCCCCTTATTTCCAAAAATCCAAATATTCTTAAGTATTCTGAAGCATTACATTTTAATGCAGCCATAGTCGTTGCCATTTTTCTGGGAGTGGGGACAATAACTTGGCTTGCTTTCGTCAGTCGTGAACCTCGAAGCATATCTAAAATTAAAGTATTTAAACCAAACCAAATAACCCCTTTCTTTCTCCAAATAATCTTTTTATCTATTATATTTGATCTTTTACAAAATACTGGATATATATGGTCAATAATACCTAGCTCAATTTATGCAATATTGAAAACTGCAATGCCATCTCTCACTAGTCTTGGATTAATGATATTAGGTTATCAACTAGGAGCTAATCGCTTAAGTCGTAGAGAGTCCAGACTATTTATTTTGCTAACAATAGGTTTGATTTTTCAATCAGGAGTTAGTCTTTATCTGAGTGGAGCAGGTGTGTACGTAGTATTAACAAGTTTAGGTTGGATGCTTGGCAGTGGCAAATTTCCGTGGCGATTATTATTGATAACTTTTTTAATCATATCGTTCCTCAACTTAGGTAAAGGAGAAATTCGATCCATTTACTGGAATAAAGGCTCAATTCAACCTTCGCAATATATTACTGTATATATTACCTGGACTAATAATTCTTGGCGGCATATAAATACTCCTAAAGACAGTATAGCTAGTAATAAAGAAAAGCCAGAAAGTTTGGACGAACGTTCAAGCATTATACACATGCTGATGAAAGCAATTTCAGAAACGGGAACTTTAAGAGAATATATGCAGGGAAAAACTTATTCACTTATCCCTCAGTTATTAATACCTCGGATATTTAACTCAAACAAGATTCGTGGTAGTGAAGCCACCAATATGTTAAGCATATATTATGGTTTACAAACATATAAAGAAACATTGAAAACCGAAATTGCCTGGGGTTTGTTACAAGAAGCTTATGCTAACTTTGGTAGGATAGGTTGCGCTGGTTTAGGAATATTTCTAGGGAGTTTATATGGATGGATAACTCGTTTGACAATGAATGTTCCGATTACATCATACCGATTTCTGCTATCACTGATTTTGATCATGCTGTCAATTAAAAATGAATTGACTCTGAGCTCATTTTTGAGTATTTTATCTCAAAGCACAATGATTTTATTAGTTATCAGAAGTTTCTTGATGAAAGGTATTAAATACTATCCATCTCAAGTCTATAGTATTTACCCTACTGGTGAGCTACATTTTTAAAGCTGCCATTTTGCTAAAAAAATTTCCTGAAAATATTTATCCATTATCTTTTTAGATAAATTATACCAATATTTATTGATTTAATGATTCAAAAGCGAATTAGCTCATTTGATGGTCTTAGAGGAATAGCTATATTCTTGGTTTTGCTAGATCATGCAAAAAATACTATTCACTCCAAAAGTGAGATTTGGAATTTAGCATCAATATTTATAGCTAATTCCAGTTTGGGAGTTAGGCTATTTTTTGTCCTAAGTGGCTATTTAATAACCCTAATTTTGTTAAAAGAAATTAATGGAAGTGGTATTATTGATTTGAAGAGATTCTATGTGCGTCGTGCAATACGGTTATTTCCCAGTCTTTACTGCTTTATAGTAGTAGTTTTCATTATTAACTTGATTGCTCATTTGAATATCAATGCAGAACAATTCATAGCAGCAGCAACTTTTACATGGAACTATCTAGGCCCTTTTCACAATGGTACCTTGAGAGGAACTTGGTTTCTTGGTCATTTATGGACTCTTTCATTAGAAGAACAATTTTACTTACTCTGGCCTCTAATTTTATTGTTGCTAGGAATTAACAAGTCTCGTAAGTTATCGTTTATTCTAATTTTATCGATGCCGATTATTCGTGTAGCTAGCTACTTTTTATTTCCTTCAGTTAAAGGATATTTAAACATGATGCTACATACCTCGATAGATAGTATTATGGTAGGCTGCCTAATGGCTATTCTTACTCTATTTCCTGTCTTAAGTGAGCGTATATATAAATTGAAGGGATTCTCCATAGTAATATTACTTATCTGGCCATTGTTCATTACTCCTATTTTGGATCACTTAATTAGAGGTTATTTAATCTCTATAGGCATAACCATAGATGCCATAATTTTAGGAATACTGATTGCCTGGCTCCATGCTAATCCGCTTTCCTATGCAAATAAATTACTGAGTATACCAGTCATTGTTTACATAGGAAAAATCTCCTATAGTTTATACATTTGGCAGCAATTATTTTTAACTAATGATAATACTACTATTTCAGGAATTTTTCCCTATAATATTGGGTTTAGTTTGTTGGCTGGACTTACTTCTTATTACTTAATTGAAAAACCCTGTCTTAAACTCAAAGATAGTAATAAGCTTTCAGCATTATTAGGATTAAATCAATATAGTGGTTCTCAGTTGAGTGAGGTACAAGAACCCCGCCCCCAACATCCTCCCCGCAAGCAATGAGGGGGCTATGATGTACCTTATATGATTAGGAAACGCTATAAAATATTTAATTTATTCAATATATATTATGACATGACAAAATTAGCAATTATCTCAACCCATCCTATTCAATATTACGCACCTTGGTTTCGCTATATTACTCAGTCTACTAATCTTGATATTCGAGTATTTTACCTTTGGGACTTTGGTATTACTCCACAGGTTGATGTAGGTTTTAAACAGATTCTTCAGTGGGATATTCCACTGTTAGATGGATATGAATATGAATTTGTGCCTAACCTGAGTTCTGATCCCGGTGTCCATCATTTATGGGGATTACAAAATCCATCTTTAGTATCTCAGGTAAAAGCCTATAAGCCAGATGCAGTGCTATTAATGTGCTACAACTATGCCAGCATTTATCGCTTTTTATGGCACTGGAATTCTCTTCAGATACCGTTACTATTTCGTGGTGATTCCCATCGTTTACTACAGCCGAATGGTATGAAAGCATGGGCACGTCAGCAATTTATTACGCAGATTTATCATCGCTTTGCTGCCTGCCTTTACGTGGGTAAAGCTAACTATGATTACTTCCGCTATCATCAAGTTTCAGAAAAAAGTTTGTTTTTTTCTCCCCATGCTGTAGATAACGATCGCTTTTTTACTCAAACCGAAAGTGCCAAACAGCAGGCAATGATTTGGAAGCAAGAATTGGGCATTCCATCGCATCATGCAGTGATTCTGTTTGCAGGTAAATTTGAATCCAAAAAACGTCCTTTGGATTTACTCTTAGCTTTTTTAGAAGCAAATATCCCTCAAGTATCGCTACTATTTGTTGGTGCAGGCCCTTTAGAAGAAGACCTGAAATCCGCAGCCGTTGGTCAATCAAATATATACTTTGCTCCCTTCCAAAATCAATCCTTAATGCCCCGCACCTATGCGGTTGCTGATTTAGTTGTGCTGCCTAGCTATGGTTCTTCGGAAACCTGGGGACTCGCAATTAATGAAGCAATGTGCTTAAGTTGTCCAGTAATTGTTAGTAGCCATGTAGGGTGTGCCCAAGACCTAATCGATCGCCATCAAAATGGACTGATTTTTCCTGCGGGTAATGTATCTGCCTTAGCTAGTAGCCTACGCGAAGCGTTTTGTGATGGGGAACGTTTACGGCGCTGGGGAGAAGAGAGTCGGAGAATTATTTCTCAGTATAGCTATACTCAAGCAACTCAGGGACTAAAACAGGCCATTGAATATACAAACTCAGTTTCAGCGAAGGCTTAATCTTTAGGAAGATCGCTTTTGAAATGGTCATTGGAAGTTTAAAAAATATCTAATTATAATAATGTCGATCCTTATTGTTATAAAATACTATTTTATGTAACTCATCAATTCGTAGATTCGGTTTAAAAACTGTTAGCTTGACTTATTCAAATTGTCTTAAAAAGATACCAATTTTCGTTGCTTATCGTACTATGTCTGTGTCAATAATACAATTAATCCAATTCAACTTTTATTTATCAGCACCAAGTATTTTAAAAAACTATGGGTAAACATAAATACTACTACCATCTTTGGTTTCCCGATCTATTCGACGCTACAGGAGGAATTCAGCGTTACTCCTTTTTCTGTTTCAAGGCATTCCAAACTCTCCACCCCGATTTTGCCTATGATATTTTCATTAAGCATGATACTGATGTAGCATCAAAGTTGCCTAATTTGTGCTTTCATCCATCTGGCAATTGGCCCCTATCCCTACGCACCCTAGCTTTTGCAAGCCAACTAATTGGTTTTGGTTTTTGGCAGCGTCCAAACCTGATCTTTTCTAGCCATCTCAACTTTAGTGTTCCGGCTTACCTGTTGAAACGGCTATTTGGCATACCTTATTGGGTTGTAGTACACGGGATTGAAGTGTGGAACCTTCAGAATTCAAATTTACAGACGGCTCTTCACCATGCCGATCGCATTTTAGCCGTTAGTCACTATACGCGCGATCGCTTGCTGCAAGAACAAAACCTCGATCCCGAACGAGTTGTAGTTCTACCCAATACCTTTGATGCCGATAATTTTCAGATTGCACCCAAGCCTGAAAGCCTGCTCAAAAGATATGGTTTAAACTCAGAGCAACCGATTATACTTACCATCGCTCGGTTAGAAAAATTAGAGCAGTATAAAGGCTACGACAGAATTATCACAGCTTTGCCTAAGATCCGTCAGGCTATTCCTAATGTTCATTATCTTCTAGTCGGGAAGGGAGAGGATAAGGCACGAATTGAACAGTTAATTTCCCAATACCAACTCCAAGATTGTGTAACTCTAACTGGCTACATCCCCGACGAAGAACTTTGCGACCACTATAATCTCTGTGATGTATTTGCCATGCCTAGTAAAGGTGAAGGATTTGGTATTGTTTACCTAGAAGCACTTGCTTGTGGCAAACCTACTCTTGGAGGAAACAAAGATGGGGCATTGGATGCACTGTGTCAGGGAGAATTAGGCGCACTTGTTGACCCTGATGATATAGAAGCGATCGCTGAAACCATAATTCAAATCCTACAGGGTACTTATTCTAATCCTCTAATCTATCAACCAGAGGCATTAAGAGAAAAAGTAATTAACCAATTTGGTTTTCAACAGTTTCAAAAAACTCTTGATAGCTACTTAGAAAAAGATTTCAAAGACATTTAAGTTTTTAACATCACAATAAAGGTATCAACCATGTTTAATCCCAATTTTGTCAATATCAGCACTAGCGAAATAGTTAATGACCTCAAAGACAAGGGGTACTTTGCTTTTGAACAAGCGTTAACCACTCAGTATGTTGAAGAACTACTTCAAGAAATTGATTTCAATCAACTATTGCTGAATAACAATGATGTTGGCGTAGTTACTTCTCAAGACATCAAATTTTTTACTCATTGCCTAGCGGGTTCTAAAAAAATATACGATGTTATTACTTCCAGAAAAGTCTTAGATGTATGCAAAGAATATTTTGCTGATGATTATAAGTTAACTAATCATAGAATCTATCAAACATCTCAAAATTCCCACATGCCTTGGCATACAGATAATAATCGCCAGGTTGGTAAGCAATTATCTGAAAAACACAGTATGCCAGGTCTGTTGTTTTTATTTTATTTCTCTGATGTTGAAAAAAATGCCTTTCAATACATAAAAGACTCGCATAAGTGGTCTCGCAAATACAGCCATGAAATTTACCTGAGTGACAGCTATATCGACAATACATATAGCAAAGATATACTAACATTTCCCATGCTCAAGGGAAGTCTGATCTTATGTGATATCCACGGAATCCATAGAGCTGAACCTTTTCAGGATAAAACCTATAACAGAACTACCTTGCTTTTTCAAGTCGATCAGGTTGGTAGCGAAAATGTAGGGCATGGTGAAAAAAATCTAGTGAATACTGAGTACCTTGAAAATCTCACTCCAGAGGTAATGGATTATCTCGGATTTGGTTTTAAGAGAGACTACCCGGCTTTTCCTAACACTTCAATTGCTACGATGAAACTACAAGATATCTTAGAGCTACAGAAGCAATTGTTACCCAAAACCCTAGAAGCTCTTAACAAAAACATAGTCAAATCTCTATTGCCTGCTGAGGCACTAATTAATGCCAAGCGAATCCTCTGGCATTTTAAATCAAAATACTCTAACCAAAAACCAAAAGTATAGCAATTCATGAAAATTTTGTTGATAGGTAATTACCCATTAGATGCAATCATCAGCATGGATATATTTGCTTCTATGTTGGAAAATTACTTAACCAAGGTTGGGCATCAAGTCAGAATTATTTGCCCAAGTCCTTGGTTTGGTAAGCTATTATCATCACCAAATTCACTCAGGAAATGGTTAGGTTATATTGATAAATTTGGGTTTTTTCCAGCACAATTGCGTCAAGCATTATCTTGGGCAGATATAGTTCATATATGCGACCAAGGTAATGCAGTTTACGTAAAATATTTGGGAAATATACCTCACGTCATCACTTGTCATGATTTATTGCCAATTCGTTCTGGCTTGGGGGAATTTCCCCAATATCGCACTGGATGGACTGGTAAGCAATTCCAGCAAATGGTGATGAGAGGACTAAACCAAGCGCATAAAGTTGCTTGTGTTTCAGAACAGACTAAAAGTGATGTATTACGCCTTTCTTCTCTGTCTGAGAGTGCTGTATCTGTGATTCCTATGGGTTTAAACTATCCCTACACGCCGATGAAAGCTACGGAATCTCAACCACGTTTAAAAGCTTTGGGAATTCCTGAAAATTATCCATTTATTCTCCATGTAGGGGCAAATCACTGGTACAAAAATCGGTTGGGAGTTCTAGAAATCTTTCATCAGCTAATTCTGCAACTCGAACAACCAGAATTTTACCTAGTTATGGTGGGTAAACCCATGACTGATGAAATGCGTCAGTTTATCAAAACACATAATATGATGCAAAAAGTAATAGAGTTAGTAGAAATTAATAACGAAAACCTCAGAGCTATCTATTCTTCTGCTACAGCATTACTTTTCCCTTCTCTCTATGAAGGCTTTGGTTGGCCGATTATCGAAGCTCAAGCTTGTGGTTGTCCTGTATTTACATCCAACCGTTCCCCCATGAATGATGTAGGAGGAGAAGCGGCTATATATATAGAACCGGAACAGCCGAAAGAAACCGCAGAAGAGATAATTCGTAATCTACCCACACTAGAAACGCTGAAGTCAAAAGGATTTGTAAATTCTCAAAAATTTTCAGCAGAGAAAATGATTTCCGATTATATTGAACTTTATCAGCAAGCCATTAATGAAAAACATGAGAATAAATTAAAAATAATTTAATTTTATAGTTCTTAACTTTTTTTCAACAACTAAAATGGTGCATCTTACTAGAATTTGCTGCGGATATCCGCTATGAAAGTTCTCCATGTTATTCCCTCTGTTCCTCAAGTACGGGGTGGCCCAAGTCTTGTTGTTCTGGATATGGTTAAGGCATTGCGAACTAATAATGTTGATGCTGAAATTGCCACGACGAACGATAACGGCGATTGCTTACTTGATGTTCCTTTACAGAAACTCATTCAATATAAGCAAGTTCCAGTCTGGTTTTTCTCTCGGTTTTCACCCACTGTAAAAATTGTCAGAGAATACGCCTTTTCTTGGCAGTTAACAGCATGGCTCTGGGATAATATTTCCCAGTATGACATTTTGCATATTCATGCCATTTTCTCTTATGCATCAACGATGGCAATGGCGATCGCTCGCCTCAAAAATGTCCCCTATATTGTGATCCCACATGGCTTATTATCCGAATGGTCTTTGCAGCAAAGCGCCCGCAAAAAGCAAATTTACATGAGGCTAATTGAGCAAGCTAACCTCAACCACTCTCAAGGCATCCACCTTACCTCGCAACTAGAACAGCAAGAAGTTGCTCAATTGGAACTTAGCGCCCCCAGTTTTGTATTACCACACGGGCTTTCTCACCCGCCCCAGATTCCTCATGCTCGTTCTCTACTTCGGCAACACCTCAACCTGCCAGCAGATGAACCTGTAATTTTATTTTTATCCCGTTTGCATCCGAAAAAAGGACTAGACTATCTGATCCCCGCATTAGGCAAACTTACTCATCACCGGTTCACTTTTGCGATCGCAGGTAGTGGTTCCCAAGAGTATGAAGCGGAAATTGAGTCAGCGCTGGTTTCAAATGGCATTCGCGATCGCACCTATATTGCGGGATTTGTTGCAGGAGAGACAAAAAACCTCTTTATCCAAGGTTCGGATCTATTTGCTCTGACATCTCACGCCGAAAACTTTGGTTTAGCAGTTCTAGAGGCTTTAGCTGGAGGTGTTCCCGTCCTTGTTACCCCTGGCGTGGCTTTAGCTGCTATAGTTCAAAAGCACCAAATTGGTTACGTTCCAGAATTAGATGTACTAGCGATCGCCAAAGATATTGAAGAATATCTCACTCATCCCCAAGAAGCGAAAGCTATGGGCGCTCGCGCTCGTCAAATAATTAGAGAACAATACACTTGGGACAAAGTTGCAGCCAAAATGGTTGATATTTATCAGGCTATTATTTTCAATCATAAATAATTAAACGATCTGTATGTGTGGCATTGCCGGAATTTTAACGAAAACTGAAATAAAAAATAATTTGGAAAACTTGATGCTGAGAATGCAAACCGCATTACAGCATCGCGGGCCTGATGACCAAGGAATTTATATTTCCCCAAATCGAGAAGTTGCTTTTGCTCATACTCGTCTTTCTATTCTTGACCTCAGCGCCGCAGGACATCAGCCAATGTCTACACCTGACGGACGCTATTGGATTACCTTTAATGGCGAAATTTACAACTTTCGCCAATTACGACTTGACCTAGAAGCAAAAGGCGAGAAGTTCTATTCACAAACTGATACTGAAGTTATTCTCAAACTTTATCAGCAGCAAGGAACAGAATGTGTCAAGAATTTGCGAGGGATGTTTGCCTTTGCTATTTGGGATAATCAAGAACAAACCTGCTTTATTGCCCGCGATGCTTTAGGAATTAAACCTTTATACTATTGGCAATCTGGAGCAACTTTAATATTCGCCTCAGAAATTAGAGCAATTCTGGCATCGAAATTACCTAGCATTGCCTTAAGTCCAGAGGGATTATATGGCTATCTTGTCAGTGGTTCAGTACCAGAACCTCACACTCTAATTGCCGGGATTCGCTGTTTAGAAGCTGGTCATTGGTTGCGTTGGCAAGCAGGTAATCTCAGCCAACAGCAGTATTGGCAAATAAACTTTGCGGCTGAAACAATTTCTCTCACAGAAGCTAAAGAAAAAGTTCGTAATGCACTCATTGACTCTATTGAACATCACTTTATCAGTGACGTGCCAGTAGGGATATTTTTAAGTGGTGGAATTGACTCAAGCTCAATTGTTGCTTTATCGCGTCAAACTCAAAAAGGTAATTTACGTACCTACTCAATTGGTTTTGAAGAAAATGAGTGGAATGAAGGGGAAATTGCTCAAAAAGTTGCTCAAGAATTTGACACTGAACACACAGAATATAAAGTAACTGCCTCTTTAGGACGTGACCTACTACCAAAGTTTTTAGCAAGTATCGATCAACCTAGTATTGACGGCTTCAATACTTTTTGTGTATCCCAAATTGCCCGTAAAGATGGAACTAAAGTAGTTTTATCTGGATTAGGGGGAGATGAGCTATTCGGTGGCTATAAAACATTTCAACAAGTACCAAATATGGTGCGGTGGGGTCAGCAACTCCAGAAAATTCAACCTATCAGCAGCAGTCTGGGTAGAGGATTAGCATCTTGGGGCAGATCACCACGCATAAGGCGCTTAGGAGACTTTTTACAGCAAAAGCCAACAACCGCAGCAGCTTACCGTAGTTTTAGGGGAATTTTCTCCCACAGAGAAGCCTGGAAAATTACTCAGCACTACTTTAAAGATGCATCTTTACCGATTTGGGAGGGGGTGATTTTTCAGGATAGGAGCTTACCCAAACATCTGCCTTCTTTAGAAGATGAAGTGAGCCTGCTAGAACTGAGTTGTTATATGCGTAATCAGTTGTTGCGGGACAGCGATGTTATGAGTATGTCCTGGGGGTTAGAATTGCGAGTCCCTTTAGTTGACCAAACTCTACTAGAAGCGATCGCCTCTATTCCTAGTACAATGCGTCTCGCACAAGGTAAACAATTATTAGTTCAAGCAATTCCTGAGTTACCAAGTTGGTTACTCAATCGTCCCAAGCGAGGATTCTTTTTTCCTTTTCAGCAATGGATAGAGAAAGATTGGAGTGATTATTTTCCGGCTCAAGAATTAGGTAAAGATATTAATCTCAAACTATGGTATCGTAATTGGAGTTTAGCGATTCTCCACCATTGGTGGAATGAAATTGCTGGATCAAAATAATCTGTTTCTACAATGTTCTAGCAATGGAAAAGAAGATAGATAGATATATCCGATTAACTAAACAAGGATTGACTGATTATAAATGGTCATTATACTATTTTCAAATGACGATCTTAAATCCCAATCTGCGGAGGTTAATCGCATATTTATTTTCCTACTTTCTTCCCAAAACTCGGAATCGTAAAATTGATATTGAAACAAGAAAAAATATCCAATCTTTGCAAGAAGATGGATTAGTTGTCTTGGATAATTTTGTGACAAAGACTCAAATTAAAGAAATGAGGTCATACCTGTCTACAAAGCTATGCATCGATCGGCATCGTCCAGGGAATGGCAAGTTTAGCGCACCCGGATTCGCTGATAAATCTTCTATTCATGCTTATTATACACCAGAGGATATTGTCGATACTCCACATCTATTAGAACTTGCAAACGAAACAAGGGTTTTAAGCATAATAGAGAATATATTTGGAGCAAAACCAACAATTTCTTTGATGCAGATTTGGTGGTTATTATCTGGCTTTGATGTTCAAGCAAATTTAAATGAAAGATATTTTACACATCCCGGAGAATTTCATCGAGACCTTGATGATTGGTCAGAAATTAAGTTATTTATATATTTAACTGATGTAGATGAAAGTTCTGGGCCTCATGCATTTATTAAAAAATCTCATACATGGTTACTACCGCCGAGAACGAGAGATGTAGATATTGATGATAATCCTAATTTTCCTATAGAAGATAACTTAATAAAACTTACTGGTGAGGCAGGCTTGGCTTGGCTTGAGAATAGCTATGTACTCCACCGCTCTATTATTCCTAAAAACAAGCATCGGTTGATTTTAGCAGTGACTTACACCTTGTTTCCATTACCATTAGGCCCGAAAAAGCCTTTAAGATCGTATCCAAAACCCAATCAGTTTAATACCTACACCAATAGAATCTACTTAAAGTGATACTAATTTAGCATGGCTCACTATCATTATATAAATCATTTAGAATAAAGTTATTATCTTGATTTTTTATTTATTTAAAATATTACGTACTAAGAGTTATTTTTTTTGTTAGCTTATAACTATCTAGTTATTTCTGCCCGACTGTACTAATTCAAAACCTCAAAGTTTTGGATCAACATGACATGAAAATTCTGCATATTATTCCTTCAGTAGCATCAGTGCGAGGTGGGCCAAGTCAAGCAGTATTAGAAACAGTTAAAGCACTGCGAAATCAAGGGGTTGCAGCAGAAATTGTAACCACTAATGATAATGGTAATAATTTACTCGATGTCCCTCTTGGCAAACCTATAGAGTATAAGCAAGTACCAGTTCAGTTTTTTTCGCGCTTTTCTCCTAAAGTTACGTCCATAAGAGAATTTGCATTTTCTAGTCAGCTAACTACATGGTTGTGGCAAAATGCTAAAAAGTATGACTTGTTACACATCCATGCTATTTTCTCCTATGCTTCTACGGTGGCAATGGCGATCGCTCGTTTTCAAGGCATTCCTTACATTGTTCGCCCACTAGGACAACTATGCGAATGGTCACTTCAGCAAAGCGCTCGCAGAAAACAAATTTATCTCAACTTGATCGAACGGTCAAACCTCAATCACTCTCAGGCGCTTCATCTTACCTCTGAACAAGAACAGCAAGAAGTTTCTCGTTTAGCTCTCAGCCCCCCTAGCTTTGTTCTACCTCACGGACTTTCTATTCCTGCTGCTATCCCTAATGCCCGTTCTCGACTTCGGGAACATTTGCAAGTCCCAGCAGATGAACCAATAATTTTATTTTTATCACGCTTGCACCCCAAAAAAGGACTAGATTATCTCATCCCCGCCTTGGGGGAACTCACTAATTACCGTTTCACCTTTGTGATTGCAGGTAGTGGTTCCCAAGAGTACGAAGCGGAAATTGAGTCTCTGATCGTCTCACATGGGATGCGCGATCGCACTCATTTTGTTGGATTTGTGACCGGAGAGGAAAAAAACCTTTGCATTCAAGGGTCAGATATATTTGCCTTGACATCCTACGCCGAGAACTTCGGCATAGCAGTCCTAGAGGCTTTAGCTGTTGGTATTCCCGTTGTTGTTACTCCTGGTGTCGCTTTAGCTGCTGTTGTTCAACAAAACAAACTCGGTTACGTTCCCGAATTGGATGTGCAGGCGATCGCCGAAGCTGTTGATTGTTATTTGAGCCATCCTCAAGCAATTAAGGATATGGGCGATCGCGCCCGTAAACTAGTTTTGGAGAATTATACCTGGAATCATATTGCGGAAAATCTAATGGAGATATATACGAAACTTATTAAGCAAAACTTAATATCTAAAACACTAATTTAATATTGTTCGACCTCCTTAAATAAACTTGAATAATTTATGGCATCTATGCTAGAGAGAATTACTCCTCTCATTCTCACTTACAACGAATTCCCAAATATTCATCGTGCCATTGAGCGGCTGACCTGGGCAAAGGAGATTATTGTTATTGACAGCTATAGTACAGATAAAACTATAGAAATTCTCCACTCCTATCCACAAGTTAAAGTATTTGAGCGCAAATTTGATACTCATGCAACACAGTGGAACTACGGCTTAGAAAAGATTAAATCATCATGGGTGCTTTCTTTGGACGCAGATTATATTGTCACTGATGAGTTAATTTCTGAAATCGCAGTTTTACCAATTGATGGAGAAATTGACGGCTATTTTACCAAGTTTAAGTACTGTATATTTGGTAAGCCACTGCGTGGGACTATACTTCCCCCCCGTCAAACTCTGTTTCAAAAAAACAAAGCTATCTACATAGATGATGGTCATACACAGGTTTTGCAACTTACGGGTAAGTCTGCTGAACTGTCTACTTATATTCATCACGACGATCGCAAACCCCTAAGTCGTTGGTTATGGGCGCAGGATCGCTATATGGTGATTGAAGCTAAAAAACTGCTAGAGACTCCAGAAAGCGAACTTAGTTTTAGCGATCGCATCCGTAAACAAAAAATCCTCGCTCCCTTTATCATCTTAATTTACTGTCTGATCCTGAAAGGCGGTATTCTAGACGGCTGGCATGGTTGGTACTATGCATTTCAGCGAATGCTAGCAGAAACTCTTTTGGCAATTCGTCTATTCGAGTATGGAAAATTGTAGAATGTAATGAATTTTGACTAATTAAAATATTTCAAGCGCTGCTTTCCTATAACAATATTCCATACCCTTGGTGGAATCCGATCGATTTAAATATTTCAGCCAATCAAACTTTAACTTAATCTTATGAATATTCTCGGAATTAACGCTTACCACGGTGATGCTTCAGCATGTCTCGTCCAAGATGGTCAACTGATTGCCGCAGTTGAAGAAGAACGGTTTAATAGAGTTAAACATTGGGCTGGATTTCCCGCAGAATCTATTCGCTATTGTCTGAAAATTGGTGGTATTAGTGCAGCAGACTTGGATCATGTGGCGGTATCTTTTAATCCTAAAGCTAATCTAAATCGGAAGCTTCTGTTTACTCTCCAACAACGTCCTTCCTTATCATCACTATTAGATCGGTTTAACAAACAAAGTAAATCTACGAGTCTTAAGCAACAGTTAGCAGAAGCTTGTTATTCTACATCTGAAGAGATTCGGGCTACAATCCATAACCTAGAACACCATACAACTCACCTAGCCAGTGCTTTTTTCATTTCACCCTTTGAAAAAGCAGCTATATTATCCATTGACGGCATGGGAGACTTTGTGAGTACCTTAGCTGCTGCTGGTGAAGGGAACCGTTTAGAGTACTTCGATCGCACTCACTATCCTCACTCCATCGGTTATCTTTACAACGCCATCACCCTTTATTTAGGCTTTCCCGCCTATGGAGATGAATATAAAGTGATGGGATTAGCGCCTTATGGAGAACCAGAATATTTGGAAGCGTTTCGGCGAATTATTTATCCCAAAGGTGATAGTTTTGAGTTGAATTTAGATTACTTCACTCACCATGAGGAAGGTATTGCCATGAAGTGGGAAGATGGAGCGCCCATTGTTGAACCTTTCCACAGCCCAGAACTAGAGAAATTATTGGGGCCGGCGCGAAATTCCAAGTCAGAAGTTACCCAAAAACATCAGAATATTGCTGCTTCTGTGCAAGCGGTAACGGAAGAGATAGTTTTCCATTTAATTAACCGACTGAGCGATCGCTACAAGAGTGAAAATCTCTGTTTAGCGGGTGGTGTGGCAATGAATTCTGTCGCCAATGGCAAGATTACTCAAAATACTCCCTTTAAGAATATCTATATTCCAGTGGGTGCTGCTGATAATGGTACATCAATTGGGGCAGCCTTCTTTATCTGGAATCATCTACTCAAGCAACCACGTCACTTTGTTTTAGATCATGCTTATTGGGGTTCGGAGTTTACTGATGAGGAATGCTTACTAGCATTGCAAGCGCACGATTTGCAACCTCAAATCCGAGAGCGAGAAGCACTCCTAAACCATGTTGTTGACGCGCTTTGTGAAGGTAAAGTAGTCGGCTGGTTTCAAGGAAGAATGGAGTTTGCTGCTAGGGCTTTGGGTAACAGATCCCTTCTCGCCGATCCGCGTCGTGCTGATATGCGGGATATTATCAACCTGAAAATCAAATTCCGGGAAAAGTTCCGTCCCTTTGCTCCCAGTATTTTGGAAGAACGGGTAGGCGAATTCTTTGAAGTTGATGAACCAGCGCCATTTATGGAAAAAGTCTTCAAAATTCGCCCTGAAAAAAGAGAGCAAATTCCGGCTGTCACACATGTTGATGGTACTGGGCGCTTACAAAGTGTGAGTCGTCAAACTAATCCTCTTTATTGGGATTTGATTAATACCTTTGCTCAACGGACTGGTATTCCCATCGTTTTAAATACGTCTCTCAACGAAAATGAACCGATTGTTCGCACACCTACAGAAGCCATTCAGTGCTTCTTGAGAACTCACATGGATGCATTGGTTTTGGGTTCCTATTATGTAGAACGCAAAGATATTAAATCAGAATCTAGGGTATAGGTGAGGCGATCGCGCATTCGCGAACAACAAGATAGATTCCCGGCCGATCGAAGAAGTCGGGAATCTGCAGGTTGCAAAGTACACAATTACGTCGTTACGGAATATTAAAAAAAATGTATAATTTATAGCCAATTATCATATTAACTTTTCAGTAAAATAAATTACAAATATCTTAAAGATATAAAGAATCCTAAGTAAGATAGGAATTACACTTGATCTAGAGTGTAAAAATCTTAGAGAAAGAAATTTTCTTTTTATAATGCTTATGGATTTAATAGTTGAAGATTTAGCCGCAATTGATGATAAACTCTCCCAGCGTCATATTGACCTCGATCCCGGTGGATATTTCATTATTTACTTAGATAAAGACGCAAAGTTAATTTATGCCAAGCATTTTACAAATGTGATTGATGAGCGTGGTTTAGCTATCGATCCAGAAACAGGGAAGGTAATTCCAGCGCGAGAAAAGGTAGAACGAACTTACACAACGGTTTTTAGCGCGAGGACAGCGAAAGAACTTTGCGTGAAGATTTTTGAAGAAACTCAGCCCTCTCCTTTGACTCAATTAGATCATGCAGCTTATTTGGGTCGAGAATTTGTCCGGGCTGAGGTGGCTTTAGTCACAGGACAAGAGTATGTTCAAGACTAAAGTTAAAGTTAGGAGTTAATAGTTAGAAACTCCTAACTCTCTGATTACCCATCAGATGATGGCTGATTTATCTGATAGATATAGTAAGTCGCCATTGGGATAACAGTGGCGGCAATTAATAATCCGACAACCCAAGCAGTAGCGTTACCTTGGTTAGTTTCTTCTGCTTTCTTGTAGGTTCCTTCTACCTGCACATTGTCAGTGATTTGGGGTGGCCCTGGATCGGCTTTTCCAGAGAGGACGGTGACAAGGCGATCGCTTGCATCTAGAAATGCCTGATTGTATTTGTTACCATTCCGTAAGGGTACACTTACCGTTTCAGTAGCTACACTCTCGGCAATAGAGTCAGTAAGTATTGGTTTGACTTTATCCCCAGTAATAATGGCAGTACCATTGGTAACTGTATCAATAACCAATAAAGTTTGATTAGCTTGGGCTTCTTTTGTGGGAAACCATTTTTCAAACAACTCTTTGGTGAAGCTTCCTGGTGTTTCACCGTAGTCGAGGCGGCGAACAGTCACAATTCTAACTTCTTTGTCTGTTTGCTCTGCTAAATCCTCGAAAGCGCTGCTAATCTTACCTTCATTTAGACGGCTGATGACTTCACTTTGATCCAAAACCCAGGTGTTATTTCCTGCTGTGAGGTTGGGTATTTGATACACACCTGTGGCTAAAGCAGGTGCGGCAAACACCGAAGCTGCTAAAATAACCGTCACCAATGGTAAAATCAGCCGGATGAGGTGTTTTTGACTGCTAAATACTTGTTTGAGAAGCTGTTTCATCGTGTGATCCCTAAGACAGACTTGCACCAAAAATACTACAGAACCACTGCAAAAATCACTCTTCCCGGTTTTCTCCAGTATGAAATTTCTGTTACTGTCAGCAGATATACATTGTTACGGGATTTTTTTGATTGTACAAACTTGTTCTGAGGGCGGTTAAAAGCATTAAATTGACAAGAAACACCGCCCATTTTGAGAATTAACCCAAATGTTTAGAGCGGAATTTGCAAACCATCTAGAAATGATATCGTATAATCAATGTTTTTAGCTGAATCAAACATAAGTTTTCATATCTGCAAGTAGCCTTTCATTGATATCTGCATTTTTTATATTTTAGCTAAATCTATATCAATATAATAATATACATGACCATAATTTTAACTAACGACGACGGTATTGATGCCCCCGGTATAAAAGCTTTAATCAAAGCTGTAAACGGCAAAAATTTTATTATCGCTGCTCCTGCCGATCATCAGTCTGGGTGTGGACATCAAGTTACTACCACTCGTGCTATCAAACTTCAACGACGTTCTGAGACTGAATATGCGATCGCAGGCACTCCCGCCGATTGTGTGAGAATTGCCATATCACAAATTAACGCAGATGTCAAGTTTGTGCTTTCAGGTATTAATGCTGGGGGAAACTTGGGAGTCGATGCCTACATTTCCGGCACAGTGGCGGCTGTGCGGGAAGCCGCAATGCACGGTATTCCCGGAATTGCCATTTCTCACTATCACAAAGCCAAGCAGAATTTTGATTGGGATCTAGCCGCCAAATTAACAACTGAAGTTTTAGCAGACTTACTCAAGCGTCCCCTAGAACCGGGAAGCTTTTGGAATGTAAACCTACCGCATCTGCAACCAGGAGAAGCAGAACCGGAAATGGTATTTTGCCAAGCCTGTACCAAACCTTTACCTGTGAACTATCGAGTTGAAGGCGATGATTTTTATTATGTAGGCGAATATGGCAAACGCGATCGCACTCCTGGAAGCGATGTGGATGTATGTTTTTCCGGCAATATCGCGGTAACTCAGTTAAAGGTTTGACTCCAAAATCCAAAATTGCTATCCGATCTACAGTTTGTGTTGCCCGTTGTGGGCAAAACAAATTTTAAACATTATTCCTTATTAATACTCTACCCATAAAAGGATAGAGGATTCTGAATTCTGTTTATTAAGCAATTTAAACAAAAGCTTTGTAAATATTAAAGATTATTTATGGGAAGATCGCACTATATATTTAAAATAGATATAACCAGATAATCTCTAACTTTTAATTTGTTTAGATGTAGCTTCCATAAAGTCGAGAAAAACTTTTATAAGCTTATGAATTCCCTCACTACCCCCTGCAATTAAACCTCCTGTCAGCAATGCATCTAAACAACGAAAAATAACTAATTGAATTGGATGGTCTAAATCAATAACTACAAGTGGCTCAACTGAGCGAATGCCTATTGCACTCATTAAAAGACCGAATAAAAGAGATGTCCATAGAGCAATTATTCGTGTATCAGATTTATAGGCTGCCCTCTGGCGCTCTTTTTTATTTAAATCATCCATTTGGGGCTTGAATATTTTTAATGACTCTTGTTGGCTTTGTGTAAAATTTTGGATGATTTGCTGTTCTAAACTCATTCCTTCAGGCGGTAGTCCACTGACTTGATTTGATTCTAGAGAAGGAAATTGTTTCTGTTGAACTTCCATCAGTCTCATTTTTTCAGATACTAGATCCTTTTCTTGCTGAATACTAATATCTAATTGTTCGATGAATGGGCCTCGCCAAGTAGTTATGAAAACTTCTAAAGAACGTTCTAGTAACAAAGAAATAAATAATAGCAACGTAAGTAGTTGGATAATATCATTAACGCCAAATGGTTTTAAAGTAAATGGTTTAGATGATAGCCAAGTTGACAACGTTACGACTAAGAAACTAATAATGATTAACCCAATAAATAGAGGAGATTCTGGAGAAAGCTTTTGCAACGTATCTATGCTCCTGTTTCGCGTCACAATATCTAACACAGCCTGGAGGTGAGAACTACACCTGCTGAGTAACTTAACAACGTTAATTTGATAGAACAGTAAATAATTTATTACCCAGCCATTTTTTCCAGCAGTATGATGGGCTATGCCAGAAGATGAGTAGCATTTGAGTAGCGCGATCGCTAAAAAGCAGGGTAAAAATGGCTCGGTGAAGTAGCAAACGAGTAGCACAAGCGCTATAGTTGGCTAAAAGCTTGGTTTTGTGTGATTTGCTTCTTTTTTGACAAGCCAAGGCATCTGCTTGCGACCTCTCAAATTTTTGTATTGTAATATAGTTGTAATATTTTCTCGGCGTTAGCGATCGCGCTTCAGAAGTTAAGAGTCAGAATAAAAATAATTAATAGTTATAGATAGTTCAAGTATATGGGTCGTTTTTTTGTCGCCCTTCTACCACCGCAAGACATTCAAGACTACGCCAACGAGATTAAGCAGTACTTTGCCGATCGCTATGCTAGTAGTGGGGCGCTAAAGTCTCCGCCTCATATTACCTTGCAACCGCCCTTTGAATGGGAAAATACTAGCTTGCCACTGCTAGAAGCATCTTTGGAGGAGTTCGCTAGTGGACAACAGCCAGTAGCAATTACACTCAAAGGGTTTGATGCCTTTTCACCTCGTGTTATATACATTGATGTAGTCAGAAGTCAAGAACTTTTGAATTTGCAAGCTGATTTGATGGCTTATATAGAAAGCAACTTGGGAATTGTTGACGAAGTTTCTAAAACCCGCCCTTTTGCGCCCCATATAACGGTTGCATTTCGGGATTTAAAAAAGCAAGACTTTCAAGCTGCTTGGCCAGAGTTTGAAAAGCGTCAGTTGCATTTTGAGTTTACTGCTGACAAATTAACCTTGCTGCTGAACGACGGTAAGCGCTGGGATATTAAACGAGAGTTTGCTTTTTTCTCTGATAGTAATTGAGCAATGTCTTTGTGATGAACGCTGGCAATATTTGACATCCCAGCTAATTTTATTTTGAATTAATTGGTGATTTATATATTCTGTTTTCTTACCTAAGAATGAAGATGAGTTTTTATATGTTGTCAACGCCAGAGAGTCAGTTAGGTAGTTCTCTACCAGATTAATTTTGATAAGTTCATAGTGGGTAGAGCAGTAGGGATGCACAGATAGATGTGCGTCCATACTACGTAGTATCATCAATAGTTGAGAATAAGCGATCGCTGATTCTTTTTACTGTATGTGTAGTTGCCTACGCCGAATGTCTCCTAGTAAGCAACTTGTTGTCACACATCGCTTAACTTTTGGAACGCCTTGCAAATAAGATATGTTAGATTTGTTTTTTTCTACTTACCTAATTTTTGTAAAACAAGATACATTAAATGGTAGTTTAGTAGCAAAGGAACCAAAAAGTATGGCTATTAGTAGCCCTGAAGTCATCCGTCATATATTGATAGGGTTGGGATATTTAGCCCCTGAAATTGATCCAAAGCCGGATCTCACTAAATTCGCTCCCTGGAAGCGGAATAACAACTCATTGACAGACGATCCTACTGAAGAAGCGATTAAAAAGTTTCAGAAACAGTACTCACAAAAACTTGTGGTAAATGGTAACGCTGATGCCGAGACTCGAACTGTAATGGAAGATACAGTCAAAGGGCTTCAGAATAGATTGAAGTTTCACGGTTTTGCAACCAATGCCGAAATTCCTCAAGACTTGCCTTTTTATGGGCCAGCTACTTATACAGCAGTCAAGAAATTTCAGAAATCTCAGGGTTTAACTGAAAATGGCATTGCCACTATTGAACAGCGTCAAATTCTCCAGCAACCTAGCCTAACAGATAAGCCCCACCCACAATCACAACTCAAACTGATAGATTTGTGCTTTCAATTCAAAAAGAATCCTCAAAATCCTTCTTACATCGCAGCGTTAAATAACTTACAACAAAACCTACCTAAAGACGTTTTACACAAAGTTACTAACAAATGGAGAGGGACAAACGATCAAAACCCTGAGATTGTCAAGTTGACGAATGTGTTCACTTATTATGATGACAACAATCAAAACCATCGTGATGCACTAAATCACCTACAAAGTCAGATTACCCCAGCTATTTCTCAAGCATTTTTAAGTCTCTGGAATAAGAAGTGAAGAAATGGGGTTAGCGGGGCTTTAGCCCATGCTGATAACGATTACATCTGAGGTTGCTCCCCAACAAGAGGATTTTTCCCCCTGCCCCGATTTTTTTGAGTTAGGCACTGTTCATGCCTAGACACAACGTTTATTTTCCTTAAACAGTCGATAATGTAAATAAATGTAAAAAATTCTCAGGCAGGATAGAAGCATCTATGCGTGTAATTTTGATGACTGGTAAAGGCGGCGTGGGCAAAACTTCTGTTGCTGCTGCAACTGGACTCCGTTGCGCGGAACTAGGCTATCAGACATTGGTTTTGAGTACAGATCCCGCTCATTCCCTAGCAGACAGTTTTGACATGGAACTGGGACATGCACCCCAAAAAATTCGCCCAAATCTTTGGGGTGCAGAATTGGATGCGCTGCAAGAATTGGAGGGAAACTGGGGTGCTGTAAAACGTTACATTACCCAAGTTTTACAGGCAAGGGGTTTAGATGGGGTACAGGCAGAAGAATTGGCAATTTTACCAGGCATGGATGAGATTTTTGGCTTGGTAAGGATGAAACGCCATTACGATGAAGGTGAGTTTGATGTTTTAATTATCGACTCAGCCCCCACGGGGACTGCACTGCGCTTGCTGAGTTTACCTGAAGTCGGCGGCTGGTATATGCGCCGTTTTTACAAACCATTTCAAAACATCTCGGTAGCACTTCGCCCTCTGGTTGAACCCTTTTTTAGACCAATTGCTGGTTTTTCGCTACCAGATAAAGAGGTGATGGATGCACCTTATGAGTTTTACGAACAAATTGAAGCTCTGGAAAAAGTATTAACAGACAATACTCAAACCTCAGTGCGTCTGGTAACAAATCCCGAAAAGATGGTGATTAAGGAGTCTCTGCGGGCCCATGCTTATCTGAGTTTGTATAATGTTGCAACAGATTTAGTTGTGGCTAATCGAATTATTCCCAGCGTTGTTCAAGACCCATTTTTCCAACGTTGGAAGGAAAGTCAGGAACAATATCGCCAGGAAATTCATGATAATTTCCACCCTCTACCTGTAAAAGAAGTTCCACTTTTTTCTGAGGAAATGTGTGGATTAGCTGCATTAGAACGCCTGAAGGAAACTCTCTATAAAGATGAAGATCCGACTCAGGTTTATTACAAAGAAACGACCATGAGAGTCGTGCAAGAGGAAAACCAATACAGCTTAGAAATTTATTTACCTGGTATTCCTAAAAACCAAGTTCAACTCAGTAAGAATGGAGACGAATTAAACATCACTATTGGCAACCACCGGCGCAACTTAGTTTTACCACAAGCCTTAGCAGCACTACAACCAGGAGGGGCAAAGATGGAAGATGACTATCTGAAAATTCGCTTTACTGACAATATAAGAGTTTAAGTTTGTTGCTTCGGCAATCTTTGACAAAAACTCAAAACTCAAAAGCAATAATTTTTTATTGTAGCTAGTACAGACGCATTTTTTAGCGTCTGTTTTTGTGATATTTTGATAAATTTTTATAAAAGGTAAATAATATTTTTCTTAATGGTTTGACCGTGGTTTTACTGAAGACAAATTACTTAAATAAATCTCAAAATGGACTTAGATTTAATTATGTCAATTTCGCAAATTATTAATTG
Organism: Nostoc sp.; assembly: GCF_036919895.1. Taxonomy (GTDB): domain Bacteria; phylum Cyanobacteriota; class Cyanobacteriia; order Cyanobacteriales; family Nostocaceae; genus Nostoc. The sequence continues at coordinate 83,421 of NZ_JBALBW010000060.1, forward strand.
ATTTTGTTATAAGCAATGACCTCCAACCCCGAACAAGATTTATCCTTGTATCGTCATGAAGAAAGTTTACTCCGCCGGATTACAAACCGTATCCGACGAAGCTTAGAGTTTGAAGAAATTATCACAGTGACAACGGCAGAAGTGCGATCGCTCCTAAAAACTGACCGAGTGATGATTTACAAATTTCATGCCGATGGCAATGGTCAGGTCATTGCTGAGTCTATCTATAATAATCGTTTGCCGTCATTGCTGGGGCTGAATTTCCCGGCTGATGACATTCCACTCAACGCCCGCGAACTATTTGTTAAATCACGGGTGCGTTCTGTTGTAAATGTTGATACTCAAGAAATTGGTCAAATTCACTTGCGTGACTTAGATAATGGAGAAACTATATCAGAGGAGATTCGTTACCGTTCTGTAGACTCCTGCCATATTGAATATTTGAAAGCAATGGGGGTAAAGTCCTCTGTAGTAGCCCCTATTCTTTATCAAGATCAACTTTGGGGGCTGCTGGTGTCTCATAATTCCCAAGAGCGTTTGATTTCAGAATATGAACTAGAAGCAGTACAAATGGTAGTAGATCAGCTGTCAGTAGCGATCGCTCAAAGTTCCCTGCTCACTCAAGTCCGCAAAACAGCCGAACAAGAAAGGATCGTAAATCGCATTGCTACGCTGCTGCATTCACTACCAACGATTGTATTACAACCAGCCCTAGAAGCGGCTGTTGCTGCCTTTAATGGCGTTGGTGGCAGGCTTTGCATTAGAAATGAAGCTTTTGATTTCCACAATGGCAACGTGACTAACTTAACAGAATGCTTAATACCAGGAAATACTTGTATCAAGCTTTACATCTGTGGGCAGCAACCTGTGATGCCAGAACAAACTATATATCCACTCATAGAGCAGTATAGTGTCTGGCAAGAACACTACAATTCGGGTAACTACGATGTTTGGCCGATTTTAGATATATATAACACTCCTGGTTTGCGAAGTTTGCAAGTTGCTTTTCAACGAACTAAAATTCGCAGCATGTTGATGATCCCACTCCAATATCGTCAGCAGTTGCTGGGCTACTTAAGTATTTTCCGCAACGAAATAGAGACAGAAACTCTATGGGCGGGACAGTATGACAGCGATCAAAGGCAACTGTACCCCCGACAATCCTTTGAGGTTTGGCGCGAATCTAAAAAAGCACAAGCTCAAAAATGGACGGTTGAAGAAATTGAACTGGCTAGAAACTTGGGTAAACACTTTGCTTCAGCAGTTCAGCAATATGAACTATACCAACAAGTACAAGTCTTCAATGAAAACTTAGAAAAACAAGTTAGAAGACGCACAGTTGAGTTACAACGGACATCTGAACAAGAACAGGCTGTATTTAAAGTTATTGCCGAGATTCGAGAATCTCTGGACACAGATACTATTTTTCAAACCACTACTAAAGAAGTTTGTCAATTAATCAAAGCCGATCGCGTTTCTGTTTATCGTTTTGATTCTAATTGGGGTGGTGAATTTGTTGGGGATTTCGAGGCTGCTAGTCCATACTGGTCGAATGAATCCGAATTAGGTATTAATACAATTTGGAATGACACCTACTTACAAGATACACAGGGAGGACGTTATCGCAACAATGAAACATTTGCAGTCGATGACATATACAAGATGGGATTTGCTCAGTGTCATATCGACAATCTAGAGCAGTTTCAAATTCACGCTTTTGTGCTTGCGCCAATCTTTGTTGGGCAAAAACTTTGGGGTTTACTAGCAACTTATCAACACACTGGCCCCCGGCAATGGAAAACCTCTGAAGTTAACTTTCTCAGTCAGATTGCTGCCCAAATGGGGGTAGCACTCCAGCAAGCGGAATTACTCACTCAGACACGAGAACAGACATTAGATTTGCAGCAAGCAGCAGAACAACAACAGGTATTGTTTGAAGTTGTGGCGAAAGTTAGGGAATCTCTCGATCTAGATGCGATTTTTCAGACAACCACCCAAGAAATCTGTAAATCATTACAAGCAGATCGAGTTGCAGTTTACCGCTTCCAGGCTGATTGGAGTGGTGAATATATCGCCGAGTTTGTGGGTGATGGTTGGATAAAGCTAGTAGGTTCTGACACTAAGACAGTTTGGCAAGATAGCTATTTGCAAGAAACCCAAGGTGGGCGATATCGTCACAATGAAGCCTTTGCAGTTGATGACATCTATGAAGTTGGCCACTCTCAATGCCACGTTGCAGTTCTAGAGCAAATTCAAGCAAGAGCTTATGCGATCGCACCCATATTTATCGGACAACAGCTATGGGGCTTGCTAGCAGCTTATCAGAACTCTGCACCCCGTCATTGGGAAGCTTCGGAAATTAAATTTATCACTCAAATTGCCAATCAGCTTGGGGTTGCGCTCCAACAAGCCCAATTGCATAATCAGACGAAAGAGCAGACAGAAAAGCTGGCTTTAGCTCTGAATGATTTAAAGCAAACTCAAACCCAACTGATCCAAACTGAGAAAATGTCCTCATTAGGTCAATTGGTAGCTGGTATTGCTCATGAAATTAATAACCCGGTGAACTTTATTTATGGCAACATCAATCATGTTAATGATTACGCCGAAGATTTACTCAGTATATTAGACCTCTATTTGCAAAATTGTCCTAACCCCAACCCTGAGATTCGCGATCGCGCATTTGAGATAGACTTAGAATTTCTCATTGAGGATTTGCCCAAAACCTTATCTTCCATGAAAATTGGCATCGATCGCATTCGGCAGATAGTCTTGGGTTTACGGAATTTCTCCCGCCTCGATCAGGCAGAAATGAAGCCAGTTGATATTCATGAGGGCATTGATAGCACCTTACTAATTTTGCAGCATCGCTTGAAAGCCAAACCGGAAAGTCCGGCGATTAAATTAGTCAAAGAATACAGCAACCTTCCTTTAGTAGAGTGCTATGCCGGGCCACTGAATCAGGTCTTTATGAATGTTTTGAGCAATGCGATCGATGCTCTAGAAGATTATAGAGTGTCTACATCAAAACCTCATAGCAGTCAAATTACCATCCAGACTGCGCTCGCAGAGATGGAAGGGAATGTTAAAAGTGTAGTTATTCGCATTGCGGATAATGGAGCAGGAATACCAGAAACCCTAAAGGCAAGAATTTGTGACCCATTTTTTACTACTAAACCAGTGGGTAAAGGCACTGGCTTAGGGCTATCAATTAGTTATCAAATTGTCGTAGATAAGCATGGTGGTGTGTTTAAATGTGATTCTCAGCCAGGGTTAGGTACAGAATTTTGGATTGAAATTCCGGTTAAAAAAATCACCAAATCGTAGAAATCAAAAACCAACTTGCATAGTCTAGCTTAAGGCAGGGTAATGCAAAATGATTCGCAATGCCTATCGAGTTGCACGCGGTTTACAACATCATTCTCTTCAGCATATCGATACTGCACTCAAAGCGACTAAGCGTGCTGTTTACGATATTGAACATCATAGATAGAGACTGGATGGGCGAGCATAGACCTCGCCCCTGATTTTTAACTTCTCAGTTGCACCGGCATAGCTAAATAAGTCATTTTCAAACCACCCAATGGTGTAAAAATAACTGGAGTCAGGCTTTGATTTAGATGCATTTGAATTTCAGAAGATGGTAATTCTTTTAAGCCTTCCATCAAATATTTAATATTAAAAGCAATTTCAATGTTTTCTCCAGAAATTTGTGCCGGCATTGACTCTCTACCACTACCCACATCTTGAGCTTCACAAGATAAGGTAATTTCTTGAGCTTCGCTATCAATACTGACCTTGACAATATTATTTTTCTGATCGGCTAGCACAGCAATCCGTTCCAAAGTGCTGACGAATTGTCGCCGTTCAATTGTCACTTCTCGCTCAAATTGACGCGGAATCAATTGTCGATAAGCAGGATATTGCCCTTCTAATGTGCGACTAGTCAAGCGTTGATTTTGCCACGCAAAGACAACTTGACCTTGATCGAAATACAAAGCTACAGGTTCATCTGATGAGGCGCTATGAGCTAGCATTCGTTGGAGTTCGCGTAATGCTCTCGCTGGTACTGTCACCTCCAGTTGACTAGTTCCACCTAGAGGACGCTCGTTGCTAGTTTCTACCACTGCTAGGCGATGTCCATCGGTAGCTGCAAATTCTAGGGTATCTTGTTTAACTGTTAAATGGACTCCTGTGAGTACCTGCTTGGTTTCATCACCACTTGTCGCAAATAATGAACCCCGTAATCCCTCAATTAATGCGACGGTGGTGAGATGGATTACTTCGGTATTTTCAATTACAGGTAGTTCGGGAAATTCCTCAGGCCCCATTGCTCGGACTTGGTAATGTCCGCTCTTGGGTGTGAGGGTGACTATTAAACCTTCTCCACTGGATGTTGCACCTGTAAGGGCTGATTCATCGTCTAAAGTGATTTCGCCTTCTGGAAGACGAGAGGTGATATCTACAAGTAACTTAGCAGGAAGTGCGATCGCACCTCCTTGCCATACCTCTGCGTTAAAGCTGGTGCGGATTCCCAAGCTGAGATCGAAGGCTGTTAAGCTGACTTGGTTAGTTTCAGCATCCGCTTGTAACAGCACATTGGCAAGTACTGGATGAGTTGGTCGTGAAGGTACTGCACGACTGACGAGTGAGAGGTTTGTACTGAGATCGCTTTGGGAGCAAACTAATTTCATAAGTCAGATTCAGCTGGTGAAGGATATCGTAACATCCTTCGCGTCTAGGAAAACTACGTAAGCTAACAGGATGGGAATTTTCTCAGAGCGCCATTTTTTATAGACATACTTACCCTAAAATATACTCTTATTCAGCAAGAGCTAATCAGTAGGCTTCTCGAACTTAATATTAAAAACATGGATTTATTAATTATCCTGGCTGAAGTCAGTCTTGTAATCTTCGTTTTCCTTTTAGTGAACTGGCTTCTAAACAACGTCTTCAAGCAAATTAAGAAAAACTCCCTAATTAAAGGCGAGGGAAGAACTATCAAAATTCTGCGTCGAAATATTAATGCGTTTTTAATACTCACTTGTTTGCTAATCTGTATTCTGATTCTAGGTGCTAATGGTTTTCTACTTTATCGAGGCGAAAAGATACAACAATATACACTCTTATTAATTGAGCGGATCCCATCAGCATTTTGGGTAACTTTAGGAATTGGTAGTGTTCAGAACATTGGTATTTTTATTTTAGCGGCAATTATTCTGAAATTAGTAGGCTATTGCCTTCAGGTAGCTTGCATTCGAGCTAAAAATATTGAACAAAGTACTACCGACGATCAAAGTATTGATACTTTCTTTAAAAACCTCAATAATATTGTTACTACTGGTATCTGGTTGTGGGCTTTTATTTTGTGTAGCAAGTTTCTCAAAGTACCAGTAGTAGTATCTGAATATCTGTATATACTACTGCGGATCTATCTAATCGTTGCTATTGGGTTACTTATACCTAAAGCAATTACTGCTATTATTGATAGCCTAGATGCTTTAAGTATAAGATATTCTAGTCCTGATAACCTTTTAAGATTTTACGATCGCCTACGACACCTAATCCCTTTTTTGAAGCGGTGTCTAGAATTTGTGATTTATATCTGCGTAGCGACATTAGTGATCCAGCAAGTCCAATTCATCGCCTATATTGCAGTTTTTGGGCCTAGAATCGTTAAGATAATCGGAATTATATTCATCAGTCGTGTTTTTTTCGAGGTCATTTACTTACTTATTGAAGAGGTATTATTCAAAGACCGGAAATTTCAGCGACATTCAAACAAGCAGACGTCTTACCCTCGTTCCTCTCATTCGTAGTTTTTTACAATACTTAGTTTATTTTGGTGTCGTTGTTTCCATCCTTTATACCCTCGATATCAATCCTACTCCTATACTCGCTGGTGCAGGTATTCTAGGTGTCGCTATAGGTTTTGGGGCGCAGACATTAATCAACGATATAGTCTGCGGCTTTTTTATTCTGTTTGAAAATTATTACTTAGTCGGTGATTATATCCAGGCTGGGAAAGCGGAAGAAAAAGTTGTAGAGGGGTTTGTAGAAACTATTGAATTGAGAACAACTTGTGTCAGACACCCAAATGGTCAATTACAAATTATTCGTAATGGCGATATTGGCTCAATCACCAACTACTCTAAACAGTATATTTTTGCAGTGGTGGAAGTTAGCGTGCCTTATGACTGTAATTTAGCTCATGTCTACAAAGTGATTGAAGAAGTAGGAGAACAGCTAAAAGAAAATGATCTCGCTGTACTTGAACCTACGTTGGTAGATGGAGTAGAGAGCATCGGAGAGTCAAATTTATTGCTACGGACGTTAACGAAAGTAAAACCAGGAAAGCATCTTCAAATACAGCGCGTTCTCAGGAAAATTTTTACTGATGCTTTCATGCGAGAAGGAATTACGATTCCTCTACGTGTTGAGAATAGCGAATCTTAGAATTAAGGTATAGCGGTTCTCGTTTACGTGAGGTACTCATGATGTATCACTAAGAACATCAAACCAGATATTCTTAGATTACATCTTATGCTGACTTTTTGCTTAAGTTGACACCAATGGGCACTGCCGTGCCCCTACACTTCGCGATTAATGTTGTACCGCATCTGAATGGGAACCGCTATAGTAAATTACTTTGTTTAATTTTTGATAATTGGGAACTCTAATACAAACTCAGTCCCTTTTCCCAGGGTTGAATTTACAGTAATTGAACCTCCATGTTTTTCTACGATGATTTGTCGCGCGATCGCTAATCCTAATCCTGTCCCTTTACCAACAGATTTTGTAGTAAATAAGTGGTCAAAAACCTTTTGTTTAATTTCTTCGCTCATCCCTAAACCATTATCTTTAATACTAATAATCACCTGTTTAGAGTCACTAGCTTGGGTGCTAATTGTAATCCAATTAGGGTTAGTTTGAATTTCTTCAAAGCTGCGACCAATATTTGACTCTTCTAATGCCTCAATTGCATTTGCCAGGATATTTATAAACACCTGATTTAATTGACCAGCAAAGCATTCTACTAATGCTAACTGACCATATTCTCTGATAACTTGAATTTCTGGGCGAGATTCTGAAGCTTTCAGGCGATGTTTGAGAATCAGAATAGTGCTTTCAATACCATCATGAATGTTACAAGCAACGGGGCGATCGCTATCAGCACGAGAGAAGGTTCGTAAAGAAGTGCTAATATCTCGAATTCGCTTCACACCTTCTCGCATTGAACCGACTAGCTTAGGTAAATCTTCACGGATATAATCGAGGTCAATTGCTTCGATTTCATCTTGAATTTCGGCATCAGTATTGGGATATTTCTGCTGATATAAATCCACCAACCCAAATATATCTTTGATGTAATCTAAAGCTGGTTGAATATTGCCACCCAAAAAGCCGATGGGGTTGTTAATTTCATGTGCCACCCCTGCAACGAGGTTTCCCAGTGCCGACATTTTTTCACTTTGCACCAATTGCACTTGGGTCTGCTGAAGTTCTGCGAGTGCTTGTTCTAGATTTTGTTTTTGTTGTTTTAGTTCTTCTTGTGCTTGGTGACGTTCGGTAATATCTTCTGTCACTGATAAAATGCCAAAGATATTTCCCTTGGCATCGCGTAAAGGCATCTTACTCGTATCCATCCAAGTTTGCTGACCATCTTCCCGTTGCCATTGTTCAATTATGTGGAGTTCTGCTTGACCGGACTCTATGACGCGGCGATCGCACATCACAAACCAATCGGATTCTTCTTTGCTCGTCTGTAAGTCATAATCGGTTTTACCCACAATTTCATCAGGTGAACTTAAGTTCAATACAGTAGCTAAACTTTGATTACAGCCCAAATAAACTGAATTGATATCTTTCCAGCCTACCCAGTGTGGAATAGTATCAAACACTAAACGCATCAATTGTTGAGTTTGTTTGAGGGTTTCAATCGATGCAAATAATTCCTGGGTTCGTTCACTGACTCGTTCCTCTAGTTGCTGGGTGAGTTGTTGTAGTTCTGTATTTCTCGCTTCAAGAGACTGGCTCAATTGATTAAGCTTTAAATGAGTCCGCACCCGTGCTAAAACTTCACCCTGTTGAAAGGGTTTGGTGATGTAGTCAATGGCTCCTAGTTCAAAACCAGTGACTTTATTGACCGATTCAGACAGTGCGGTTATAAAAATAATCGGAATATTTCGGGTTTTTGCATTGGCTTTGATGCGCTGGCAGGTTTCAAAGCCATCCATCCCTGGCATCATCACATCCAGTAAAATCAAAGACACACTCGTATGTTCTAGTTGCTGTAAAGCGCTTTCACCACTGGTTGCGATCGCCACCTCAAAACCAGCATGGGCTAAGGTGTCTGAAAGCACCTTTAAGTTATTTGGCACATCATCGACAATCAGGATAATGCCATTTTCAAACAGGTTTGTAACAGGATTATTCAATGTAAGGGAATTTGTAGAGAATGCTGTCATAGCAAAGATGGTAATGAGGTAACAAAGGGTTTCTTAGACTGGAATTAGTAGATTAACTCTTAACATTGGGAAGATATTTTTCAATAAATGTTCGGATTTTTTCAGTCTGGAAATTATCTGCATATTGACGTATTTCTTGAATAAACGGGTGATACTTCTCATTTGCTTTTTCCAAGGTTTTTAGCTGTTGCTCGATCGCCATCAAGCGTCCCTGCAATGCCAATGTGTGTAACTGCGATAAAACCTCATCAGTTGGGGGAACGATCTCATCTGGGGTAGATGACGATATTGCCTCTGAGTTGGCTGTTATTGACTCCACAGCAATGGATTCTTGGTCATAAACCCATTTCAGATTCAGGTATTTTTCCAACAACTTCAGTAGCGCTGGAGCTTCTACAGGCTTGGGTAAAAACGCATTGGCTCCGGCTGTGATACTCTCATTTTGGTTACTTTCAAATACGCTAGCTGAAGAGGCGATCGCTGGAACATTCTTTAATTCCGGAATCTGTCGCAACTGTTGCAGCATCTCATAACCATTCATTTCTGGCATCATCAGGTCTGTAATAATCAGATCGGGATGAATCTCCTGCGCCATTGCCAATCCTTCTCGACCGTTACTGACGGCAATCACTTCAAAACCCAAAGGTTCCAGTAAACTAACCACAACTGACCGATTCTCCCAACGGTCATCTACTACCAGCACCTTGAGCTTGCTGCCTTCAAATCCCAAAATCCTCCCTTGCTTAGTTGTTCGCAGACTTGTTGCCCATTCTTTAGCTTCAGGTAGTTCGACCTCAAACCAAAAGGTGCTACCTTTTCCCACCTGGCTTTCCACATTTAGAGTGCTACCCATTAGAGAAACGATTTGCTGACTGATTGCTAGTCCTAGTCCAGTACCTTCTGCTTGTTTCTTCGTATCACCCACTTGTTCAAAGGGTTGGAAGATTTTCGTGAGTCCTGTTGGTGATATCCCGACTCCTGTATCTTCGATCTCAAAGCGAATTTGATAGATTGAAGTTTCTAGTTCGTGAGTTTGAACGCGAAACGTAACTCCGCCTTCGTCAGTAAACTTAATCGCATTGCCCAATAAGTTAATTAACACTTGGCGTAGGCGTTTTTCATCGACTGTAATGCCAACAGGTAAATTAGAATCAGGTTGATAGATAAAGGGAATTCCTTTTTGACCGGCACGCACGCGCATCATCTCCGCAACACCTTCCAGAAGTGCTGGAAAATAAGCATCTTCAGGATACAATTCCAACTTGCGGGCTTCGATTTTTGCGAGGTCAAGGACATCGTTAATCAGATTGAGCAAATGATTGCCGCACTGATAGATGATATCTATACCTTTTTTAGCTCGTTCTGTTAAGGGTTCACCATTTTGGAGAATTTGGGCATAGCCCAGGATGCCATTGAGCGGAGTTCGCAATTCATGGCTCATGTTAGCGAGAAACTCGCTCTTAGCAAGGTTTGCACTATCAGCTTTCTCTTTTGCTTCTGCTAGTTCTAGTGTCCGTTCTTCTACTTTTTGTTCTAAGGTGGCAAAGGAGGTTTGCAACTGTTTGGCCATGCTATTAAAAGATGCCGAAAGTTCGCCAAGTTCATCGGTGCGATTGCTCGCTAGAGTCGCATTCCAATTTCCCGTTTCTAATTGCTTGGCGGCGCTATTGAGTTGTAAAATCGGTAGTACTACAAGCGATCGCGATAGCCAACGCACTAAAGCTACAGTCAGTAACAACACAGCCAAAAATGTTACCAGAGCAAATCCGGCAACCCGAATTTCCTGCCGCACTACAGAACTTGCATCTAATTCAACCACCAAAAATCCATTCACCCGACCCTGAAGATTGCTTATTGGGGCATAGCCGTAAAGAATAATTTCGCCATTTGTACTGTGCTGAAATTCCTGCTCAACAAACGGTGCATTGTGGGCAACGGCTGTATACAAATCATCTAATGACTTTGTGTAATCCATGCCAATCAATACAGTTTTACCTCGATCGGCAGGGTCGTAGTTTAAGACATAGACAAATTTTTTATTTGGTTGTTGACGTACTGTATAAATACGTAATATATCTTTACTAGTCGCTTGAATAGATACAAGCCTATCTTGATTAATTTTGTAAAAGGCTGAGGTGCGATCGCTACGCTGGAGAACTAATCCATGATAATCGCTATCAATTTGTGGAACTGCCAAACTGACAATCGCCAAAAGACGATTACGAATTGCCTGCCGTTGACTAGAGTACAACTGCCAGTACATTCCCGATGCTATTGTCCCAGCCATCACTGCGATTAGCACTGAATAGGAAGCAATAATTTTTGTGCTGAGGTTCCAATTTCGCACGCTCTGTAGCTCCTTTTACAGCCTCAAACTACTTATACAGGTAGTGCATTTTTAGTCACTCCCAATGTTATTTTTGCCCAATTATTTCTAAAATGCCCACTTAATTTATCAAATGAACAGTTTAATTGGGAATTGGGAATTGGGCATTGGGAATTGGGCATTGGGAATTGGGCATTGGGCATTGGTTATTAATTCTTCCCCCTCATCTCCCTCATCTCCCTCATCTCCCTGCCCCCTGCCCTCATAGCCCAAGGCTAGCGCGGTAAGCTGCGCGTTGAGACTCGCGCCCTACTTGGTTGGTAATCTGCTCCCATCCTTGGGCAATCTGTTGCATTGCTTCATCTTTCGTAATTTTTTTGACCAAGAACTTAGATACGACAGCATCGAGAACTTCAAATTGATATTGCTGATTATGGGGAATGCTTAAATTCAAAACTATGTTGGAACTATTCAGGCTGACACCGATCGCTCCGAGATAGTTGTTGGCAGCTTCAGACGACAGCCCTGCTTTAATCCAAGGATCTGAGTTTTCAAATTGCGAAATTCGGTAGGGATTAAAGCCCGTTGTCCCGATTGTCACATCCACATTAGACTGAGCGGGTTGACTCATGTAAGAGAGAAAACTATAGGCGGCATCTTTAACATTTGCTGCTGCCTTAGCATAAACCACACCCGTCCAACCAACATTGGCAGCATAAGGTGCATGATTGACACCATCAATGAAGTATGGACAGGTAAACTTATCACAAGCTACCAGTTGATTGGTTTTGCGATCGAGGACTTGAGTTGTGCCTGGAGTGATGACAGCACCCACTTTATCCATCACTTTAGACACAGACCGATCAATGGATAGAGGCCCAACATCGCCCCAATCAATGGTCAGGGCGCATCTGCCAGTGATGAATAATTCTCTAGCTTTAGAACCACCCAGATTTTCATCATGGGGAACTCCATAATCCATCGTTTGTTTGTAAATATCTAGTGCTTTGGCAAAAGCTAGATTGTTCACCAAAGGCTTCATGGTGTCTGGGTCAAAAAATGCTCCTTGTGCTGTTCCCAAAGACTGCAAAAAAGGAGTGGCAATAGATATCAACATACTGCTACTATTCTCGTGGGCACGTTTGGAAATACAAGAGCCATAGTCTGGTTTACCGTCGCTATTTAGGTCTTTGCCGTGAAACCGTTTTGCGATCGCCAAATACTGCTCCCACGTTTCTGGAGGCGTTAATCCAGCTTCCTTTAACAGATCGCTGCGGTAATAAACCATGTGAAAATCGCCATCCAACGGAATACTGTAGATATGTCCTTTATAAGTTGCACTAACATTCCGAAAGATAGGAGCGATATCTTCCCACCTCAAGGCAGCATCAGTCTTCACTCGTGCTGTTAAATCTTCTAAATAGCCAGCATCGATAAAGTCGATCAGCCATTGAGGTAAGATGACTGCCATATCGTACTTTGAATTCTTACCAGACCAGTTGTTTTGTAATATAGTGTAGAGATTTTTAAAGGGAACACCCGTTAGATTCACCTTTGCTCCAGTCAAGGCTTCAAACCCAGCAATCCGTCTCTGAGTGCCTGTATGAATGGCTTCATCATGGGTAATGACATTAATAGTTACACCATCAAAGCGTTGTGTAGTCGGATTGATCTGGGTAGGACTAGGAGATGAAGCTGTTTGAGAACTGGGTGGGGAGAGGCTGCAACCTGGAACCCCTAAACTCAACCACAGAGCGACCAGGAAAATCAGACCATATCGAACTCGCTGCCACACAGAACAAAAGTTTTGCCAATTAGACATTTTATAATTCTTATCCTCTGGCTTTGAACTGCCAAATCTTGACGATTTACAGATTTATTGTTCCCAGATATATTGATTTTTTATTACGCTTGAGTTAAGCTTTTTTCTCTCCCCCTACTTGCCCTGACTGTTTTAACAGATAAATATTCCACAAAACAAAACCAAGCTATTGGCTTATGGGGTTAGCCCCAGGCTAGACCGATAAGCGGCGCGTTGAGACTCACGCCCCACTTGATTGGTAATCTGCTCCCATCTCTGCTCAATCTGCTGCATTGCTTCCTCTTTCGTAATTTTGTCCACTAAGAAATCCGCTCGAATCGCATCAAGGGTTTCGATATATTGTTGATTCTGGGGAATTATCAGATCCAAAACCATATTGGAACTATTCAGGCTGACACCGATCGCCCCTAAGTAGTTATTGGCAGCTTCAAACGACATCCCTGATTTAATCCAAGGATCGGAATTTTTAAATTGCGAAATGCGGTAGGGATTCATCCCCGTTTTGCCAAGAGTAACATCAATATTGGACTGAGCAGGCTGACTCATGTAAGAGAGAAATGCGTAGGCAGCATCCTTTACTTTTGGTGGTGATTTTGCTGCCACCACACCCACCCAGCCCCCGTTGGCAGCGTAGGTTGCGTGATTGACACCCTCAATGGCGTAAGGACAGGTAAACTTATCGCAGACGACCAGTTTGTTAGTCCGGCGATCGAGCACTTGAGTCGTCCCTGGTGTAATTGAAGCACCTACTTTATCTATCACCCTAGACACCGCCTGATCAATAGCGAGGGGGCCAATATCACCCCAGTCAAGGGTCATGGCACATCGCCCGCTCAGAAATGTTTTTCTAGCTGTAGCTAGATTCAGATTTTTATCGTCGGGAACTCCATATTCCACGGTTTGTTTGTAGAGTTCTAGCGCCCTAGCAAATCCGGAATTATTTACTAGAGGTTTCATTGTCTCTGGATCGAAGAACATTCCTTGGGCTGTTCCCTGAGATTGTAGAAAAGAAGCAAAAAATGAGATCGAGAATGTTGTACTGATTTCCTTTGCAACCTTGGCGATACAAGAGCCGTAGTCTGGTTTCCCATCGCCATTAAGGTCTTTGCCATGAAACTGTTTAGCCACTGCTAGATAATCATCCCAAGTTTCGGGAGGCTTTAACCCCGCTTGCTTCAACAAATCCCTGCGGTAATAAACCAGATGAAAATCACCATCTAAGGGAATTGCGTAGGTGCGTCCCTTGTAGTTGGCGCTGAAATCTCGGAATAGGGGTGCAATATCATCCCACTCTAAAGCAGGATCGGATTTTCGGCGATCGGTTAAATCTTCTATATAGCCAGCATCAGCAAAGTCGATTTGCCACTGAGGCAAAATAATAGCTAGATCGTACTCGGAAGCATTGCCAGACCAGTTCTTCTCTAACAATTTGCGAAAATTTATAAAAGGAACCTCCTTTAGCTCGATCTTAGCTCCAGTCAATGCCTCAAACTCAGCAATATGTGTCCCAGCCTTTAGATGAAGTCCTCCAGGATTGGTAACAACATTAATTTTCACCCCGTCGAAGCGTTGAGCGGGTGATGTTTTAGTCTGGGAAGTTGTTTGTGTTAGCCCAGGGGATGAAGCCGTTAGGGGATTGGATTGAAAGAGGCTACAGCCAGGAACGGCGATGCTAATCCATAATGCTGTTAGCATGACAGGCAGATACTTTAATAGTTTCCTCCAGGAGTGCAAGCGTTGCTGCAAAGAAAAAATCATGGGTGCTAAGAGTGTGTCAATGTGAGGTTTACGTTTGGCAAAGCGGCGCTTGTTCTGAAGATTTCAGACCAAGGCTAGACCGATAAGCGGACTTTTGAGACTCGCGCCCCACTGTGTTAGTAATCTGAGAGCAAAAACCAGGAAAATCAGACATTTTATACATCCTCTTCATAGTTTTAATCGGTATATGATTACACTTGGATTTGCCACTTTGGGTTGATTCGATGATTTGACGAGGGAAATTGTTAAATTTTGAATTGCTTAATCCTATTCCATTGCCAACGGTTTTGGTGGTGAGCAAATCTGTTTATGGGTTTAGCCCAAGGCTGGCTCGGTAAGCGGCGCGTTGAGACTCACGTCCCACTTTGTTAGTAATTTGCTCCCATCTCTGTTCAATTTGTTGTATTGCTTGTTCTTTCGTAATTTTGTTCGCTAAGAAATCTGCTCGAATCGCATCGAGGACTTCCATATATTGCTGATTGTTCTTAATTGTCAAATCTAAGACCATATTGGAACTATTCAGGCTGACACCGATCGCTCCTAAATAGCTGTTGGCAGTTTCAGGTGACATCCCGGCTTTAATCCAGGGGTTTGCATTTTCAAATTGAGAAATTCGGTAAGGGTTGAAGCCTGTTTCGCCAAGTGTGACATCAATATTTGACTGAGCCGATTGACTCATGTAGGAGAGAAACGAGTATGCGGCATCTTTCACCCTTGGTGCTGTCTTGGCTGCAACGACACCAACCCATCCCCCATAAGCGGCATAAGGCGCGTGATTGACTCCATCAATGGCGTAAGGACAGGTAAACTTGTCACAAGCAACTAGCTTACTTGTCTTTTGATCGAGAACTTGAGTTGTGCCGGGAGTGATAAAGGCTCCCACTTTGTTAATCACTTTCGACTTAGCAGGATCGATCGCCAACGTGCCTACATCCCCCCAATCAAGGGTCATAGCACACCTCCCACTCAGAAATAATTCTCTTGCTTTGTCCTGACTCAGGTTTTGATCGTCGGGAACTCCATAATCCATCGTTTTTTTGTATATCTCTAATGCCTTGGCAAATCCTGGATTGTTTACCAAGGGCTTCATTGTGTCCGGGTCAAAAAATACCCCTTGTGCCGTTCCCTGAGATTGTAAAAAGGGAGTGACCAATATTGATGCACTATATTCCTTGGGACGCTTTTCAATACAAGAGCCGTAGTCTGGTTCACCGTCGCCATTCAGGTCTTTGCGGTGAAATCGCTGGGCGATCGCTAGATACTCATCCCACGTTTCTGGAGGCGTTAACCCCGCTGACTTGAACAAATCTGTGCGGTAATAAATTATATGAAAGTCGCCATCCAAGGGAATAGTGTAGGTGCGTCCCTTGTAAATCGCGCTAAAATTCCGAAACAGGGGAGCAATATCCTGCCATTGCAAAGCAGTATCAGACTTCGTGCGATCGCTTAAATCTGCCAAATAACCAGCATCAGCAAAGTCGATTTTCCACTGAGGTAAAATAACCGCCATATCGTACTTTGATTTCTGACCAGACCAGTTATTTTGCAGCGTGTCATACAAATCTTTAAACGGAACAGTAGTCAGATTGACCTTTGCTCCAGTCAAGGCTTCAAACCCAGCAATATGTCGCGCAGTCGCCGTTTTTTGCGCTCCATCATGGGTAATGACATTAATCGTCACACCATCAAAGCGTTGTGTAGTCGGATTGAATCGGGTGGAATCAGGAGATGAAGCTGTTTGAGAATTGGGTGGGGACAAACTACAACCTGGAATCCCTAAACTCAACCATAGGGCAGCTAGGAAAATGAGACAATAGCGAATTCGCCGCCATTGAGAGCGAAAGTTTTGCCAATTAGACATTTTTGTGATTCCTTTTGATTGTTATAAATTCAATGCCACAGTTTTAACTGGTAAGGTAATCACAAACTCTGTTCCTTGTCCCAATGCAGAAGTGCAGTTAAGATTACCACTGTGTTTTTCCACAACAATTTGCCGTGCGATCGCTAACCCCAGCCCCGTGCCTTTACCGACAGCTTTGGTAGTAAATAAGTGGTCAAAAATCTTTTGTTTTACCGATTCACTCATCCCTTTACCGTTATCAGTAATGGTAATTTTTACCATTTCATCTTCGACCGATGTTTGAATGGTAATGCAGTTAGGATTAGCTTGAATTTCTGCAAAACTTAGACCATGATTAGATTCATCTAAGGCATCAATGGCATTAGCAAGAATATTCATAAATACCTGATTTAATTGACCGGGAAAGCAATTAATCGCCGGGATATTACCATAGTTGGTGACGACTTCAATGGCTGGACGAGTCTCGTTGGCTTTGAGGCGATGGCGTAAAATTAAGATTGTGCTATCAATGCCTTCGTGGAGGTGTGAAGGTTTGTTTTTGGTCGCTATCGGCACGGGAGAAGGTGCGGAGACTCTTGCTGATGGATGTGATGCGATCGCCACCATCTTTCATGGCTCTAATTAATTTGGGTAAATCATCCCGTAAATATTCCAGGTCGATTGTCTCTAATTCCTCTTCAATCTCCGTCCCAGGTTGGGGGAATTGCTCCTTGTAGAGGTCAATTAGTCCAAATAGGTCATTGATGGAATTTTGGACAGCACCAATGTTGCCAATAATACAGCCGACGGGATTGTTGATTTCGTGAGCGACACCAGCGACTAAGTTACCTAGCGCCGACATTTTTTCACTTTGAACTATTTGTAATTGAGCATTTTGCAAGTCGGTGAGGGTCTGCTGGACTTGATTGTAAAGCCGTGCATTTTCTAGAAAAATCGCCACTTGAGTGCAGAGGAAGTCGAGAATAATGATGCGATCGCTGGTAAATACACTACTGGTTAAGTGATTATTGAGATACAAAATACCAACCAAATTTCCTTGATTGAGAATGGGTAAACACAGGACACTTTTCGGCTGGTGTTGTCTCAAATAATCACCAATTACGGGTAAATCGGTTTCTAAATCGTTAATCACCACGGCTTGTTGAGTGTTTTTGACATATTGAATCAGTTTGACGGGGAGATTGGGGTTGTTTTCCAGGGGTTCGGAGTAGAGTTCGGTGGCCGTAGCCCGCATTTCTCACAAGCTTTAAGCGAAGAAGTGGCAAGAGGGGCGGAGGAGCGGAGGAGCGGAGGAGCAGAGGGGAAAGAAATTGTACAATATCTCTGCTCCCCTGCTCCCCTGCACAAGGTTTTGAGAGATGTGGTGAGAAATCCGGGCTAAGGTGTTGCATAGTGCGATCGCAATTCGTAAAAAATCATCTAGAGACGCGATATATCGCGTCTGGTCAGAGGTGAAATAATCTTTTAAAGAAATCCCCCCAAAGTCTTCCATCACCAGCGCATAGCCATTTTGATAGGGTTCTAGGCTATAGGTTTGGATGATCAGAGGTGAGTTAAGATTTTTGGCAATAGTATACTGATTGCGAAATTGTACCAATTCCGAGAAACTGGGATAAGGATTTTCAGCAGTTTAATCACTACAGGTTTTTGGTCAATCTCTCGAACTGCGCGATAAACCACAGTGCGAGAACCATTGTAGAGTTCAACGCTTACTTGATATCCGAGAATACTTACTGGAGTCATTGTTCTGCCACCAAAATCTTGACAATTCTGGATTTAGTATTCCCAGATCATAAAATGGGTTTATTGTTGCGAGGGAACTTATCAGATGGAATACTCCATTCCCCTACCTCTGCTCCCAACGGCGGCTGAACTCCCCGACTCGGATGATACTCCTGTGGATAACGAACTACAAAACCTGGTTCCTAACTTACTGTTAGCTATTCTGTCCGCTATTTGGAGCGATCGCACCGATTGGTTCTTTGGTGTAGACATGGGTATCTACTACCTCCCGACTGCACCGAGAAAATCCATTGTCCCCGATGGCTTTTTAAGCTTGGGTGTCCAACGACGGCGACGACCGCCGAACGGAAGACTCAGTTATGTGCTTTGGGAAGAAAATTGGACACCACCCATTTTAGTTGTCGAAATCGTCTCTCAAACATACAGTGGAGAATACGATATTAAAATGGGCAAATATTTGGATTTAGGGGTATTGTATTACGTCATCTACAATCCAGAATATTGGCAACGGGATAATCACGCTCCCTTTGAAGTGTATCAACGGGTTGATGATGAATTTGTGTTGCAGTCACAAGAGCAGTTTTGGATACCGGAGTTGCAGTTGGGAATTGGGGTAGCTGCGGGGATTCATAAAGGGTGGGAGCGAGACTGGTTATTTTGGTTTGATCGAGCTGGCTCACGCTTCCTTACCCCCGATGAACGCATAGAACAGGCAGAGCAAGCCCTACAAGACTTGCGTTATCGTCTTCAGCAGCGAGGTATCGATCCAGATAATTTGTAACTTCTATAGGGGTAGTGAAATTATAAATTTTGTGCCTTGGTTGAGTGCAGATTCCACAGCGATCGCCCCTGCGTGAGTTGATTCGACGATTTGTCGAGCGATCGCCAACCCCAGCCCCGTGCCTTTCCCGACAGCTTTGGTAGTAAATAAGTGGTCAAAAATCTTTTGTTTTACCGATTCACTCATCCCTTTACCGTTATCAGTAATGGTAATTTTTACCATTTCATCTTCGACCGATGTTTGAATGGTAATGCAGTTAGGATTAGCTTGAATTTCTGCAAAAGTCCGACCATTATTTGATTCATCTAATGCATCAATAGCATTAGCAAGAATATTCATAAATACCTGATTTAATTGACCGGGAAAGCAATTAATCGCCGGGATATTACCATAGTTTGTGACAACTTCAATGGCTGGACGAGTCTCGTTGGCTTTGAGACGATGGCGTAAAATCAAGATGGTGCTATCAATGCCTTCGTGGAGATTGAAGGTTTGTTTTTGGTCGCTATCGGCACGGGAGAAGGTGCGGAGGCTTTTGCTGATAGACTTGATGCGATCGCCACCATCTTTCATGGCTCTAATTAAGTTGGGTAAATCATCTCGTAAATATTCCAGGTCAATTGTCTCTAATTCTTCTTCAATTTCCGGGCCAGGTTGAGGGAATTGCTCCTTGTAGAGGTCAATTAGTCCAAATAGGTCATTGATGGAATTTTGGACAGCACCAACGTTGCCAATAATGCAGCCGACGGGATTGTTGATTTCGTGGGCTACCCCTGCGACTAAGTTACCTAATGCTGACATTTTCTCACTTTGGACAATTTGGAGTTGGGCATTTTCCAGATTGTTTAATGCCTGTTCTAGTTGTTGAGCATATTGCTGCGATCGCTCATAAAGTCGGGCATTTTCTAGGGAGATGGCTGCTTGAGCGCAGAGTAAGTTGAGCAGTTGGACGCGATCGCTTGTAAACGCCCCAGTTACTAAATTATTTTCTAGATATAAAATTCCCAGGAACTTACCTTGATGCAAAATCGGGCTACACAAAATACTTTTGGGCTGCTGACGCATGATATAGGGGTCATTGACTAAGTTCAGATCGGCCGTTGCATCAATCAACACAGCAGTCTGTCTGTCGTGCAAGACTTTATAAATCAGCTTCAGGGGAATATCTTGGCTCTCTTCAACCGGAAGGCGCTGCAAAACCACCGACTCCGAACCTTCAACAATTGACCCTTTAATTAACAGGCGTTCGTCTCGCAATAGCATGAATACGCATTTATTAGCCCCGGCATTTTTGATAACGATAGAAAGCAACGATGAAAGCAGTTTTTCCAGTTCGATTTCGCCTGAGATCGTTTGGGAAGCTTTAAGAATAGCGGCTAAATCTAAAGCAACAGAGACGCTGCTACTGCTGGAACTAGGGGAACTAGTGGATGTGACACTCCCCAAAACGAAGATAGTTTCGTTAGTTGACAGAGGAGAACGGGTTTGCTGGAGGATGGAGGCGAGGAGTTGAGGATAGCGTTTTTCCAAGTCGGCGACTTTGGCTTTTGCACCCCAACGAGCATAGCCATAATAGGCTTCAATCATGTATTCCTGGGCAATACGCTTTTTGCCCCAATCTAGATAGAATTTGGCTGCTAGTTCATTGGCTAAGGCTTCTTCGTTGATAAATTGATGTGTTTTGGCAAGAGCGATGGCTTGGTCGTAACACTCACTAGCTGCGGCTTTTTCACCCAAAACTCGATGACGTTCAGCCTCAACTAGATACCATTTATGTAAATGATTCATCGGGGCATTTTGCGCCCATTGATGGAGAGCAGTTTGATGAGTTATGGCAATAGCAAGCAGCTTTGCTTGTTCTGCATCTGGCTGGGTGGGGAAGAGTGCTAGATGAGTTAGCGCAGCATAAAAATGGAAAATAGAAGTAAAAAACATTCCCGATACTGCCATCAAGTAGGACTTGACTGAGGTAATGTAATCGAGGGCAGCCTGATAATTGCCAAAGTAGTAGGCAAGCAGCAGTTTGTAGATGTAGACAATGGCGATCGAGGTAAGATCGTTATCTTGCTGGTGCTTCGGCAGCATTAGCGTCTCATTATAAATAGTGCCAGTTAAGCAATGTGGTTGGCTTACAGTTTCTCTCAAATGCTCCACCGTTTGCCGCACCATATCCGAATAAATATGCGCCGAATCTTGCTTCATCTGAGCTAGGACAGCATTGTAAGCAGCCAATTCGGATGACAACGTATCCACCTCTACACCTGCGAAAAGCGCATTACAGGCGTAACCTGCTATGTTGTAGCCAGCGTAGAGAAAATCGCCTGTTTCTATGCCAATGGTGTAGCCATCTTTCAGTGTCGGTAATGTTGCCAAGACTGCTTGCTGGTGATGTTGGATGAAAGATCCAAACAAGTTTAAAGTCAGGGACTTCATAGACTGAGCATTCAACCCCTCTAGCAACGAGAGCGCTAATCTACCAAACTCGTAGCCTGTTTCGACTTTGCCCAAAAAGGCACATAGGATCATGCCATGAAGCCCATATCCTACCGTCGAGGCTGGGGCATTGCCAAACTGGAGCGACAACTTCACCATCGTTGCACCCAAGAGGGGCAGTAATCCGGGCATTCCCAGCAACACTGGTGCAAACAACACTCCTAATAGTTGCATCGCCGCGATCGCGGTGGGATCGCTCATCTTAGGTAAATTAACCAGAGCAGATGGATTGTTACCCCTTTGAAGGCTTGCAAGCTCTTCTAGCACTTTGCCCATTTGGGCTTCATCGGTTGCATCCGGTAAATCTACCCCTAATTGACTCAGTGCATCCCTTCCCACTGCGATCGCTTCTAATATTTGGCTCTGAGCCATTTGTGCAGCGATTTGAATTTCGTAGATTTTAACTTTGTCTAAAATGGTCTGAGCTTTTTGCAACACTACTGCGGTTAGCTGTTCCATCTCCTCAAAGTCACCATTCAAATAGCTAGCTTCAGCAGTGGTAACATACAGATTCAGAGTCAATTCATACTGATGTTGCCAGCAGTCTGGCTGTAATAGCTTCATCCCGGTTTGGAAATAAACTCTTGCTGCGGCGTAGGCTGTCGAATTTCTCGCCTTGACTCCAGCTTTGAAGTTCAGTTGAGCAAGTACTTCTCGTTCGCTCACTTGAGTAATTAACTCTTGTCCTAAATTCAAATGCAGGACAATATCAAACAGTTTTTCCTCAAGCTCAATCTTGGACAAGTTTTGTCGCAGTAACTGCCCAATTTGCAGATGAGTTGCTGTTTTTTGCTCATCGGGAATTAGGGAATAAGCCGCTTGTTGTACTCGGTCATGTAAAAATTTGTATGTAACAGTCTCTTGATTTTCTTGAGTAACTACAAGATTATCTTGCCCAATATAAAACTTATAAACATCACCAATCGGTAAAATCAACCCTGATTGTAATGCTTTCCACAAAGCAGCAGCTGTCTCAATTTGGGATTGTTCGGAAATAATTGCCAAAGTTGCTAAATCAAACTGGTTGCCAATACAAGCAGCTAACTGCAATACCTGTTGAGTTGATGGCGGTAGTTTTCCTAATTGCAATGGGATAAAGGCTACAATGTCATCTGTAACCGCTTGAATTGTCACTTGGGCAATATCAAATTGCCAACAGCCGAACTTCAAATCAAATTGAATCAGATTTTCTTGATGCAGTGCTTTGAGAAACTGGGTTGTGAAAAACGGATTCCCTTTGGTTTTCTGATAAATCAATACAGAAAGAGACCATGCCAAACTTTCTGGAGATTTCAATGTGTCAGCAACTAGCTGATTTACTTGCTCTTGACTCAGTGGTGCTAAAGTAATCTTATTAATCGTTGCTTGAGTTTTTTGAATCTCACTCAAAGTCAACATTAAGGGATGTGCTGGATTAACTTCGTTATCACGGTAAGCACCAATTAATAAAAGATGACCTGTATCAGCCATTAAAAGCTGTATTAACTTTAGTGATGCTGAATCTGCCCATTGCAAATCATCTAAAAACATCACTAATGGATGTTCTGGGTTGGTAAAAACTTGGGTGAATTTTTGAACCAATAAATTAAATCTATTTTGGGCCGCTGTTCCTGATAACTCTATGGCTGCTGGCTGTCCACCAATAATTGTTTCTAGTTCTGGGATGACTTCAATAATTACCTGTCCATTTTCGCCAACTGCCTCTAAAATTTTGTTTTTCCATTGCTGAATTTGAGCATCGCTTTCTGTTAACAATTGCTCCATTAAATCTCGAAATGCTTGCACAAATGCACTGAAGGGAATACTACGATTAAATTGGTCAAATTTCCCTTTGATAAAATAGCCGCGTTGTCGCACAATAGGCTTATGAACTTCGTTGACAACCACAGTTTTCCCAATACCAGAAAACCCCGCAACCAGCATCATTTCTGTTGCGCCAAGGCTGACTCTTTCAAATGCTTGAAGTAAGGTTTCTACTTCGGTTTCTCTGCCATAGAGTTTATCAGGGATGATGAAGCGATCGCACACATCCCGTTGGGCAATTGAGAAGTTTTCTATTGTGCCCGTTTCCTTCAATTGAATCAAGCAGTTTTCTAAGTCATATTTTAGCCCTAATGCGCTCTGATAGCGGTCTTCAGAATTTTTCGCCATCAACTTACTGACAATTGCAGAGAGCAGAGATGGAATTGCTGAATTAATTTCGTGTACTAAGGTTGCTGTTTTCGCAAGATGACAATGTACCAACTCCATCGCATCCTCTGACTGAAATGGTAATTTTCCAGTGAGTAATTGATAAAAAGTCACACCGACTGAATAAAAATCAGTGCGGTAGTCAATCCCGCGATTCATCCGTCCAGTTTGTTCTGGTGAAATATAAGCCAGCGTTCCTTCCAGCACATTCGGATTGAGGAGGGTTTGTGTTTCTCTTGGTAGCAGAGATGCAATGCTAAAGTCAATTAATTTAACTTGTTTGGTTTCAGGATTAATGAGAATATTGGCGGGTTTAATATCTTTATGTATAATCCGCTCCCGATACAATATATCTAAGGTGTTGCAGAGTGCGATCGCAATCTGCAAAAATTCCTGTAAAAATGCGATATATTGCCTCTGTTCAGAGGTGAAATAATCTTTTAAAGAAATCCCCCCAAAGTCTTCCATCACCAGCGCATAGACATTTTGATAGGGTTCCAGGCTATAGGTTTGGATGATGAGAGGTGAGTTAAGATTTTTGGCTATGGTGTATTGATTCCGAAATTGTACTAGTTCACTAAAACTTGGATATGGATTCTTTAGCAGTTTAATGACTACAGGTAATGAGTCAGTCTCTCGATACCCCCGATAAACTAGGGTTCTGGAACCATTGTAGAGTTCCTCACTGATGTGATATCCGGGAATATTGACAAGAGTGCTAACCATATATATTGCTAAATCCTGAAGATTTCCAGATTTAGTATTCCCAAATATCTGAAGCTGTTTAACAATGAGAGCTAAAAATTATACCGGGATTTCAATGATAAATTCTGTACCCTCACCCAAAACCGAGTTACAACTTAATTTACCACTGTGAGTTGATTCGACAATTTGCCGTGCGATCGCTAATCCTAAACCTGTGCCTTTACCGACAGATTTTGTCGTGAATAAATGGTCAAAGATTTTATTTTTAACCTCTTCTTTAATACCCTTGCCGTTATCACTTATAGCAATTTTTATAGTGTTATTTTCTATCGAAGTCTTAATTAAAATTCTGTTAATATTGGCTTGAATTTCCTCAAACTTATGTCCTAAATTAGACTCATCTAAGGCATCAATTGCATTAGCAATTATATTCATAAATACCTGATTTAGTTGTCCAGGAAAACATTCTAATTGAGGTAAATTATCGTAGTTGGTGATAACTTCAATAGCAGGACGTTGTTCATTGCCCTTCAGACGATGTTTCAAAATTAAAATTGTGCTATCGATTCCTTGGTGGATATTGAAGGGCACTTTGTAGTCTTGATCGGCACGAGAGAAAGTTCTCAAACTAGTGCTGATGTTTTTTAGCCTGTCGCACGCCATAGTCATGGAATCAATGATCTTGGGTAAATCTTCTAAGCTATAATCCAAGTCGATTTCTTCGGCATGATCTCTAATTTCATCACTCATGTTAGGCAAGCTTTGTTGATAAAGTTTTAAGTGGTCAACAATATCAGCGATGGTGGGTTTAGCTTGTTTGAGACTGGCAGCAATAAAACCGAGGGGATTATTCATTTCATGAGCCACACCAGCAACTAAGTTGCCCAGTGCCGACATTTTTTCATTTTGAATAATTTGTAATTGAGCGTGTTGTAAATCGATCAAGGCTTGTTGCAAATCTTGTGATTTCTGCTGCAAGGCAAGTTCAGCAAGTTTGCGTTCGGATTCAAGCCGCGCCCTTTCGCTAATATCTCGCATCACAACGACTGCACCGAGTTTGTTACCCGAAGAATCGAAGATTGCTTGTCCGCTAGCTAACAAAATTCTCTTAGAACCATGCTTCGGTGCAATTACCATTTCAGCATTTTCGACTATTTGCCCTTGCAAGGCGCGAAACAATGGAATTTCTGTGGTTGATAGAGGTGTTTGCCCATCTGGTTGATAGAGATCGAAATGTTCTGTCCACTGTTCTGCTGGTAATGATTCTACTGGTAAGCCATGAAAGTCACGAGTTGCTTTGTTAAATAAAGTCAATTTGCCACTAGCATCACAAACAACAATCCCATCAATAATATTGTGAATGATCGCATTCAAAAACTCTCGTTCTTTGGCTAGAGATTCTTCAGCCTGTTTGCCATTGCTAATATCAATCATCACCCCATCCCAGATGATTGCGCCATCGGCTTGTGGCTCTGGGCGAGCAGTAGATCGAACCCATTTCACGGTTTCTGAAGGCAAGATAATGCGACATTCTATCTCAAATGGCGTGAGAGTTTGGGCTGAGTAGCCGATCGCTTTTTCAATAGCTGCGCGATCGTCAGGATGATTCATTTCGTAAAGGCTATGCGTCCCTGTCATCACCAACTCTGGCGCTAACCCATACAAATCGAAACAGCCAGAACTAACGTAGGGTGTGGAAGTGGAACCGTCGGGGGCTAGACGGAATTGGTACACCATACCAGGAATATTATTCGCCAAATTTTGGAAGCGGGTTTCACTAGCCTGTAATTTCGCTAGAGATTGTTTCAACTGTTGAGCATAGTTCTGGGAATTTCGATAAAGTCGGGCATTTTCTAGAGAAATTGCGGCTTGAGCGCAAATTAAGTTCAGCAGTTCGACGCGATCGCTTGTAAAGGCTCCAGTTACCAAATTATTTTCCAGATACAATATTCCTAGCAATTTACCTTGATGCAAAATCGGGCTACATAAGATACTTTTGACTTGTTGTTGCTGAATATACGCATCATTAATTAATTGCGGATGCACCGTAGCATTCATAATTACCGCAGGTTTTAAACTGCGTTTGACGGTATTAATTAAGCCAATCGACACATCAACAGAGTCTTCGATGGGTTGCGGGTTGAGCAACATTGAGTAAAAATTGACGTTGACATTGAGAGAAAGCTCTGCTGTGGCCTGAATTAGCAAACGATCTGACTCCAAAAGGATGAACACACACTTATCGGCTCCGGCATTTTCAATGACGATATGCAGCAATACCGAGAGCAGTTTTTCGAGTTCGATTTCGCCAGAAAGGGTTTGAGAAGCTTTGAGAATGGTAGCTAAATCTAAAGCAACAGAGATGCTACTACTGCTAGAAGTGGCGGAACTGGTGGAGGTGACACTCTCCAAGGCGAAGATCGTTTCGTTAGTTGAGAGAGGAGAACGGGTTTGCTGGAGAATGGGGACGAGTAGTTGGGGATAACGTTTTTCCAGATCGGCGACTTTGGCTTTTGCACCCCAGCGAGCATAGCCGTAGTAGGCTTGGGTCATATATTCCCCAGCTACCCGTTCTTTGCCCCAGTTGAGGTAAAATTTAGCGGCTAGCTCATTGGCAAGTGCTTCTTCTTGGATATAACCGTGTTCTTTAGCAAGAGCGATCGCGCGATCGTACAAATCTATTGCCTCGGCTTTGTTGCCTTGGACTCGCTCTCGTTCCGCCTCCACTAGATGAAACTTGTGTAAGAAATTCATCGGCGCATGAGTTGCCCAGTATTTGAGTTTTTCTTGATTGGCAGCGATGCATTCTTTTATTTGCTGCTGTTCTGGGGTTGAAAGTTGCCCAAACCATGCTATTTGGGCTAAAGACTCATAAAAATGAAAGATTGGTACATAGAAAAAAGCCAGGATAGCATCCAAATACTGTCTTGCCTGTCCAGCTTCTTGTACAGCTTGTTCAAACTCTGAAAACAGATAAGATACAACCAGTTTGTTAATCCACAGCAATGCTAGTCCGGTGCGATCGCCTGCTGCTTCATTTAATGGAAGTTGATGCTGTTCATTGTAGGCTGTACCGCTTAATACCACCACGTTATCTGCATCCCCCATTAAATTGAGCAGAATTTGTTGAATCAACTGGGAATAAGTGAGATTGGTATTCTGCTTAAGATGCTTGAGTGCTTCACAATATCCGGCAATTTCTGGCTCTAATTGCGTTAAATTCTGTCCGGCAAAATAGGAATAAAAACCGTAGTTATACGCAGAGTAGCCCGCGAAAGCTAAATCGCCCACATCTAAACAACTACAATAGGCAATCTGCAAGGGCTGTAATGTCTCACGCAGGTGCATTTTCCCATGTCTTGTGTACAAATAAACTAGTAATAAAGTTTTCCCTTTCAATTCAGAATTTTGATAGCGTGAAAGTAGATCGAGGGCTAACTGACCGAATTCATAACCTAATTCAACGTTTCCGAACACACCACACATCAATATTCCATAAGAGACATAGCTAAAAGTCGAGGTTGATTCATTGCCATAGACGACAGACAAATAAACCTTTTTTAAAATCACCAGTAAATACAGCTGTGGCCGGAACAGATAAGCGCAGGGTGCTACTGATGTCAAAATTCGAGCTGCTGCCAGGATGCTTGCATCCATCGCTTCGCTGAGGTTGAGTAACTCAGCAGGTAATCGCTCTCCAATTGCATCTGAGACGGTACTAAAGGCAGCGTCCATATCGTCCTGAGTTGGCGCTATGGGCAGTTCCACTCCTAATTGCTTTAAAATGGTAAGTGCTGCCGCGATCGCTTGGGTAAATTCACCCTGGGCGGTGAATGCCTCAATCTTCACCTCATAGACGCTGATTTGATCTAATGGAGTTTTGGCGTGATTTAGGATTAGGTTGGCAAAGGCTACCATCTGTTCTAAATCACCGCTCAGATAAGCGGCTTCTGTAGCGACTTGATGGAGTGCTAGAGTTAACTCATACTGATGCTGCCAACTGTTTTGGGACAGTAACCCTATACCCACCTGGGCATATTTGCAAGCAGCAGCATAGGCGGTTGCAGCTTTTGCTTTGCGACTTGCCATCAAGTTAAATTGCGCCAATGCTTGACGTTCTGCTGGTTGGGCAATCAACTCAACTGCAACATTGAGTTGACTAACTATTTCAAAAATACGTTCTTCCCGATTGCTTTCGGGGATGTTACTCAAGAGTAACTGCCCAATTTTTAGGTGAGTTGCCTGTTTTTGCTCCTCTGCGATGAAGGAATAGGCAGCTTGCTGGACGCGATCGTGTAAAAATTTGTAAACACAGGTGTCAACCTTCTGTGTTGAGGTTTGGATAGTGGCGGCTGAAGCTTCAGTTTGATAAAACTTGTAGACTTCACTAGTTGGAATGATAAATCCTTCTTGCAATGCTTTCCACAAGTCCGAAGCGGTTTGAGTCTGCGACTTTTCAGAAACGATCGCCAATGTTGCTAAATCAAACTGATTGCCAATACAGGCTGCTAGTTTCAAAACATCTTGAGTGATGTCGGGCAACTTCTGAAGTTGTAGGGCCATAAATTCCACCACATCATCAGTGAGAGTGAGCGATCGCACTTGCGACACATCATACTGCCAAAAACCTACCTCCCAATCAAAGGTAATCAGCCCATCCTCATACAGCGCTTTTAGAAACTGAGTCGTGAAAAAGGGATTGCCTTTGGCTTTTTGATAAACCAACTCTGTCAACGGCAATGCTTGTTCTGTTGTGCAGCTGAGAGAGTCGGCGATTAAATGGTTGACATCTGCTTGACTCAAGGGAGCTAGGGTTAAAGTACTTACACAGGAGGATGCTTTTTCAATTTCATTTATTGTCAACATCAGTGGATGAGCTACAAATACCTCGTTATCGCGGTATGCGCCAATAATGAATAGATAGCCGCTATCACTTTGGCCCATCAACAGCTTCAGCAAATTGAGCGATGCCGAATCTGCCCACTGTAAGTCATCGACAAACATCACCAACGGATGCTCTCTGGTTGTGAACACCTGAATAAACTTTTGGAACAGCAAATTGAAACGGTTCTGTGCTGCACCACCCGATAGTTCTGCGATCGCAGGCTGTTTGCCGATTATCTGCTCTAGTTCAGGAATCACCTCGATCAAAACTTGCCCATTCTCTCCAACTGCCGCTAAAATCCTACTCTGCCATTGCTTCAGTTGACTATCACTTTCATTAAGCAACTGTCCCATCAGGTCACGAAAGGCTTGTACAAAAGCAGATAGAGGAATATTGCGGTTGAATTGGTCATATTTCCCTTTGATGAAGTAACCGTTCCACCGAACAATCGGCTTATGTACCTCATTAACGACTGCGGTTTTGCCAATACCAGAGAAACCTGCCACCAGCATCAGTTGGGAGCCACCATTGGCAATATAGCCAAATGCCTCCAGTAACGTCTGCACTTCTGATTCGCGTCCGTAGAGTTTTTCGGGGATGAGAAAGCGATCGCTGATATCTCGCTGTCCCAAATCAAACCAGGTGTGCTTGCCTGTTTCTCGCCACTCTTCTAAGCAAGTCACTAAGTCATGTTTAATTCCCATCGCACTCTGATAGCGATCTTCGGCATTCTTTGCCATCAGTTTGCGGACAATCTCGCCCAGCATCAAGGGCAAATCGGGGTTGAAATCGCAGATAAAAGGTGGGAGTTTTGCAATGTGACAATGCACCAATTCCATCGGATCTTGGGATTCAAAGGGCAGTTGTCCGCTTAGTAATTCAAAAAAAGTCACACCCAACGCATAGAAATCGCTGCGGTAGTCAATACCTCTATTCATCCGTCCGGTTTGCTCCGGCGACAGATAGGCTAGTGTTCCCTCCAGTCCGTTGGGACTTTGGATTTCTGGAGTTTCCCGTGGTAAAAGTGAGGCAATACTAAAGTCAATCAGCTTGATTTGTTTGCTGTCAGGGTGAATTAATATGTTGGCTGGCTTAATATCTTTGTGAATGACACGCTGTTGATGTAACTGTTGCAGCGTATCTATTAGTTGTAGAGCAATAGCAAAAAATTGCTCTAAAGTTAGTGGTTTTTCTTGGGTAAATTGCCGCAAAGAAATGCCACCAAAGTCTTCCATGACTATGGCATAGCCGTTGCGATAGGCTTCCAGGCTGTAGGGTTTGATAATGCCGGGAATATCTAAGTTTTTAGCGATCGCATATTGGTTGCGAAACTGGACTAATTCGCTAAAACTGGGGTATTCTCGTTTTAAGAGCTTGATGACAACTGGTAGGCGTTGGCGAAGCCCACCGTTCGCGTAGCGTCTCGCAGAGAAGGTATCGCATTCTCGAACTGCCCGATACACTTGGGTACGAGAACCTGAATAAAGTTGTTCTATGGTTCGATACCCAGCGATCCTTAAAGCTCCATCATTTTTTGCGCTCATAAACTTCTACGAAAATCTCTGTATACTAGCGTTATAATTCCCAGGACAATATCTTGGTTAACAAACGTTAGAAAAATTGCATTGGGCATTGGGCATTGGGCATTGGGCGTGGGTAATATCAATAGTTCTTTTTCCCTACTCCCCCTGCCCCTAAATGGGCTGTATCACTAGCAAAGCTGGTAAATCTAGATAGGCGAGGTGTTGATAAGCTTGCTCGATGACACGTTTGCCTCTGAGAAAGCCTGTATTAGCTCCAGGACAAATGTACTGGAGAGTTTCTGGTGTAAAACGTTCTAATAATAATCGAAGACTCTGAATTTGCCTTGGCCAGTGAAAGGTTTTAGCTGTGCGTAATGGTACTGGCTCACCCTTCTGATTCGGGACTAAATGGCGACCAGAAAACAATATACCTCCAAGCTGATTGTAGTAGAGGCAAGATGAGCCGGGAGAATGACCTGGTGTCCAAATTACTTGTGTTGCAGCATCAAGAGTGAATTCCTGACTAAAGGTAGTTACGGTTAAGCCTGGTAATAAATAAGCTTCTTGTTCTTGCATCAGTACCTCGCAGCCAAAGGTCTGCTGAAACTCAGTAGTCTTGCCAATAGCGCCGCGATGGGTGAGAAATAACCAACGCACGCCTCCATGCGCGGCTAAAAAATCTTGATTTGTTCGCTCTAAGGCAGGGCAATCTATAAGGATATTACCTTCATTTCTTACAATGAAATAAGAGGTTCCTCCTAATGTGTCCCGATTGGGTGGAAAAGCAAAAATGCTCTCTTGTGCGAATTCCGATTGCAGAGAACTTCCGCTAGGAACTTCGTCAGTGAATACAGCCCGTGGTGGCTTAGTTGTATGACTTGGGTGTTGAGGTAAAAGGCACATAATAAAAGAACCGACTGAGGAGTTGTGGATAATCTAGTTACAGTGGGGAAATTCCCAAAAATTCCATAGCACTGTTAACTGCTCGTAAAAAAATTGGGGTTTGAGGTCTACTTTGTAGTTAATGCTATGGTGCTAAAGCTACTGGTAGGGTGTTTTGTCAAAATTACTGAAGATAATATGGGATTTTGGTTTTTGTTTCTCCTCCTACTGGGGCTAGCTACTTATCTAATGGTGCAGCAAAGCGTCGCTAACATCACCCGCACACCAGTATGGTTGTTATGGCTAGTTTTAATGGCACCAGCATTGCTGTTGAGTGGATGGACGTTAATCTACGGAACTAAACTACCTCCACCACCAGCGCTGTTCATCTCGTCGTTATTTGTCTGCACACTGTTGTACTGGATCTTGTTTCAATGGGGGCGGAGAGTGCCAACAGATACACAGACCCAAGCCCAAGCCTCAGAATCACAGCCGACTATCCAGCCTACCGCAGAACCAATAGTGCGTCCCATTGAGCCAACGGAAGAAACCCAACTACGAAATTGTTTTCCTTGGTCTGTATACTACGTTCAGAATATTGAGTATCGACCACAGTCCGTAATTTGCCGTGGTCAATTGCGAACTAAAGCCAGCAACGCTTACCAGCAGATTAAGACTAATATTGAAGCACAATTTGGCGATCGCTTCCTGCTGATTTTTCAAGAAGGTTTCAATGGCAAACCTTTCTTTGTGCTGGTTCCCAACACTCAAGCTGCTAAAGATAAAAATACACCAGCACGCGACCAGGAACGCTTAACTCGACCAGGATTAGCACTTCTATTACTAGTAGCTACTTTGATAACTACTACCTTGGTGGGAATAGAAATTGCTGGTGTTTCTCTTCCGCCTCTTTGGGAAATTAGCTCTTTGTTCAAAGTTCTATCTAACCCAGATGTCCTATTTAAAGGATTACCTTATGCTTTAGGACTGATGACTATTTTGGGCATTCACGAACTTGGGCATTATTTGACAGCTAAATCCTACAAGATTCGCTCCACCTTACCTTACTTTATTCCCGTACCTTTCTTCTTGGGAACTTTTGGTGCATTTATTCAGATGCGTAGTCCCATTCCTAACCGCAAAGCTTTATTTGACATTAGTATCGCTGGCCCAATTGCAGGCTTTGTCGCCACCTTGCCATTACTAATATGGGGCTTGGCTCATTCTGATATAGTTTCTCTAACTGAAAAAACCCAACTTTTGAATCCTGATGCCCTGAATCCGAAGTATTCAATCTTACTAGCGCTACTCTCCAAGCTAGCCTTGGGAAGTCAGCTAACGGCAAAATCAGCCCTTGATTTGCATCCAGTTGCAGTAGCTGGTTTTTTGGGACTAATTGTCACAGCTTTAAATTTAATGCCTGTGGGACAATTAGATGGAGGTCATATTGTCCATGCGATGTTTGGACAACGAACTGCGATCGTTATTGGTCAAGTTGCTCGTGTCCTCTTGCTATTACTTTCCTTAGTTCGGGAAGAATTTTTGATGTGGGCGATTATCTTATTATTTATGCCGTTGATTGATGAGCCGGCACTGAATGATGTGACTGAACTGGATAACAAACGCGATATTGGGGGATTACTGGCAATGGCTTTGTTGATTGTAATTATTTTGCCATTACCGCAAGCGATCGCTAGCTTTTTGCAAATTTAAAAATATCAACGGAGTGGGAGATGGGAGCAATGCGATTTTGTGAGGTACAAAAAATAGGTAATATAAATTACCTAAATTCTTAGCGATCGCTACTTAGAAAAGGCAAAAACAGGGAACTTCGACCTCGGTTTATTGGGAATAAGCCCTGGTAATTGAGAGATAAAATCCGATCTCACATTTTCGCATTGCTCCCGTGGGAGATTCAGTCCCACCACTGATTTGTTCTGTTAGCGTTAGCGGGGCATTTAGCCCATTCTGAATCCTGACTTCTGAATTCTTCTTTAATAATTTCCAGGTTCAATGTTAACTAGTTTTTTAGAGCATCCCATGCTTCAATATGGAAACAATTACTAGCCAGGACACAATTTAACTAAACCCTGATTTTTAGGTAGGGACAATCCATGAATTGCCCCTGAACGCGTATAGTTTTGCGTAAATCGGCGATAAGCAGTGGGAATTACAACTAACTCGATACTGAATTAGTCGCCTCGGAAGCCTTCGCAGCAGGTGGAAAACCACCCATACGAATCTCAGAAGTGAAGGAAGTAATACTAAATCCACCAAAACTTTTCAGGACATTTACCCGCATTCGCAAATTGGGGCTAGCAAACCACAGGCGCTCCTCTGACCTGATGTTTTCATCTTCTATAGTTAGAATCAAAGCACCATCACTGTCAAATTTATAGTGTCCAGCAACTGGAGTTTTCTGAGTATCAACTATTTCCCGCAGTAACTTACCTTGTCCCCGATCATCTGCATCAGGTACTGAAACTAACACAGTTGAACCACTATGTTTTGATTGCTCCTTTTCCATTGTGCCATTCCAGTTAATTTTGATTGCACAGGAGGCGGAACTAGGATTAACTTCGTACTGTTGACACAGTTTTATCGCTTCTGGATGATCTACTGCCAGCGTCTCAATGATGATGTCTGACTTACTATTTTCAGATTCATTGAAAGCCAAATGTTGACTAGTTCGATGAGAAAACCATTTACCAGCACTTAACTGAAAAAACTCTTCAATATTCATGAATCAAATTACCCTGCATCAAAATGCTAAAATTCCCACTTAATTATTAAAAGGTAGTAGGAGGCTCTAATATTATTAAGCTTGATTGCCTATTTCTTCAAGCTTCTTGAGGCCAATTCTGGCTGCCTCAGCAACATTGAAATGATTGTCTTTTTCTAAATATTTTAAAGCTGAGACACTCTTGGGAGTAGGAAGATTTCCCAAAGCTTCTGCCAAACGCTGCCTAACTAACCAATCATCTGATTGGGCGAAGCGCAGAATTTGATCGACAGACTCAATATCTTTAATTTCTCCGAGCGCAGAAATTGCAGCTTGTTGCAACACTACTTCTTTGCTATCCAATGCCTGAAGAAGAAGTTGACGGGCCCGGGGATCTTTAATGTTACCTAGAGAAACGGCTGCACTAAAGCGTACTAGCCAATCAGTATCTTCATAAAACGCCCGTGAAAGCACTTCAAAAGCTCTGGCATCGCCCAGATATCCTAAAGCACCAGCAGCATCAGCGCGGATGCCATAATCAGGGTCATTTTCGAGAATTTTGACCAAAATTGAATAACATTCTGGCGTTGGCTTGATTCCAAGGGCAAATATTGCCATCGATCGTAGTTGCAAAGATTCGTCGTCTAGTACCTTTTTAATCAAAGGGACTGCATCTTCAGAGGGAACATTACGCAGATTGGCAAGAGCTACCATGCGATCGCGTAAGTTCGGACTTTCTAACTGAGTAGAAATTTCTTCTAAGCTGAGAGATGTCATTGAGTTCAAAGCATTTTCTTTACTTATCTTAATTTACCCGATCCTTTCATCAGGCTGTCACCTTAGTGAAGTAGGAGTTTGGCGACTTTACAAAATGGCTCAATTATGAATGAAAAATAAACAAATGTTACCTCCCGCTAGATTGTGCGGCTACTAATAGGTATCGTTAATCCTGTGTAAACCACTGGTATAGTGGGCTAAATATAGAAGCAAGGCTTAAAACTGCCTGGTTTGGTTTGTCCGATACCTTTTTGGGGAAAGCCGCGCGTAGCTTGCTGAAGAGAACAGTTACACGAAAGCACTTTCAAAGCAATTTTAAGAATATATTTGGCAATATCCGGCTATTTATTTAACCAGACTATTTGTAGAAGTCTGGTTCAAACTATATATTTAGACTAGGTTTGAAAACGGAGAGGGAGAGATTCGAACTCTCGTATACATTTCTGCATAACAGACTTTCCAGTGCTGGGCGGTCTTAAGGATGACTTAAGTGAGGTCAGGGAACGACTCGTAAGGGTGGAGACTAAAGTTAGTCCGTAGTGGTTGCTTTTGGTGGTCTACCAGCCTTTTTAGTAGTAGGTTCAGAGGGTGCATCCGGTTGTGGTGTATCCTCTTTTTTTTTGTAGTAAAGACGACTCAGCCAACAGGAAGACTTCCCACTGTCCTACATTTTGTGTGTACTATGTCTTGTCACCCTTTTTAAATGCTGTCATCTTGGTTTGTTTTAATGCAAATGGGTTGTTTATGTGTGCCGGGGCATTAGCAATTATTTGTTTGCATCGTTCACCTTCCTCTATTACTGCTGCATACTTTTGTACGTAAAGACGAGCCTTCCTTACCCTAAATTCTTCCCTTTTGTATTCAAGTTCAATTAACTCTTCCTTGAGTAAGTCAATACGCTTGGTGACAACTGACTCATCTTGTTGTAGTTGCATGATTTCCTCATCTGTAGCAGATGGTAGCTTTAGAGCGTTGTTTAATGAATTGGAGGTTGCTTGCTTGGCAATACGTTCACATTCAATAAAGTACTTGCGGATAGCTTTACCTTGTTCTGTACCTGCTATCATTCCCAACATTTTAAAGCACTCAACACTAAGCAATAAAACCTCAGAAGGTCTACCACCATTACTTTTCATACCTGCCCCTATAAAGTCCTCATTGTCAACAAAGTTGTTTTTAAGGGTATCTTTAGCCGTCTGTTTTTGTCCCCATCCTATCCACCGCCAAGCGTCATCAAAGTCAATGGGGTACAAGTCATCAGACTCATATAGTGAGAGTGCAAGTGTTTGGTTAAAGATTGTATCTGCCATTGGTGTATACCTTAAAAGTAAAAGTGCTACTCTGTACTAACATTTTGAGTGTTAGTAGTAAAATATTGAGTGTTAGTCCAGAGTGTTACTTTGAACTAACACTTTCAATTCGAGGGTATATACCCTATTAGTCGTCGGTTAGTAAATCATTGTGAATCATTGCACTTTCCTCAATATCAAAAGCAACTTCACCCGTGTAAAAATCGATTATTGACCCATTCCTTTTAGAAACAGTAATAGCCATAGTGAACTCCCATTTACCACCGTTATGGTCAATACGGTAGTTTTGCTGAATAACAACACCGTCATGTGAATCGGTTTCCTGGTCAGGATTATTCCAGCTAACTAATTCCCCTAATTTGAAACGTGGTACGGGAATCATTGCTGTGGATGGATAGGCTTTAACTTGGTTAGCGGTCATAATAGTTGATATCCTTTCGTATTAATGGTACGTGAGATGGAAGTCGTCACTGTCTGAGTTGGAAGCTCATTCGGTGGCGCATTTTATTGTCATTGAAACTGACGAACCGCCCTATTAACTGACTTTTGTTTCATTCTCCTGTTTGTTGTTTTCGCCGTCTTGTGCATAAATACTGCTGGCATCAATCCCTAGTCTGTTCAGAAGTAATCTAAGCGTTGAAACTAGCTTACGTGCTTGCTCATAACGTGGTGAAGTACTTTTTACTTCACAGATTTTTTCCCATGCACTAACCTCTTTCTCTAGGTCAATTAAAAGTTGATAGATGTCGTCTAACTTATCGGAAATAGAAACTGGGACATACTTTTGCATCACTTCCCCTGCGTACTTCTTTTTCCTACCGCCCCCTGGCTTGCGTGTACCTTCCTTTGGCATACCTCTAGGTGTCATAGTCTCCTTTTTGTGGATGTAGGGCATCAACAGCGCTATGGAGTCGATGAATCTCTGAATCCCTTGCCGTTGCTTGCTTTTCTTATTTGTAACAGGTAAATAATAAGATGTCAACTATTTATAACAGATAAATAAGAAAATAGCCCAAAACGTTTACTGTGACTCAATAAAATACTTTCTTGTAGATATCTGTGGTTAGGAATAAAAAACAGAGATATATATGTGTAATTTCAAAGTGCTATGCTGAAGTAACATTTAAAGTGCTATCTAGAGTGCTATCCCGCATATTATTCCGACTAACACTTTTAGTGCTACCTGGAGTGTTACTTTGAAGTAGCACTTTGAAGTTATGGGTTATCCTCTCTTTGTTTTAACGAGATAAAAGGATTGAGTTGCTTTGCTTGCTTGACTATCGCCTCACACCTCATCACCTCATCTGCTATAGCTTTGTTTTGCACTATATATGAGTTGCATAATGCTGCTTCCTGTTGTGTCAGGACTGCCCATTGCTGACGTGTATCTGCAACTTGTGACTCTAATGCTTTAAGTTTTCCTTCCAGTGCTGTCCTTTGTTCCCTCAGCTTGGCTATTTGCAGTCCCTTGTCAGTGGGCAATGACGGCATTGCATTGGTGGAATAAACCCCCGTCTTACGAATTGCTGGTATGACTTCTGATGTAAGCCACTTCTTAAAGCGCTTGGCTTGTGGTTTACGGCTGGTTAGAACTAGAGAGTATAAGCCAGATTCGTTAATAATAGAAACTTCTTGTTTACCACCAAGGGTGTCTATAGTACATACACCCTTTTCATCATCATCAAGCTTTATCATGTTCTGTCTGACATTCTGGATATCCAACACCTTGCAGATATCAGCAGCCACCCACCAAGGCTCATCAGCAGTGCCTACAAAGCGGATGTCGTTTGATACTTGGTATTTCCCGCTATAAGAGATTCAATATTTTGTAGACGAGGACGATAACACCGTAGATGTCGAGGTTGATTAACACAGTTCTGACGCGATTTACAACCCATAAGCAAATACCACACCTTACCATAAAAAGTAGGGTGTTTCCTTATGGGTGAGTGAATGATAAGTAGTTTCAATCCTGTGTTTTTACAGTATTCATGTACAGTAAGGGTTTTGAATATTCTTGCTTGAAACAGAGAAAATAAAAACTTATCAATCAACGACTCATAAGTAAAGCCTCTAGCATTTACCAGCGATCGCCTATTTTTACTTATCGGTTGAACATTAAACCACTTATACCAATCTTTCAACCACGACGATATAGCAAAAAATGGTATTTTACACAACCGTATAAGCTGAAAGTATTGTACAGTAAGGATTAACGGAGAGATACGGATTCGAACCGTAGAAGAACTTACGCTCTTACAGACTTTCCAGGTCTGCGCCTTAAACCACTCGGCCACCTCTCCAGGTGCCACAGGTTACGATCTTACTATAGAATCCCAGAAAATGCAAAGATAAAGACAGATATTCTTAGATTGAATCTGAAAGTCCTAATTCCACAACGCAAATCCAGATGTCTCGTACATACACAATTAAAGTTCGCGATCGCGCCACCGGTAAAACATACACCCTAGAAGTGCCAGAAGATCGCTACATCCTGCACACAGGCGAAAAACAAGGGGTGGAACTACCGTTTTCCTGCCGTAACGGGGCTTGCACCGCTTGCGCTGTAAGGGTTTTGTCGGGAGAAATTTATCAACCAGAGGCGATCGGATTGTCGCCAGATTTACGTCAGCAAGGTTATGCCCTTTTGTGTGTGAGTTATCCCCGTTCTGACTTGGAAGTAGAGACGCAAGACGAAGATGAAGTCTACGAACTCCAGTTTGGACGCTATTTTGCTAAGGGCAAAGTTAAAGCGGGTTTACCGTTAGATGAGGAATAAACAATTGGAGGAGGCAGGGAGCAGGGGGCAGGGAGCAGGGGGCAAGAGGTTCTGCTTGCTAGGTGCAGCAGCTGCCATAGGAGAATTTTTGATGGTTGTGAGTCTTGGTGGCTGGGTGCGAAAAATAGCTATTTTGGTTTGCTTATTGCTATTGGTGAGTTGCCAAGGTAAAAACCAATTGCCAAATAATCAGGCTCAGGTAAAGGTAGCGCGGGTAGTTAGTGGGCAAAGTTTGGAAGTGTTAGGTATGGCTGAACAACCGAATTTGATTTCCCAAGTGCGGTTAGTTGGCGTTGATGCACCAGATTTGCGACAGAGGCCCTGGGGAGAAGAGGCAAAGGAACAGTTAGAGAATCTAATTGGTGGTGCAGAAGAATCAGTAACCTTGGAGTTTGATTTAGAAGCAAAAGACAAAATCGGGCGAACTCTCGCTTATGTGTGGAAAAATAAGGTGTTGTTGAATGAAGAATTAGTCAAACAAGGGAATGCAATGTTTGTTGGGCGATCGCCTAACCACAAATATGACCAGCGTTTAGAACGTGCCCAACAATGGGCTAGACTCATGGGACAAGGCATCTGGAACTCAGAAAAACCCATGCGCCTAACTCCCGCCGAGTTCCGCCGCCAAAATCTTTGAAGAGTGGGGACTGGG
Source organism: Nostoc sp. (assembly GCF_036919895.1). Lineage (GTDB taxonomy): Bacteria > Cyanobacteriota > Cyanobacteriia > Cyanobacteriales > Nostocaceae > Nostoc. Next base: position 123,098 of record NZ_JBALBW010000060.1, read on the forward strand.
GACTGGGGACTGGGGACTGGGGACTGGGGAGTGGGGGGAGATGAACCAATGACAAATGACAAATGACAAATATACAAATTTTTCTAGATATTGCTACCGAAGCGGCCTTAGCTGCTGGTGCTATTTTGCAAGGTTACTTGGGTAAGTTAGAAGATGCAATTGTTGAAAAAGGTCGCCCTGGTGATTTAGTCACGGCTGCTGATAAAGCCTCAGAAGAGTTGATTTTAAAAATTTTGCGTCGCCATTTTCCCCAGCACTCTATCCTCGCTGAAGAATCAGGCAAATTAGGTAATCAAGAAAATCAATACCTCTGGGCAATAGATCCTCTAGATGGTACAACCAACTACGCCCATCAATACCCATTTTTTGCCGTCTCCATTGGGCTGTTAATTAATGGCGTTCCAGAAGTTGGTGTAATTTATGACCCATTCCATAACGAGCTATTCAGTGCTGCTACTGACTTGGGAGCAACGCGAAACCGTCGTCCCATCAATGTTTCAACAACCTCTGAACTGGGTAAAAGCCTACTAGTAACAGGATTTGCCTACGATCGCCGCGAAACCTCTGATAACAACTACGCAGAATTTAGTCACCTCACCCATCTTACGCAAGGGGTTAGACGTAGCGGTTCAGCATCACTAGATTTGGCCTATGTTGCCTGTGGACGTGTCGATGGTTACTGGGAACGAGGGCTTTCTCCTTGGGATATTGCCGCCGGGATAATTTTGTTACAAGAAGCCGGGGGCAAAGTTACTGCCTACGATGGCACTTCTGTCAAAATTGAGTCAGGTAGAATTCTGGCCACAAATGGTTATATTCACGACTCCCTCAGTAACGAACTTTTACAGGTTCCGCCACTATCAGCCTGGGTATAGCAGTTGGGGTGGGGGCTTTCCCTTCGACTTTGGGTAAACTAAAAGCAACCTAACTGCTCCCTTGGTGTAAAAACTCTATATGTCTTTCAAAATAGATCGTGGACTATTTAAATATGATTTCATAGATCATCACGCAGTATTGTGCGTTCCAGTTGATGCGGATGTCAAAGAGATTCGGAAACGCTATCTCCAAATTGCCCGGCGCTTACACCCGGATAGTAGTTTTACTGAAAGTGATGAACAAAAACAGCTAGGGAACGAATTTTTATCAAAGCTGGTTAACCCAGCTTACGAAAAACTGGTTGGCGATCGCACTCGCACGGAATATATTTTAATTTTGTCGCAAATTGGCAAGCGCCTGTTACAAGAGTCTACTTCGGTAACTCTCAATACCGACTTGGGTAAACAGTTAGCTCAGGCACCTAATCTCGATCCATTCTATAGAAGTGCGATCGCTAAACTTGCTCAAACTCAATATGATTCTTTAGAGCAAGTGCTGCAAGTTATTGCCCAAGTTAGTGAGTTGAATTTAGTCTATTTAATGCGGAGTGCAAGCAAATCATCCGCATCGCCGCCACCTGCTCAACCCAAAGTCCAATCAGGTATATCTCAGCCAAATACACAAAAAAATCCACCACCAGAACCACCAAAAGAAGACTCGGTTGTAGAACAGTATGTTCGTCGCGCTCAATCTTTGATTGACAAAAACCAATTTGCCCAAGCCAAAGTAGAGTTGCAGGATGCTCTGAAGTTAGAACCTAAAAATAGTCACTGTCATAGCTTAATTGCAATGGTGTATTTGAAGCAAAATCAGCTAAAAATGGCAAAAATCCACTTTGACAATGCTTTAAAACTAGACCCCAACGACGAAAGGGCATTGCAATGGAAACCCAAAATAGATAAAGCTCTCGGACAACAATCTAGCGATCATAAGGTGACTTCATCCCCTAATAATGGAGATAAGCAACCAGATAAATCTGGTAGTGGTGGTTTGTTCGGTGGTTTGTTTGGTGGGAAGAAAAAATAATGGTGTATCAACCAGCAGCGGGAGCTAGGGATTTATTGCCCCTGGATGTGGAGAAAAAACGCTGGATTGAAGATCGGTTACAGCAAGTATTTCATCGTTGGGGATATCACAGGATTATCACCTCAACTTTAGAGCGCATGGATACGCTGATGGCAGGAGAAGCAATTCAGCGCCAGATGGTAATTCAACTACAAAATGGCGAAGATGATGAATTAGGGCTACGTCCAGAATTAACAGCGTCCATTGCTCGTACTGTTGTCACTCGCATGGCAAATACAAGTTATCCACAACGGTTGTACTACAACGCCAATGTGTTTCGCCGCACCTGGGAAAGTAGGCATAATCGCCAGCAAGAGTTTTATCAAGCTGGGGTGGAGTTGTTAGGTGCTGGCGGATTGCTGGCAAATGCGGAAGTACTGCTGTTAGTCGCAGATTGTTTAGCAGCACTGGGTTTGCGGCAATGGCACTTAATTTTAGGTGAAGCGGGAATTACGCGATCGCTCCTGAGTGCATTTCCTGCTAATCTACAGGATAAAGTTCGTAGTGCGATCGCTCACCTCGACCGGATTACTCTAGATACTTTACCCTTGAGTGACAAACTCCGCGATCGCGCCAGAATCATGCTGGATCTGCGCGGCCCCAGTGCAGACGTGTTACAAAAAGTTAGTAGTTTGGATCTAGATGAAGAACAGCGAGAGGCAGTAAATAACCTCAAATCCCTAGTAGAATTACTAGAATCAGAGAAAAAATTTCCCTTAATCCTCGACCTTAGTCTCATCCAGACCATAGATTACTACACTGGTATCGTCTTTGAAGTCGTCAATGATACCGAATCCCAAGCCAGAGTTTTAGGGCGTGGTGGTCGCTACGACCAACTTTTGGGATTATATCATCCCCAAGGAGAAAACATCCCCGGAATTGGTTTTGGACTCAATATTGAAGATTTATATCAACTTTTATTATCTACTCAGCAATTACCGCAAGTAACCCCTGCGAGTAACTGGTTAGTAGTACCAGAGACGCAGAGTGCTAACGCCCCTGCCTTTGCCTACGCGCAAAAACTCAGAGATTCCACCCATTTGGTGCGGGTAGAAATTGATTTGGGGGGAAGAGATGCAGACGCAATTCGCCAATATGCACGCGATCGCAGCATAGCCCAAATTGCTTGGATTAAAGCTGATGGTTCCCCAAAAATTGAATCCTTGCGTTAGTGGGCATGGGGAAAGAGGCAGAGGGGCAGGGAGCAGAGGAGAAAAAGCTAATTTTTTATTCTCCCCCTTGCCCCCTGCTCCCCTGCTCCCCTGCTTCTTCACTCCCCTGCTAGGCTAGAAATAGCCGATACAGAAAAGAGGGAATCGAGAATATGCCACACACAATTGTTACAGAAGTCTGTGAAGGCGTAGCTGACTGCGTAGAAGCCTGTCCAGTAGCTTGTATTCATGATGGCCCGGGCAAAAATGCCAAGGGAACAGATTGGTACTGGATTGACTTTGCCACTTGCATCGACTGTGGTATATGTCTCCAAGTTTGCCCAGTCGAAGGGGCGATTCTTGCAGAAGAACGACCGGACTTGCAAAAAACCCCTTAATAGTCCATAGTCAACAGTCAATAGTTATGTTTGACTTGACTGTTGACCAATGACCAATGACAAATGACAAATGACCAATGACCAATGACAAATGACTATTTACTAGATATTCAAAATGTCCATGCTGGATACATCAAAGATGTAGATATCCTGCAAGGTGTGAATTTTCAGGTTGCTCCAGGGGAATTGGTAACAGTGATTGGCCCCAATGGTGCTGGTAAATCTACTTTGGCAAAAGCAATTTTTGGGCTTTTGATCCCCCACACAGGCACAATTACCTTTAAAGGTGAAAATATTGTGGGGCTAAAGTCCAATCAAATTGTCCAACGAGGAATGTGCTACGTACCGCAAATCGCCAATGTTTTCCCCTCTCTGAGTGTTGAAGAGAACTTGGAGATGGGGGCTTTTGTGCTTAACGTTCCCCTGAAACCAATTAAAGATAAAATATTTACCATGTTCCCAAGATTAAGCGATCGCCGTCGTCAACGCGCTGGTACTCTCTCTGGAGGAGAACGCCAGATGTTAGCTATGGGCAAAGCTTTGATGTTGGAACCTAGTTTGCTAATTTTAGATGAACCATCTGCTGCTTTATCACCAATCTTGGTGACACAGGTGTTTGAGCAGATTAAACAAATTAATCAGGCGGGAACTGCGATTGTATTAGTAGAACAAAATGCCCGTAAAGCTTTAGAGATGGCTAATCGTGGCTATGTACTGGAGTCGGGACGCGATGCTATCTCCGGCCTTGGTCAAGAACTATTAAACGATCCTAAAGTGGGTGAACTATATCTGGGAGCAGGTAAAAGACATTAACCCTCTTTAATTACTCTTGCCCCCATTCAACATAACACCACTTGAAATAAGGAAACTTCACGAGCCGATAGCGGTGCCGAACGCGAGTGCGTCTCGTAGAGAAGGCGAACTGCGCCTACGCTATCTATAAACTAATACAAAAACTATAACAATTCCTGCCACTGCCGCGACCGTCGTTTTCGATGCTCAAAGAATTCTCCCCAATAATCCTTGCGTTTCTAATCACATCTACAGCGAGTAAAAAGGTAAAACAGGACATTCATTTAGGAAAAAATGATAAAAATGCAAATTAACCGGATTTGCCAGAACCCCAATTGAACAAGAAGGCTTACTGAACTTCCTATATATAAAGCTCTCCATCACTTTTTGATATACCTCTGAGTCAAAATAACTTCTGTAAAGCCGCTCCAGAGGGAACCTGGGGCGTTTTTTTTAGTATAAAAACGTCTATGTTTACCCCAATCAAAATTGATTGAGTGCTTTTGGCAATTTGGCAGCCAAAATTTTTTTGTTCCAGTTTTAATTGATATATCAGCAGGGTTACTGGGACATTGAGAAACTTCTACAAGGGATCGATTCCCGTCTCAGAATCCCACCCAATGGCCAGTTGTTGACGCTCATCCTCTGTAAATTACCTGAAATGGTATGGTTGCAGCAAACAAGCAGAGCAAGCGTCACCGCTTCACCACAACTGGCTAGAAATCAAACAGAAAACACATAGTTAGTCAAAGATATCCTCCCTAACCCTACTTTTTAAGGGGGTTGGGGGGATCTTCCAGAGTCAAATATCACTAACACCAATCGTATAGAGCGATCGCCACAATTTATTGAACCTGTAGCTGCCTGAGTTTATTTTTTGCCGATAGGAGTAAATCTTGAGCTTTTAGATAGGCTGTTGTGCCATTTTGCACTTTTTCTAATTTATTAATAATCCTCTGCAATTGGCTCAACACCTGATTGCGCCTCACATCATGAGCATCAACAGGAATTGAAGCCAACAAGCTTTCTATTTCTCGCTGTGCTAATTCCATTGCCTCCACAGCATCCGCCTCAGCTTGCCGTCTCACCTTGACTTCACCTAAATTAGCCTCATAAATTGCTAATAACTTCTGTGCTTCGGTATAACCCGCCACGTCTTTTGAGGGAATCTCTTTGAGCCGCTCAATTGCCTCCATCCACAAATTTTCTATTTGTCGCCATTCTGCGACGCTATGCGGCGGATTTTGACCAGTTTTGGCAGCTTGCCAAGAAAATTGCCGCGCTGCGGTGATTAAGGCACTGATGCGATCGTTTCCAGCCGCCAATCCAACAACTTCCTTGAACTCACGCTTATAATTATCCAGTTGATTTTGGATAGTTTTTCCTGCCAGAGTTTGACCAGGAATCTGCTCAAATTGATTCAGCGCCGTTTGCCAAGCAGCTATTGCAGTCTGTTTATCAGTTGCTGTTGTCGCCCGTTCATATTGCTGTTTCGCATTTAAGAAAGCCTTCATATCATCGGTAAGCAAAGACTGAGCATTTTTTTCCTGAAAAACCTGAGCTTCTAGCTGCCCAACTTTACTCCGAAATGTATTAAAACCATAGATGCTAAAGCGCGAGTCATACCACCAATATCTGTATTCACTCCAATCGTTAACAAAAGAAGTTGGTAATTGGTCTAAATGTTTTTGTGCTTCTTGTAGCTTCTCTTCGCCCAAAGCCAAATCAGCAGGACTGGTAGGTTTTTCAATCAATTGTTCAGCTTGCTCGACTGATACCAACGCCTGTCGATAGTGATTATCCATACTTATATAGCTGGGTAGCAACAAAAAAGGCGCATGGAGCATTACCGGACGGCGAATCACCGGGTAAGGCTGGTTAGCCACCCAAATCACACCACTGGGAATACCGATAAGTATTGCTATCCAAATAAGTCTACTACCTATACCCCGCTTGGTTTTGCGATGTGGTTGCAGAGGGGATATTTTGATCGCCTGCCTCTCTAACTCCATTTCATGCTCTAATTTAGCTAGGTTTTTGGGGGTTGATAGTGTTGCAGATTGTTGGCTGAGAGCAGAAGGATCTATCCCAGAGCTATTTGGAGCATTTTTACGTAGGAAATTCCAGTTTATTTTATTTAAAAAAGCCATATCTATAGCCAGTACTGTGTTAAGTATTCCCAAAAATACAGGAAATATAAACAATAGGTCGTTTTGACTGTTGACACGAATTATATTTTTTATTAACCAGAGAGTGATGAATTAAAAAAATATTATATTTATAGTTGGTCGGAGCTTAATTTTGACAGATAAACCAAACTTAATTGACGCATATAATAATCACTTTGGATAGGTTATAAATTCAAACTACGATGTTGTTTGAATATTAAATGACTGTAAAACCGTGTAAAAAGGTACTCTTACATCCTTCTTAAGTATGATATTTATTGGAAAAAGCTTTGTTATTGTCAGGTAGATTGATGAGCCGAATTAATGGATTTGTCGGGCGACGTAATTTCTTAAAATTTGCCAGTGTCGTAGGTGTTGCAGCTACTGCTTCTGCTGATAGCTTTTGGAATCCAGAGCAAACTGCTGTTGCAGATATTCACCCAGTTAACCCTAATCCAATCAGTCCAAATGAAGCCATTAGACGCTTGCTAGATGGTAATCAAAGATTTATCGATCAAAAATGTCAATGTCTTAGTCAATCACTAGAACGTCTACTATTAGTTGCTAAAGCTCAATATCCCTTTGCAGCTATACTGGGCTGTGCAGATTCTAGAGTACCTGCGGAAATTGTCTTCGATCAAGGACTTGGAGATTTATTTGTCGTGCGTGTTGCTGGTAATGTGGTCAGTGATACGGTTATAGGTAGTCTGGAATACTCTACAACAGTATTGGGTTCACGGTTGATTGTGGTATTAGGTCATAAAAGATGCGGTGCAGTCGCGGAAGCAATCAAAAATGAACCACTTCCTGGCAGAATTGGTTTAATTATTGAGGGCATCAAACCATCTATAGAAAGGGTAAAGTTTAGAACGGCTGATAATATGCAGGATGTGGTTATAGCTAACATTCAATATCAGGCTGAAAAATTGCAGGAAAGCTCAACAATTTTAGCTAAATTGATTGGTGAAGGTAAACTAAAAATTGTCGGTGCTTGTTATGATGTTGACACAGGTAAAGTCAACATTATTACTTGAAGACTCTAGATTTGTTAGGGTTTTGATTATTAACGATATTCATAATTTTATTTATTAATTCAACCTTTGTCGATACTATAATTAGAACTATATAACTAGCCTATATAGCGGTTCTCATTTATGTGAGGTATATCCGTAGGGGCAATTCACGAATTGCCCCTGCTTACCAGATGATGTTGTACCACATTTGAATTGGAACCGCTATACTAGAGGCTATTTATAAAGTACAAATAAAATACTTGTAGATGTGTTAGGCATATATTTGCGAGATTATTTGTCACAATATCTTATGGAGGGTCTAACGCACCACTATATAAGAATTACTAATATAGCGGTTCCTATTAATCGCGAAGTGTAAGGGAGCGGGGGAGCAGGGGAGCAGAGGTGAGAGAGATATATATTGTACAATTTCTTTCCCCTCTGCTCCTCCGCTCCTTCGCCCCTCTGCCACTTCTTCGCTTAAAGCTTGTGAGAAATGCGGGTATAAGAGGCTCCGCCTTTTGACTTGTGTTGGCAGCCCACATAAATATTACATATATATCTGTAGGGTCTATACCTATGCAAACTCACAAAAATTCAGAAAAACTTAAAAATAAGGCACTGTCAAAGCTTGTAACAAATAAACCCAGCAGGGGCCATATAACAAAGCCGCCTGCCAGGAAGGTATAGTATATTCTGGCCATGTTTGATTAGGTTAGCGCTTATTTATAAAAAATAATTGCGTATCCCTAGATACAATAACTAAATACTTTGGAAAACACAGTTAAGAAAAGTTACTAAATAGGTTAATTTCCAATTAAAACCAGCAATTTCCCAAATGGATAGATGACGGAGTGGAAAACAAGGGAGAATGATTCAACAAATTCTTCTTTGTCCTTTCCAATATCCAATCGCCAATGCCCAATCCCCAATGCCCCATAATATAAGAAAGCGCTTCACACTTCTTAAATAATCAGCTTTATTAGAACAATGGCGAGAGACTTACGGGGATTCATTAAAATTCTAGAAGAAAAAGGACAATTACGGCGGATTTCAGCTTTAGTTGACCCAGACTTAGAAATTGCTGAGATTTCCAACCGGATGCTGCAAAAAGGTGGGCCAGGGTTGTTGTTTGAAAACGTCAAAGGCGCTTCCTTTCCGGTGGCGGTGAATTTGATGGGAACTGTGGAAAGGATTTGCTGGGCGATGAATATGCAGCATCCAGAGGAGTTGGAAACTCTGGGGAAAAAACTGAGTATGCTGCAACAACCAAAACCGCCGAAGAAGATTTCCCAAGCGATAGATTTTGGCAAAGTGCTGTTTGATGTGGTGAAGGCGAAACCAGGACGGGACTTTTTCCCCGCTTGTCAGCAAGTTGTGCTTCAAGGTAATGATTTAGATTTAAACAAGTTACCTTTGATACGTCCTTATTGTGGTGATGCTGGCAAGATTATCACGCTGGGACTGGTAATTACCAAGGATTGTGAGACGGGTACACCAAATGTAGGTGTGTATCGCTTGCAACTACAATCTAAAAATACGATGACTGTTCACTGGTTATCGGTGCGGGGTGGGGCGAGGCATTTGCGGAAAGCGGCAGAACGTGGGAAGAAATTAGAAGTTGCGATCGCACTTGGTGTAGATCCTCTAATTATTATGGCAGCTGCCACGCCCATCCCTGTAGATTTATCAGAATGGCTGTTTGCTGGACTATATGGCGGTTCTGGTGTGCAGTTGGCGAAGTGTAAAACTGTCGATTTGGAAGTTCCCGCAGATTCAGAATTTGTCTTAGAAGGAACGATTACACCAGGAGAAGTCTTACCAGATGGGCCCTTTGGCGACCACATGGGTTATTATGGCGGCGTGGAAGATTCGCCATTGGTACGCTTTGAGTGTATGACACACCGGAAAAATCCGATTTACTTAACAACATTTAGCGGTCGTCCACCTAAAGAAGAAGCGATGATGGCGATCGCACTAAATCGCATTTATACGCCCATACTGCGCCAACAAGTATCAGAAATTGTCGATTTCTTCCTCCCAATGGAAGCTTTGAGTTACAAAGCAGCGATTATTTCCATTGATAAAGCATATCCGGGACAAGCGCGACGGGCAGCTTTAGCTTTTTGGAGTGCTTTACCACAATTTACGTACACCAAATTTGTAATTGTTGTAGATAAAGACATAAATATTCGCGATCCTCGGCAAGTAGTCTGGGCGATTAGTTCCAAAGTTGACCCAGTACGAGATGTGTTTATTTTGCCGAATACACCGTTTGATACGTTGGATTTTGCTAGTGAAAAGATTGGCTTAGGTGGACGGATGGGAATTGATGCGACTACAAAGATTCCGCCGGAAACAGACCATGAATGGGGTTCGCCTTTAGAATCTGACCCAGATGTGGCGGCGATGGTAGAGAGGCGATGGGCGGAGTATGGTTTAGCAGAGTTGCAGTTAGGAGAAGTAGACCCAAATTTGTTTGGCTATGATATGAGGTAACGTGTTAAATAACAACATCGAAACAGAATTCAGGAGTCAGAAGTCAGAATTCAGTTAGGTATTCTATACGACTGGCGAAAAGCGAGTCTATGAGCGTCTGAATAATTGGCGTTTTTGCACTTCTACTAAATAGTATAGGACTCCTGTTTTATTTTTGAACAAAATTAGGTATTGTAGGGTGTGTTAGAACGAAGTTCGTAACGCACCACTATCAAGGGTTTGGTGCGTTACGCTGTCGCTAACGCACCCTACGTATCTTTTCAGAAATCAAACCAGATTCCTATAGATTTGGGGGAGGTGCAAAAAGTCTTAATTTCTAGGTGAGAGTTTATTGCCTATTAATAATAGTGTACAAACCATTGCACCTAACATATAAACTATAGACGTGTCAGCATCCTTTAAAATTAGAATATAAAACATAGAGAACACTACAAAAACAAGTACCGTTATTTTCAACATAAAACCTAACAATTTCAATCATAAATACTAGGAAAAATACATCAAAAGTCTAGCTCACGTTTTTTACTATTGTTGAGCGCAGAAAAATATTTCAATTTCTAATAGCATTTAATATTTCAGCATCGAGAAATTATTGGATCGCTATTTCTAAATATATTTCTTAAGTGATTGTTTAACTGATTGTAACTATGACAGTTTTTTTTGTGGTAGTAACTAACCTAGACAAATGTACTTATACCAAGTATTTTTATCAAAAAAACTGTTTCATAAATCTGAACCAATTTTATTGACCAATATTTTTACTATTTTCACCTCTTTGGGCCCTATTCTGCGACTGACTTCAATTCATCCGGGGTCGAGTCCCATGAGTGAATGCTCCTCTTGCTGTCGCTATTGCAGTTATTACTGGTGGTATGAGTCCATAACTGGGCGGTCTGCATTGCATCTTGGAAGATTAGAAAAGAGTAAATAAATGTATTGTATCTTATCTCTAATACTGTAAAATACACGTAAATATCTATTGGATGTTGTCAGTTACTGAGTTATTCAAAAAAACTGTCAGCATGAACTCGAAAGTGCAAAATGATGTCTGCGTCTACCACATAATCAATTAGACTATCATGAGAGCTAAAATTTCTCGACTCGTTGCAATTACTACGTCAACTCTAGTTATAGCAATAGTTGGCTCGGTCAATTCTGTTCCAACTATTGCAGTAGATTTAAAACCTGTCCAAAAGTTAGCAGATACAACTCAACTTAATCAAGCAAACCAGTATACTTTCACTGACCCGATCAAGACTACAGAAATTGTTTTCTTTCCGCAAGCGCCAGGGCCAGTGCGAGTGGGCGATCCACCAAAAGCTTCACAACTAATTTATCGTGGCCCATCAGGAGAATTGACTTTTCGAGGTAAGGAAATTAGGAAACAAAAAAGTGCTTTAGGTTTACTTATTACTGTTACATTAGAGCCAAACTTCGATCAAGGTCAACTGGAGTTAACGTTGGTGCTACCAACCGTAAATCTTGAAAATGGTCAAAAACAAAACTTTGATACCGTAGCAATTAAGGCCAGGGGCTTAGGGCGTGTCATCAATCGAGCGGGATCGGAACTGACTTATCTGGTATTACCACTTAGAGAACTCCACAGAAAAAATGATCCAATAGCTATGCCGATTTAGCAAAAATTTCCACAAACCATTTTTTGAGATGAGGAAGACGGTGAATTTGT
>NZ_JBALBW010000061.1:0-5683 GCF_036919895.1 Nostoc sp.
GCCAGAAGTTGTGTATTGTCTATATCAAGAGGTGGAAACATACCTTAGTCAGCAAATGGAACAATGGATCGCACAAGAACTAGAAAGAACCGAATTAGGAGACGCTAGAAGAACTAAACGGTTGATCAAAATAGTCGAAAATTTAAGTGCTAAACCCTCTTCTAGTATTCCTCAAGCCAGTGGAACATGGGCCCAAACTAAGGCTACCTATGACTTTTGGGATTCACCCTATATCCAGCCATCCATGATTAGACTCTTGACATATTGATGCGACAGGAGAGCGAATTGCCCAGCACAATGTAGTCTTGGCAATCCAAGATACAACAGAACTGAATTACACTAGTCACAAAGCTTACTTCTGTCAAGTTTTCTGTTAAGAAAGATGTTTATAATGGATAGCTTAAAAAAGGGGGATTTAGGGGGATATAGAACGTTTTGATACCTACAATAGGACTTTTCAAACATCCTCTAACAGTAGAGGTAGGGAAGCAGGGGTTGGTATTACAATAAAATTGTTAAGATTCACTTGTTTCTGAGGATTGTATGGGGGGATTAACACTGGATTTGATAGATTCTTTACTAGAAATTCCTAGATATATACCGCCTACAATTAGAACCAACCCTAGCAAGTTAAAAATACTTAATTTTTCTGAGAAAACTATCCAAGCAAGAATGGCAACAATCACTGGATTGAGTAGCAGTAGCAAAGAGATAAATCCTGAAGAAAAAGTTTTCAAGCTGTATACAATTAGCCCATGACCCAAGGCTTCACAAATAGCAGCTAGTGCAAATACTACTAACCAACCTGACAGAGAAACTGGGAAAACTTGTTTTTCAAAGATTAATACTACTGGGATCATCAATGAAGTTGCGATGACACAGCGCCAAACAAGAATGGTAATAATTGAAAACTTATTGCGGATTTGCTCAATAAGTAAAAAATTGGCTGCATAAAATATCGATGAGATCAGGGCAACAGCATCACCTGTAAAATTATTATTAGAGCGTAATAAATCTTCAAATCCAACTGCGATCGCACCGAGCATGGCTAATATTAAACCGATGATAAATTTGCGCCCAAAAATTTGATTAAAAAATAGCCATCCTCCTAATGTTGTAAATAGCGGATTGAGGCTACCTAACGCATTAGCATTAGCAGCACCAGTCTGAGTTAGCGACCAAGTCCAAGATAATCGCCCTAATACATGAACTAGACCCACTGCTATTAAAAACGCTATCTCTTTAATTAAATAAGGCTGCTGTGGTAATATAGGTTCATCATCTCTAATCTGATTCCGTGCTTGGTTAATTCCACTCCATAATCCAAAGATAATAGTCGCTATCCATAAGCGATTAAATAATGTAGTAATTGCGCTCATTTCTTTAACAGCAATTTTAATAAATATTGCTGTTGTAGATAAAGCTAACAATGCAATGATTACTATTATTATTGGTAGGATATTTGAAGTATTTTGAGGTTTTTCGTCTGTGAGGTTTAATTGATTTTCTACCATTTAGTTTATATTGATTAAACGAACCGCTAAGGGAGAAGGATCAATTATTAAGTATAAGTTTGGCATTACTCAGATAATAGTGCCATAGAAGTCTTGTAGCTACCGCACGCCACGGTCGCCAGTGCTGTGTCATTGCTTCTAGTTGAACTGGTGTTGGACGTGTCGTCAAGTTTTTGAGTTTTTGCAAAGCGATCGCGATCGCTAAATCACCTTTAGGAAAGACATCAGGACGTTGCAACGCCATCAGCAAATAAATATCAACTGTCCAGTCTCCAATCCCTTTAAGATACTTTAACTCAGTTCTGATTGTCGTTTCGTCCATTGTATCCAGCTTGCTGAGGTCAAGCTGACCAGTTGCGATCGCATCCGCTAATCCACGACAGTATAGAATCTTTTGCCGACTGAATCCAATCCCTTTTAACTGAACATCATCCAATGTCAGAAAGTTTTCTGGTGTCAGAGTCACAACAACCCCACATAGTCGGGTAAATACAGCTTTTGCAGCTGCTAAAGAAACTTGTTGTTCCAGAATTATGCACAGTAGCGTTGCAAAACCTGGTTCTCTTTTCCATATAGGTGGAGGCCCCAGTGTCTCTAAAATCCCAGCCAAATCGCTGTCAAGATTGGCAAGCACCATTAAACCACGGGTGAGACTTTCTTCAGTCAGCGATTCTAGTTCTGGTGTTTGAGTCATCTTTAAGTAATTTCGATTCTTGTATAAGCAGTTTTTGTTTGCGCTCAATTCCCCAGCGATAACCACCAAGACTGCCATCACTCCGTAGTACCCGGTGACACGGTACAATCAGCGCGATCGGATTAGCTCCACAAGCATTTCCCACCGCGCGGACTGCTTGGGGTTTGGCAATATCGCGGGCTATATCAGTATATGTACGCGTTTCGCTATAGGGAATTTTTTGTAATGCTTGCCAAACTTGTTTTTGAAATGCTGTCCCACGGACATCAAGTGGTAAATCAAGATGTGTTTTATCTCCCGCAATCAAGTCGAGAATTGCTTGTATCCATTCTTTGTGTGTGTGGTCATCACGCACGATCTGCGCTTGGTGAAATTCTTGATTCAAGATATGTTCAAGCTTATCTGCTTCATCACCTAGTTTAACGGCACAGATACCCTTCTCTGTTGTTGCCACCAGTAAATATCCTAGCGGACATGGAGCGATCGCATAAACAATCAACATGGTCTTTCCGGCTTGTTGGTAAGTTTTTGGTGTCATTCCCAGTTGTTTAAGTGCTTTTTCATACAGTTGGCTACTTGAACCATACCCCGTGTCGTAAACTGCATCAGCTATTTCCTCTCCTGACTGGAGACGCTGCTTCAATCGTTGGCTACGCAGCGCATCTCCATATTGAAAAGGGGATACGCCAATTATTTGCTTGAATACCTTTTGCAGATAACTGGGACTCATTTGCACCTGAGAGCTTAATTCCGAGAGGGTGGGGATGCGATCTATTTGTGTTTCAATGTATCGACATGCTGCTAAGACTTTTGATTTGCCTATATTTGGAACTGTTTCAGATTGTGGCTGACAGCGCTTACAAGCACGAAAACCTAAGCTTTCAGCCTCTTGTGCGGACTGGAAAAAACAAACTTGATTCCGATTTGGTCTGCGACTAGGGCAAATAGGTCGGCAATATATGCCTGTCGAGCGAACACCATAGAAAAACTTGCCGTCAATTGTGGGATCTCGATTCAGAACTGCTTCCCAAAGAGTTTTTTCTAAAACTGATGTTTGTTGTAATTGCATTCAGTCTCCTTAGATATACTACAAAGTATCCACTCTGAAATAGTCATTTTTTGTTTTTAGATATTAGGAACTCTGTTTATTCTTTTGATAAAACTAGATTAAATGTATTGATAAACTAGTTTCTATCTGATTATTGCGATCGAAGTTCGCTAGCCTGGGCTATTCATGAAATTTAATCATCAGGATCTAGTTCGATCGTTATTGTCTCAAAAATATTCTCAGTCTAAGGTTATAAGAGCTAAGTTAAAACTGGCAGTGTCTCAAAAAAGTGTCGTTGACCACTATTTATAACTAACTATTTCATTACTTCCTCCTCCCTGCGGCAAATGGTTCACCCGATTGGGTGAATGCGATCGCCTCATCAGGAACTACTCTGAAAGAAGGTGCAGTTTTGATTCTGTTAGCGATTATGCCTACAGAATCCAACTGCTAAGTTGGTTATTCTGGCTTTCAATTGTACATGAATAGCTTGTGTATCAAAGGGTCAAAGAGTGGATGAAACCGTTGTGAAATCGCTGTATACACCAAATTGTCAGCAAGAGGCTATTAACCTGCTATCAAAATTTGCTGCCAATTTACCAGGAATAATTTTCCAAGTTCTGCAACAGCAGGATGGTTCTGTGTTAGTCCTTTATGTTAGTTCTGGTTGTGAATATTTGTATGAAGTAGAACCAGAAGCTTTACAGGCAGACTTCCGGGTGATATACAATCTGATTCATCCACAAGATATAAAAGCTTTTACAGAATCTATAGCTGTTTGTTGTAACACTCTTACACCTTGGCATTGGGAAGGTCGAATCATTACGCCTAGTGGCAAACTTAAATGGATTCAAGGTACTTCGCAACCGGAACGACAAGAAGAAGGGGCTGTGCTTTGGAATGGCTTCGTTTTAGACATTACAGACCGCAAACAAGCCGAAGAAAAATTGCAAGAGAGTGAGGCGCGGTATAAAGCAATTTTGGATGCTATTCCTGATTTAATGTTTCGTATTAGCCGCGATGCTGAGTATCTAGATTTGAAAAGTGAAGGGGCAAATATCACTCTTTCGAGAGAAGAAATAGTTGGGAAACATGTGCAAGAGTTATTGCCTAGTGATGTTGCCGCAATTAGCCTAGAAGCGATCGCTAAAACTTTAGATTCTGGAACTTTGCAAACTTGCGAATATCAGCTAACAACGCCTTTAGGAGTCAGAGATTATGAGGCGCGGTTAGTGGTGAGTGGAGAAGATGAGGTACTAGCAATTGTGCGAGATATCACAGAACGGAAACAAGCAGAAATTGCCTTAAAAAATCTTGCCCAAAAATTTGCTAAAGCTTTTAGTTGCAGTCCAGATTCAATTACTATCAGCACGTTGCAAGCAGGATGCTTCATCGAAGTTAACGACAGCTTTGTGAAGCTTTCTGGTTATGAGCGAGATGAAGTGATTGATAAAACTTCCTTTGAGTTAAATCTCTGGGTAGACGATCGCGATCGCCTAAATTTGTTACAGGAGTTGCAAGCCACAGGAGTTGTTCGTAACCTAGAAGTTGAATTTCAGCAAAAGCTTGGCAAGATAATTACAACGCTGCTTTCAGCCGAAGTTATTGATTTGGATGGTGTTCCTTGCATCTTAGCAGTCCATCACGATATTACAGAACGCAAACAGGTAGAAGCGCAATTTCGCCTGGCAGCACAACGCGATCGCTTGTTGGCAGAAACCTTAGTGCGAATTCGATCTTCCCTTAACCTAGAAGAAATTCTGCAAACTACAGTGACGGAAGTCAGACAATTTCTGCAAACAGATCGAGTGTTTATTGCTTTAAATAATGCCAAGTTAGGAATCAGAACTCTTGCCGAATCAGTAGATCCCAAGTATCCATCAGTCTTAGGTTGGTCTACTAATGATGAAGCTTATTTACAAGAAGTGCGAAACTTACTAAAAGATAATCTTGTGCGTGTCGTTGAAGACATCACACAAATGTCAGTATCTCCCAAAGTCCAAGCACATTGTCAAAAATTTCAAACACAGGCTAGCTTGGCTGTACCAATTATGCTAGGTAATGAGTTGTTTGGGGCGTTAATTGCCAATCAATGCTCAGGTTCGCGTCATTGGCAGCCAATAGAAATTGATTTGTTAAAGCAGATGTCTGAACAAGTAGCGATCGCCATTCAGCAAAGCAAAATATACCAAAAACTCGCAGAACTCAACACTAATTTAGAACACCAAGTAGAAGAACGAACATCACAGTTGCAGCAGAAAATGCAAGAAGTTGAAAAATTGCATCGCGTCAAAGATGTTGTTCTGCACACAGTTGCCCACGATTTACGAACTTCAGTGATGGGTAACTTGATGGTGTTAAAGAATTTGTTAAATCAGGGATTAGGGAGCAGAGAAGCAGGGGAGCAGGGGGCAGGGGAGCAGGGGG
>NZ_JBALBW010000062.1:0-21711 GCF_036919895.1 Nostoc sp.
TGTGGCAAGTAGCCTGAACAATTTGGCATTCCTCTACAATTCACAGGGAAGGTACAGCGATGCCGAACCTTTGTACATCGAAGCTTTGTCCATGAGTAAACGCCTGCTGGGGGATGAACACCCAGATGTGGCAACTAGCCTGAACAATTTGGCATTCCTCTACTATTCACAGGGAAGGTACAGCGATGCCGAACCTTTGTACATCGAAGCTTTGTCCATGAGTAAACGCCTGCTGGGGGATGAACACCCAGATGTGGCAACTAGCCTGAACAATTTGGCAGGACTCTACGATTCACAGGGAAGGTACAGCGATGCCGAACCTTTGTACATCGAAGCTTTGGCGATGAGAAAACGCCTGCTGGGGGATGAACACCCAAATGTGGCAACTAGCCTGAACAATTTGGCATTCCTCTACAATTCACAGGGAAGGTACAGCGATGCCGAACCTTTGTACATCGAAGCTTTGTCCATGAGAAAACGCCTGCTGGGGGATGAACACCCAGATGTGGCAACTAGCCTGAACAATTTGGCATTACTCTACGATTCACAGGGAAGGTACAGCGATGCCGAACCTTTGTACATCGAAGCTTTGGCGATGAAAAAACGCCTGCTGGGGGATGAACACCCATCTGTGGCAACTAGCCTGAACAATTTGGCATTACTCTACAAATCACAGGGAAGGTACAGCGATGCCGAACCTTTGTACATCGAAGCTTTGGCGATCGCTAAAAAACGTTTGGGAGCAAATCATCCCAATACAATAACCATTCGTGAGAATCTGGAAGGCTTGCGGCAAAATCGTCAGCCTTGATTCAGGAGAATAGTTGCTTTTGTCTCCCGTTGGTTTCACTAATTTAGGTAATCTGCACCGACTGCATTACCCGTCTGGGATTCAAATCCTAGTCTAATAAGTAGGCAAGATAATTAATTACACAATGTCATTGCAAATGCAGTGAAGTGAAATAATGCGATCGCAACGCCTACAACTACTTCTCTACGATATGCTTTGCGAAGGGTGCGATCGTAATAACTGTAAATATTTTTGTTTATCTACTTAATGAGCCTCTGAACTCCGTCAACGAGTATTTTATCTCCGTTAACGAGTATTTTAGCTCCGTTCACGAGGCTTTTATCTCCGTTAACGAGTATTTTAGCTCCGTTCACGAGGCTTTTATCTCCGTTAACGAGTATTTTATCTCCGTCAACGAGTATTTTATCTCCGTTAACGAGTATTTTATCTCCGTTAACGAGTCTTTTAGCTCCGTTCACGAGTATTTTAGCTCCGTTCACGAGGCTTTTATCTCCGTTAACGGGTTATAGAGATAGCGATCGTGGTTAATTGCACCATCTTTTACATCACACTCCACAGGATTTGAACCTAAATCCCAAATAGAATATGTTTGTTTAATGCTAGTAAGAATAATTTTTCCATTTTCTTGAATAATCTCGAACTCTTGGTTTTCTCCTAATAGTTCTTTAGGGATTAATAAGCCTTTTTCTGTTGCTGTTAATTTCATGTTTAATTACTTCAATTTAGTTTGTAAGTTAATCAAATGAATTTGCTTTAGGGCGGGCAAGATGCCCACCCCACAAAATTGATAAGGCTACCAGTTACCTACAGGTTGAGCATTATGAGAAAATATTGAGGGATCAATTGAAATGCCCAACCCCTCAGCTACACGACGACCATAAGAAATATCTGCCCGGAAAAAGTGGCAAAGTTGGCGCATTTGGATGTCTTCCCTTGCTTGAGAGAGACTGCCAACGATATTATGAGCAAGACGCTCTTGCTGCTCAGGAGTTAGTAACCGATACAGATCACCAGCTTGGGTGTAATCGTCGTTTCCTTCACGATGACTGTAACGATCGACTGTCACATCGCCTAAATGACTAGGTGGTTCTGCATAAGCCGGATTTTCTTTAGGCGTACCCTCAGCACTATTGGGTTCATAGTTAGGAGCGCTACCGTGGTTGTTCCCCGATGCCATAAAGCCATCTCGCTGATAATGCATCACTGGACATTTGGGCTGGTTGACGGGTAGTTGCTGATAGTTACCACCCAAGCGATAGCGTTGAGCATCTGGGTAAGAAAAGATGCGAGCTTGAAGCATTTTGTCTGGAGAGAAACTAATGCCAGGAACTACTGCACTAGGGCTAAAAGCGGCTTGCTCTACTTCGGCAAAATAATTCTCTGGGTTACGATTTAGCTCTAATATCCCGACTTCAATTAAAGGATATTCCCCTTGTTTCCAAACTTTGGTTAAGTCAAAAGGATTATCAGGATGTTTTTGGGCTTGCTCCTCGGTCATCACTTGAATGCACATCCGCCATTTGGGATAATCTTTTTTAGCGATCGCTTCAAACAGATCGTGAGTCGCATGATCGGGATCTTCGCCTTTGACTTTGGCTGATTCTTCCTCAGTCAAAGTTTGATGTCCTTGCAGATTCTTAAAGTGAAATTTACACCAAACGCGATCGCCCTGAGCATTAATTAAACTAAAAGTATGGCTACCAAAACCATCCATGTTTCGATGGGTTTTCGGAATTCCCCGATCTGAAAAGAGGATCGTTACTTGGTGAAGCGATTCTGGACTGAGTGACCAAAAATCCCACTTTGCATTCTGATCTTTGCAATTGGTTTGGGGATTGCGCTTCTGGGTATGGATAAAATCAGGAAACTTCAAAGGGTCGCGGATGAAGAAAATAGGGGTATTGTTACCTACAAGATCCCAGTTACCCTCCTCAGTATAAAACTTGAGGGAAAAACCTCTAGGGTCGCGCTCGGCATCTGCTGAACCTTTTTCTCCTCCGACTGTAGAAAAGCGCAAGAGAAGTTCTGTTTTCTTGCCAATTTCAGAAAAAAGTTTGGCTTTACTGTAGCGGCTGATGTCATTGGTAATAGTCAAAGTACCGTGAGCAGCAGCACCTTTAGCGTGGACAACTCTTTCAGGAATACGTTCTCTGTTGAAATGAGCCAGTTTTTCTATGAGGTGGAAATCCTGCATTAATACAGGGCCACGCGCTCCAGCCGTCAGGGAGTTCTGATTATCGCTAACAGGAATACCGTCAGCAGTTGTCAAGTTTTGGGGTTCAGTCATGATTAAAGAAGCTCTCCATGTAAGTTACTCAGATTGCCCACAGTACATTTTAGTAAGTAGATGGATACCTACTGATAGAACAATCTAATTCATAGTCATAATGAGTTTATATATAAAGCATACTCGATATGATTATGAATTACAAGGAATTTTTTTTGTATTTTACTAAGATGTAAAGATGATATATCGCCTCTATACTACCTTTCAGGTATTTAAATGTTTGAGAATCAACGAACAAACATCTGTCGCCTCAATTTGATGTTCATTAACTAAATCAGTTTGGTGGGTGATAAATAGAGGCCCTTCAGATGGAGAAGTAGTAACGTTACCGTGAGAGCCACGAACGAGGGAAGCATCCAGAGGAATCACATCCATTAAGTAGCGAAAACCCAGTTGTTTCTTCAGTAACTTGAGAGCAATTTTTCCTTGAGGAAATTTAATCTGTGGATCGAGGAAAAGCTCTACAGGATCGTAACCAGGTTTGCGGTGGATATCTACAGTTTTAGCAAAATCAGGCGCTTTTGCGTCATCGAGCCAATAATAATAGGTAAACCAAGCGTCAGATTGTGCGATCGCTACCAACTCCCCCGATCTAGGATGATCGAGGTGGTAGGCTTGTTTCCCCTCTTCATCCAATACCTGCGCTACGCCTTCAGTCGCTTCTAAAAGCGATCGCACTTTCGGGATATACGCGCGATCGTTCACATACACATGAGCGATTTGATGATCGGCTACAGCAAAGGCAATGCTAGCCCCAAAATCGAGCAGTTCTCGCCCTAATTCTTCTCGTATAGCAATTAGACCATTTTCTCGTAGTACGCGGTTTAAATCCACAGCTTTAGAAACTGGCGTAATGCCATACTCAGAAAGAATAATTACCTGAGTATTGCGTGCTTCAAAATATTTAATTAAATCACCACAAACAGCATCAATTTCTCGTATATCAGCTTGAATTTGTGTTTGATTGTTACCAAATTTTTGTAGACAGTAATCTAAATGTGGTAAATAAACTAGTGATAATGTCGGGCTGTAACGTTCCTCAATCCATTTGGCAGAATTGGCAATCCATTGACTAGAACTAATGGAAGTTTTTGGCCCCCAGAAATCGAACAGAGGGAAATTTCCTAAATCAGATTGAATTTGCGATCGCACATCACCAGGATGGGTATAAATATCAGGTAATTTTCTCCCATCTGCGGGATACATCGGGCGCGGCGTAATCGCATAATCTGCTGTAGAGTACATATTGTACCACCAAAAAAGGTTGGCACAAGTGAAATTTGGATCGATTGATTTAGCGATTTCCCAAACTTTGGGAGCCTGAACTAGCTTATTAGATTGCCGCCAAAACTTCACTTCACATTCATCGCGAAAGTACCAACCATTAGCGACAATTCCATGTTCGTTAGGCAATTTTCCTGTTAAATAAGTAGCTTGAACCGAACAAGTCACCGCAGGTAGAACTTTTTTGATCGGAACTACTTGCCCTTTAGTAGCCCAAGAAGATAAAAATGGCGTGTTTTCTCCTAGTAAACTGGGCGTTAATCCCACGACATTTAGGATAACTGTTTTTTTCATAAACTTAGTTCCTTATTAATTGGCGGCAAATTCTTTTAATACCCACTCATACTCACGCTGAATAGAAGTTAGTAAATCTATCTTCATTTCTGATGGCAATACATCCCAAGTGTAAGTCTCAATTTCTAAATGTGAGCAAGCATTGTTTGTTTTAAGTAGATTTAAAACAGTTGCAATATCATCTTGCGTAGACTGCAAAATTTGATAATCATGAATAAAAATTGGGACATGAAAGTGAGTCCGCCATTCTTCAGCTAGAGATTTCTCTAAATGTGGTAATGCAGTTATTAAGTCAGGATAGTGATGGAGTGTACCATCGTTGCGACGTTCTATTACCTGGTGAAGATAAGTAGATTCAGCAAAAGGACGTAAGCGTTCAACTATCAAACTACGCTTCTCAACATCAGCAGGTATTTGTACTTTAATTGCAGCACTGATTTGAATTTTGCCAATCTTAATTCCTGCCGATTGCAAACGCGCAAATACAGATTGCGGTTCCTCATATTCAACTGAAAAATGGCAGGTATCATAACAAACTCGAACGTGTTCTAGCATTTTAGTCTCTGCTAAATTCTGCTCAACATTTAACTTTTCTGATAAATAATTACCACCAATTGGCAATAACCAATTTTGATAGAAATCAATTACTTCTGAGGTATTTTCAATTAACCCATCAGGCTCAGGTTCTAAATCAATATGTAATATCTTTCCTGTTTCTTCATGGATGCGAATCATCTCTACTACAACTGATGCTATGTTCAAACAACTCTGTTTCAGAACCGTATCAAAAGTTACTTGGTCTTTTTTCCACCAAGGTTTATAGGATAATGGCAGTGTAGAAATTCCGCCATCTAGTCCTTCTGGTAACAGAGTAGCTAAAATTTCTGCCAAGTTTAATGTATAATTTACCCGTTCTTGTGTAGACCAATCTGGTCTATAAACTTGGTCTTTTACAACCTGTCGATGAAATCCGCCATAAGGGAATCCATTTAAGGTGAAAACATATAAATTATGCTGGTTCAGCCATGCTTGAAATTGAGCTAAATTATTACTTTCTAAAAGTTCTTTTGCGGCAATATCTGCTAATCTCAAGCCAATACCAAAAGCTTCGGTAGGTGATAAACGTGACTTGAGTTCAGGAATATACTTTTCTAAATTGGCGAAAACCTCTAGCCAGCTTTCACCAGGATGAATATTGCTGCAATAAGTTAAATGAAAGTTGCTGTCTTTTGTAATTTTCATTTTCTAGCTTATGCCCTATATATGCTGAGAATCTGTTGTGTTTAGCTTATAAAATTTCACAAAATACCTATCACACATTCATAGAGATATGCGTCCCTACAGCCTATTTATGGGATGTATATTTAAACTTAAGTTACGGCAAATATTTTTGCTAGTTTCATAGAAATTGGTAGCAAAATTAGAACTAACAAACCGTAATACAAACCAGCAAAACCAGATGCAACGGTTGCATCTAATACTATTAGAGATAAAACGCCTATTTTGACAGCATTTCGGATATTTTCAGCTATTGGTTCTCGCGCTGCTTTGATAAAGTTAGGCAATATTCTGATAGCTAATAAAATAGCGAATGGTAGGGCTGCGATCGCTGTATACTCTTTTAACAATCCTAAAGCTAAAACTGCTGTCAAAACTATTGCAATTAGAAGTAATGCAAGTACTCCTGTAATCTTCTTACCTCCGTGAACTTCACCCTGACTAATTGCGGTGATAGCAGCAATATAAAGAATAGGAATCACTGCTAAATACCAACGTTCTCCTATTATTTCTGGTACAGCACTTACACCTAATAATAAGTTACTGCCACGACACAAACCCATATTTAAAGGGCCGAAAAAAGGATGATGTTTGGCGAGTGAATCATACAGGAGGCATGAAAGAATGATGAATGTAGCGATCGCAGCACTCAACAACGATACTTGAAAAGCAGCTATAATGCCGATTGCAAACAGTATACTCCCCAATAAAGTAGCATTTTGACGAGATACGCGACCACTGGGAATTGCTCTATCTGGTCGCTCTTTTGCATCTAATTCAGCATCGAAAACATCATTAAAAACTATACCACCACCATATAAACTAGTTGTAGCTAACAACAACCAAACTAATGGAATTAATATGGTAAAACTTGCTTCTCCATTGATTAATTTAGCAAAAATAATCCCAGAGCCAGAAGCTGCAAAGCCAACAAGAATATCCGCCCAAGCAGTAACAATATTAGCAGGACGCATTAATTCCAGATAACCCCGCCAGCCTTGAAAATTTAAGCTTGCAACATTCACTTATCTGCCTCCATGCCTACTAATTTCTTAAAATTAAGATAGAAATATCTTTTACAATCCCCCATACCCCAATCCCAATTTCTTATTCAATCAACACATAATCTGAAACTGATTTGATTCCTGGTTCCTGTCCCCGCAACACAGAATTACCACTAAACAACTGACGCTGATCGACAGATTGGGGATTAAGCCAGTCTGATGCTTTCATCTGTCCAGTTTGACTGTAAGCAGCTAGAGCGTTTTCATAACAAACTGCTCGCACGTGTTCTTCAGGAATGCCCCTATCTAACATTAACTGAGCCGTTTTCGGAACTGCCAAAGGATCGCTAATACCCCAATCAGCACTACTATCTACAATGATGCGACGAACACTATCGTGTCCCGCTACGCTAACGCATCCATACTTACGGACAACTTCTACCATTCTGGCGTTACCCATCTTCGTTTGTGGATAAATTGTGAAAGCCGCCCAAAAACCTCTTCCTAATACTTCTTCAACAGTTTCCTCGTTGTTGTGATCGATAATTACTTGTGATGGGTCTAAGCCATATTCAATACAGCGTTCCATACTCTGAATCGCACCCGCTTTCTTGTTGCGGTGGGGAGTATGAATTAGTACCAACATATCGAGTTCTTTGGCTAATGCTAACTGTTGACAAAAGTACTTATCTTCTGCTTCTGTCATGTCGTCATAGCCAATTTCGCCAATGGCCACAACTCCTTCTTTACAGGCAAAAAGTGGTAGCAGTTCTATAACTTCTGCTGCTAATGCCTCATTGTTAGCTTCTTTTGGATTTAGACCGATTGTACAGTAATGTTGGATGCCAAACTGACTAGCACGAAATCTTTCCCAGCCCACAAGACTACTGAAGTAGTCTTTAAATGTACCCGCGTTGGTTCGCGGTTGTCCTAACCAAAAAGCTGGTTCAATAACGGCAACAATGCCATATTCCCGCATTACTAAATAATCGTAAGTAGTACGGGAACACATGTGAATGTGAGGATCGATAAACATCATGGTGTGGTTTAATAATTGGGCATTGGGCATTGGGCATTGGGCATTGGGAATTGGGAAGAATTAAAAATTACCTCTTTTCCCTCTGCTCCCTACTCATTTGTGGCTAAAACTGCTCCAAGTCAGATTACCTTGTTGAATGGATGACTGTAAATCTGGGTAACGAGAAAGTAATGCTTGTGCTTGGGGTAAAGGAGACTCAGCACAAGCTAATGCTGCTGCTTGTTGCTCGTCTGTATCTCCACTAGCTAGTACTTTTTCCAAATCTGTGATGATGGCGCTATCTGCAAACCGCCCTACGGATCGCCAAAGTTCTGGCGTAACTGAACGTTTAGCTGCCCAACGTTCATGGGCATAGTCTACCAACATCCTCGCCAATTCTGGGTTAGCACGCTGATCCAGTCCCCAAATTAGATGCAAAGGACTGCCGACAAACACAGCCTTCAGCACCATCTGATTCCAAGCAGCATTATCTAAATAATCGGCTGGATAAGGATTACGTAGGGCTATGGCTTGGAATACATTACTCATATTGCTGCGAATTCCCTCAGCAGCGCGATGGCGATGTAACTCGGGATGTGGTAATAAGGACAAACTTTGATACAGGGCAACTAACTCCCCCATATCGGCAGTGGAGAAGACTTGATCGAGCGTTGGCGTAGCCTCTCCAAAGGAGACTCGCACATAGCCCTCAGTATCATCGTGGGGCAAAGCTAGAAGCAAGAGTGTGCGACCCGCTTGATCTACACTCCAATTACCAGGATACCAACCTGGAATCGCGTCCTGTGCTGATTCCAAGTCCTGGAATGTTAGCTGCAAATCCTGTTTACCTAGATAACGCGGCACAGCACTAAATGCCGTGAAAAAAACTCTCTCAGCAGCGCCGCTAGCAATCTGTGTCTGCTTCTGTTCCAGCCAAGCAAAAGCTTTCTCTGAAACAGACTTTAACAGCCAGTGATGCAGTAACTTGTTTACTTTACTCATGATGAATTTCAGGAGAAGTTGTCCAACTTTTTTATGACAACTAAGTATAAAATTTACCACTAAACTTGATAGTTTGTGATGACAACAGCTAGATAATATACTACTAATACCAGAACTTCACCGAATCCATAAAAACCTCCTAACTTTAAAGAAGATATTGTAAAGATATAATTTTGATTAGATAAATCTGAAATTTATCTTACGTAAAAACTTTAGAATTTTTATGTAATGATAATATCTATTGCCAACTCAGATAGAAAATCTAGACATTAATCAAATTAGAAAATAATGTTATTTTTAACTTTGTCAAAACTATGGTGAAGTTATTTAAAATACATATTTATTAGTATTTATAATATTTTGATAAGTTATTTATACATCGAAGTTGTCAATTTAATTATTGTGTTGTTTTGCTGTCAAATTTAATCCTATTGCCTCTATTTACAGTTAGTTAAAAACTTCTAATATCCCAATGGCTATTCAACAAAAAACCGCTCTGACTCTACAACCAATTAATCAACGGATCTGCGTCACCTTTAATTATAATGTTCACTTCACTAAAGGTCTGTTTCAGTTAGATAATCCTTTACTCGCACAAGTGATTGCAGCAGAAGGAGAGACAACCCCAAAACAATTGCTAGTAGTAGTAGATGGAGGATTTTTACACTCTCAGGATAGATTGCTAGAAAAATTATTAGTTTACGCCCAATGTTATGGAGATGCGATCGCTTTGGCTGGTGAGCCGATGGTAGTTCCGGGTGGAGAAGCAGTCAAAAACGATACTAGATTTATAGAGCAAATTCATCAGCGAATCAATGCAGCTGGATTGTGCCGTCACTCCTACGTCTTAGCAATTGGAGGTGGAGCCGTGCTAGACATGGTAGGATACGCAGCAACAACGGCTCACCGAGGAATTCGGCTGCTACGAGTACCAACAACAGTATTAGGGCAAAACGATTCGGGCGTAGGAGTAAAAAACGGAATCAATGCCTTTGGCAAGAAAAACTTTTTGGGTACATTCATGCCACCTTATGCTGTATTGAATGACTTTAATTTTCTTACTAGCCTTGACGATCGAGATTGGCGATCGGGTATTGCAGAAGCGGTAAAAGTCGCGCTGATTAAAGATGCAGACTTCTTCGATTTCATTATGACTAACGCCGATAAATTGGCTAATCGAGATATGGACATAATGGAAAGGCTGATCTATCGCTGTTCGCAGTTACATTTAGAGCATATTGCTGGTAGCGGCGATCCTTTTGAAATGGGTTCATCGCGTCCTTTGGATTTTGGACACTGGGCTGCTCACAAACTAGAGCATTTAACTAATTACAGCTTACGTCACGGTGAAGCTGTAGCGATCGGCATTGCTTTAGATACAACCTATTCATATTTAACAGGGCAACTATTGCAATCTGAGTGGCAAATGGTTATGACTACACTCAGTAAATTGGGCTTTAACTTATACGTATCAGCACTGACAGAACAATTAGATCGACTTGACCATCCCCATTGTATATTTAGGGGGCTTACGGAGTTTCGCGAACACTTGGGAGGAAAATTGACAATCACTCTTCTACAAGGAATCGGACAAGGAATAGAAGTTCACAAGGTGGATTTATCTTTATATAGAGATGCTATTTTGATGCTGCAAGATTGGGAACTTTCACATTAACTCTCCTTATCTCCTCAACCCCCCTTGGTGTTCACAATGAAAACCTTTATGCTCCCAAGCTTGCATATCTACTTGAGTAAGTCTTGTCACATTTGAGCATTGTGGTTGAATAATTTGACTTAAAATCGCCCACAATAGGCTGCGGGTTAAATCTAATCCAGTTTTGCGCCAAGATTCATTATTACCAGGAACACCCAATTCCTCAACAATCTGTGGCTCTACCCAAATACCATGAGCGCCCAAAAGAATCTGTGCCATCCATAAGGCTCTGGGTAAATGACTTGGCGAAGTAATCAACATGACTTTATGCACTCCCCAATGCTGCAAAATTGGAATATCATAATAAAAATTTTCAAAGGTAGAATTCGCACACTTTTCTAACCAAACGTTTTTTAACTCTGTTAGTTCTGACTGAAAAATTAACCATATACAAGGATCTGGGGAACCATGAGAAATTAAAATTGGGGTTTGCGGGTATTGTTTTGCTAATTGGGCAACATAAGTTTCTCGACGAATACTGCCACCAAGCACCAAGAAGGCATCTACTGGCTGTGAAGAAGCAAAAACTAAGGTTATAGTAGTAAAAATCAGCCAAGATCCCAAGACAAAGTACAATACACCAGTTAGTTTTTGTAACAGTTGCCACAGATTAGCAATTTTTTTTTTAATAGAAATTAACGATTTGATGGTAAATTTACGTTTCATGACTTCGGAAATAAAACCTGATTTAATAGCTCTCTAAGAGTGCTGCAATTAAGCGATCGAAGTGCTATCTTATAAAAGTAATGAATCAGTACAGACATGACGCTAATTAAAGTGTCACATGTTCAGTATAGCCTTCCGGAGACAGCTAACAAACTGAGAAATGGTTGTTAATAATGCAGTATTTTCGGCATCATTCAACGATAAAAATGATGAAGAGAGCATAGCTTAGTTTGGGGTATAAAAACTTAAAATTTTCTGGAAAGCCTGATTGCTAAACTGTCAACAACACAATTATTCCAGCTAATATACATGAACCAATCTGCGAAAAGTTACTCACCGCTCCAAGTAGCCTTGATTGGTGGAGCGATCGCCACAACTGCTACGATGTCTGTGTTCGGCCCTGCTTGGACTCGTGATGTCCGTGCCGCTCTAGCCCTACAAGACAGCCCGAAAGTGATAGTTGACCAAGTGTGGCAACTGGTGAATCATGAGTATGTTGATGGCAAATTTAATCAACAAGATTGGCAAGCAACCAGGCAAAGCCTGTTGAGCAAAGACTATTCTTCGCGGGAAGAAGCATACACTGCCATCCGCGAAGCTTTACAAAAGTTGGGAGATCCTTACACTCGATTCATGGATCCCAAACAGTTTGAAGCCTTGACTAGCCAAACATCTGGTGAAGTCTCTGGTATTGGCGTTCGGATGGAAGTAAACGAAAAAACTCAGCGCCTCACTGTCGTCGAAGCCATAGAAAATTCTCCAGCACTGAAAGCTGGGATCAAAGCAGGCGATGAAATTTTGGCAGTTGATGGCAAATCCACTCTCAAAATGAAAGTAGATGACGCTTCCAAGTTAATTCGCGGCAAAGCAGGTAGTCCCATCAAGCTAAAGCTGGGACGAGCCGGACAAAATACCTTTGAAGTGAAGCTAACGAGAGCAAGTATTGAAGTGCCAACGGTACGTTATACCCTCAGACAAGAAGGAAATCGTCGCGTCGGTTATATCCGTTTGCGGGAATTTAGCGCTCATGCCGCAGATCAAATGCAACGAGCTATCCGCGATTTGAACAGCAAGAAAGTTGATTCTTATGTCCTAGATTTACGGGGAAATCCTGGCGGGTTGTTGCAAGCTAGCATTGAAATCGCTCGCATGTGGTATGACAACGGCGGAATTGTCAAGACAGTAGATCGTGTAGGCGGTACTGAAGAAACTAAAGCCAATCGCACTGCTTTAACAAATCGTCCTTTAGCAGTCCTAGTAGATGGAAATTCAGCTAGTGCTAGCGAAATCCTCACAGGGGCACTCAAGGATAATAAGCGGGCGGTAGTCGTAGGTGGTCAAACCTTTGGTAAAGCCCTAGTGCAGTCAGTTCACGAACTTGCAGATGGTTCCGGCTTGGCTGTCACCATTGCCCATTACTACACCCCGGCGGGAACAGATATTAACCATAAAGGCATTGCCCCAGATATCAAGCTAGACTTAACAGAGGCACAAGAGCGGCAATTAGCTTCTAATCCAGATTTAATCGGAACTAAGAGCGATCCGCAATATGCCCGTGCGATCGCAATTCTATCAAATAACAACTTTGCCCAGCCGCCAGCAAATCAGCCCACTCGTCCTATGAGCCGCGCCGATAGCTTGAAATTTTAGATTGAGGCAAATGATTTCTTACCAGGTGTTTATATAGTAGTATTCCCAAATCCAAATTTATGGAGTTACGAAAACTGCTTAATATACCGTTCTAGGATTTTGGTTTGGGAATACTAGCTAGTAATCCAATCTCCCAAATCTCAGATTTATGAATCATCAGCCAGTTGATGCAACCACCGCCACCAGCTTTTTAGCAATGGTGTCGGTGGTTGTTCCTATTTATAACGGTGAGGCAGATTTACCAGAGTTAATCAATTGTCTGTTGTCTCAAACTTACCCAAAAGACCGGGTAGAGTACTTGTTGGTGGACAATAACAGTAGCGATCGCACTCTCACCATCCTGAAAACATCTGCCGAAAATTACCCAATTACAATTCGCCCTTTGAGTGAGAACCAAATTCAAAGCTCTTACGCTGCTCGGAATACTGGAATTCGCGCTGCTACGGGTGAAATTATCGTTTTTACTGATGCAGATTGTCGTCCACAACCGCAATGGTTAGATGCATTAATTCAGCCTTTTGTCAATAAAGAAGTGGTAGTTGTCGCTGGGGAAATTTTGGCATTACCAGGCACAACTCTGCTAGAACAACACGCAGACCGTGAAGAAACTTTGTCGCAAAAGCACACCCTTAACCATGCCTTTCGTCCCTATGGACAAACAGCTAATTTGGCGATTCGACGCATCGCCTTAGAAAAAGCGGGTTTATTTCGTCCCTATCTTACCACTGGTGGCGATGCCGATATTTGCTGGCGGATTTTGGGGGAAAACATCGGGCGTTTAGAATTTGCCCCAAATGCGATCGTTCAGCACCGCCACCGCGCTACACTCAAAGAACTTCAAAGTCAATGGCGGCGCTATGGACGCTCAAATCGCTATCTACACGAACTGCACGGTGTCGATTTGATGCGAGAGATGACACCCAAAGAATACGGCTATCGTTTGGTACGTTGGTTATTGAAAGAAATACCAAGGGATATTAAAAAGGCGATCGCGCAGCCCGTCGCAGGCATCACAGGTCAAGCCACCCTTGTAGATTTATTAAATACCCCCATTGGTTTGTTCACAGCGAGGGCGCGGACTGCTGGGCAAAGAGATGCTAAGCTGCCAGATAATGCCAAGATAATCGATCGACTGTAATGGAATAGGGGCGCACATCTGTGCGCCCCTATTCCATTACCTATAATTCTCTCTTACACTTTGCAAGTCAGCGAACGGACAATAATTATCATCCTAGATTACTGAAATCCCACAGACTAAGGGTATTGGCTTGTACTCCAATGAGTGTAGCTAAGAGTTCACCATCTTGTTTACTGATTAGAGTATCGTTGGTATTACTAGCAGTGCCTTGAGTAATGCTGATCTGTTCAAAGGTCAGACCACTCATTAAACCCAGGTAATCGCTACCGACCGTAAAGTTGAAAATGGTGTCACTTCCAGACTCGCTTGCCAGCACAAACATATCACGACCACTACCGCCGTACAATGTATCTTCACCAGTTCCACCATTCAGGATATTGTCACCGCCACCTGTAAAATAGTCGTTGCCACCCCTGTTGTAGATTGGCTCCTTACCGTCATTACCGAAGAGATAATTATATCCGCCCTGTGCTTGGGGGATATCGGCATAAAGTACATCGTTACCAGCACCACCATCTAACGAGTTGTTACCAGCACCACCGTAGAGTTGGTCGTCGCCGTCATTACCAAAGAGATAATCATCTCCTTCCTCTCCTTTCAGGATATCGGCATTGTCGCCACCCTGAAGGTTGTCATTACCACTGCCTCCATAAAGAGTATCGTTACCTTCTTGACCAAATAACTGGTCGTCACCCTCGCCGCCTATGAGTTGGTCATCGCCCAAT
The DNA here is from genome assembly GCF_036919895.1 of Nostoc sp. Classification (GTDB taxonomy): domain Bacteria; phylum Cyanobacteriota; class Cyanobacteriia; order Cyanobacteriales; family Nostocaceae; genus Nostoc. Next base: position 14,872 of record NZ_JBALBW010000062.1, read on the forward strand.
CCACCCTCTAGGTAGTCATTATCAGCGCCACCATCAAGAATATCGTTGTCTGCGCCACCGTAGAGTTGATCGTTGCCCTCGCCGCCTAGGATTTGGTCATTGCCTAACCCACCTTCTAGGTAATCATCACCAGCACCCGCATTAAGGATGTCGTTCCCTTCTTGACCAGAGAGGAGATCGTTACCATCGCCTCCCAAGAGATTGTCATCACCGACTCCACCATATAAGTTGTCATTATCAGCGCCGCCATTGAGGGTGTCGCTACCGTCTTGACCGTAAAGGTAATCATTACCTATGCCCCCAATCAGTTGGTCATCGCCCAATCCACCTTCAAGGTAATCATTGCCAACACTGCCATCAAGAATGTCATTGCCATCTCCACCATATAGTTGGTCGTTGCCGTCGCCACCATCTAATTGATCGGCACCAGAACCACCATCTAAGTAGTCATTGCCAGTCTGTCCTAATAGCTTATCAGCATCATCACCCCCATAGAGGAAGTCGTCGCCGATGCCACCATCGAGGTAGTCACGCCCTTGCTGCCCGAAGAGTTGGTCATCACCTGTACCCCCTTCAAGACGGTCATCGTCATTACCGCCATCAAGATAGTCCTGACCTGCTTGACCGTAAAGGCGATCGCTACCATCTCTGCCATAGAGATAGTCATCTTCAGTCCCACCATCGAGGAAGTCAGCGCCAGTGCCACCATCCAGGATATCGTAACCTTGCTGACCGTAGAGGCGATCGTTACCTTCATTACCATTGAGTTCGTCATTGTCTAACCCGCCATCAAGGTAGTCATCGCCAGTATTGCCGTTAAGTAGGTCATCACCTTGTTGACCGTAAAGGCGATCGCTGCCTTCGTTGCCATTGAGTGTGTCATCGCCCGATCCACCATCAAGGTAGTCATCACCCACTTGCCCTAAGAGGAAATCTATACCAGTACCTCCGTAGAGAGCGTCATTTCCGGCTCCACCTTCAAGGTAGTCATCACCGGCTTGACCGTAAAGTTGATCGTTACCTTCGTCGCCATAAAGTAGGTCATTACTATCACCTCCATCTACGAGGTCATTACCTAACCCGCCATCTAGGGTGTCATTACCAGCTTGACCGTAGAGGCGATCGTTACCGTCGTCGCCATTGAGTCGGTCATTACCGTCACCGCCATCTAGCAGGTCATTACCTAACCCGCCATTTAGGGTATCTTTATCGGATTGACCATAAAGTTGATCGTCTCCGTCTCCTCCATTGAGGTAGTCCTTGCCTATGCCGCCATCGAGGAGGTCATTGCCTGTGTCACCTTGGAGATAGTCATCGCCTTCCTGACCATAAAGTTGGTCATTGCCATTGTTGCCATAAAGGAGGTCATCGCCTGTGCCACCTTCGAGATAGTCATTGCCAGCATCGCCATTTAAGGTGTCTCTGCCGTCTTGACCGTAGAGTTGATCGTTGCCGTCTCCTCCATTCAGGTTGTCATTACCAGTTTCACCTTTGAGGAGGTCTTCATCGGCTTGACCGTAGAGTTGATCGTTACCGTCTCCACCGTAAAGGCGATCGCTTCCTGTGCCGCCATCGAGCAAATCGTCGCCAGCTTCACCGTAAATTAGGTCATTGCCACCCAAGCCACTGAGGATATTCTTGCCAGCGTCGCCGAAGAGTAAATCTTCAAATTCTGAACCTTCGAGGTTTTCGATGGCTTGGAGGCGATCGCCTTTGGCATCTCCAGCCCAACCAGTACCCGTTGTGAGACTAACAGATACAGGTGTTGTTGAGGTGAAATAGGAGGCCGTATCATTGCCATCTCCGCCATTGAGATTATCGGCATCCGTACCGCCAACGAGGAAATCGTCACCGTTTTCGCCAGAGAGAGTGTCTTTACCACCCTCGCCAAAAATGATGTCGTTGCCATTTCTGGCGTTAACAACATCATCGCCATTTCCAGCGTGAATAATATTGACTTGGATATCGCCGATGATTTCATCATTGAAGGCAGAACCGATAACATTTTCAACATTAAAGATTTGGTCAGTACCGCCAAAGCCATCCTTAGCATAGTTTTGCTCTAAGTTGACTTTAACTGAACTAGGATCGCGGCGATAACTAACGGTATCAATGCCATCGCCTCCGTCAAGGGAATCATTGCCAGCATTGCCAACTAACAGGTCATTCCCAACTAAGCCGGAGATGCGGTTATCTAGGCTGTTGCCAATTAAAACATCATCAAATCCAGAACCGATGATATTTTCTAGATTTTGTAGGGTATCTGTAGTGCCAAAGCCATCTTTAGCTGTGCCTGCTGCCATCGTAAAGTTTGGTTCTGTGTCGGTAGGTATGAGGCTGGTTGTAACTATGCTTGTGTGGAAAGTTCCGCCGGAATTTTGGTAGTTCTGTGCTTCATCAATATTTACAACTAGACCACTGGGGGAGTTGTCGTAGCTGACGGTATCGATTTCAGTGCCACCGTCAATTAGGTCATTGCCTGCTTCTCCCAGCAGTAGGTCGTTGCCAGCATCCCCAAACAGCTTATCATTGTCAGCACCGCCGTATAGAGTGTCAGCATCAGCCCCGCCGTATAGACTATCAGTCTCAGCCCCGCCCACTAGCTCGTCATTGCCAGCATCACCGTCAATTAGGTCATAGCCGTCTTCGCCGAAGAGGTTATCATTCCCCGCACCGCCATAAAGATGGTCATTGTCTATACCTCCGTAGAGGCGATCGCTGTCGTCACCCCCGCTTAGTTCGTCATCGCCAGCATCGCCATAGAGGAAGTCATTCCCGCCTTCACCGGAGAGTGTGTCATTCTCCTCACCGCCATTGAGAGTGTCATTGTCTATACCCCCGTAAAGTTTGTCGCTGCCAGCACCACCTTCTAGGTTGTCATTGCCAGCATCACCATAGAGAGAGTCATTTCCGCCTTCGCCAAAGAGTTTGTCATTTCCTGCACCACCATATAGAGTGTCATTGTCTATACCTCCGTATAGCTGGTCGGTGTCATCACCACCTGTTAGTTCGTCATCGCCAGCATCGCCATAGAGGAAGTCATTCCCGCCTTCACCATAGAGTGTGTCATTCCCTAGCTCACCACTGAGAGTGTCATTGTCTATACCCCCGTAGAGTTGGTCGTTATTATCGCCACCTGCTAACTGATCATTGCCATAATCGCCATAGAGGAAGTCATTCCCGCTTTCACCATAGAGGCTATCATTGCCTAGACCACCATTGAGAGTGTCATTGCCAGCTTTACCTCTCAGAACATCATTACCACCCAAACCTACGAGGAGATTGTTGTATGCGTTACCAGTCAAATTATCTGCAAAGGCTGAACCTTCCACATTTTCAATAGACTGAAGTATATCTCCCTGAGCATCTCCTCTAATACCTATACCCTTGGTCAAGTCTACTGACACTCCTGCACTAGAGTTGGAGTAAGAAGCTGTGTCTAAACCATTTCCTCCATTCAAGGTATCGGCTCCATCTGCACCAACAAGGTAATCATTTCCATCACCACCTTGAAGGATATTATTGACACCATTACCAATTAAGGTGTCATTGCCTTTCCCACTGATCGCATTTTCAATCGTGACTCCAAAGGCGATCGCTAGATTATATTTCTCTAGAGGGTCATGGAATGTTTTTCCATCTTTGGTGTAGGTAGTTGTGTTGATAGGACCAATTGAACTAAATTGGCCTGCGTTTAAGTTAATCTCAGATGCTTCTGATTGCTTTGAGGCATCAATGGTATCAATACCACCACCATCCCAAATTGTCTCCATAAAGGGATGGGTTACATCATTATATTTGTAAATATTATTACCACTACGAGTTTTGAAATTAGCACCATAAAGCGACTGAATGGCAGCGATGTCATAGAGCATGGGAGTTCGAGGCTGGACATCTCTAATTCGGTTGATATTGGGATCGGCATCTTTATAGTCATAAGACATGATGCTGTATAGGATGGAATCCTTTTCTTTAGGCAAATATGGCCCAGGGCTAGGAGAATTTCCTGCATCATAGTTTCCAGGATGTTTCAGACCTAGAGCGTGTCCAATTTCATGGGTTAGTGTAAGGAACCCATCAGAACCTTTTTTTTCAATATTTTTAGGCTGGTTTTCATCATTATTTTTATTTAACCAAACATCTCCAAAAGGACTGAGTTTGAGTGCAGGTAATTGCAAAATAACATCAAAAGCATTCGGTATTTTTGGAAGTTCAGGTAAATCAATATCAGGTAAATCAATATCAGGTAAATCAATGTCAGGCTTAGGTAAACTAATATTTGGCAAAGCCAAAGATGCACTGAAGTTGAGAGAAGATGAGTTATCATTAGTCAACGATAAGCTGGATATAATAGGTATAGATTTGATGTACTGGTCAACAAATTCTACCAAAGCATCATTAATAGCACGTCCAACACTTTCAGCACTATAAGGCGGCAGCGAACCTCCTGAACCTGTTATATTTGCAGATCCAAATCGGATATCAGCACCATCAACAAGCGGAGTTCCAAAAGTATTTTCTATGAACTTCGTTATTTTATTGGCAAAATCACCCCATAGCCCAACTATATCTAAATAAGGTTTGATTGCATTAATATTGACGTAATCACCTAGATTCAAAATACTGTCTGGCTTTTGTACAAATTGAATATCTGCAACCTCAGCCCATAAATTGAGTGCTTCAGCAGCAGCAGCCTTCTGACGAGAATCAAAGGCTTTGAAACTAACTGGATCAGGAATACCTCCATCCAAAAATGCATCTATTGGTGCGCCCAGAATATAAACCGCTGGAATCGCGGGCATAAAGTTGTAAGTAATGGTATTTGAAGACCAGCGAGGCTTACCTGGAAAGAATAAATCCTGTATATCACCTTTATTTGCTTGAGGCGGCTTTAAATTATTATCCATTTCTTTCATTCCTTGTCGATTTATGTTTCTAGAATTTTGACTGTGATTGGTAATATGCAACTTGCTAAGTTGTGATGCTGAAACTTCTAAAACTTCCATTGCAATGACAATAATCAAAGCGATCACACTTAAAACCAACTTTTGTCTCCGATCGCACCGCTTCCAAACCCCGATAACTTAAGTGCGATCGCAAATCAAAAAAGGCGATATTTCACCGTAAACTAGGCGATCGCCCAAAATAATCGGGTTATGGGAGAATATGAATGTTAGGCTTCGCTTTACCTCACCCAACCTCGTATCTTAAAAGTGGAGTGGACAAGAAAGCCTGCCTTTCGGCTGAGTAATGCAAGATGCGAGTTTTAGCCACCGCAAGTAGAACTTGCTTGTTCAAGAGTTATACCCGTTGGTTCTGGAACAATTTTCTTTCCACCTCTTCCTCTGTAAAAACAAGTTTCATCGATACTTCCCCACGGATCGATACAAAGTTCCTTCTGTGTATACATTTGCCGATTCACACATTCTGCAAACTGTTGAGGAGAACGCTGTTGTACACCAGGATTAGGAACAACAAAAATCGTAGGCTGCTGTTGAACGCCCCAGTTGTTAGGCTGTCTGTTATCCCTATTACTTTCTTGAACACAGATTTGCTCTGCTTTTGCAAGTGCATCACTTCTGCTAAGGTCTCCACCTTGGCGGCTATAGTAATATTCCGCAAACTTTTTAATACACTCAAGTCGCTCGGTCGAGGACTGAGCAGATGCCGGAAGTACCTTGATTGCATACAGGTTGCTCACGACAATTCCGAAGGAGATCAAAGACCGAAGAACGACAGTATTGATGTTCAGTGGCTGCATGGTTTTTTCAAAGATTTAAAAATTCTTATTTGAGTATTTCTAGCTGCTGGAACTGCTTATCCAAATACTCTACTGCCAGGTATAAAGTTTGCCGGTCGGAAAAGGTCGGGAAAAGGTCGGGTCTTTTTGGTAGATTTACGTAAATTTTTGGGAAAAATTAAGCTGCTCGTGGGAATATTGTAGTTAGCCTGTATTACTACCGAATAAATGACGGTTGAAGAAGCGATCGCAATCGTTGAGCGATTATTGAAACGGGGACGCTTAACGAGAGCGCAAGAGATTGTATTTCGCTACTCCTGGGAAGGGAAAACTTACCTAGAAATGGCGGGAGAAGTCACTTATGATCCAGGTCACATCAAAGATATTGGTTCGCAACTATGGCGATCGCTATCTCAAGCTTTAAATGAAAAAGTTACTAAGAATAATCTGCACGGAGTCCTAAACCGAACCGCACACCAGCCCAATGATACAAACACCTCCCCAACCTTCACGCCTCAAATAGATTGGGGAGAGGCCATCGATGTTTCCCACTTCTATGGACGGACAACTGAATTAGAAACCTTGAGTCAATGGATTGTGGACGATAGCTCTCGTGTGGTGACACTGCTGGGTATGGGTGGTATGGGCAAAACCGCACTCTCGGTAAAATTGGCAGAACAATTACAGGGAGAATTTGAATATGTGATTTGGCGATCGCTCCGACACGCACCTTTTTTTCATGACAAACTGACAGACTGCATCAAAATCCTTTCCAATCAACAGGCGATCGCATTACCTGCTGACCCTCACGAGCAAATCACCTGTTTAATCGAGTCTTTTCGTAAATCTCGCTGTTTGCTGATTTTAGATAACTTTGATACTCTGTTGCAGCATGGTAAGCAGACAGGCTGTTACCGGGAAGGCTATGAATCCTACGGTGAACTTTTATGGCGATTAGGAGAAACTCGGCATCAAAGCTGTGTTCTACTCACCAGTCGGGAAAAACCCAGCAATTCTCATTTTGAAAAAAAATCAGAGAAAATTCTTTATTTAAATAGAGAACTTGTGTCGAAGCATAATTTTTTGACAAATAATTATCA
>NZ_JBALBW010000063.1:0-7248 GCF_036919895.1 Nostoc sp.
TTGAATACCCCATTTTCAGCCCTTACCTGTTTAAATTCACCTCTTTGTGTTGATTCTACTTGTTCGCCTAAAAGATATCAAATGGGTTCTATAAACTACTGCCGTGCCCCTACACCTGGTGATGTAATGTTGTACCGCATCTGAATAGGAACCGCTATACCTACAATAGTACTTTTCAAACAACCTCATAGATTAGTATCAGGATCGTTAAAGCGCAGATATTCTTCACTAACAAAATATTACAAAAGAAAATTTGATTGCGTAGCTTGCTGCCGTAGACATTTTATATCAAGTCTTAAGCACCAATTTTGCACGATCTAAAGTTAAGATAGCTCATGCACTTCAACATGAGGTTTTGCTGAGATAATACCTAAATTAGGTTATAGCTTTGAACTACCATGAATAGCTGAGAAAATGCTGAGAATTAGCTAAATTTTCTCAATGGATAAATTTATGAAAATTATGGCTTAGTTTCAATAAGCTCTCAGTCCTTATAGAGATACTTTGGATATTCGGGATAAATCAAACATCAGTAGCAAAAGTTTGATGAAATCCTGTATAAAAAAGGCATCTTTTTTACCTCAATAGCCTTTAAGAATGTGCTATATCTTAATTTCCCTGAGTCAATCAATACAAAAAGAACTATCCAAAGGACGAAAGAAGACTATGAACTGGAAAATAATTTGTTTAATTGCTGGTTTAAGCTTAACTGCAAGTCTCACTGCTTGCTCTAGCAGTCCTGCAAGCAACAATCAAATTGCTCCTGAAGCCTCTCCTGCGATGAGCAAAGATAAAGCTGGCGATGCGATGAGCAAAGACAAAGCTGGCGATGCGATGGGCAAAGATGCGATGGGCAAAGACAAAGCTGGCGGTGCTATGGGTAAAGATGCGATGGGCAAAGATGCGATGGGTAAAGACAAAGCTGGCGGTGCTATGGGCAAAGATGCGATGGGTAAAGACAAAGCTGGCGGTGCTATGAGCAAAGATGCGATGAGCAAAGACAAAGCTGGCGATGCTATGAAGCAATCCCCGGCTTCCACCAAGCCCTAGCCATAGCCTTGCATCTCACTTTTCTTGTAAGATTAGGGGCTGCTTAACAGGAAAATCTTAAGCCAACCCCTATACTTTGGCGCTTTGACATCAACAGGAGAAATTCTGATGAATCACAACCTGCTCCACCGTCGTCAGTTACTTTTTTATATTGGCTTAGGGGTTGTCGGAATCGGTGCAGCCACAACACTTTCCAACTTCAGAAAAGTGAATGCACCTTCTATCTCTCCGGCAACAAGTAATAATCTGCAAGATTCGGAAACTCTTGCAGTGAAAAATCCCGTAGGTAAGAGTTTACCAGAGTTTCAGGGTATCAGTCAGTGGCTTAATTCTACTCCTTTGACGATCGCTGATCTCAAAGGCAGTGTTGTTTTGATCCAGTTTTGGACTTTTGCTTGTATTAACTGTCAGCGTACCCTGCCCTATATTACTAAATGGCATCGGCAGTATGAGTCGCAGGGACTCAAGGTGATTGGTATCCACACACCAGAGTTTGCTTTTGAGCGAGATCCGAACAATATAAAAAAGGCATTACAAAAACACAAAATTACTTATCCGGTTCCAGTTGATAACGAGTATAAAACTTGGAACGCTTATGAAAATCAGTATTGGCCCCATCTATTTCTAGCCGATCGCCAGGGTTTACTACAATATGACCATATTGGTGAAGGGGCATACGAAAAAACAGAGCAAACTATCCGCCAGCTATTGGGGTAGAAGGAATTATGACGACTTCTACTTTATCAATTAGTCTGGCTTTATTGGGGGGAGTTTTGAATGTCCTTTCACCCTGTGTTTTACCGATTTTGCCTGTGTTATTGGGCCGATCGCTCCAATCGCATACTTACGGGCCAGTAGCGCTGGTGGGGGGATTAATCGCTGGTTTTGCACTGGCAGGTAGTTTAATCGGTGTAACATCAGTCTGGTTTACTGGTTTGGCTAATTTATTAAGGAGTGGCGCGATCGCACTTCTTTTATTTTTAGGATTACTCGCAATTTTCCCTACATGGAGTTACCGAATATTTACTTATATTCCCATCGGCAATTGGGCTAAGAAACCCCCACAAATCGGACTTATGGGAGAATTCTGGTTAGGGACTCAGTTGGGGCTTTTATGGACTCCCTGTGCCGGGCCAGTTTTGGGAGGAATTTTAGTCTTAGCGGCAGTTAATCATCAAGTCGCAGGTGCATTTTGGCTGCTGGTTGTTTATGGAATCGGAGCAGGTTTGCCTTTATTAGCGATCGCCTACGGTGGGCGAGTACTTAGTAAACGCATCCTCAATGTCCGCCCCCATAGTGCAGTGTTGCAGCGCGTGGGTGGTGTTGCGATCGCAGCAACAGCAATTGCTATTCTTCTCGGTTGGGATGTTCAGATACAACTTTGGCTAGCTCCGTTTTTTCCTACTCAACCGATATAATTCGTAATTCGTAATTCGTAATTGGAGAACAGGGCAACTAATTTTAGTTATGGAAAATAAAAAATGCGGATCATCTTTATTTCAGATAAAACTGACTTATCTATGCACTTTTAACTACGAATTACGAATTACGAATTATCATGGTTTCATCTAAACGTAAAGCCCGCTCAACACCAAGTCAGACTTTCCTCTCAAAGACCTTTCACTGGATTAATATCATCAGTCTCATCTTGATGATTAGTAGCGGATTGCAAATATATAATGCTAATCCAGTATTTGGCGGGCGTGCAGGTTGGCAATTTCCTGACTTTATCTTGCTGGGAGGTTGGCTAGGGGGTGGTAGAAACTGGCATTTTTCTGCTATGTGGCTATTTTCGCTAAACTTACTTTGGTATGGAATCTATATCTTTGTAACTCGTCGTTGGCAGCGTCGCTTTGCCGATGGCGGTGATTTAAAAGCATTGCAAGTCAGCCAGAACCCAAAGCGCAAAAATTACGCATGGCATCGGCTAGTTTATACTGCTATCATTCCCGTGTTGCTGCTGGCAATCTTGAGTGGTCTGTCGATGTACAAACCAGCCCAACTGCATTGGCTTTCGGGGCTGTTTGGTAGTTGGCAAACTCTCCGCACTGTTCACTTTATTACTGTTCCCACAGTCATACTGTTTACAATTGCTCATTCCTTACTTGCCCTGAAGGTAGGAAGCATCCGTCTAGTTAAGTCTATGTTCCTGTAGAGGTCTTATGAGTCTGATTCTTCCCAAACGCACCCTATCCCGTCGTCGATTACTGCAAGTATCTGGACTTTCCGGGGTAGGCTTTCTTTTAGGTGGCTGTGGGACAAACTTGTTCTCAGATAATCTGCGGCAAATATCTGAGCCAATAAACCAACGTCTAGAAGCACTCCTGTTAAGTCAGAAACCAGTTCCAGAATTTGCTGTCAGTGCCATAGAAGCAGACAAATTGCTGGTTAATACCTTTGACTTCACCCCGCAAATCGATCCGGCGCAGTTTCGCCTGAAGATTGATGGCGAGGTTAGCAACCCGATGCAATTGAGTATGGGAGATATTGAAAAACTTCCCTTAACTTCAATGGTAATTCGCCATGTCTGTGTTGAAGGCTGGGCTGCGATCGTTCAATGGGGAGGTGTGCGATTGCGAGACTTGGTAGCGTTGGTACAGCCTAAGTCAAATGTCCGTTATGTCTACTTTAAATCTGCTGATGGCTATTATGAAAGCTGGGATCTTGCCTCTGCTGTCCATCCCCAAACGCTGATGGCTTATCAAAAGAATGGACAACCTTTATCAGTTGATAATGGTGCGCCTATGCGTCTAGCATCCCCAGTTAAACTAGGTTACAAGCAAAGCAAGTGGGTAACTCAAATTACATTTGTCAGCAATTTGTTACCTCTTAAAGGTTATTGGGAGGATCAAGGATATGAGTGGTTTGCAGGGCTATGAGGGAGCTTTATAGTCGATTCTTAGTTGGGATTACAATCATTGAGAAATAGGGTACTTTATCTGGATCGACTTCATCCAGGGGTATGATGCGTTGCTGTGACGTTGATGCCCGCTCAATATATCTTGCTCGTGATGCTAGCCCTAATTTATGCAGAATATCCCGTACTTTGGTAAAGTGACGACCTAGTTTCATAATTGCTGCTGCATCAGTTATCAATAGATGTGTAGTTAGTTCTTCTACTGGCAATGGGGCGGGTAAGACTGTGAGAATATCGGTGTAGTAAGTGAAAGGTACGCCCAAAGCTACCGGACAAGCCATCAGCGAGGAAATTCCGGGGACAACTTCTGTTTGGTACTGGTCAGATAATCGTGTGAACAGATACATGAACGAGCCATAAAAAAATGGATCGCCCTCACACAACACCGCTACATCTCGACCGGCTGCTAAATGTTCGGCGATTGGTTCAATTTCTTTATCGTAAATAGACTTGGCCTTTTCTGGCTCCAAAGCGCGGGGGAGATGAAATAACACCTCGATTTGATTGCCAGGAAGATATTGCGCCACGATCGCTCTAGCGATACTCTCTTTACCTGTGGCTGATTGATAAGCTATCACAGGAGCCGCACGTAATAGCCGCAGCGCTTTCAAAGTCAATAGTTCTGGATCGCCTGGGCCAACACCAATTCCATAGAGACGGCCTTTAGTTTTCATATTCATTCTTCCTCCGTTGCCAGGGCGTTAACTGCTGCTGCTGCGATCGCACTTCCACCACGCCGACCATGTAAGGTTAAAAATGGTACATTTCTGCTATCTGCCGCCAATGCGGCTTTCGATTCGGCTGCACCGACAAATCCAACTGGGAAGCCTAAAATAATCGCAGGTTTAGTAGCTCCTTCATCGAGCATTTCTAACAGTCTAAATAGGGCTGTGGGCGCATTTCCAATTGCGATTACCGATCCTTCCAGGTGCGATCGCCATAATTCCAAAGCTGCCGCCGACCTTGTAGTACCCATCTTTTTAGCAATTTCTGGCACTTCCGGCTCGTTGAGGGTACAGATAACTTGATTGTTTGCAGATAACCGTCGTCTGGTAACGCCATCGGCAACCATCCGGCAATCGCATAAAATTGGCGCTCCCTCTGCTAGGGCTGCCCTTGCAGATTGTATTGCTGTTGGTGAATATCCCAAGTCAGTAACAATATCCGTCATCCCACAGGCATGAATGAGACGCACAGCAACTTTTGCTACATCTGGTGGCAATACATCTAAATTCGCTTCTGACCGGATGATTGCAAAAGAATTACGGTAAATTTCGTTGGCATCTCGGATGTAGTCGGGCATTCGATTTGGGATTTTAGATTTTGGATTGACTTGAGAAGGGAACCTAAGTATTTATTGAATCAGAGTTGTAATTGAGCGATCGCACATCGATTGCTAAATTCCCCAAAAGATTCATTGGGATTTAAGCGTTGAATTTTATATACATATAGCATCCGCTCTATTAATGCAGGTAGTTCGGTAAAAGTCACATATTGATATATTTCCCGTCCAAATTTCTGCTCGCTGTCACCCACATAAACGTGATAGCCTTCTACAATTCCACCGTCAGCCTCAAAGTTGACACCAAGCAGAGTAATATCACTCTTGCTATGGTGGGCGCAGGATTTTTTGCAGCCACTGAAGTGGATATTAACTGGGCAATCCAGAGTAAGGCGAGTTTCCAGATACTCAGCTAATGCCAACGCATGACTTTTAGTGTCTGTGGCAGAAGAAGCACAACCCTTGTTTCCAGAACAGGCAACTAATGCACTCCTGATGTTAGTTGCAGAGAAATCTAATCCTAAAAAAGCAATTTCACTTTGGACATCATCAACCCATTGCTGAGGAATGTCTGCAATCAGCAAATTTTGCCAGGGAGTTAACCGAAGAGTGCTGCTACCATATTTTGCTGCTAAATCTGCCAAACCCTTCATCTGTTTACTTTCCAATCGTCCCAGAGGTAATACGATACCAATATAAAATAAGCCTTGCTGACGTTGGGGATGGATACCAATATGCTGATACTTGCCCTCTCCTGGCAAAATAGTAGAGAATTCCTTTAAGGGTTGGGGGGTTAGGTATTTTCCCGTTTCACAGTCCAAAAGCGGGAAAGGTAAACGTTGCTGAACTTCTTGGAGATAATTTTCACAACCCAAAGTGTTCAATAACTCTAAGAGACGTAGCCGCCGTTTATTTGTAGTATTAGTATGAGCTAAATAGACCTCTGCCAAAGCTGCTAAGACAGGTAAACATTGCTGTGGTGTTAACAAAATCCCCATATCGCTAGGCGGTTGGCCCTTTGCGCCGACAGTGAGATAAAGGCGGAAGTAAACATCAGCATTGACTAAGACAGCAGCAAATAGGATATCATTCAAGCGATCGCACACGCGGATTATTCCACCACCATCAAAGCAAACGCTAAATTTTGCCGATAGTCCTGAAAGCGCCGGATGTGCGGCAATATAATTATCCCAATCTTCGACAAAAGGGCGAGTGTCGATTAATTCTTGCGGGTCGATACCAGCAGTTGGGCTGGTCATAATATTACGGATATGGTCTACAACAGAATTGTGAGAACCCAATCCCATAAGCTGTAAGTGCTTCAAAACCTCGGCATTTATCCCCGTGCGGATTTCGCGGACTTGTAGGTTAGCTCGATTAGTGACATCCACATAGCCGCCACCATAGCGATCTGCTATGTCTGCGATCGCATGGCACTGCTGAGTACTAATAATTCCACCTGGTATTCTAATGCGAGATAAGATTCCATCGGCGGCGGGTGTAGCATAAAACAAGCCAGGACAAGTGGCAAATCCAGAAAGCAAATTTAGAACTCCTTCCCGGTGCGACGCAGGGAGTAGACGGTGATTGTGTCTTGATGACATCTCGAAAGTTGGCATTCTGACTTGGGCGATCCCATTACAGCTGCGGCACAGTCCCGGAATTTCACCGGAGTTTCCCAACTCCAAGCTTTAATAATTTAGCACGAGAAGGTAGTTAGAAAATTTAACACTTCCGAATTAGGACTAGTATTTGATTTTTGAAATATGCGTAGTGACGCGGCAAGGGTAAAATGTCTAATAGATTTTAGAGAAAATTGAGATAAATCAATATTTTCTGCTTTACTTTATTCCACGTAGGGTGCGTTAGCGTAGCGTAACGCGCTATCAGCTTGGGATGGTGCGTTACCAGCAATTCTCATTTTGAAAAAAAATCAGAGAAAATTCTTTATTTAAATAGAGAACTTGTGTCGAAGCATAATTTTTTGACAAATAATTAT
>NZ_JBALBW010000064.1:0-9594 GCF_036919895.1 Nostoc sp.
ATCTGTGAGGCTGCTAGAGTATGGCATAACTGCTGGATACGACTTTTGCCGTCACTTTACTTCAACACAGTAAAAGATGTCAAATGGGTTCTATAAATGGCACTCAGCTTTGTGCCATCCCTGTTGAGAAAAATGTTGCTCGGTATCAAAATTTTACCAGTCTTGAATAAAATTCTCTGATAAATATAAAATGCAAACCAGTATAATTCTCATCTTCTCAGAACTTTGCTGCTCTCCAAATGTCAACCTTCTATAATATTTTTTGTTGCTTAGAGCAAGCGACAGGAGGCAAACTGCCGTTATAAAATTCAATTCATTTCTAGACTGCCGTCCAGCAAGTATGTCATAAGTAGAAAAGGCTGTTAAATGCAAACTGATTTATGACTGCTGCTGTAAAAACTAATCCTGGCTTCGCTTCCCGCTTGGTAAATGGCGTACTGGCAATCAAGCCTTTAGCCAACCTAGCCAAACATCAAGCCCGTCAAATGATGATTAAACGTGCCGAGAGGATTGGTGTGCCTTGGACGCAAGAAGTCGAGACACTACAGGCGCGTGATTGGAAGGCTGATTTAGCTCAAGTAGAAAATCCTCAGCTTTCCTACCCAGAATACTATTTGAGGACATTCCATGCCTACGAAGATGGAAACCTCAGTTGGAAAGCTGCTTGCGAGTTAGAAGTTGCTGCTCGTACTGTCCATGCTGGAATTTGGCAAGATGCTGGAGCAGAAGGAGATGCTAAACTGCGCCAAAGTTATCATGATATCCTCAAAGCACAAATCCCCAATCAACCCCAAGAAATCCTAGATTTGGCCTGTGGTGTGGGTTTGAGTACATTTACCATGCAAGAAATTTATCCCGATGCCAAAATTACAGGCTTGGATTTATCTCCCTACTTTTTAGCTGTTGCCAATTACCGCGCTGGGCAACGTCAAGCTAAAATTAACTGGCTTCATGCCCAAGCTGAATCTACTGGTCTACCAGATGCCTCATTTGATTTAGTCTCAATTTTCTTGATGTGTCACGAATTACCGCAGTCAGCAACCCGACAGATTTTAGCTGAAATGCGGCGTATGCTGCGTCCCGGTGGCTACTTGGCAATCATGGATATGAATCCCAAGTCTGAAGTTTACCAGAAAATGCCAGCCTACATTTTGACGTTGCTCAAAAGTACTGAACCGTATTTAGATGAATATTTTGCTTTGGATATTCAGCAAGCTATTGTTGAAGCAGGTTTCCAAACTCCCACTATTACTAATAACACTCACCGTCACCGCACAGTAATTGCTCAAGTGAGTGGTTGATTTTTCTTTAATATTGTGGGCAGTAATACCACCCTTGCTGCTGCTAGGCTACTACTACTATCGAGTCCCATTTGCCCCACCTTTGTTAAGGTTACTGATGTTCTTTAGCATTGGGGCAATATCTGGTCTTTTAGCCCTTAGACTCGAATCGAATTTTGAAACTGTAGCCAATTGGATTGTAGATTGGGAACGAATCAAGCGATCGCTTCCTGGTGCAATTTTGCGGCAGCTTGTGGAAGTAGGTCTAATTGAAGAAGGCTGCAAGTTAGCAGGGGTTATTGTGCCAACCTACTATTTGCAACGCACGTATCGATTACTTCCCTCAACCGTTTTCCTCTTCACCATAGCCGTTGCCCTTGGATTCACTGCCGAAGAGAACTGGATTTACCTTTTTAACGATACAGCATCAATTCCTGGCCGTACTATCAGCACGCCAGTCCATGCCATGTTCTCTGCACCTTGGGGATATGCCTTGGGAATGTATATTTCGTCTAAAAATCGGTTACATCAAGACAGGAAGTTGATTTTTAGGGCTTGGCTAAATTCTGTAATCTGTCATGCCCTAGTTAATATTCTATCTATTGCTTGCGGTTACTCACTAGCGCTATGTTTCCTTCGTTATGGTTTATTTCCGTTTCTATTATGGATGTTTTGGCGACTAGAACAATTACTGCGAAAAGTGCAAGGTAAACCCGTAATTACCTTGATTTCAGAACGATCGCCCCAGCGCCGTTACTGGCAAAGAAGTTTAGTGCTTTTTGCCCTCGTGCTGGGTGGAAATGCCATTTTTGGGCTGTTTCTCTTAGCCAATAAAATTAGTCCTTTGAGTCCGTCAAAGCTTTTTGAAAGTTATATTTTGTGGTTTATATTTAGTCGCTTTTTGCTAAATCTCTTTTTTGGAGTTTTAGCTTGGGGTATTTATCGCTATTTGCGACATTCCGCCCGTCGCCGCTATTTTTAAAATATGATTTAAGAAAATGCTAGGGGGTTTCTATGCAAACAACTCCAGTGCGTTGGACGACAGATGACCTAGAGTTCTTCGCTAGCGATTCTCGTTCCGCGTCGTGAGCAAGCTGCATTAAAGTTAGCAGCTACCTTATTTAGTCAAGATGAATTGACAAGTCCTTTGCTACCTGGTTTCACCTGCTTAGTAAGTAAACTTTTCTAGCCTTAAATTCTTGTCAATCATCCTCTTTACTCTGTGTTCTCTGTGCCTTTGCGGTTTAATAAATTACTTTTAAACCACAGAGTCGCAGAGAGCGCAGAGAGGAAAAATAGATATTACCAGTCACTTTGAAAGAGTTAATGCTAATAATTACTAATTATTGCAAATGTTCTATGCCTGGATTTTCAATTACCTAAACCCGCGCTAACACTGGCTGATTCAGGGATGCACTGACTGAATCTGATTCTGACTCTGTGCAGTAGATTTCGCAGGAGTTATTAGGACTTTCAATCAATTTCACCTTGTAAAGTTTAGCTCCCAATTCAAGAATTGGCGATCGCAATAAATTACTAATGTAAAGTGCGATATTCTCAGCGGTGGGAACAATTTCGGCAAAATAAGGAATGTCTTTATTTAAAAAAGTGTGATCGAATGGTTCCACTACATAATCTTCTACCACTTGATTCAAACCCCCTAAATCGACAATCATGCCAGTGCGTGGGTCAATTTCTCCTTTGACGGTGATTTCTAGATGATAGTTGTGTCCATGACCGTGAGGACGGGCGCACTTACCATAAATCTCAGTATTTTCTTCGTTACTGAGACTAGGATGAGCTAACCGATGGGCGGCGCTAAAGTGAGTACTGATAGTAAGGTATGCTTCCATTGCGTTTCCCATATAATCTGCCCAAAGTTCAGGATGTTCAAATAACTGTACGCGGATTAAAGGCAAGTGCGGTGTTAATCGTTGCCAGATAATCCGTGCAATATTCTCAGTGGTGGGCAGAGTTTCTTGAAATTCTGCCCACACATCGTTGATATAAGAGAAATCCAATTGACTGGTAACTTCCCGTTTGATTACGTGTTTCACATCAGACAAGTTCAGCACCATACCATATTCATCCAATTCCCCTGCTAGGGAGATAAATAAGACATAGTTATGTCCGTGTCCAGGAAATCTAGAACCAGCACCAAATTTTTCAATATTCTCGGCTTCACTCAGTTCTGGCAACCAATAGCGATGACTTGCTGAAAACTGGGCGCGGCGATTAACAATACATTGCATGAGTACACTATGAGCAGAATTTAAAATTTCTTAATCTTTTTCTGTTTCCAGCATAAACTAATTTCTTTGTCATTAGTCATTTGACCATGCCCAATGCCCAATAACTAAATAACAGATGCTTGTGCTTCGCAATGTAATCTCGTAGCTATGCGGAATAACTCTTGACCTGTGTGTAAATAACGCTCATCGTAGCTCAAAGGAAAATAAGCAAACTCATCAAGTCCATCTGATACTTGATTGAGGCTGTAATAGAGGTTAGCCGCAGTCCCTGCTAAATTAGAGGGATTCGGCAGAGATCGAAAAATAATTTGTGCCTGCTTGAGGTCATCTCGACAGGTTTGTAAGTATTCCTGAAATTCATCTAACAACTCATCATCAAAAGGATCGGCAGCTAATTGCTCTATTTGCTCCTCTAGAGAATAGAGAATACCAAAAAGCAGATGATTGACTGGTTGATAAACTCGACGCAGCCATTCTTCAACTTGCTCGTCAGCTTCCCGTCCTGTTTTTCGTTTTGTCTGGTAATGATTTTGTGCTGATGCTGTACGCTGTTGGCGATCGCTATTTAATTTTTGAGAGTCATCTTGCAGTTGTTGGTCATAATTGCGGCGATTATGGTTATCGCCTAAGACTTCATAAGCTGCATTGATGAGAATAATCTGCTCGCGATCGGCAGTATCCTGATTAGTGTCAGGATGAAATAACTTAACCAAGCGGCGATAAGCTTGCTTAATCTCCGCAAGGCTTGCACTTGGACTAACTTTGAGAGTTTCGTAATGGTTAGAAACGTGCTTAGAATTGACCATTAATTCAATTTATCGTTAGCTGATGCTAGCGGCTAATATTGCCTCCAGGTCTTGGAACAACGGTGTACTCAAATATCTCTCACCAAAGCTGGGCTGAATCATCACAATTAAACGCCCTTTGTTTTCTTGACGTTGAGCAACGCGAATTGCTGCACATAAAGCGGCTCCACTGGAAATACCAGATAATAGCCCTTCTTCTTTTGCCAAACGCCGACTATAAGCGATCGCTTCTTCATCGGTGACGGTAATCACTTCATCTATCAATTTTAGCTTGAGTACTTGGGGAATAAACCCAGCGCCAATCCCTTGAATTTTGTGTGGCCCTGGCTGTCCTCCAGATAAGACTGGGCTATTGGCTGGTTCAACAGCGATCGCCTTAGAGCTAGGTTTGCGTGCTTTAATCACTTCTGCTACACCAGTTATCGTACCACCAGTACCTACCCCAGCTACGATTATATCTACTTGTCCATCAGTATCTTCCCAAATTTCTAGGGCTGTAGTTTCCCGATGCACTTTTGCATTGGCTGGATTGCGGAACTGCTGCAACATATAGGTATTTGGCGTACTATTAACTATTTGTTGCGATCGTTGAATTGCCCCACTCATCCCTTCCATTCCTGGTGTTAGTTCCAGTTCTGCTCCATAAGCTCGCAACATTGCCCGACGCTCTCCACTCATCGTCTCTGGCATTGTCAAAATTAAGCGATAACCCTTAGCTGCTGCTACCATTGCTAGGGCAATTCCTGTGTTTCCAGAAGTGGGTTCTACCAATATTGTCTTCCCAGGAGTAATCAGCCCCTCCTCTTCGGCAGCATTAATCATGCTGACCCCAATCCGGTCTTTGATCGATGCCGATGGGTTCATGCTTTCTAGTTTCACCAAAATTTCAGCAACACATCCTTCTGTTTGGGGAATGCGGTTCAACTGTACTAAGGGTGTACGACCAACCAGTTCTGTAATGTTACAAGCAATTCGCATAATTATAGTCCTCAGTTACTTAGTCAAGAGTCATTTGTCATTGATGAGTCCAGTCCTGTTTGGCTTTGCATTTCCCGCAAGGTAGGGGGTTTCCTAACAAGCATGAACTGACGTTAGTGATAAATGAGAATATTACCCATAAGATGTTTTAAAAGTATTATTGCTAACATTAAAATATCGAAAACCTAACCCCCTGCCCCCCTTCCTATATATAGCGTTTCCTAATCATACGAGGTACATCATAGCCCCCTCCCCGCAAGCGATGAGGGGGTTGGGGGTGGGGTTCTTTTACCTAACTCAACTGAGAACCGCTATATATATAAAACCCGCCACAATTTATAACTCTTAACTGAAAAATCTTAACTGTACTGATAACTCCTAACTTCTCTAGCATACTCCGGTTAATTACTGGGGTTTATCTATTCCTGCCACTGAAAACAAAAAACCCCGCCTGATGGCGGGGACAAATAGGTTCAAAATTGTCAGTAGATAGTCAACACTTTAGAAAGTGAAAGTTGTTCTGAGCGTACCGATAATTGCATCGTCGTTATCGCTGCTCTGACCAGGAGAGGTCAACCAAATTACACCAGGGGTAACTGAGATGTTATCAGACACACGATACTTGTAGAAACCTTCAAAGTGATATGGTACATTATTACCAACAAAACCTGGTCGGTTAAAGGAATAGGGTTCTGCACCTGCAAAAATACCTAAAACGTTACCCTTTTTACCGAAATCAGGTAAGGCTACCCCAAGACCATAGCTCCAAGCTTGATAATCATCATTTGCAGCAACACCTGTGACATCATGATAAGAAACGAAGCCACTAATTGACAGCTTGTCGCTGGGTCTAAAGGCAGCCGACACACCGTAGGAATTACTTGAAGATGGGCTTAAAGTATTTGTTGTACCATTACCTAAAAAGTTAGCTTGTCTAGTGCCTACATCAAAAGCTCCAACTGTTCCCTGTGAACCAGAGTCGAATAAAGCACCACTTGCGCTATACCCATGAACGTAGGTAGCAGCTAAAGCGACGCGATCGCCAACACTAAAGTTCAACTGTCCTAAAGCGGCATAGTCACCGTTGGTTAGACCTTGACTAAGACCAGGATTATTAGCTTGTGATGCCAAGTAACCCGCAGTGATTGAGCTATTTCCTAAGATGCCGCCACCTTTACCAAGAGGTAGATTGAGCGCTATACCTGCACCGCCACCAATCCGATAGATGGGACTTTCAGAAGCAAAGGTAGATAAAGCACCGTTACCGCCATCAGTATTATCAAAAAAGTAAGGGTTGTTGACAGCAGCATACTGGCTGTGTCGTCCGCCACTGGCCGCCAAGTACACATTGGCTGGGCCTATGGGAACTTCATAAGTCAAGCGGTCTATGGTGACAGCATTACCACCAGTATTACCAACTTGGAATGTCTGTGTCCCTTCCGCACCACTATTAATGCCATCTATTGCAAAGGGTTGTGCATTCCCAGCTGCTAGACGGGTGTGTAAAACGTCTCTACCCGTGAAGCTAGTTTGCAAGTCTAAACGTACCCGATCTTGGAAGACAGTATTATTGTTGTCACCATTCCTACCTCCAAACACATCAGTAACGCCAAAAACGGCTTCACCGACTAGTTTTGTGGTAGTGGAGAACTGATTCGCTTCCAATTCAGCAGTCCGTGCTTCTAAGGAATCTACGCGACCGCGTAGAGTTGCCAATTCTGCGGAAAATTCTTCTTGTAAACGTTGTAGGGTCGCTAAATCTTGTTTAGTCACCAAGTCAGCTGTTGCTGTGGCAATCAATTCGTTAACCCGATCCAAACAAGCATTCAAACCAGCAGCAAATTCATAACGGGTCAAAGCACGGTTGCCGCGATAAGTAGCATTTGGGTAACCTGCAATACAACCATAGCGCTCAACCAAGGACTGCAATGCTTGGAATGCCCAGTCAGTAGGTTGTACATCGGAAAATTGAGAAACCGATGTTACTTGAGACTGAGAGTTATTTTGGTTGCCTTCGTTGCTGTAGCGGTTAACTTGATCTATCGTTGTTTGAGCCAATATTTCTGGCTGTTGGGCAACTTCAGCTACAGTTGCTTGTTTCGCTGGTGATACTTCAGTGGTTTTGTTTGGAGCCGCAATCGCTGTTGTCGAAACTAACAATGTTGCTCCCAAAACTGCTGGGCTAACCACTAAGGATTTCCATAAGAGATTAGACATCTTTTCTTTACTCCTCACACCTTGTTTAGATAATTGGTTTCGTTCCACCTAATTCCCGAAGATGCCACATCTCATTGAAACCTATGGATGAGGCATAATTGCCATTACTACAATTCTAGTTTTTGCAAAGCTAATAAACGATTAACTTAGGGTTAAAAACTGATGTGATTAACTTATGCAAAAACATATCTTTATATCATAACATTATAAAACATCTAATCTAGATGGCAAGATTGGAGCGATCGGCTTAATAACTGTCACACATGGTTATCTAAATCTCTAAGCAGGCAGTAGGGTTTAGGGGATCTGCTTCTCACTTGGCTAAATTGCTGAAAGCGCTAGATACTTAGCAGCTTGTGAGTAAAAATCACTTTTCACACTTAGCCAAGCAGAAATTGCACACTAGTTAAAGTACACTAGCTTGGCTGTACAAATTTAGCAAAGCCTTTCTGCTCGGCTATTCGCCTGGTATTGTTGGAATAGAAACAAAATCAGGAATCAAGGTTTTTGAAACCCGCGCACTCCAAAGAAAAACCTGTAACATTACTCTCAATCAATTTACGGGCTACTTTTCCTTCATAAGTAAGAAGTAAAGATAGGCGGCTTTTGTCTTTGTCGTGGTTACTTCCAGTTTTCTGGTGCAAGATGTCAAAAGAAACTACTTAGAGTACTCCAAATAAAGAAAATGCCCAATTGTCATTGCGTTCGCCCTTGGCGTTCCTGTTCGGGTAGCGTCTCCGAAGGAGAAGGGTGCGAAGCGAAGGAATTGCAGCCCTTGAGATTTACTTCGCTTCGCTCTCTACGAGACGCTACCCGAACGCAATGACGGGTTTTGGATCATTTATTTTTTAGAACACTGTTATTTAATTTGCGAAATCACCTGTGCTACATCAAAGTCTGTCTGCGTTAGCCCACCTGCATCATGTGACGTAAGTGTAATCTTCACTTTGTTGTAGGAAATCTCTATATCTGGATGATGTCCTGCTGACTCAGCCGGTTCCACCAGTTTATTGACAAACTCAATTGCTTGGATAAAATCCTTGAATGTGCGGGTAATATGCAACTTGGAGTCTTCAACAGTCCAACCTGACAGAACCTTTGCATGTTCTTGGATTTCCGCTTTAGTGAGTAGTTGTGCCATGTCAAAAAATTCCTAAGCTATGTTATGTTCACTCAGTTTTGCATTTAACAGAAAAAACCCTATTTAATTTTCCACATATACACACACGCATGAAGATAAACTAATGCTTCATACGTGTGTGTATATTTAAATCAGGCTTGGTAAATATTTGATGCAAGATATTTTTATTTTTAAGAAAACTTAAACGCATTGGCTTTACCCGCCGCAGGTTTCGCTATCTAAGTTTTCAAAAGTCACCCTTAAAAAACTATCCGCTCTGATTTAGATCGGACGATCTAAATTAGAGCGGTCTAGCGGGTCTTCAGGTTGCAACCAGACTGCCGGAAGGAACTCCGAGCTTGCCTAGCTACTTGAGCTAACTTAGTATCTCAAAGATAACTAAGGCTAACTTTTAGAGAACAGCCCCGGCACACAGCCGGCTAACTGCAACCTGATGACCCATGCATTTACTACTTTCTATCATGGGCATCACCTCCTTATTGCCTAAGCGGTCTTAGTTTTAAAAGGGCAGAGTTTTTACTCCGGGTTTATAACCTTCACCTAACATAACATATAAATTTGGAGATATTAACCTATTAACCATGATATATAAAAAAATCTCCCGCCTTTTGGTGGGAGATGAGTGGAGAATGGGGAATGTTGATGACTTATGCCAAGAAGATTATTTAATCTGGCTGATGTCAAGTTTTGGCAACTACATTCCTGATTCAAGTCATGGTCAGCTTTTAATATTAGAGAGCGTTACCGCGAGGTAGAACTTCCTCAGGGAATACAAATTGTTCGTGTGGTTGATCTTGAGGAGCCATCCAAGCGCGGATACCCTCATTCAGCAAAATGTTTTTGGTATAGAAGGTTTCAAACTCAGGGTCTTCCGCCGCCCGTAATTCTTGGGAGACGAAATCATAAGCCCGCAGGTTGAG
>NZ_JBALBW010000065.1:0-93494 GCF_036919895.1 Nostoc sp.
TAGAGGCACGGCAGTGCCGTGCCTCTACACCTGGTGATGTAATGTTGCTGAATGGGAACCGCTATATTTATGATAACCAGCAAAAACTAAGTAAAAGTATCAAATAAATTTGAGAAGGTCAAATTTGTTTCTAAAGCTTGGATAGATTGACCAAATTATCAGCAAAAAAGTATTAGTAAATACCAATTAATTTCTCAAGTTCAATGTAGCGTCAATCCCTGAAAGCTGCTACTGTAGATTCTCGATCCTACAGTTGAGCAAAAAGAAAGTGGCTGCTGAGTCAAAGATAATTGCGATCGCACTCAATAATGACTTCATTAACAATCTCGAACTGTCGCCTGCCTCAACGGTGATTGAACAATGGCTGCAAGATGGGGTTGCATCCCACGAACAACAGCTACGCTTTGACATCAATTACGATCTCGAACCTGGCGATCCACGGGAACTCTCCGAAATTCCAGAGGTGCGGCTGTGGTTTCTGCGCCTAGATGCCAAATACCCCTGGTTAGCATTTTTACTAGATTGGAAAGCTGGAGAATTTGCTCGTTATGCCGCCATGCTAGTACCACATCAGTTCAGTTCTCAAGATGGCATCCAGTACAATCCTGAAGCCTTAGAAATATTTTTGATGCACAAAATCTTTATTTTAGGTGATTGGCTCAAACAGCAAGATATCCCCAGCCTCTCCAGGCTGAAGTCCATGGCCCAAATGCTGGGTTATGAATTAGATGATGCTTTTTTTGAGATGTTTTAACACTAGCTACTTAAAAAAATATTGTGTGGCGCGATGCCTACAACGGCAAGCTACGCACCACACAATATAAAATCATCTAAAATTTAATGACTAATTCGCTACCTCAGCCACCTCAATCACTCGCCCTTCATAGTCTTTCACTAAAAAGTTCAGGGGCTTTTGGTTACGAATCTTTAATTTCAAACCGCGCGTTTCGACTCGCATTAAAATCATTTCCAGACAGTCGCGATCAAAACAAACGTGGCGTTGTTGATTCTTGCTACCTAAACTCGCACCAGTAATAACGTGTAACTGGGTATTTTTCTTCAATTGATACCACAAACCTTCAGTGGCATTACTCATCATTTTGCTTGACAAACTCGGCCCAGTAGACATGTATAGCGGATCGATCCCAGTTGCGCCTATAGTTTGTTCGTAGTTGTAGTAATAGTGCAAAGGCACTTCAGCTGCTGGCAAATCTAGCAGCCCTTCATACAACTGTCGGGCAATCTCCAAATCTGACACCATTACAGTGTGTACTTTTGGGGCACTGGTGAGGAACATCCACATTGCACCAGCGTAAGCTGCTAGCAGCATTACCATAATGCCTTGGGTAGAAAACAGGCTATCTAAGGGCAAGGAAGGGAGAAAGGAACCAAAGGTAAGGGGACTGAGCAGGAACGACATCACACTAACTGCTATAACCATGAACAAATAAGGATTCTATAGGGGAATCGATTTTATTATTGTGGATTAAGACTAAAATTAAGTCCTTGTTTCTAGTTTATCAATAACTCAAGTAGTCTGAGTCTGGGCTACAAACTGGGCAACACCAAGATATTATGCGATTAACTACGGGAGTGCAATTCCCATAACTATTTTAACAACTATCAACTCAAAGAATTGTGCAAATTCCTCATTTTCCTGAAGCTAATCATCCTCTGGTAAAGTCGCTATTTCATCACACTGACCATGAACTACTGACTCTGTTTCAGCGCCATCCAGATGCCGGCAAGTATTTTACGGTGATTTTTTGCCGCTATAGCCCCATAGTGTATACCTTAATTCGGCATTCGGCGCGATCGCCTGTGCAGGCAGATTATCTCTTTGCCCTCACCTGGCGGCATATCTATTACGAACTCGGTGGACTAAATTTAACCACCCCGGAATCAGGAGAGCCAGCCTTAACCATGCAGAATTGGTTAATTAATATGACAGCTTTCTGCATCAACGAGATTAAGCTACCACCCACAGAAGCAATTCATTATTCTCTGCAAGCAACTTCGCCGCCGCTATGGTGCTATGTACAACAAGCATTAGACCAACTACCAGGTGTTTTACGATTAATCGTGTTAATGGCTCAAACTTTCCATTGGAGTGAAACGAGAATCGCTGCCTATCTGCAAGCTGAAGGAGAAGCGATCGCTCCAAACGAAGTAGCCAATTCTCTCCAGGAAGGCTATCGTATGCTAGAGGACAAATTACCCACAGACATCCGCACCATATACTTTGGGGAAGATTTTACTCAATCTTAACTTAAGTGTAAATGCGTATATTCTTTGTCTTCAATTTATAAACTTAAAACTTCTTCTTAGACCTTCTACTTAAACCCGCAACTTTAGGGGTAATTTTTATGAAACAACGGCTTGTATTTCCCAGGCAATTAATTTGCGTAGGTGTGATTTCTCGTCCCCAGGTACTTTTACATAGTTTTTTACTGTTTACTTTTTTGCTGAGTCCGATAGCTGCCGGTGCGGCTGATATTACGCAACAACTCCACCGTCCTTTAAATAGTTCTGTTGGGCGACAATCCAGAGATGAAGCAGACAGCTTACTGAGTATTGGCAAACAACAATATGCTTCAGGATATGCCGATAAAACAATTACGTCTTGCTTGCAAGCACTAGAACTATATCACTCAATTGGCGACCTGAAAGCACAAGGTTTGACTTACAATTTGCTTGCCAAGGCTTATATTCAGCTTGGTAGTTCAAAAGAGGCAGAAGATGCTTTACGACGAGGATTAGCGATCGCTCGTGATACTAAAGACTTCCAATCTCAGATTTTTGTGCTAAATAATATTGGTACATTTCTCCTACAACAAGGAGAATCTGCTGCTGCTGGTAAAATAGTCGAAGATGCACTCGCAATTGCTCACGGTGTCAAAAACATTGAAGGGGAAGGACTATCTCTGAGTAATTTGGGTTTGGTAACTGCCAGGTTGGGAGATTATAACAAGGCGATTAAATTGTATGAAAATGCTTTGCTTTTCCGCCGTCAAACTGGCGATGGCATCGGTGAAGCAAATACCCTGAATAATTTAGGTGATGCTTACCTAGCATCTGGAAATTATCAGGATACCATTACTACCTATGGCGAAGCGATGCGGACAGCTAAAACAAACCGCGATCGCACTAATGAATTACGAGCAATTGACGGTTTAGTTAAAGCTCACACTACTGCCGGGCGCTACGAAAGAGCCTTTGATTTACTAGAACAACGTTTAGCACTCGCTAAAGAATTGCAAAATTTGCGAGAAGAATTAAAATCTTTTGAGTCTTACGCTCAGTTATATAAGCAACAAGGCAATTACTTAACTGCCCGCAATTTTTACGAAAGAGCTATTGTCATAGCGCGGACATTAGAAGACAGCAAACAAGAGGTGCAATTACGGGATCAGTTAACTCAAATGCTTCAACGAAAGTAGGAGCAATTCATGAATTTCCCCTCCTTTCGCACTATTTGATTAATTTAAGAAAACTGAACCATTTCGTTCAATTCTCATCGCACTTCTACCCTGGGCTGCATTTGTGGCTTCGTTAAATCTAACTTCCAAACTTCCTGGCTCTGAAGAAGCTTGTGGAGTAACTATCAACTGTCCCTTATCTTCTCGTTCAAATGTCACCGTTACTGGTACTTTTAAACCTTGCAATATTACATTTGACTTACCTTGTAGCGATCGCGGTGCCGTATCGCCAATCACTTGGAAAGTTACATTAGCCGCAGTGTCATTTACCAAGTTGACATTAACAGTACCATTAGTTAGTGCGATCGTTGCGCTGGGGATTTGCCGTGGTTGTAATAGTCGTGATTGGTCATTAGGAACCGCTCCTGGTGAGGGCTGTTGAGTTTGATCGCCAGTAACTCTAGCACCTGCTTCTGGAGTACCGCCGACACCTAGCTCTGGTGATGGGGTCGCAGGGGCAGGAAGAAGCCCTTGAGCAGCTAGTCTTTGTGTTAGCGCATTAGGAGGACATCCTGCTGGCACCACTACTTGATTATTATGTGGTTCTTCGTAGAAAATCCTGGGACAAGGGTTAACTTTAGGAGTATATTCTTGTGCAACTGCTTGAGGAATTGCTGGCGCACTAATCAGTAATCCCCCAAAAATAACGCTAAATAACTGAGCAGATTTGCGAAAACTTTGAGACTTCATATTCTTTCTTGACTCCTAGAAAAGCTTAATTTTTTTTCTTATAGGACTTACGCAACAACTCTCTGAAACTCTGATTTCTCTGTGTTCTCTGCGTCCTCTGTGGTTCGATTTCCGTTACCTGTGCGTAAGTCCTGTCTTAAATGAATTATTTTTCAACCAGTAAATTAGATTAACGATTATTAATTGTTGAACACATTTAAAATTTAACAACCCATTCGATTTTGCGTATCTAGCTAAGGATGCGGAAATAATCTAAAAAAAATCAATATATTTCCCTCTCAAGGCTGAAAACCTCAATCAGTAAATAAGTCTACAGATTTTAATTATTGTCATCAACCAACTTTTTGCAACAGTTTAACTGTCTTGTTTAAGACTCAAAAGTTATTGGTAAAGTGATGATAAACGTAGTACTTTTACCAAAAATGCTTTCAACTTGAATATGACCCTGATGATATTCGACAATAGCTTGAGCGATCGCTAATCCCAATCCTGAACTAGTAGCGCTGGCTGTTGCTGTAGTCCCAGTTGTATGAGTCCGTGCCGGATCTACCCGATAAAAGCGGTCAAACAACCGTGGTAGGGCTTCTGGCGGAATTCCAACTCCGGTATCACTCACCTTAACTTGCAATTGGGCAGTGGTGTAACGTAGTCCAGAAACGCGATTTATTCCCTCTATCCGCGCCAATTCCACTTTTACCCGTCCACCTGCTGGAGTGTAATGCAAAGCATTAGCAATTAAATTTGTGAATAGACGCACCAGTTGATCCCAATTGCCCACAAGAGTAAACCAATTTTCCAATAATTCAGGGTTAGTTTCAGAGGCAGGAGGATCGATTAAGTCTAGAGAAAGGGCGATTTCTTTTTCAGGGACTAACAATTGTTGTTCTTCAACCACCTCTATCAGCAAGGCATCTAGAGGACAAGGTGAAAATATATCTTTGCTAATCCCACTATCTTGCCGTGCTAAGAATAGTAAGTCATTGACTAATTTACCCAAACGCTGCGTTAACCGTTCCACAACCTTTAA
Organism: Nostoc sp.; assembly: GCF_036919895.1. GTDB lineage: Bacteria > Cyanobacteriota > Cyanobacteriia > Cyanobacteriales > Nostocaceae > Nostoc. The sequence continues at coordinate 5,197 of NZ_JBALBW010000065.1, forward strand.
CTGTTGCCGATACTGCATAGAAGTGGTTGCTTCTGTCTCCGCTAAATCCAAGTCAGCAAGGGCGACTTGCACATTCGTTTGAATCAAAGTAATGGGACTTCTAAGTTCGTGAGAAGCATCAGCAGTAAATTGTTTGAGGCGTTGATAAGATTCCCCTACCGGTTCCATCGCCTTACCCGAAAGAAACCAGCCACTTGCCCCTACAGAAACCACCATTAACCCAATACCTAGCGCCAAATCAAAAATTAACTCACGACTGGGTTTAGTTACTTCAAACCAGGGATGACTAACACGCAGATATCCTACTACTTGCCGCCCCATTTCTACGCGTTGGGTGATTTGTCGTAATAAGAGTGGTGAATTTTGAGTGAGAAATTTTGAATTTTCACTCTCTCCCCTAACTACGCGCACAGTTTCACCAGTGCGGTTGGCATGAATGGGAATATTTAGGGGTTCGGATAGCGTTGACCAAATTAATTTACCAGTTGGACTAAACCATTCTAGGTCGATGTGGTCATCTTCTACTGGATCGGTATTGTCGTGAAAACTGGCTTCTACGTTAATGCGAAATTTATCTGCATCAGCATCAATTGGCTCAAATATGAGCGTTGATGCACACCGACTTGTTGTAAGACAACGCTCTACTATTTCCACTACATGGTTAAGGGTATCATCAATCCGCTCAATCAGTGTGCCGCGAACGTATAAATAAACACCGCTAGCAAACAGTAGTAGTAATACAGCAGTAACGGCAGTGTACCAAATTGCAAGACGGCGGCGAGTAGCCTGAAACATATTTTTTTCACCAACTTTTTTGATTGAATATCTTCATATTACGTATTTATACGGTTAAAGAGTATCTGGTTTTTTTAGCTCTCGTGGTTTTGCTGAGGTTTAAATTTTGCTCAAGAATTACACTCTTGTTGCAGTAAATCTGCTTAATCCTATTTAATTCTTTACAAATCTGACAAAAATCGATTTTCTTTGGCTATCTATATCACAATTCCTTTGAGTTAAGCTCGAAATCTTTTGTAGAGAGGTTGCAATACAAAGTCTATACATACTTAGAATCAATACCAAAAATACTTATTTAAAGCTTATCTGCTTATATCGTTTTAACGAAAATAATGTTTGATTTTGTCTAAAATGAGTAACTAAAAATCATTTTTTTAAAACGAAACAATGAATAGTTTTTGAGGCTTAATAGTTTTTTTTGCAGTGAAAATAGTAGTTGGCGATCGCTATTTTGAATTGATTATGCTTTCTATTCTTAAATCCATTCTACCAAACAGTATATTTCTATTGTGGAAACCTGTAAAATCTCGAATCACAAAATTGTAAAAATCTCACTAATGAGATTCAAAAAAAATTTACAATTAATTGTAACGTGCTTTTTATCTTCAACAATCCTGTTCAAAGTTATCCTAGTTCAATTTTCTGCGCTCGCCTTAGAGTTTAACGGTCGTAACAATATAATTTTGAATGCAGAAAATAAGATTGCTAGTGATAACAGGTTATCAAAATCAGAGAACCTAGATGCTTTAGACAATAAAACTATATTAATACAAGCTTTAAAAAAGGCGAATTCTAGCTCACATGAAAAGGAACAATTTACAAAGTTAATTCCACTTGAGTTAATCGCGGTAAATAATGGAAATCTTAGCGATCGGAGTTTACTAAATTCAGATAAAATAGATAATCCTCAAAGCAAAAACCTCTTAAAAGAAACTAACTCTGACTTGCAGAAAACTAAACAGTTATCCGAATTCACTATAGCTGATGTTATCCCAATTGAAGAGTATAAAGTAGAACCTCCCAAGCCACCTGATGAAGGTGAAGAACAGACTAAGCCTAATACAACTAAACCGAATGTACCAGCACAACAAATACTAATAGAAAAGCTACGTCGTTCAAAGAAGCAACAACAAACACAACAACAAAAAATAATTATTGATGCTCTGACATTTAGTGCCAATAAGTATCCTTGGATTGTTAATCCTACAGATAATCTTACTTTTTCCACAGAATTATTTAAGCCAAATCAGAATGAAAATTATATAGATACAGATATAAGTTTAAAATTTTCTGGGGACAATCAGATTATTAATAAATTTACTTATGCTAAATTTCCCAAAGCTGACCAGTTTTACTGGGTTCTCGATAATAATAGAATAGTAGTTGAAACTAAAGGCTCCCAAGTTGGCATTCTGTCTCAGGGAAGAGAAACTAATACTTATATCACCCAAAATGTTACTTCACAACAGGCATTTTGGGGATTGCAAACCCTATTCGCTATACCTACAGATTTTCAGAATTTATTTGGAACCGTTGATGCTCAGAATTTTTCTATAACCTCAATAGCCGGACAATTGGTGAATCCTGAAGGAGTACCTGCTGGCAGAGTTACTATTAATAGTGGAATTAACGAAAACAATCCTAATGTCACAGTTCTAAGAAATCCTATTCCAGCTATTGGTAGTGGCTCTACTTTGAGTGCTGATGGTGGACAAGCTTTATTTCAAGCTTTAGATGCTGTCAATGCTCCCAAAATTTTGCAAGGCTTTCCAACGACGAACATACAGCCTTTATTAGATGGTGGAAATGTCAAACTCAAGATAGGTGAAGTTATTCCTAATAGTGCCTTAGAAGCTGCTGGTATCTCCTGGGGAAATATATTGACGGGAGAAGGTTTTGGTTTTACTGCTCCTGTTTCTTCCTTACCAGGTATTAAGGTTGCTCAACTTGGCGAATTTGATAACTTTGACTTATTAAATGTAGCAGTCAATCCTTTTCTCTCTCAACCTGAGAAAGACTACCATTATCTTAACTCTTTACAGTGGGTATCTTTAGGGAGAAGACAACCTGTATTTGAGACACTATCCCAAACTCAAGAAAGTTCAGATTGGCATAGATTGTATGTTAGTCGTCCTCATAATCGCAGCTTAATTCAATACGATCCGGTTGCTATTAAAGCTACTTATTCTAATATTTTTTCTGCCCCAGGTTTATCTCTCACAGCTAAATTCAGCGATACTAGCCTTGATGCTATTCAATCAGTAAATTCTACATTAGGTTTACTATTAGGTGAAGTTTTTGAAGCTATTAAAATTGATAATATTCAACAAGGTTTACACGAAGCTAGAGAAAAGTTTAAGAATGGGGAAGATTTTACTTCTTTAAGTACAACTGCTACATCTGAACAAAGAAGACAAATCAATAACAGGTTGAATCGCACTTTATCTTATGTCAATGCATCGAGTGGACTAGAGCAGGTATCTGGAACTTACACATTTCCTAGTCAAGTAACTCCTAAGAACTCTAGTATCTTGCAAATAAGAACGGGAAACCACAAACGAGCAGTTCAGTTTCTTGAAAGAGATATTTCTATTTTAAATGAAGGTAATACATTCTTTTCCGATCTCAAGCTCTCTAATGAAAAATTTGGCCCTCTGACTTACATTGGTATTCCAATTCCTTTAAATGATACTTCCATTGATCCTGTTAACGAATCCTCTGCTGCCGAAGTAATTTTGACAAACGCCCAAGGACAACAATTTGTACAAAAATTTAATTCAGCAGATTCGACGATAGTACCGATACAGGTGCGAGCAGCCGATTTAGCATTCGATTATATGGAACTCACTAGAGTTGACAAAATAGGTGTTAGTTTTAATAGTTTTAACGGTTATCTATCCTTGCCGACAGTTGAATTATTAGCAGCCGGTTCTTCTGGAAATTTTAACTATAGTGCCAATGTAGGAACGTGGTTTAATATAGATGCTAACTCAGCACCAGGCGTTTCTAATAATAATTTAGGAACGGAAGAACCAACATTAGGTTTATATACTAATATACTTCTTAACTATATTAAAACTGATGTGCGCTTAAATTCAGCCAAAAAACCTGTAGCTATTAACACTCACGTACCATACTTGAGAGTTGACTGGAATAGTGCCTCTAATAAAAATAATCCTTTTTCTACTTTTTTAAGTTATTTATATCAGCATCAAGAAAGAAATTTCGGTTTTTCTTTAGCTCCTGGTATCGCTTTTATTGAGAATAATAGCAACGGGGATTTTTTAGGTCTTTTTAATGGAGAATTTAGTACTAGTCATGGTTTGAACCTTAAGACAAATTTAGAAATGGGTAAAGAGTATTTCTTTCAATTTCAAGGCTTACACCGAGTCAGCAAAAATATTTCTGCTGGTATTTATTTGAAAAATTATAGTATCAATAATTTGGGTTTGAGTAGCCGAGTTTCTGGCTTCAACTATGGAGTTATTTTGAGGCATAGTTTTGCAGATAATAGTGTGTTTATAGAAACTCAAATTGGTACAGGCGAGAATGGATTTGACCTACAGCTTCAAGGTGGTTATCGATTTTGATGGCATCACAAAATATCCCCCAACTTTAAAAAATTCGGGAATCTAATATTTTTAGTTCGTCAATTCTGTTTAATCTAAACCACCTAAGCCATTATTACCAGCGCCCGCTCGGATTATAGTTGTTAAATCTTCAACAGAAGTAGTATTTTTTAATAAATTCGCTGTTGTATCAATAAATGAGCTTGGGTTAGGGAGTGTAGTAGTTTGAACTAATCCTGGGGTTATAGTCAGACTAGTTATGGTTTCGTTATTTCCACCTGCAATACCTCCATAGGTAGGAGAAATTGTTAAACCTCCGTTAAAGGAAGATCCAGAAGGTAAAGTTACCTCGCCACTGACACTGAGAAAACTACCAGAAGGTCTAATAAGAGTAACAGCACCACGAGCAGTAGCCTGTTGTGCATTTGCTGGTGTGCCTAAAAAGTTTCCTACATTTATTAAACCTAAACCTAATAGACAGATACTTCCCTGAAAAATTATAGATAATTTGTTGGATAAGCTATTCATTTTTTATAAGCTCCTCGTGTTCTTCGCTTTAGCTTGTTTCCAGATTTTGCTTTAAAACGCAAAATTAACCTCGACTAGCAAAAGTAGAGGCGGAATCTCTCTTTATCTTTTTTTATTCCTCTCGTCAGATAAAAATATAGAATCCCTGATATGAGCGTTTTGTTAACGATGAACATTTTGAGGGTTGGTATTGTTACGTAAGCGCTCGATTCATTATTTTCTAGGAGTTTCAGGGTTTATATTGATATCACTAAAGCTATGTAAAGGATTGATGAGGAGTCGCATGATAATTCTAGAACTTACGTAAAGCACAAAGGAAAAATGTAATCTTTGTATCGGAGTTTGTAACAGTAGGTACGAGGAACTATGTGTTTCTACGAAAGACCCGTACAACAAAATTCGCGACTTTTTTAAAAAAGTCGCGAATCTGAGCCACAAAATAAATATAGGGAAGATAATATAGCATTGCTATTTCTCCTCCCTACGCTCTATTAATTTATTCAACTGTTCTGTGAGTTGTTAAAAATTTTGTAAGTAAGTAGCTAGGCAAAAATCAAATCTACTCTAGACCGCCACCAGCGCCAGCTGCTCTGACAAGAGTTGCTAAATCTTCAACAGTTGTAAAAGTCTGTGCTGCAATCTGTCCTGCAATAGCTGCTGAAATTGTGGTAGGAGGTGTGGTTGAAGATGCTATAGGTGTTGGGGTTAATGTGAGGCCTGTGACAATTTCTTGGTTTGTACCTTCAGCAGTAAGACCATTAACGACAACATCTAGTGCGGTAAAGTCTGTACCTGGAGCTGCAACCAACTCAGCACTGACGCTGAGAGAAGAACCTGATGGTCTAACTATTGTAACTGCACCCCGAGCAGAAGCTTGATCTGCACTTGCTGGTGCAGCCAGGATATTACCAACGCCAACCAAACCTAATAAGCAGATGCCGCCTTTAACGATCGCAGAAATTTTCATGATTAACAAATTCCTTGTGTTGTTTCTCTTTGCGTTTTCAATATAACCATTGCCTACCAAAAATATCTCAGAAATAATACTGAATTTTTAAAAAATTTAATAATCATAAATAAAAAAAACTAATACATTCTTTGTTAGCCTGAATCTGAGTAATAGCAAGAAAAACCTCATGAAAATAGAGTTAAAACAAAACTTGTATCTATTTGATATCTGTATATAATTTGTTTCAATAATTACTAAAATTGGAATTTTTAAATTCTAATCCAGAAAGCACTACAGGTAAGGATTTAGACTGTTTATAATACTATTATTCTACGTAAGCACTGATCGAGAATTCGTCAGCAATTGTCATAAACGCCTATGTCATATCTTTGCTAAATCTTAAGTGCATGTTTGTAGGTAATATTTTGCAGGCAACAATTTTAATCCCCAGTCGCAGTTATTATTTATATGGAAACCGGCATAAAATCTAGTTATGGGTCAATGCAATTGGTGGTTGTGATATTTTATCCCGCAGATCCCTTCAACTCCCTTTAAAAAAGCTTGCTCTAATTCCCTCTTTTTTAAGGAGGGTTAATGAAGATCGCCTTAGCCCAAGCGTATTGAGTTATGGATTGGGTAGAGTGAATTCTCTGGAAAATACGCTGGGCGATAGTGCAAAATACTGGACAGATGCGATGTTTACAACGGGCTGTTGGGTTCGCAAAATCCCCACAAATTTCTTAGTAATGTTGGCTTTCGTGCCTACATGAGTTTATTTTTGAGTCTTTGACTGAAGTTATTTAGATACAAATAGATTTTTGATTTAAGAGGTTGTTTGAAAAGTATTTTGCTGTGATTTTAGGCACTTTTAGATCCCCCCTAACCCCCCTTAAAAAGGGGGGAATCGGAATCAAAGTCTCCCTTTTTAAGGGGGATTTAGGGGGATCTAAAACTTTTGATACCGACAAAAGGACTTTTCAAACATCCTCTAAGCCTGATATCCGTTCTTTATCTGTAGGGAGGTAAAGAATCCATATAACCAAAAATAGCTTCAGCGTTCTGCTCAAGCACCCTTTAACTTAATATGTTTATTGTCCCCCAATTCAATGGGCTACATCTCCCTGCCCTTAGGTCATTATGGCAAAATCTAAGAAAAGCGCTACTCCCATCAATCTCAGCGATCCACAATATTATCTTAACCGAGAGTTAAGCTGGTTAGAATTTAATGGCAGGGTATTACATGAAGCCTGTGACGATCGCACGCCGCTTCTCGAACGCCTCAAGTTTTTAGCAATCTTTAACTCTAATTTGGATGAGTTTTTTATGGTGCGGGTTGCTGGTTTAAAGCAACAAGTAGAGGCGAAAGTCAGCCTGTTAACTCCCGATGGTCGGACACCACAACAACAGCTAGACGATATTAGGTCTACCCTGATTCCTCATGTAAAGAAAGAGCATCAACATTTTGAGGAAATACTTCGGCCATTATTAGCAAATCATGGCATCCATATTCTGGATTACATAGATTTGAATCAAAAACAGCGCACTCATCTAAATAGCTATTTTGAAGAACAAGTATTTCCAGTTTTGACACCTTTGGCTGTCGATCCTAGTCATCCTTTTCCTTTTATTTCTAATCTCAGTCTGAATCTGGCTGTTGTAGTTAAAAACCCAGACACAGAAGAAGAATTCTTTGCCAGAGTTAAAGTCCCTAGCGTACTACCACGATTTTTACCGATTCCGCCTGAATTGGGAGAGCAAAATAATGATAAACCTGCCCACTGGACTGGAGTACCTTTAGAACAAGCGATCGCTCATAACTTGGAATCTCTATTTCCAGGGATGAATATTCAAGAATATCATCCGTTCCGTATTACCCGTGATAATGATTTGGTATTAGAAGAAGATGAAGCAGATGATTTGCTATTAGCGATTGAACAGGAATTGCGAAAACGGCGATTGGGTGGAAGTCCAGTCCGGCTAGAAATTCAATCCCAGACTCCTGAAATAGTGCGATCGCGATTATTGCACGATTTGGAATTAACAGAAAGCGATCTCTACGAAGTAGACGGTCTTTTGGGATTGCGGGATTTGATGTCTTTTATGGCCTTGCCATTGCCGGAACTCAAAGATCCACCACGCCAATCTGTTGTCCCATTACGCCTGCAAAGGCTGAGGGAACCAAGTTTAGATCCAGATGCACTGGAGACAGACGAAGGAAAAGACTTTTTTGCTGTGATTCGAGAAAAGGATTTACTAGTACACCATCCCTATCAATCTTTTTCGGCGACAGTAGTGCGCTTTATTACCCATGCGGCCTACGACTCGGACGTGTTAGCTATCAAGATGACACTTTATCGGACTTCTGGCGACTCACCCATAGTCAACGCCTTAATTGCTGCCGCCGAAAATGGCAAGCAGGTATCCGTGTTGGTGGAATTAAAGGCGCGATTTGATGAGGAAAATAATATTTACTGGGCAAAACGACTAGAAAGAGTTGGAGTTCATGTAGTCTATGGTTTAGTCGGGCTAAAAACCCACAGTAAAACCCTCATGGTGGTACGGCGCGAAAAAGACCGGATACGTCGCTATGTGCATATTGGCACTGGTAACTATAACCCCAAAACAGCACGACTGTATACAGATTTGGGATTATTTAGTTGCCGTGAAGAATTAGGTGCTGACATCACAGATTTATTTAATTTCTTGACAGGATACTCCCTGCAAAAGTCTTATCGAGAGTTGCTGGTTGCACCGGTGAATATGCGCGATCGCTTTTTAGCACTAATTCACCGCGAAATTGAAAATGTTCAAAATGGTTTTTCTGGACGCATTGTTGCCAAAATGAATTCTCTAGTCGATCCAGAAATTATTGCCACTTTATATGAAGCTTCCCGCGCCGGAGTGCAAATAGACTTAATTCTTAGGGGCGTTTGTTGTTTGCGTCCAGGACTCAAAGATATTAGTGAAAATATTCGCGTCATTAGCATCATCGGTCGCTTTTTAGAACACTCTCGGATTTATTATTTTCATAACAATACACAGGAGGAAATCTTTATCGGTAGTGCCGACTGGATGCGCCGCAACCTAGATCGTCGAGTAGAAGTAATTACCCCAGTGAAAGACCCTGATATTGCGAAGGATTTACAAGAAATTATGGGAATTATGCTTGCAGATAATCGCCAAGCTTGGGAATTACAAGCCGATGGCAGCTACATTCAGCGCCGTCCCTATGATGATTCTCCAGAAGCTAATTCACAAAAAATTCTTATGAATATGGTATTACGGTCAACTGGTCTAGCCTCAAACTTGATTGATTAAAGAACTATAGGAATCTGGTTTGATTTGGAGAAAAGATCCGTAGGGTGTGTTAGCGATAGCGTAACGCACTAAATCCTTGATAATGGTGCGTTATGAACTTCGTTCTAACACAACGCCAGTTGCTACAACGGAGGGAACCTCTGCAACGCACTGGCTCCCCTACAATACCTAATTTTGTTCAAAAATCAAATATTAGTCCTATAGTACGTTCTACCTTGACAACTAGCTCAACTTAGTTGCTTTTAGAAAACTTTAATTTTTTAAAAGCAACTAAGTTGTTTGTCATGGGTTTACGCAAGTTATTCAACCATTCGATAGATTCAGTGCTGGCACTTGTTCGGATAAATTAGAGAGGTTATTCTGAATAAATTTGTCTTTCCCCTCGATGTTAATGTTATCCTGTGAGTTTTCTACCTTGCGTGTTCTAGTTGTTGATGACCACGAACTGACTCGTTTAACCTTACAATTAGTTTTTTCTTGCCAGGAAAATATTCAAGTAGTAGGTTTAGCCAGTAATGGTGAAGAGGCTATAGAAATGGTTAAACGCTGCCATCCTGATGTGATTGTTCTAGATTTACAGATGCCGCTCATGGATGGCTGGAGTGCGTCTAGTCAGATTAAAGCTATATCCCCGAACACCAAGATCCTTGCTTATTCCTCAGTGGAAGATGTAAATTTTCAAGGGCAAAAGGCAATGTCTAGCTTTGATGATGTTTGCAAGAAAGATGTACCCACAAGCGAACTCATTGCCTTAGTTAGGCAGTTAGGTCAGCGTGCAGCAGATGGTTCGGTTGCAGGATAAATGATACAGCTATGTTGCTTCGCCAACTCAGGCTTAGTTCAATTCTGGGGATTTAAGGACACAATAGTACTGAAGAGCGTCGGTATTAACCTGAAGTTTAGGGTTAGATCGACGCTCTTTTTGATAATTTCTACTCTACCGAAATGGTGCGTCTAAATTCATCAATTAATTCATCCAGTTCTTCTAAAGCCTGATTTACGTCAACCCTCAAAGTTCCCAGATTTGGTTGCTCCAGTAGGCTTAACAGGTAATCGCGTTTACTTTGAACTGCGACAATCCGTTCTTTTATAGTCTGTAAATCCATTATTTTTTCCCGATCTTTAAACTACCTTTAAGTTTTAAGTTAACTTAAAACCAAGCATTCTGGGGTGTTTAAGTAGGTCAACCTAATTAAACATTAAACGCTCAAGAGATAGATCCGAGGATATGACTTTTTATTTTTACCACCCACTTGGTGGCTTAAGCTAATACTCTTCCCTAATTTGTTACTCATAGCCGATGATAATAATAACTGATACCTTTTCACAAAATTCCTGCTATAAGTCAAGTCCGTTGGTAGGAGCGTACTGTTGTCCATTTGTCAACTTAAACTAGAACTCCTCTAAAACCTTGTTTCAGGCAGAGGCTAGGTATTCCCTAGTCAGAGACTCTTGGGGAGACAATCTCTAAAAGCTTCTTAGAGACGGCATATAACTTAAGTTGACAATAATGACAGGTATACGCCCCTACAGCCGATTTATTTGTTACCAAGATTTTTGGAAATTGTATTGAGGTATTCAGAATTTATATTAATTTAAGCTCATGCTACGCAAAATCTCTTTGGGAACACTCGGTTTAACTATCGGCGGTATATTAACCATCATTGGCTTTGTCGCCTATGCTGGTAATAATGCCACACTCAATCTTGTCGGATTTTTTTACGGGATTCCTCTATTGTTGGGAGGGCTGGCACTGAAAGCTAATGAACTCAAGCCAGTTCCCTTTACCCAAACTACATCACCGTCAGCATTGATATTGCGCCAACAGCAAGCAACTGATACTCAAAATAAAATTCGCAAAGATATCACCCGATATTGTTACGGTCAAGATGCTCATTTAGATACAACACTTTCTTTTCTAGGTTTGAGTCCCACAGACCAGGAACGACCAATAGTCACAGGGTTACAAGAAAAAGAAATCAATGGTAACTATGCCCTAATTTTAGAATTTGATTCACCGCTAATACCAATTGATGAGTGGCAAAAAAAGCAGGAAAAAATGACCAAATATTTTGGACCTGGATTGGAGGTTCAAATAACGCAGCCATCTGAAGATACTATTGAGCTAGCGCTGATTAATACTCCAAAAGAGTCGCTAGTAAGTAGTCAATAGTCAAAGACAAACCGCGATCGCTTTCGTAGCAGCAATATCGCCTTTGTTCTTGGTATGATGCAGCAATAGCGAACCCTCAAACGGGGAAATTGTCATATCACTTCACGGTGCTTGAGGGTTCATATTGAGTTAAAACGAGCGCGGCAGGGTTCGAACCTGCGACCGATTGCTTAGAAGGCAATTGCTCTATCCACTGAGCTACGCGCCCAAAACAAAATTATGGCTCCCAAAGGAGTCATCTAAACTATTATATCGTTTCTGCGTATCAAGAAGCAATCGAAAATTGCAGATTTCCTGCTAGCAAGGCTAAGATGCTAGTCGCTAGCTAGTCAATTTACACTAAAAACGAAACAGATGGCTATTGGTTTAGATATATTGAGTTGTCAAGGGGTTCTTTGCCTGTTAACGCCAACCTCCTCTGGGCGACTACCTTCGGGAAGGATCTGGCGATCGCTAAACCCATTTCCACAGTATGCTAGGTAATTTCAGCCTTGGCGATACTGCCAAATGCCATTATATATTCCATATTAAGAGTGCCCCTGTGAGGAGTTATTTGCTAGTGCCATGTTTATTCTCAAACGGCAGGATGTTGAAATATCAAGCATTCAGCACCCAAAAAAGGATCAGCAGGTGCCGATCCTTAATTATCAAGGGCAAACTTTTCGTTTGATTAGTGTTTTCAAAGCTAGTCAAGAAGAAGAAGCTAGAGCCTTATGGAGAGAATTAACGGATAACCGGGGTAAAGCCTGTGTTTTGCTGGAGGAACCGGAACGTTTTAGCGTCTGGGGTAAAATCCGTTTAGAGCAGCTGGATGGTGACACAGGTGGTCATGGCAAAACGGCGATTTTAATCCAAGCCAGTATTTTGCTGTTGCAGGGTGTTTCTATCGACATTGAAGAGTTTTTAGGTGCTAGACAAGCTGCATTATTTGAAAAAGATATTGCGGAGGTCTTAAAGCAGAAGCAATTTCCTCAAGTATCTTCTCTAGAAGCAGTTAAATATTTGGTATCTACTAATCCTTTGCCGACAGCCAAAATACCTGATTGGCAGGAAAATCATGTAGTTATCTTGTTACAAGAACTGCATCGATTAGGAAAAGCGTATTTTGGCAACGCAAATTTTACCAAACAAGTGATTTATAAGCTAGAAGATATGCCAGAAGCCGAGCGATCGCTGTTTATCAATTGGCTAAATCAATCGCCACTGGGTAAACTGTGGCAGTAGCATGGAAAATTTTAACAAAGTTCCGGCCACTGGTACTTGCTTTTGGTGTCCGATTGTGTGTTACCTGGCAGACACACTTCTAGATACACAGTCCTTTAACTAAAAATACTGCCAGAGTGCATCTACATAGTCAAGTCCTATGAATAACTCTTACGAGAATTCGTTCCTTTCTAAATCCATTTTCAACACTCAGAACATTGTCTTAGCTAATATTGGCTGGGCTGTACTAGCACTGCTATACTTTTTGTTATTTAGTGCCAAAGTTCCTGGAGCCGATGGCATAGAAAGCCGAGCCGAGTGGTATGTGATTGGCACAAATATTTTTGAAGCTTTAGCTTATTTGGGTGCTAGTATCTTATGCTTGAGGAACTGGCTGAGTCCACAAATCGTCAGTGGGCGAAATGTTTGGCTCTTGATTGGCTTGGGTATGCTTTCCTATTTCGTTGGGGGGATAATTTTCGGATATACCGAAATAGTTTTAAAAGATGAACCAGATGTGTCTGTAGGCGATATATTTTTTGTACTGACTTATCTATTACTTGGCGCAGGCATGATTTTAGCTGTGGCTTCCAGGCGAATCAATCTGGAAAAATGGCAATGGCTAATTGTGTTAGCAATTGCAGTGTTCGGTAGTTTGTTGGCATGGTGGATTTCTATGCAGCAGGAAACACCCTCAGAATTGCTAGTCGCTATTTTGAATTGGTTTTACGTAGTTAGCGATGTAGTTCTGTTAATTATTGCTACCACTCTGCTGTTAGCCTTTTGGGGGGGAAGAGTTTCCCAGTCTTGGCGAATGATTGCAGCAGCGGCCTTTTCGCTTTACATTGCAGATATGTGGTTTAAATACGCCCAAGGCCCCAACTATCAAAGTGGGGAGATATTAGAAGTGTTTTGGGTATTTAGTGGAGTGTTATTTGGTATGGGCGCTGTCTTAGAATATGACGCATCACTAAGACGAACGCGGCGTACCACCGGACGTAAACGAGCTTAGTAAAGATTTTTGGTATCTACCGTGAGAAAACTAACAGACTCTGACAAGCAAGAAATTCTTAAGTTATATCGAGAGACTGCCGAAACAACCTCAACTTTGGCAGAACGCTATGGTGTGAGTAACTCGACAATTAGTCGCCTGCTCAAAAGCACTTTGCCAGAGGATGAGTATGAATATTTAGTCTCTTTAAAGCGGGCTGCGAGAACTCCTGAAGGCAGGGCGCAGGTAAGCTACGAGCAGTTACCTCTACTGACTCAACCGGAGCCGGAGATAGAAGTTCCGCCCATCGAGAGCCAGCCCTTGGAAGTACCAAAAGTTGAGCCATTACCACGTCGCATAATTCATGTAGAACAGGAACTTTTCTCAGAGGAAACGGCAGAGTCTCTCGCTGCTAGACGGGTGCGCCGTCGCCCCTCGGCGGCGGAGAAACCGAAGCTCCGAGTCACAGAGAAACTAGAAACTCCAGAGCAGAAGCCACCGGAAATAGTCAGCATCTCCATTCCACCGCTAAAGGTTGAGCATCCAGGAGCGGCTGTCATCGCGCAGATGTTGGGCGAAGATTTGCTAGATGAATCGGAGGATTTGGATGATTTAGATGATGATGATTTAGAGGATGACGATTTTGAGGAAGAAGACTTTGATGATGATGACCTAGATGATGAAAGGCCGTTAGTCACAAAAAGAAGACCCGGTGAAGCATCAGTTCAAGTTTTACCTCTGTCGATAGCCAATTTGCCGAAAACTTGCTATTTAGTAATTGACCGTTCCTCAGAATTAATTACCCGACCTCTGAAGGACTTTGGTGATTTGGGGCAAATTCCCAGCCTGGAAACCCAGCAAAGAACTCTGCCGGTGTTTGATAACCATCGTGTCGCCAAGCGCTTTTCTACCAAGCGCGATCGCGTGATTAAAGTTCCTGATAGTAAAATGCTCCATAAGGCTCGGATTCATCTCCAAGCTAAGGGCATCACACGACTGTTGATTGATGGTCAGGTTTATTCTTTGTCTACTGTTTAAGATTGGGCATTGGGCATTGGTTATTCTCCTTGTATTCCCAGTCCCCAGTCCCCAGTCCCCAGTCTCTAGTCCCCTCAACTATAGACAGCCCTTGTAAAACGCTCTGCCAAGTAGAGAATGTCCTGTCTACGGGCGATTTGGTTCATCCATTTTTGAGGAATATTTTCCACCCCGTAATAAATTCCCGCTAACCCACCGGTGACGGCGGCGGTAGTATCTGTATCTCCGCCTAAGTTGACAGCTTTTAGCACCGCCTCAGAATAAGACGAGCTATTTAATAAGCACCATAGGGATGATTCCAAGGTGTCAATCACATAGCCACCAGAATTAATCTCTTCAACTGGTAATTTGGCAATTTCACCACTAAAAATTCTGTCAAAATGGGGCTTTTCTAACAAAAATTCTCGAACAGAATATATTGTTTGGATATCTTGCAAGGCTTGTAAATAAGCTGTTTGCGGGTCAGCCCCTTCTAAGAGCGCCACTGCAATACTAATATAAATGCCACAGGCCATTTGCGATCGCACATGAGCATGGGTAATACAAGAAACTTGATGCACCCGCGCCAGCAATTCATCCAGAGTTAAACTTTTGTGACAATAAGCCATCGGCAGGATTCTCATCAAAGAACCATTGCCATTACTATTTTCACTACTACCACCTGCTTCTAAGGGTGGAGTTCCTTGTTTCCAGTTGACAATTGCTAAAAATGTGGTGTTCCCGATATCAAATACTTCGCCTTGAGCAGTCCAGTAACTTTCGTGATACCAGCGCCAGAAGGAATCAGCAATCGCATCTAGTGAAAATCCGTCACAAAGACATTCTGCCAAACAAAGGGTCAGCGAACTATCATCTGACCATGTACCAGCAGGAACATCCCAAGTTCCATAACCTAGCATTGTTGTCACTGGAGATTTTACCCGTTCGGCGCGGCTAGTGAATTCCACTGGCACACCCAAGGCATCACCAACACATAAACCCATCAAACCAGACAACGTTTTTGCATCGGTTAGCATTGTTCAACCAGCATGAAACTTTTCTATAACTGATTTTACTTGCGAAAAGCCGCTTATTAAACGTAAACGCTTAGTCTAATTTCTAATTCCAAACTAGCTGTAGACGGCTCTTGTAAAACGCTCTGCTAAATAAATAATGTCCTGTCTACGGGCAATTTGGTTCATCCATTTTTGAGGAATATTTTCCACCCCGTAATAAATTCCCGCTAACCCACCAGTGACGGCGGCGGTTGTATCGGCATCCCCACCTAAGTTGACAGCTTTCAGTACCGCCTCAGAATAAGACGAGCTATTTAATAAACACCACAGAGACGATTCTAAAGTATCAATCACATAGCCACCAGAATTAATCTCTTCCACTGGTATCTTGGCAATTTCACCACTGAAAATTCTGCCAAAATGCGGCTTTTCTAACAAAAATTCTCGGACAGAATATATTGTTTGGATATCTTGCAATGCTTGTAAATAAGCTGTTTGAGGGTCAGCCCCTTCTAAGAGCGCCACTGCAATACTAATATAAATGCCACAGGCCATTTGCGATCGCGCATGAGCATGAGTAATCGCTGAAACATCATGCACCCGCGCCAGTAATTCTCTTAAAGTTAAGCTTCTGTGACAATAAGCCATCGGCAAGATTCTCATCAGCGAACCATTGCCATTACTATTTTCAACCTTTCCACCCGCCTGATGGGGAACAACTCCCTGTTTCAGGCGCATAATTGCTGTGTGAGTAGTTTGACCAATATCAAAGACATCGCCCCGAGGAGTCCAGTAAGCCTCCTTGTACCAACGCCAGAAGGAACTAGCTATGGCATCCAACGAATACCCCCGACAAAGGCATTCAGCCAAGCAAAAGCTTAACGAACTATCATCTGACCAAGTTCCTGGTGGTTGATTCCATGTGCCATAACCCTGCATCGTTGTCACTGGAGATTTCGCTCGTTCAGCACGGCTAGTAAACTCCACCGGTACACCCAACGCATCACCGACACATAAACCCATCAAACCAGACAACGTTTTTGCACCGGTTAGCATTATTCAATCTCCACGATAACTGCTCAAAATTAACTTTATAGATTCCCTCTATAGCTTGTTGCAACAGATGCTACAGCCGAGTTTTTCATCCTCTGTGAAAAGCTTGGCAAAAAATGTTAATCGAGTATTTTATTTACCCTATTCCGACATAGTTTTAGTTCCAAATATTGTGACAGTTTTAAAAGCGTCTATTTTTGGAACAAAGAATTCAGACGAAAAGACATTGAATGTAATTATAACAGCTTATTTATTATTCTCAGAGATGGTTAAGCTGTAAATTCATACATCAATTGCAATATTCATTTAATAAAATTAGGGAAACATTTGGAACATTCTCACACGATTATCGACTGGGAATATACAAGTAAAAAATACAAATTTTGGTAAAAACTATGAAACGCTTACTCAAGTCTTTCATCACAATTTCTGCATTGTCTTCCTTAATAGTTGCTCCTTTTGTTCTATCAGCTGGTCAAGCGTCTGCTGAAACCAAAAAGGGTACTGACGCTAGTTATATTGGTGCTGGTGTTGCAGCTGGCGTTACGAGCGGCGGGCAAGGTATCAACAATGCTGCTACATTTGGTGGTAATGTTACAGGTCGCGTGAAATTAGGAACTACGCCATTTTCTGCACGCGGTAATGTTCTCTGGAGTGATAAGACAAGTGCTATCATCCCAGAACTTTCTGTGGATGTGCCTATTGCTAATAGAACTAACGCCTATTTAACTGGTGGTTATTCTTTTGTAGAAAAAGATGGTTCACCAACCCCTATAGGTAACAGAGATTCAGTAGTAGTAGGTGCTGGTGTTGAATCGGAAGTTGCTAACAATTTTCTCGTCTACACTAACGCTAAAGTAGGACTTGGTGCGTACCAAAATAGCGATGCTTCTGCTGTCACTATAAATGGCGGTCTTGGCTATCGCTTCAAATAAAAAATTATTGAGTCCTCAGTCACTCCATACTTTACTTAAGTACTCAGGACTTAGCACTAAAAACTCACTACTTCCAAAAGCTGGTTTTGTTAAGTGTTACATCACTGACAAAGCCGGCTTTTGCCGTGGTAAAATTAAATCATTCCTCGTTATTCCGGCCGGATTACCGGGGATAAAGTCGCCGAAGGGTGTTGATTCGGTGTCTACGCAATGCTTTATTGAGAATACTATACAAGTCTAATGGTTAAATCTGCTCCTTCCCCAATCGCTAGCCGTAAGCCTTCCAAAGTAGAAGGAATCAAGGAAAATAGTAATTTTTTGCGTGAACCTGTAGCAACTGAGATCCTTCAAGATACTACCCATTTTACCGAAAATGCGGTGCAGCTTTTGAAGTTTCATGGTTCTTACCAGCAGGATAACCGCGACAACCGCACCAAGGGACAGGAAAAAGATTACCAGTTTATGCTGCGGACAAAAAATCCTGGTGGTTTAGTACCGCCGCAGCTATATCTGGCTTTAGATAAAATCGCTGATGAGTATGGCAACCAAACGTTACGCGCAACTACCCGTCAAGGTTTCCAACTGCACGGTATTTTAAAGAAGAACCTGAAAGCATCAATTGCTACGATTGTCAATAATTTGGGTTCGACTTTGGGAGCTTGCGGTGACATCAACCGCAACGTCATGGCTCCACCAGCCCCCTTTAAGAATCGCCCAGAGTATCAGTATGCTTGGGAGTATGCCCAAAATATTGCTGATTTGTTGTCAGCGCAGACAGGTGCTTATTACGAAATTTGGCTAGATGGGGAAAAGGCAATTAGTGCTGAAGAAGACCCAGAGGTGAAGGCGGCGCGACAGCGCAATGGGAATGGCACAATTGTTCATGACAACGAAGAACCGATTTATGGCACTCACTATATGCCGCGTAAATTCAAAATTTGCGTGACAGTGCCAGGGGATAATTCGGTAGATTTGTATTCCCAAGACCTGACTTTGGTAGTAATTACCAATAAGAAGAAACAATTAGAAGGATTTAATATTTTTGCTGGTGGCGGCTTAGGACGGACACACGGGAAAGAAGAAACTTTCGCTAGGTTAGCAGACCCTATTGGTTATGTTACGAAAGATGACGTTTATAACGTAGTGAAGGCGATTGTTGCCACTCAGAGAGATTATGGCGATCGCACCGATCGTCGTCATGCCAGATTAAAATATCTAATCAACGATTGGGGTGTAGATAAATTCCGTACCCAAGTTGAAGAATATTTTGGCAAACCAATCGAAGCCTTCAAACCACTGCCAGAGTTTAAATTTCACGACTTCCTTGGCTGGAATGAACAAGGTGATGGCAAGCTATTTTTAGGAATTTCCATTGACAATGGTCGAATAAAGGATGAAGGTTCGTTTCAACTGAAAACTGCTTTGCGGGAAATTGTCGAGCAGTTTAACTTACCCATCCGCCTCACATCCAACCATAATGTGATTTTTTACGATATCGAACCAGATAGCAAGGAAGCTATTCAAGACATTCTCAGCCGTCACGGCGTGGGAGACGACCCCAGTAAAATCGAACCCTTAGTACGGTATGCAATGGCTTGTCCGGCTTTGCCCACTTGCGGCTTGGCAATCACAGAATCAGAACGGGCAATACCAGGTATTTTGGAGCAAATTCGCGCTCTATTAGATAAATTAGGTTTACAAAAAGAGCATTTTGTGGTAAGGATGACAGGATGCCCTAACGGTTGCGCTCGTCCCTACTTGGCAGAATTGGCTTTTGTCGGTAGCGCTCCAGAATCTTACCAATTATGGTTAGGGGGTTCGCCAAATCAGACTCGATTGGCGCAACCTTACACAGAAAAGCTGCACCATAATGATTTAGAAAGCTTCCTAGAGCCGATTTTTGTTTACTTTAAGAAATCTCGGAAATCGAAGGAAAGCTTTGGTGATTTTTGCGATCGCGTTGGTTTTGATGCCATCCGTGAATTTAGCGCCACCTACGAACCCCAAGCAGCCAATGGTGCAAATAAATCGCGCCATCGGGTGAACTTGAAAGAAGAGGTTTATAGCAAGTTGAAGGAAGTAGCAGAAAGCCAAGGTAAGCCGATGACTCAGTTAGTGACTGAAGCGCTAGAGGTTTACTTTCAGAATCTTTCGTAAGCCGAATAAATCATTAAACCATGATGGACACAGATGGATTTATCTGTGTCCATCATGGTTTTATATTCTTGAACTTATCAACTCCCATGTCTCAACTGCAAAGAATTGCGATCGCACCCTCCCAATTTCAACAAGGGCAAATTTTGCTCACAAAAGAACAGCAACATTATTTAGGGCGGGTGTTGCGCTTGCGTGAAGGCGATCGCTTTATTGCAATGGATGGCAAGGGAAAATGGTGGTTAGCGCAGCTAGCAGGGGAACAAGCACAGGTTTTAGAACCGCTTTTGGTGGAAACAGAATTACCTATATCAATTACGCTGATGGTGGCGTTACCCAAAGGCAATGGATTTGATGAAGTGGTGCGGTGTTGTACAGAGTTAGGAGTAACTTGTATTGCACCAGTATTAAGCGATCGCACCTTACTTCATCCTAGTCCTCAAAAGCTCGAACGTTGGCGGCGCATCGCTGCGGAAGCCGCCGAACAATCAGAGCGCTCATTCGTACCAACAATTTTAGAACCTGTTGCTTTTAATACGGGTTTGTCATTAGTCATTGGTCATCTGTCATTCGCAAATAGCCAGCAATATATCTGTGAAGCGCGTGGTGAGTTTCCCCATTTAAAAGATTGCTTACAGGACAAAAGACAAGAAACCATTGTCATTGCTACCGGGCCAGAGGGAGGATGGACAACACAAGAAGTAGAGAATGCGAAGTCAGCTGGATTTCAACCTGTTTCCCTTGGTCGCCGCATCCTGAGAGCAGTTACAGCCCCGGTAGTAGCATTATCCTTGATTACCGCAAGTTGTGAAGTATAAATGATTTATAGCTCACGCAAAAAATATTTTGCATGAGACATCACTCTCGCGCGTATTTATTAAGTGATGATTGAGCAAGTTGCGATCGCTTTTGACCATAAAGACTATCAAACAGCTGCCAAATTACTCAAACAGCTGCTAGTAGAATCGCCAGACAATCCTTGGGTACAGTTTTATCATGGTCGGTTGCATGAAGTATCTAGAAAATATCAGGATGCAGAAAAAGTTT
Organism: Nostoc sp.; assembly: GCF_036919895.1. Taxonomy (GTDB): domain Bacteria; phylum Cyanobacteriota; class Cyanobacteriia; order Cyanobacteriales; family Nostocaceae; genus Nostoc. The sequence continues at coordinate 25,945 of NZ_JBALBW010000065.1, forward strand.
ATCGGCAACTGCTGCGAAATACAACAAATACCAAAATAGTGAGCCTAGCACGTCAAGGTTTGCAACGATTACAAGAAATTGAGCTTGAAGAAAGACAAAGAGCCATTTCCCGAGCAAAATCTGAACCGAATAATACCGAAATCGGCGTACTAGTTTTAGAACCACTTAGTAACGAGATGAAAACAGAAGCATCTCGAAAATTCGCCCAGATTATGCAGTCAGATCCCTACACTGCAAGGCTATTACTGCCAAGTCGTGGCTGGAGGTTATACCGCACTGGACAAGTAGGAGAACTACAATTTTATGGCAAACAATTACAGCAGGCTGGCATTCCTTGCTTTTGGGCAACAATAGCTCAAATTCAGCAAATTCGAGTTTATCAAGTCAAACATTTCCAAGAATCTGCCCCACAAGCTACTGTTGTTTGCCTTAATGACACAAATCAACTCGGTTCTCTCACCTTTGACTGGTCAGAAGTTACAGCGAGAGTAGTGGGACTCTTGCCAATTTTTGAGGAAGTCGTAGATCGCGATGTGCGCGGTAAACTGGAACGGAAAACCCAAACACAAGACTATGCCCAGTTTTGTGATTTACACCTACCTGGTAGACGTTGCATTCTCCGATTTGATGATAACGGCTATGAATTCCAGCAAGGTTTAGAAATCATTCCCCAAGCTAGCCAAAATACAATCAGAATTAATTGGAATAGTTTATCAAGTTGGATTGATCGGCAATTACCTCAAGTTAAAATTTGGTCAGATTTTACACCTTTTGCAGATACAACATTAGATCAAACAGAAATGCTGGGTAATATCAAGTCTCATGTTCATTTGTTTCGCAGGGAAGAGAGCAATTGGGACTCAGCTTTTCATTTATATAGTGGACTGGTGTTTGTTAAATAATTTGTAGATAACTATAAAATGACCCGCTTTATCCATGACATCAATCGCCGGATTGGGGAAATTAATCCATCATTAATCGAGCAGATTAAAGGATTATCTATTGAAAAATTAGAGAATCTAGGAGAAGCATTACTAGACTTTTCTAGTGTCGCTGATTTAGAAACTTGGTTAAATCAACAATAAAACCTAAAATCGTGCCAATGCGATCGCTTACATTAACAATTTATATCATGTCTGGTTAATTAGTTATGATTCCCACAGTCATTGCACCCCACCCCTTAATCCCCTCCCCGCGTGCGGGGAGGGGAGACAAAGCGCAGCTTTGGCGGGGTGGGGTTCTTCGGGTTTAACAAGTAATCAAGCGGACATGATATTACAAGCTAATGGCAGCACAGAAATGCTCAGTGGCATTCGTACAGCCATCAATTTCCCCGCACCAGCCGGAAGATTACGGAGTGTTGTACTTCTCACTGATGGTTGCATTGGCAACGAAAATGAGATAGTAGCGAAAGAAGTAGAGTTTTCTTTGAGCGTTGATTCCGAGGAGATGGAACAAGATGAAATATCCGCAGCCATTAGCCATAACTTAGAGTTCATCAGTATTACAGGCTTGGATGAAATAGGAATAGCTGACCTAACCCAACACTTGCAACAACTAAACTTGCCTTCAGGCTTCAGTGGTGAAATCGTCTTTGAGTTCACCGTCAACAAAAGTCGAGTCAGACAAGTAGTTTTGGATGAAAAAACCTCGACCGTAAAAGATGCAGTTGTAGTGGAGAAAATTAAGCGATCGCTCGTACTGTGGAGAGTTCCTCCATCTACAACTGGCAAAGTTGTCTTAACCTTGCAGATTCACACTTAACTCATCAGTACTATAGAAACACTAAAAAGACGCGATAATCGCGTCTTTTTGACTTAACCAGGGGTTTTGATCTGACGTGCCATATCTAGGTAAGCACTCATATTCGCTCCTGGACGGCGACGGCCATTTGAGCTAGTAACCGAAGGAGAGAGATATTTAGGTGCAAAGGTTGTTTCTTTTGGCTCCTCTTTGAGGACTTTAGCTGCTGCGGCTTTTGCATTTTTGCCAGGTTCAACTCTAAGACCTTCAGCAGTCTGGACTAGCGTAACATCAGCTGGTTTGGGATTTTTAGCTGATTTTGCTTTACCCTTCTGTGCGGCGGTTTTTGTTCCGTTCAACGAATCTGGCTTGGATTGAGTTGGTGCTTCTGATGCAATTGCTGCCGTTACTTTCTTCGCATTCGATGTAACTGTCTCTGCTACTTTTTTCGCGTTCGATGCTACTTCTTTAGCAGCATCTTTGGCAGCATCTTTAGCTTCATCCAATTCTAAAAAGTAGCCGTTGCTTTTTTTCTTCCCTGGTAACAGCCCAGTTATGAAACCGAGAATACCTGAAAATAACTTTTTGATAAAATCCATTACAATTACTCCTGCCTGTTATATTTTGGAACTCGACCGTAATTGTTAAAAATTACGAAAAAATGTTACATTTTCTGCTTTGCGTCACCAGGTTCTGGTGACAACCGTTATAGGTTTGTGCTTAATCAACATTGTAGTAAAACTATAGGGCAAACGTTCTTTATGCAAGCACTTGCCAACTGTATACACCGAGAACTAATTATTAAATTTTACTGTAACTAAGAGCAAGATTCTGAAAGCAAGCTTTACAAAAATTAATATTTCTTCGTTTGAAAATTATTGATTGGAAAAAAGCAAGCGGTTTACTTTTAACCAGTGGGAACAGTGTCATAAACTGTTGGCAGATAACAACAGTACCCAGTTACATTTTTTACAGACTTAATTCAGCCAGATTTTAGCGATGAATATTGAAAATCAGCAACGCAATGCCGTGTTATTGGTACATGGCATTGATGATACGGGGGCAGTTTTCCATAAAATGGCGGGTTATTTAGGATTACAAGGTTGGTCTGTATATTCCCTGGATCTAGTTCCTAATAATGGTGATGTGGGTCTGGATAAGTTGGCAAAGCAGGTAGCCGATTATGTTGCAGCCACCTTTGCGCCAGAACAAGGGCTAGATTTAGTAGGCTTCAGCATGGGAGGAATTGTCAGCCGTTACTATATCCAGCGACTGGGAGGAATTAACCGCGTACAGAGGTTTATCACCATCTCATCACCCCATCATGGAACTGTGGTAGCTTATGCTTCCCAGCGTCCTGGTTGCGTACAAATGCGCCCTAACAGCATTTTTCTCAAGGATTTAAATTCTGATGCTGTAATCTTGGAGCAACTAGATTTTACATCTATCTGGACACCTTATGATTTGATGATTGTGCCAGCAAATAGTTCACAAATGCCCGTAGGAAACGAAGTAATAGTACCAGTCGCTCTACACCCTTGGATGCTGACAGACTTAAGGAGTTTAACAGCAGTAAAAACAGCTTTAAGAAACAATGTTAAGCTGCCATTCCTTAAGAAAGCATCTAGTTAGTTGCCAAGATGCTTACCACGCTGAATCTACTCATCTCTAAATTACGAATTACGAATTTCTTAAATCCTATCCCCAATTTGCGTATGTTCGTAACTCCCAAAAATCGCCTCTGGGTGACGATAATACTTGAACTCCATAAGGTTATAAAAGGGATCTTCTAAAAAGAAAGTGCGATGCTCAAGAGGAGAACCGACAAAGCGATTTTTGGCTTCTTCATGAAAAAGTAGCTGTTGTTGTTCTGCCCTTTCTAGTAAGTCTTGCCAGTCACGTTCTTGGGTAAAAATTAGCCCAAAGTGTCTGGGATAGATACTCTTTTGGGGAATCAAGGCTTTTTTTGTGACGTGAGCCACTAGTTGATGACCATAGAGATTGAGAATTAGGGCATGATGGTTTTCACGACCAGGAATGCAGCCCAAGCCATCCACGTAATATGCTTTTGTTTGGGAAATATCACTCACAGGGAAAGCAAGATGGAATAAAGTTTGGCTCATAGCTTGTGGGAAAATATTCAGTAGTTGATATTATCTACAATTAATTCTGTTAAGTTTTGATTGTGGTCAAGTTGAACACAGTTTTAATTGACAATAACTTATATAGCAATTCTAAATGAGTCGTGAAAATCTCCGATTTATCTCTCTGCGTTCGGTTATTGAGCGTTCGCGGAGCGTCTCGCAGAGAAGTCGAAATACTGAGCCTCTGCGGTTCGTTTCTTTTTACAAACGATTTAGGACTGCTATGTGTAAAACGTTTTTTGTAATTTTGCACTCAGCTTTCAGGGTGATGCTTGTGCAATTTAGTTAATAATACAAACATATTACTTTAGCTGAAGAGGTTTCAGAAATTAAGCAATAAGTAGACAAATTCGGTATTCTGTTGATGTCCAGACAAAATTACTCATGATTAATTGCTGATGTCATCTTTAATTTATTCTGTTAATCCCTGGTTGGTGGCAGTAGTATTAAACACAATTCTATTGGGTTTAGCTTGGATTGCTCCGAAAAAGCTGCTTACTCCTGCTGGTTCATTTCATGCGTGGTTTCTAGCCATCCTAATTTGGGTAACTCTAGGCTGGCAAGGATATGCAGTAGTAATGTTCTATTTTCTGGTTGGTTCTGGCGTTACCCGCATCGGGATGGCGCAGAAGGAAGCTGAAGGAATTGCCGAAAAGCGTTCTGGGGCAAGGGGGCCAGAGAATGTCTGGGGTTCCGCTTTGACTGGGGCGCTGTGTGCCTTGGGAGTAGGGATAATAAATTCGGGATTTCTTGTCCCTAGTCTTCAATCTCTAGTCCCTAATCCCCAATCCCTATTATTACTAGGCTATGTAGCGAGTTTCAGTACCAAGCTGGCTGATACAACTGCTAGTGAAGTTGGTAAAGCTTATGGTAAAAGCACCTTTCTGATTACCACACTCAAACCAGTACCTCGCGGTACAGAAGGAGCGATAAGCTTGGAGGGAACTTTAGCCGGGATTGTGGCTTCTGTTGCGATCGCATTTGTTGGTTGGGCAGTTGGTTTAATCGATCTATTAGGAGTCGCTTGGTGTATACTTGCAGCATTTATTGCCACCAACTTAGAAAGTGTGATTGGGGCAACACTGCAATCTAAGTATAATTGGCTGACCAATGAAGTAGTAAATATTTTTAATACATTAATCGGTGCGATCGCGGCTGTGCTACTTGCCTGGACATGGGTAAATATCATTAACTAGATCGGTGATGTTGAAGAAAAACTCAGAAGTCGGAATGCTACGCCGCAGGTTTTACGCTGCGCTATCCTGACTCCTGAATTTTCCTCTACTGCACTACCTCTGATATTTTCAATCCTGTTTTGTCCCCGCTAGACTGTAAACATAATCATGGGAAATTATTGTATTTTCTAGCTATATAATTTTTTGACCATTTTCGTCCAATTAGTTTATGGAATCTTTATCATATTTATTCATCAACAACCAGATGATTTTTATATGATTTAATTTAAAAGTCCTATAAGTGTTTAACCATTTTCACATAATTAATTCATGGAATCTTTATCGTTTTTGACAATTAATGACCAAATAATTTCTATAGAGTCAGCAGTAAAATACCTACAAGCCTCTGGAAAATTGGGGCAGTTCATTGGGGATATTCTCCGTCAGTACGTAATTGAGGAAGAAATCCGAACACGAGACGATATTGAGATTGCCACCACAATAACTGAACAGGCAATTATTGACTTTAGACTGAAAAATCAACTCACTGATCCCCAAAGTTTTCAAGAATGGTTAAAGACCAATAACACAGATTACGCTACCTTTCACACATCGGTTACTTTTGGTTACAAGTTAGAGAAGCTAAAAGCTGTAGTGACGGAGACAAAACTCCAAGAATATTTTATTGAGCGCAAAATCTTTTTGGATCGGGTGGTACTTTCCCGGATTGTTGTCAATAATCGAGAATTGGCAGATGAACTCCACACCCAAATTGAAGAAGGAGGTAGTTTTGAGCAACTAGCTAAAGAGTATTCACTTTCAGATGACCGAATAGTGAACGGCATGATGGGAATCGTCAGCCGAGGAAGTATGCCGGATATATTACGGTCAGTTATTGACGTGGCCAGTCCTGGACAATTGGTAGGACCAATAGAAATCGTTGGCAAAGACTCTCCTCAAGGAGAAGGCCCTTATGGTTTGTTTCGAGTAGAACAATTTCTGCCAGCATCTTTAGAAGATACTCAATTAAATCTTGCATTACAAAATGAGTTATTTGAAAAATGGCTAGCAGAGAAAATTCAAAAACTGACAGTCAAGTTACAAGTGAGTTAAATATTCTGGATAATGAATCTTTACGATTAAAAGTGCTAGCTTCTTTGCCTTGGAGTCAGCCACCACTATGCTGGCTAACTCCCGAACAAAAATCTCAATTAGAAAATGAGTGCCAAACTCGTCAATATCGTTTGGGAGAGAAAATTTGGTCAAACGATGTTGGGCGTTACCAATTCTTAATTGTGGCTGGAAAAGTTCGCTTACGCGAAGAAGGCATTGGTAAACCAATAGCCGCCCTAGATGTAGGGGATTGGTTTGGTGATTTACAAAAGCTGTCTGCGGATTTTAAAGCTGTAGCTGCTAGCAAAGAAGTAATAGTAGTATATTGGGATTCAGCCCTGTGGACAGAATTTTCTAACCCACAAATTAAAGAATTTTGGCAAATGTTACCGGTGAATATGGAGCGAGAAAGAGAGACATTTTCCTTCTCTTCCACTCCTTCACTAGCACCAGCCTCAGAGGGGACTTCCAGCCCTCACAGCCTCCAACCGCAAAGAGGACTCCCAGCCGCCAATTTAATCGTCTCAAATTATCCGTTTGTTGCTAGCTGGAACACTGCTGCTGCTTGTTTAACAATGGTGGCGCAACAGTTAGAAAATTCTGTGCAACTGGAATGGGTGCAGCGTCAACTCAGAGGACAACGCCCAAAACAGGTTGTGGAAGCAGGAGAAAAAATAGGGCTAACGTTGCGGCGGTTACAAGTTAGTTGGGGTGAGTTGCGACAGCTATCATTTCCAGCTTTACTGTTGTGGAATTCTGACTCACCCCAGAGTCCATCTTGGGTGGTAGCTTATGGAGTTAAAGGCGATCGCTTAATTATCGCTAATCCTCTAAATCCCGATCGCATTTGTGAAAGCTTACCGCAGTCGATAGTTGAGGCATCTTGGGATGGGCGATTGTGGCAAGTAGAACTCATATCCCGGCAAGAAAAGTTTAACCTCAGTTGGTTCACTCCAGCAGTTTGGAAGTATAAGAAATTGCTAACAGAGGTATTATTAGCATCTTTTACCTTACAGCTTTTGGGGTTAACAACACCGCTAATTACCCAAGTTGTCATTGATAAAGTGATGGTGCAGGGGAGTTTGCCGACTCTTGATGTGATGGCGATCGCACTTCTTTGCGTAGCCATATTTGAGTCTGTACTTGGCATCTTACGCCTATTCATCTTTACCCATACAGCCCGTCGTCTAGATTTAAGTTTATCAGCACAGCTATTTCGCCATCTGATGCGGCTGCCTTTGGCTTATTTTGAGGCGCGGCGCGTCGGCGACACAGTAGCAAGAGTCCAGGAACTCGAACAAATTCGTCAGTTTCTCACAGGTACAGCATTAACTGTGATTCTAGATAGCATCTTTGCTGTGGTCTATCTAGCATTGATGTTTTACTATAATGTCCCGCTTACCTTTGTGGCTTTAGCAGTATTGCCACTGTTTGCGACTTTGACGATAGTTGCAACACCAATTCTGCGTAACTGGCTGAACGAAACCTTTAACCGGAGTGCCGATAGTCAATCCTTTCTAGTAGAGACAATCACCGGGATTCATTCAGTTAAAGCCCATGCAGCAGAACCAGTCGCCCGCGATCGCTGGGAAGGCTTATTTGCTCGCTTTATCCGCACAGGTTTTAAAGCCTCTACTACCTCCAATATCAGCAGCAATATTGGTGACTTCCTCACCAATTTTTCCACCATGCTGATTCTCTGGTTTGGAGCTAAATTAGTCATCGAACAAAAGCTGACGATTGGACAGCTAGTTGCATTTCAAATGCTATCTGGTAGGGTAACAGGCCCGCTTTTGCGCTTAGTACAGTTATGGCAAACCCTCCAACAAGTGCTACTTTCTGTAGATCGCATTGGTGATATTCTCAACGTTGCTCCAGAAGCTGAACTGGGAACTGGCCTAGTTTTACCACCCCTGAAAGGACAAGTCACCTTCGAGCAAGTATTTTTCCGCTACCGGCCTAACTTTGAAGCAATTCTGCGGGGAATATCTTTTAATGCCGAACCAGGGCAATTTGTTGGCATTGTCGGACGTAGCGGTTCTGGGAAAAGTACCCTGTCTAAACTATTGCAACGCCTTTATCAAATTGAATCAGGACGCATCTTGATTGATGGTTTTGATATTAAAAGTGCCGATTTAGCCTCACTGCGGCAACAAGTTAGTGTAGTTCTCCAAGAAGACTTTTTATTCAACGGTTCAATTTTGGAAAATATCACTCTCGGTACTCCCGATATTACCGCAGAGCAAGTGGTAGAGGCGGCAAGACTAGCAGTAGCACACGACTTCATCAGTCAATTACCTTATGGTTACGAAACCAATGTGGGTGAACGCGGTACAGCTTTATCTGGCGGACAAAGACAACGTATTGCCCTCGCAAGGTTATTTCTTTCCCAAGCGCCGATTTTAGTTTTGGATGAAGCTACCAGCGCTTTGGATAGTGAAACTGAACAACAAGTACTACAAAACCTGCAAAAAGTTTCCGCTAACCGTACCGTGTTCTTGATTGCTCACCGCTTTGCTCCCCTCAAACGCGCCGATTTGATTTTGGTATTAGAGCAAGGCGTGATTGCTGAACGTGGTACTCACTCAGAGTTATTGCAACAAAAGGGTTTGTATTGGTCACTATATCAACGGCAGCAAGCAAACATTTAGTAGCTTTAACAAGCTTCTAACTCATGCTGACTTGATCCCTGAAAATCGGCTTAAAGATAGTCTTTGGCGAATGGAGTTATGCTCTATTCGCCTTTTGAGTTTCTTAAGTATGCAGAAAACTGTAATTTTACTTGCTAATTACGCCATCTTATAGTTAAGTGTATTTGTAGCACTTGTCTTACAAAGAAATATTTCCCGGCTCAATCCCTGATATATCTGGATTTGAGTACTTTTTTTCGTGCAAATTTACTTGAATATATACGAGGTGAAATTACTAATGTTTTTTACCAAAGACCGTAACTCTATTAATGAAAATTCTGGTATAAAAGCCAGCCTCGCATCATCAGAAAAATCTAATACTTTTGATAATAATGACTCTAGCTCCAATCTGAGTGGTGTAACTAGTTTTAGATCGAGCGATCGCAGTAGTTACACTTCTACAGGAATTGACACTTTTCGAGGTAGAAATTACACGGATGATTATGCTTTAAAGAGCAGCAAAAGCAACAAGAATGATACTCAAGCGATCGCTGCTGCTATTCAGCCAGACCTGATAGCACGTACCGTTTCGGCTCCCAGTTCTGCCGCAGCTGGCAGTACCATTCAACTAAGCTATGAAATTGAAAACCAAGGCAATGCCAGTGCTGGTTATAGCTACACCAAGTTTTATCTGTCTCAGGATCTCTCTTTAGGAAGTGAAGATATATTGTTAGGTGATGACTACGTTGATAGCATCCTATCTGGTTACTATCGGTCAGAGTCAACCACACTCACCATCGGTAATAGCGTCGCCGCAGGTAGCTATTATCTGGTGTATCAAGCCGATGGCTATAACTATGTTGCCGAAAGCAACGAAAACAACAACGCTGTTGCTGGCGTGATTAATATTACTAAACCAGACCTGATAGTACAAAATACCTCAAATCCCAGTTCGGCGGCGGCTGGAAGTAGCATTCAACTGAACTATCAAATCAAAAACCAAGGCAATGCTAGTGCTGTTGCTAGCAACACCAAGTTTTATCTCTCCCAAGATTTAAATATCGGCAATGAAGATGTGTACTTGGGCTATGACTACGTTAGCGGTATTGCTGCGGGTAATTATAGTTCCGAGTCAACCACGCTCACCCTTGGGAGTAACATCACTGCTGGGAATTATTACTTAGCTTATGTAGCCGATGGTGATGGGAATGTTGCCGAAAGCAATGAAACTAACAATAGTATTGCCGGCGTAATCACCATTACTCAAGCTAAAAAATCAGACCTGATAGTTCAAAATACCTCAGCCCCTAGTACAGCATCTGTTGGTAGCACTATTCAACTAAGCTATCAGGTCAAGAATCAAGGTGCTGGTGGTGCTGTTGCAACTACTACCAAGTTTTATCTATCCAAAGATACTGCTTTTAGTAATGATGATGTGTTTTTAGATTCCGATGGAGTTAACGCTATTACCGCGGGTGCTACTAGCTCAGAGACAGCATCAGTCATCATTAAAAATGCGATCGCCACGGGTAATTATTACTTGCTCTATCAAGCTGATGGTGCAGGGAATGCGGTTGAGAGCAATGAAACCAACAACTTTGCTAGTAAAGCGATCGCTATTACTCAAGCAGACTTGATAATACAAAACGCTGTAGCTCCCAGTACAACAGCCGTTGGTGGCACCATTCAACTCAGCTATCAGGTGAAAAACCAAGGTGTTGGTGGTGCTGTTGCAACTACCACCAAGTTTTATATATCCAAGGATACTGCTCTTAGTAATGATGATATGTTGGTCGGCTCCGATACCGTTAACGCCATTGCCGCAGGTGCTACTAGTTCAGAGACAGTATCAGTCACCATTAAAAATGCGATCGCCGCAGGTAACTATTATCTGTTGTATCAAGCCGATGCTAATGGCAATATTGGCGAAAGTAACGAAACTAATAATATTGTCAGCCGAGCGATCGCTATTAATGGCCCCAAACCAGACCTAATCATCCAAAATGTTTCCGCTCCTAGTCTTGTTGACCCTGGTAGCTTAATCACAGTCAATTATCAACTAGCAAATCAAGGGACTGCAACTGCTGGTACAAGTACAACAAAGTTTTATCTGTCTAAAGATGCCGCTTTGAGCAACGATGATACACTCTTAGCCTCTAACCAGAACTACTTCTATTCTGGATTGGGTGCTGGTTACTATAGCTCAGAATCTGACTTTTTCGTACTCAGCAGTAGTACCACTTTTGGAAACTACTATCTGCTATTACAAGCTGATGGCAATGGCGAGATTTTTGAAAGCAATGAAAGCAACAACGTCACTGCTAAAGCAATTACGGTTGCTGCACCAGACTTATTAATACAAAATCCTTCCGCTCCTGCTAGCGCTAACATCGGCACTTCAATCACACTCAGCTATCAGGTGAAAAACCAAGGTAATGGCAAAGCTAGTATTAACTCTACATACTTCTATCTTTCCAAAGATACAAGCTTCAGCAATGATGATGTCTATTTAGGTTCTGACTTCGTTAATAACTTGAACGACCTTGCACCCTCTGCTGTAAGCTCAGAATCTACATCTTTGTCCATTTCTCGCACCATTACCACTGGTAGTTACTATCTGCTGTATAAAGCAGATGGCTCTGGGTCTTTGAGAGAAAGCAATGAAAATAACAACGTTGTTGCCAAAGCGATTACAATTACTGCACCAGATTTGGTCATCCAAAATGCTACATCTGCTAGTAGTGCTGCTATTGGTACTACACTCCTAGTTAATTATCAACTGAAAAACCAAGGTAATGGCACTGCTGGGGGGAGTAAGACAAGTTTTTATCTTTCACGAGATACAACATTTGGTGATGACGATGATATCAGCTTAGGGACTGAAATTGATGCGAGTGCAAGTGTGACACCTTCTGCCGTTATTTCTCGCTCCACATCTATTACCCTTGCTCCTACAATTAATGCCGGTAAATACTACCTGATATTGAAAGCCGATGGGCCGGGAAATGTTGCTGAAAGCAATGAAGGTAACAACGCTTTTTACATTACCACACAAATTACTTTGAATCCTGTCAACGGTGGCGGATTTAACTCAACTACAGGTTATGGCTTAATTAATGCCGCAGCAGCAGTGGCAAAAGCTTTAGGTCAAAGTGCATTTGCGGATGTCCCTGACTTAGGTGGTGATAATTGGGGAGCCGACGCAATTAAAGCACCGGAAGTCTGGGCAAAGGGATACACAGGTCAGGGCGTTATTGTAGCTGTGATAGATAGTGGAGTAGACTACAATCACCCTGACTTGAACGCTAATATCTGGAAAAATACCAAGGAAATTGCTGGTAACGGCAAAGATGATGATGGTAACGGTTACATCGATGATGTCAACGGTTGGAACTTCGTTGGCAACAATAACAATCCATTAGACGACGAAGGTCATGGTACTCACGTTTCTGGTACGATCGCAGCAGTAAAAAATAACTTTGGTGTCACTGGGATTGCCTATAATGCCAAGATTATGCCAGTCAAGGTTTTAGATAGCGATGGTCAAGGTAACAGTAGCGCGATCGCCAAAGGTATTCGTTATGCTGTGGATAATGGAGCCAATGTCATTAACCTCAGCTTAGGTAGCTCTTCTCCTAACAGTGATGAACAGTCAGCCATTCAATATGCTGCCAGCAAAGGGGTATTTGTCGTCTCAGCAGCAGGTAATGACGGCGGGACAGCACCAATCTATCCAGCTCGCTATGCTGACCAATGGGGACTTGCGGTTGGAGCAGTCTCTTATAATAGAACACTGGCTGACTTCTCCAACCGTGCTGGAACGACTCCACTCGCATACGTTACAGCTCCTGGAGCATACTTGACACTTGAAGACGACGGGTATCTAGGAATTGGTATCTACTCGACACTTCCGGGTAATAAGTATGGTTTTGAAGACGGAACATCTATGGCGGCTCCTCACGTTGCTGGGGTAATAGCTTTAATGCTCAGTGCTAAGAAAGGTCTAACTAATGCCCAAGTGCGTCAGATTGTCACAACCACAGCAGCAAATAGTTTGGCATAAAACAATCCCTTAAGTGTGGTTGAGCAAAAGTAAAATAGAATTCCTATAGGCGGCAGAATGAGCAGCAAATGCCACTCATTCTGCCGCTTATTTCATAATTAAGCATATTTAAAATATGTGAAAATCAGTGTAGCTCTTCAGAAAAAACACGATTCTCATAATATTTTTTGGTAATAAAATTAGCATTTTATTATTAGATTTCATAGTAATTATTAACAATACGGCTAATTTACATATTAAAGTTTTTGTTTTGCAGAAATTTTAATATTTTAGTTGTAAAAAAAATTGCTGATTTTGAGAAAAAATTATGCTCAATGATAAGACGAATAACAACTTTTTTTCTACTAATAAAAGCTTAAATTTTACTTCAACCTCTTCATTAGATACATTTAATACTAAGGATGGCTCTAGTCTCAACTTAAGCGGACGTAGTAGCTACAATTCAGCTGATTCTGATGTGCAGTTGCTAAATAATAGTGACTCTACGACTAATGCTTTTAGCACGGAAAGTTATAACTCCACCAACGGCTATGGCTTAATTAATGCAGCAGCAGCAGTGGCTAAAGCTGCTGGTCAGAATACTTTTGCTGATGTTCCCGATCTTGGCGGCAATAATTGGGGAGCAGACCTCGTTAAAGCACCGGAAGTTTGGGCACGCGGATATACAGGTAAGGGAGTCGTGGTTGCTGTTTTAGATACTGGGGTTGACTACAACCACGAGGATTTAAAAAATAATATCTGGACGAATACCAAGGAAATTCCAGGTAACGGTATAGATGATGATGGTAATGGCTATGTTGATGATGTTTCGGGCTGGAACTTTGCCGACAAAAACAACAACACCTTAGATAAAAACGGTCATGGCACTCATGTTTCCGGCACGATCGCAGGAGAAAATAATAGCTACGGTGTCACTGGTATTGCTTATGATGCCAAGATCATGCCCGTCAAAGTGTTGAATGACTCTGGCTCTGGTTCCTATAGTTCCATATCTAAAGGTATTCACTACGCTGTGGATAATGGAGCGAATGTGATTAACCTCAGTTTAGGAGGCTCATCTTCCAACAGTACTCTGGAGTCAGCCATTAAATATGCCAGCAGTAAAGGAGTGATTGTCGTCATGGCAGCAGGTAATGATGGTGACTCATCACCAGGTTATCCTGCCCGCTATGCATCCAAGTCGGGAATTGCCGTTGGAGCAGTAGATAGCAATAACAATTTGGCCGACTTCTCTAACCGTTCTGGAACGAATAAAATCACTTACGTCACAGCCCCAGGAGTTAAGGTCTATTCATCGGTTCCAAATAATAAATATGCCACTTATAGCGGTACTTCTATGGCGACTCCCCACGTTGCTGGTGTAGTTGCTCTGATGCTTAGTGCTAACCACAATCTGACTGATGCCCAAGTACGGCAGATTATCGCAGAAACCGCAGAAAATAGTACACAAACTACAAACTCTAGTTTAAATCTTTCTAATGCCAGTTCTCTAGTTAGTCAAGCGATCGCAAATACCGCAGGAAATAGTCCACAAGTTACAAACCCTAGTTTAAATCTTTCTAATGTCAGTTCTCTAGCAAGGCAGGTGATTTCTGACAACAATCTGCTACGCGTCTATGGACAAATTGCCGATAATCTCACGTCACAGACAATTTCTAGTTTTAATAACTATGATGTTAGTTCTCTAGTGAGTCAAGCAATGTCTAACGACAAGGTACTAGGCATCTACGCAGAAACAGTAAAATATCTGACATCAGAAACCATCGCTAGTTTTAGTAATTCTGATTTCAATTCCCCAACAGATGGGACAAATACAGACGAAGGTAATAACGGATTAGCCATTGATGAAAGCGATATCTTCTCTGCGAGACGCTACGCGAACGACGGGCTACGCCTACGCTTTTCCTCTTCGAGCGATCGCAAGTTTAGCTGAATGCTAGGGCGTGTTTTCAATTGTGGTTATAGTTTGAAAACACACCCTAGTAAGCTAGAACACATCTAACTTGCATATTCAAATTTGCTCAATATCTTGTGGGGTAGGCAACATGAGCGCCCTGATTATGCAATTTAAATGCCGATTAGCTTACAACACGCCGGAAATAAACAGACCATTCAAAATCAACGAAACGCTTACGCCGCATTAATTTTGAATTCTGCCTTGCGGTACTAGTCCCTATTCTTCCAGTAAGCTTCTCAACATCCAAGCTGTCTTTTCGTGTACTTGCATCCGTTGAGTTAATAAATCGGCAGTAGGTTCGTCGTTAACTTCCTCTGTGACGGGGAAAATAGACCGTGCAGTTCTGACTACGGCTTCTTGTCCTTCCACTAATAAGCGGATCATATCCACAGCTTTAGGAACTCCGAGTGTTTCTGGGATCGAACTCAGTTTGGCATATTCGCTGTAGGTTCCTGGTGCGGGATAGCCAAGCGCTCTAATTCTCTCGGCGATTAAATCAACTGCTAAGGCTAATTCTGTATACTGGGTTTCAAACATCAAATGTAAGGTTTGGAACATTGGCCCCGTTACATTCCAATGGAAATTATGAGTTTTCAGATACAGTGTATAAGTGTCAGCCAACAGACGAGATAAACCCTCGGCAATTTTAGCCCTACTAGCCTCGTCAATGCCGATATTTACATTTTTGACTGTTACTTTCGATGACATAATTTTCTCCTAATTAGGTTATATGTAATTGGGGATTGGAAATTCGGCATTAGGAATTGGGCTATTGGCAAGAAAATTAAGTCCCTATTCCCCATGCCCCATGCCCCATGCCTATTATCTATGCCAAGTGCATCTTTAAAACGCTGCGGGGTGCTTTACGGACTCTGGCTAAAACGGTTTCTTTGCCTAAACGCTGGCAAGCTTCATACCGATGGCAACCAGAAAAGCCATAATATTGTCCATCTACTTCTAGGACATCAATAGGTTCTTGCTGCCCAATCTCCGCAATCGATTCCATTAAGGCTTGTACTTTATTTGGATCGTTTGCACGGGGCAATGGTCGTTTTATCTGATTTAATGGAATTTCTTGGACTCTAACCATAAGGAGTTTATCCAACTAGTTCTGTTTTGTACCTTTAAGTAAATCATAGTCGTTATGACTTTGTTTTGCAATGGATATTTGGGGCAAAACTGGTAATGGTATCATTGGAGCACTCATGCGACAAAAAGACCGCGCTGCAAAGCAATTGGAAAATCAGCTCCAACGCCGCATTAAGGGGCAAAAGAGGCTCTCTGCGAGAAGAGGAACCGCCAACGCGAAGGATTACTTACTACCGCTTCTCTACGAGACGCTGTGCGAATGCTATCAGGTAGCCATGAAATTTTCGTTTTGGCGTTTTTCCCACACTGTGCTGACAACATTTTGTCTATTGGGTCTGACTGCTGCATCAGGGCCTGAGAGCGACATCCAGGGTATGGAATTGAAAATTGGGATTGTGCAGCGATTTGGCTCACAACCCACAGCCAAACTGCAACTGGAACCCACAAAAGGCGATCGCTTAAAGCTAAAATTTCAAGTGGGCAACAAGCTGCAAACCCTGGTAACAAAGAACCCCGTAAAGCTGGAAACAGTCATGCAAGCTTTACCCCAGCCAGATGTTGAAGAAATGGTAGTTTTAGGCACATACCGCACTTTTGAAACTGCGGAAGATAGTGCTAACAAATGGCGTTCTCAGGGAATAGAAGTGGAAATAGCCCAGCCAGAACGCTGGCAGGTTTGGGCTAAACGAGATGTTTATAGCACTCCTTTACTGCGACGCTTGCTTTTGCAGAACATCCAAGCTTCTATTAAAGAAAAAGTATATCTTGATACTAAAGTCTTAAAACAAGTGCCGCAAGTTAGTTGGGTGGTAGATGGTAAACGCTATAGCCCAAATGATTTAGAAATCAGCACTGATAAAAACTTGATTCGGGTGAATAAAAGCGAAAAACCAGAAAATGCTCGTCTTTATGCTGGGCAACTGAATTTGCAGCCAAATGCCTATGGCACATACACTCTAGTTAACCAAGTCCCCTTAGAAACTTATTTACGTGGGGTTGTACCTTACGAAATAGGCACGGATGCACCAACTGCGGCGCTAGAAGCCCAAGCAATTCTCGCCCGGACTTATGCTTTAAGAAATTTACGCAGGTTTGCCGCAGATAACTATCAGTTGTGTGCTGATACTCACTGCCAAGTTTATTATGGGCTAAATGGAGCGGCTGCTAAAACAGATCGAGCGATCGCCTCCACCAGAGGTAAGGTAGTAACTTATAAAAACGAACTAGTAGATGCCCTGTATTCTTCCACCACAGGTGGCGTTACTGCTTCCTTCAGCGATGTCTGGAATGGCGACGATCGCCCCTATCTGCGCCCTGTACTAGATGCTGCGACTAATTTTTGGGACTTGTCTAAGCAAAGTTTGGCAGATGAAAAGAACTTCCAGAAATTTATTAGTATCCAACAAGGATTTAATGAGAGCAAGTGGGATGCGTTTCGTTGGCATAAGGAAACCTCTTTAAAGGATATCATCAAGGACTTACAGAAATTTTTGCAGGTGAAAAACAGTCCCCATGCCAAATTTAAGACAATTCAGGCTATGGCAGTAGTGAAGCGGAGTGAGAGCGGACGCATCCTTGAACTCGCAGTTAAAACTGATAAAAGCACCTTTATTCTCCACAAAGACGAAGTTCGCAGTGCCTTTGCTGCTCCTACGAGTACGCTTTTTTACCTAGAACCTCTGAATAAGGGCAAAGCTGAACTGTGGGGATACGCTTTTATTGGTGGTGGATTAGGACATGGAGTTGGCTTAAGTCAAACTGGCGCTCAAAATCTAGCAAAATTAGGTTGGTCAAGTCCAAAAATTCTTCAATTCTACTATCCTGGTACTGAGATTCGAGTTCTTAATAAAGAGATTAAACCTTAAGCTAATCGCCATTTAACTTGCATCTATCTTTAGGTAGGAATAAAAATTAAGCAGGAACACAGTAAATTTGGTGTTCCTGCCTAATAGGAAATCAGGTTTTTTGTCAAAGAGGCTTTAAGAGGCACACACAACTTGGTGTTTAGTCCTCTAAGATTGAGACTTGTGGCGATCGCTCAGTTAAGAAGTTGAGCAACTATAATCACCAATTTAAATAGGTTTTTGGCTATTTAGTTTTGCTCTTAATAGAGTTCTTCTTCTTTGTGAGTTTCGATTGTCAGATTAGAAGTTGGGTAAGCAACACAGGTCAGTACATATCCAGCTTCGATTTGATCGTCATCTAAGAATGATTGATCGCCTTGATCGACTGTACCTGATACGAGTTTACCTGCACAAGTCGAGCAAGCACCAGCGCGGCAAGAGTAAGGCAGGTCAATACCAGCTTCTTCAGCAGCGTCTAGAATATAGGTATCGTCCTCAACATCAAGGGTTGTGTTCAGCCCTTCAGCCTCGTTGACTAGTGTCACTTTATAAGTTGGCATTGAATAATCCTCTCTTTTCTGAACGGCAGTATAAGTTATCTTAAGCCAAAGGTCGCGGCTGTTCTGTGGAATTAGCCGCTAGTTTATATTTGCTTCAATTCTGATACTACGAGAAAAATTAAACGATGTAACTGGAAATTGAACCCGATTAGTAATGAAATTTAGTTGCTTAATCCCGATAAGTTTTATTTATGTATTTACTGCCATAGTCGGGCTGTGATAATAAAAAACTATCCTTTAGCTAAGTAACTATGATTAAATTTGATGTTATTTAGATTTACCAAATGACTTTTCATTCATAAGATAAGATTTTTGTCAAGACAATCAAGAAACTTGAAAAAATTTGAAATCAAAAAATTTTCTCCAAAAACTCCGAGAATTTAAAGACGAACAAAAACCTATTTGTCAGTACGTAACATAATGGGTTTGTGCCAAATTTTTATATATCAGGATCATGTATAATTCAGGAGCAGCTTTGGAAAAAGCAAGAGTGCGTGTAGGTTTGGTAGGTACGGGGTATGCGGCAAAGTTCCGGGCTGAGGCATTGCTCCATGATGAGCGATCGCAGTTAATTGCAGTTGTTGGTCATACCGCAGAAAAAACAGAAGCCTTTGTCAAAGAGTACCCAATTGAAGCGTTGAGTTCTTGGCAAGAGCTAGTAAAGCGTGAAGATGTAGACCTGGTGGTAATTTGCACTGTGAATCGAGATCATGGTGCGATCGCTCGTGCAGCACTTACCAACGGCAAACATGTAATTGTAGAGTATCCCCTTTCGTTGGATGTAGTCGAAGCAGAGGAACTGATTGCCTTAGCCAAAACACAACAAAAACTCCTGCACGTAGAACATTTAGAACTTTTGGGTGGCTTGCATCAAGCCTTAAAGCAAAACTTAGCCAAAATTGGTGAAGTGTTTTATGTTCGCTACAGCACCATCAATCCCCAAAATCCTGCACCTCGCAAATGGACTTATAACCACGAGTTATTCGGCTTTCCCTTAATTGGGGGGCTGTCCCGCCTACATCGCCTCACCGATTTATTTGGTAAAGTATTTACTGTTAACTGTCACCAGCGATATTGGGAAATAGAACCGGAATATTACCAAACCTGTTTCTGCACTAGCGAAATCTGTTTTAACAGTGGACTTTTAGCCCAAGTAGTTTATGGCAAAGGTGAAAGTATATGGCAATCAGAACGCAAGTTTGAAGTTCACGGGGAAAAGGGTGGTTTGATTTTTGATGGCGACACAGGAATTTTCATCCAGCCAGGGGAAACAACAACTATAGAGGTTGGCCCTCGGCGGGGTTTGTTTGCCAAAGACACAAATATGGTGTTAGATCATCTTTTTGATGGCACTCCTTTGTACGTTACCCCAGAGGAGAGTTTATATACCTTAAAGGTTGCTGATGCTGCTCAAAGAGCTGCACAGACAGGGTTCACTATGTTTATGTAAATTTGTCTAGATAAAAGTTAATGAAAACTGAACTAATTGTTATTTTATCCCAACGAGAAATAGAGAAAATGCGTCAAGCTGGGCGTTTAGCAGCCAAACTTCTTCAGCATCTCGAACCGTTTGTCAAACCAGGGGTTAGCACTCTAGAACTAAATGATGAAGCCGAACGTTGGACGCAAGCGCATGGAGCAAAAAGCGCACCCCTTGGCTATAAGGGTTATCCGAAATCGATTTGCACCAGTGTAAATGAGGTAATTTGTCATGGCATTCCCAATGCCAAGCAGATTCTTAAAGAAGGTGACATTATCAATATTGATGTAACGCCCATTGTTGAAGGTTATCACGGCGATACATCTAAGACATTCTTTGTTGGTACACCTTCGGCAAAAACAAGGAAGCTGGTAGAGGTGACAGAGGAGTGTTTGCGCCTGGGTATTGTTGAAGTTAAACCTGGGGGACGCATTGGCGATATTGGTGCAGCTATTCAAGAGTATGCTGAAGGACAAGGCTTTTCTGTAGTGCGAGATTTCGTTGGACACGGCATCAGTAATATTTTTCATACTGCGCCGGATGTTCCGCATTATGGTACACGTGGGAAGGGTAAGCGTCTCAGACCAGGGATGGTTTTTACTATTGAGCCAATGATCAATGAAGGTACTTACGAAGTCGAAGTTCTCAGCGACAAGTGGACTGCGGTAACGCGCGATCGCAAGCTTTCTGCTCAATGCGAGCATACCTTAGCTGTAACTGAAGATGGCGTTGAAATTCTAACTTTACCTGAAGTTAAAAAGTAAAAAGATAAAAGTTAAAAGTTAAAAATAAAGCAAAATATGGAGGTAAGATTATGACCCAAGTGTTGCCCAAATTACTCACCTTCAATGAATTTATTGAATGGTATCCCAATGATGGAAAACGCTATGAATTGCACAAAGGAGTAATTATTGAAATGCCACCCCCAATTGGTTCCCATGAGAAAGTTATTGCGTTTTTGTCGCGGAAATTAACCGTAGAGTTTGATCGTCTTGATTTACCCTACGGAATTCCCAAAACCGTATTGATCCAAACTCCTTCTGCCGAATCTGCTTACTCGCCTGATGTATTGCTGCTAAATCTTGATAATCTCGAGAATGAACCGCTTTTTCAAAAACAGTCAACAGTAAGCCAAGCAGCATCGGTTCCAATAGTTATTGAGATTGTTTCAAGTAACTGGCGAGATGATTACTACAATAAATTTAGGGATTATGAGGAAATGAGCATTCCCGAATATTGGATTGCTGATTATGCTGCATTGGGTGCAAGAAAGTTTATCGGTAATCCCAAACAACCTACTATTTTTGTATGCGAATTAGTTGATGGTGAATATCAAATGACATCATTTCAAGGTAACACCGCGATTTCATCACCTACCTTTCCTCAATTAAATTTAACTGCACAGCAGATTTTTAATGCGGCTAACTAATTTTTTATAACTATTTTCCCAACCTATTCGGAATACCTTCACAACCACCAGGGATAGTAACTCTCGTTTTTTCGCCACCCCAACTGCAACAGTAGCAACGCGCCGACTCAGACATCCGTTGCACATTGCTGAAATCGGCATTTTCTACCACAGCGCCAGTGTGTTCGCCGGTTTCATAATCTGGTCGTTCAGTCCGACTCCGGGGTGATGCTTTGTCCACTGTACCGTAGAATAAGCGAATCCCGTTCAGGTCAGCACCGCTAAGATTAGCGTAATATAAAATTGTGCGGGAGAGGTTAGCTTTAACTAAATCACAACCAACCAGATTAGCGCGGACAAGATTTGCTTCACTTAGGTCAGTCCAACGCAAATCATTACCAGAAAGGTCTGCTGCGGCTAGCGTTACGCCTAAATCGATGACGCGCACACCTTCTAGGCGGTCTTCTGCATATCCGCCACTTCCGTCAAGAATGGCTCGACCTAATCGACCATCGCGCTTTAGAGGTGACAGCAACTTGGAACGTGAGAGAAAGCGGAGAATTTTTGCTTTACCACTACCATCGACACTACTTAAAATTGCCGCAGTGCGTCCTTCAGCGATCGCTCTTTCTTGAGGCCAATCTTCTAATAATCCTTCTTCATCTAATACTAAGTCTGAAACACCTTGGAAATAGGAATCAATTGTTTGTTGCTGGGTAATAATATTTTGCTGAACTGTGAGTAGGTTTTGCTGAATTGTCAAGTCTTTGGAAATTACATATTGTCGCCAAGCTACATAGACGGCAATGATGGCGATGAGAATTTGTCCCAAAGCGCCAAACCAATCTGCTAGGGTTCCAGCAATAGCCCAGTTAATTTGGCGTGCTACAACAAGTAAGCGATCGCCTATACCTGTGAACCGAATCAAACCAACGATCGCTACTATTAGTCCCAAAAAGGCCACAAACAGGGTGCGTTCTTGGGGTGAAAACCACTCGTTGAAAACTTCTTGGAACCAGGGCAATAATATCGCTAAAGATAACAGCAAAGCTATCAGCGTTCCAATAATGCCGACGATCCAGTTATTGAAGATAATTCCGATGAAAGTGATGGCGATCGCTATTAGAGTAATTAGCAATGCTCTCGGTTTAACTGTGAATTGGTTGGTAATGGGTTGCTTGAACTCGGAACGGGCTTGTTGTAGAGCAATTGTATGTTGCGGAGATTGTAAAGATCCAATCACCGCTAGTACTTCTGAGGTTAAGTTTTTCTTAGTTGAAGTACCGTCAAAGTCATCCGGTTGTAAGTCGTTTTCAGGAACTGGTTCTGGGGTTGGTAGATTAGGGGAATCGGATTCAATTGTCATGTTTTCTATTTTGCTCCCTCAATCCAAATTATGCAGCGTTCCTACCGCAGAAAATTCATGAACTACTTAAGATTTCGCTTCGCTAGATTCAAAGTTTCTGAAATTTCAGCTGTTGAACTTGCTAAAGCCTCCACAATATTGTCCTTTTAGCAATTTTTCAACATTCCCGACCCGTTCAAAATCCGTTACAGTGAGTCTAGCGCTGTAGACGGATTTCACAATTTATAATAAGTTTTTGAGAAAAAGCGAAAAACTAGACTAGGCAATAAATACAGATGATCCGACCGCGTAAGGTCTTTGCTCAACATTGGCTCAAAAGTGAAAAGGCACTCGACGCAATTATTCGAGCAGCAGAGTGTACAGAAAGCGATGGCTCCGCCAACGCCAAGGGCGAACGCGTCCTAGAAATTGGCCCTGGAACCGGCATTCTAACTCGTCGTTTATTGCCCTTAGTCCAATCTCTGATTGCAGTTGAAATAGACCGCGACTTATGCCACCTGTTGTCAAAACAACTGGGCAAGACTGAAAATTTCTTATTGCTGCAAGGCGATTTTCTCACCCTAGATTTACCATCTTATTTGGTAGCCTTTCCCAATTTCCAAAAGCCAAATAAAGTAGTAGCCAATATTCCCTACAACATTACAGGGCCAATCATTGAAAAACTACTGGGGACGATCGCCAACCCCAACCCCGAACCATTTGACTCAATAGTGTTGTTGGTACAAAAAGAAGTCGCAGAAAGATTGTATGCTAAACCAGGGTCAAAAACCTTTGGGGCGTTGAGCGTGCGGGTCCAGTATTTGGCCGAGTGTGAGTTAATTTGCACCGTTCCAGCAGCCGCATTCCATCCACCGCCAAAAGTCGATTCAGCAGTGGTGCGATTGCGCCCCCGAAAAATAGAAATACCAGCACTTAATCCCCGACAGTTAGAGACTTTCTTAAAACTGGGGTTTGGTGCCAAGCGCAAAATGTTACGAAATAATTTGCAATCTGTTATAGAACGCGATCGCTTGAGCCACTTACTGGAACAATTAAAAATAAATCCCCAAGCCAGAGCCGAAGATATCAGCGTTCAGCAATGGGTAATTCTAGCAAATGAACTAGGAGTGGGCAGCAAGGAATAGGGGACATTCCCAATTTCCAATTCCCCATTCCCCCATTCCCCATTCTTATAAAATGCGTTCCTACAGCCTAATTGCCCCTGCTAAAATCAACTTGTATCTGGAAATCATTGGCGATGGCCCCGATGGCTATCACGAGTTAGCCATGATACTTCAAAGTATTGGACTTGCAGATCAAGTTGATGTGCGTTCTATCACCACTGACAGCATTCGCGTTCACTGCAACCACCCACAAGTACCGACAGATAAAAGTAATCTGGCATACCGAGCAGCAGAATTAATGGTAAAGCAATTTCCCGAAGCCTTCGCTAAATATGGGGGTGTGGAGATTACCGTCAATAAGCAGATTCCTGTAGCGGCTGGGTTGGCTGGGGGTTCGACTAATGCAGCAGCTGTGCTGGTAGGGATAGATTTACTGTGGAAGTTGGGATTAACTCAGTCAGAATTAGAGGAGTTGGGAGGCACACTTGGTTCAGATGTCCCCTTTTGTGTAGCGGGTGGAACTGCGATCGCAACAGGTAGAGGCGAACAACTTTCTCCCCTGCCGAGTTTAGATAATATATATATAGTATTGGGGAAATACCGCAGTCTGGAAGTTTCCACACCTTGGGCATACAAAACCTATCGGCAGCAATTTGGTCATTCTTATATTAGAGATAGTGATAACTTGGCAGCACGTGCTAACGCAGTTCATTCAGGAGCAATAGTTAAAGCTATCCTGGATAAAGATCCGAGAGAAATTGCCCAAAAATTGCACAATGATTTAGAGCGCGTGGTATTGCCAGCCTATCCCCAAGTCTTGCAGTTACGAGAAGTGTTTGCAAATCAAGAAGGCGTTTTAGGAACAATGATGTCTGGTTCTGGGCCAACAGTATTTGCTCTGTTTGAGTCTCAACAGCAAGCAGAACTAGTTTTGCGGCAAGTCA
Organism: Nostoc sp.; assembly: GCF_036919895.1. Classification (GTDB taxonomy): domain Bacteria; phylum Cyanobacteriota; class Cyanobacteriia; order Cyanobacteriales; family Nostocaceae; genus Nostoc. The sequence goes on from NZ_JBALBW010000065.1 coordinate 50,564, forward strand.
GGGAAGCAATTCTTGATGAAGATTTGGAATTGTTTGTAACTCGGACAATCACACATGGTATTAAAGTGTCATTGTCTGTTTAAATAATTATTTTTCGCTAATGAAGCGAAGGCAATAGACAAGAACATTTTAAATCGCCCAATCGAAAATAGTATGAGTGACCAAAATTTAACACCACAAACAGAAACTAAAACACCGGCAACAGCGAGTCCGTTACGCTGTTTTACTGGGGCAGTAATTTCTGGGGGAATGGGATATGCAATGTATTCGCTGATGATTGCGATCGCTACAAATTTTGCTGCTAAACCTGTCCATTCAATTAATCCATTGGTAATTAAGATTTCTTCTGCTGTTCGGACTTTGGTTGTTGGTGTAGTTGCTTTAGGAAGCGGGATATTTGGTATAGTAGCAATTGGTTTGTTGGCTTTGGGAGTGCAATTATTAGTTCAAGAGTTGACTAAGCAAAAAAGTAGTGAAAACTAGCAATTAGGGTTAATAGGAATTAACAACTAAAGTCTAGAATATTTTAGCGTCAATATTTCCTTTGCTACACTCGTCCTTCTTATAGTCAAGCTTTTTAAAAGTGGTTTGTTGTCAGATATCGCTCTTTAAAAAGGAGATTTTTTAATTTGGGTGTATAGTGTAACCTTTGACTTTAACAGATTTCGGGTTGACACTTTATAGACTGGCCGAAAATTAACAATTTTATACGGAATTCATTCCAGCGACACTGAAGTTGATAGCAACAACATCATTTATGTATGAGCAAAATTATGAACACACCCAAAAAATATTTTTTACCCCTTATTTTTGCGACAATCTTTGTCAGCCTCAGCAGTTGTAGTTCTAACCCCACCGTTCGTAATATTGAAAGCGGAACGCCATCCCCTACGACAACACCGACAACACCAACGAATAGCGTCTCTTCTCAAACTCCCAGCCAGATTCCTAGCGTAGCTCAGTTGAGAGAAAAATCTCCTAGTCCAGAATCTCCCAAAGAAAAGACACCTTCCTCATCAACTAAAGCTGTTACTGGCAAAACTACTAATGTCACACTATATACAAGTGATGCCCAGTGCCAAGAACTAATTCCCGAAAAGGTTTCTATACCAGCCGAAGAACCTGTGAAAAATGCAGTAAGTAAAATTTTAGAGAAACGAGATACAAGCGATTTTAGCTTGTCTGGATATCGTGTCAATATCAAAAATGGCATTGCTACAGTTGATTTGCGAATATCTCCTGAGTCGAAGCGGCAATTAGCTTCTCTTTCTAGTTGCGAACAGTTTGCTCTGTTTGGCAGTCTCCGCAAAACCTTAACTAGTAATGCTCAATGGAATATAAAAGAGGTTCGCTTCACCGAGGCAGGTAAGGACATTGTTCTTTAGTTAAATATGATAGTAAGTGCTGTCATTAGGTAGCTAAAAAGATTTTTCAATCTGAACAGCTATCAGATAAAAATATCCATCAGCAGTTATTAAAACAGTGTATATTCTAGCCAATTGAAAACAGCTATAAATAGTGGTATAATTGCTCTTATATTTAAATTATCTGGCAGCAATTCGCGGGTGTAATTCAGTGGTAGAATGTCATCTTCCCATGTTGATCGTCGTGGGTTCGAGTCCCATCACCCGCTTTAAAACTTAGGTACATTAACTAATTATTTGTCAATTCTAAAAAATTGGTGTCAGTTTTAACAAATTAAAGACAGAAACGGCACTCCAAAACCAATCAAACCCATCCCAAAATTTATCTGACTTGCGTTCGAGTTGCAATGACCACCACCAAGCTTCTTTGGGAGGGTTAAAGCTAGTTTGTCAGTCAGCAGTTTTGCAGATGATAGCGATCGCTCTTTTGCATTGTAGTTAGCATTGCTTGTCATACCCCTTGCGCTTTGTTGAGATGATGCTCTTGCATATTTCGGTAGAATTCCATTATTAATTCTCTGCCCATATAGCTTTTCCTAATCAGGTATATCATAGCCCTCTCCTCGCTTGCGGGGAGAGGTTGGGGGTGGGGTTCTTGTATCTCACCAGACCGGGAAACGCGATAAAGAAACAAGAACACTAGGAATACCAGGCGTTATAAACGCACGGGATAACCCGATGATTCCTCCACCCGTGATTTATCTTCTAGGTTTATCACACTCAATCAGCTGACAAAAAAGATAGGGGCATAAAACGGGGTAAAGCCAGTACCACGCAAAAATTCAGACTTGGGGATGTATCGAAGGCAGCCACGATGATAGCCGAGATTAAGAAGATAATTTTTTAAGCTTAAATGTCATGAAACCATGACTATTTTGTAATTCTTATCATTGGCTGCTATTTTTCTCACTCATTCCACAGGGTTTCCACAGGGATTTTAGCAGTTTTCCACAGGCTGACAACGAACTAATGGGCTTCTTACCCTCTGGCTGGGGATTGTGAATTAACAGTGCCAAGGAACTTCAATGACTGAGTTTTTATAAATAAAAGTAACGAAAAATAGACTCAAGTGCTGATTATTTCGTTCGGATTTATTTTTTATACAATCGTTTTTAACATTTCGCAGCATTGACAAACCCACCCCCTCTTAGCGCACAATGATTCGGCTTGCTTTTGTAATTCGTTCAACCGTTGGCATCAAATGTGTAAAATATATTACCACCAGATGTAAGCGCAGATTGTCGAACTGGCAAAAGAGTGGTGAGGAAGCCTGATTGCCACTTCACCGCAAGCAACTTGTCCCTCTTGATTATCCTCATAGGAGGAAAATCTCATGAAATCAACGGTTAGCATCTTTACAGAAATTCCCGAAACACTCCACGAATCCTTAAAAAACTACTTAGAAACCCATCCTGATTGGGATGAGAACAGGGTATTGACGGCGGCACTATCATTGTTTTTACTCCAAAATGGAGATAGCGATCGCCGTGCTGCCCGAGTCTATCTGGAAACTTTGTTCCACCACTCCTCAGTAGAAACGCCTGTCATCGATTCACCCGCAACAGCTAATCTATTAGACACCCCATAGGTACGGGCGTTATTTTGGCTCATAGCCTAATGTGGGCACGGTTTACCGTGCCCTATCAATTAAAAAAATGCCCCTGTCTTTGTACTTAGGTCTTAATTTTACGGTTGAAGCAATACAAAATTAAATATACATTGTCATTGCGAGTAGAGTGGAGCCAAGTGATCAATCGCAAAGGCTTGGGATTGCTTCACTTAGTACCCTTCTCCTTCGGAGACGCTACGCGAACGGGAACGCCAAGGACGAACGCAATGACAATGTATGTTTTTACATACGCACTTACTTAACCAGCTTTAGCTAAGAAATATTTTCCAGTGGACTCTCTTCCTTGTCCACTATTTTAAACAGATAAACGAATATCTCAAATAACAGCCTGGTCTGTATTTGAGCAATATCTACCTATGTTCGATTGTCTAAATTTGTCTTTTACTAAAGCCGAAAAAAATTCACTAAATCATTACCCCAAGAGTTAACAGTCAAGAGTTAAAAAACTCTAGACTATAAACTCAGGACTTTGCTTCCAGATGTTGGGGGTGAGCAGGAGATTCAAACTTATACCCTACGCCACGTACAGTTTGAATTAATGCTGGCTGACTAGCATCAATTTCAATCTTCTTGCGAATTTGACCAATATGTACATCTACAACCCGTTGGTCGCCGACATATTCATAGTCCCATACCTCTTGGATTAGTTCTGCACGCCGCCAAACTCGACCTGGATGACTTGCTAAAAAATGCAACAAGTCAAATTCCAGAGCAGTTAAAGGTACTGCTTGGTTATTAAGTGCTACCTCCCGCCGCACCGGATCGATCATCAGTTTTTCAAATACCAAGCGTTTCTGCTCGGCAGTAGTTATCACTCGCTGACGTCTTAAAATAGCTCCGACTCTGACTTCTAGCTCTCCTAGTCCAAAAGGCTTGGTGAGATAGTCGTCAGCACCTTTAGCAAAGCCGCGAATTTTGTCAGCTTCGTCAGCACGGCTAGTCAACATCAGAACAAAAACACCATTACGACTTTGCATCTCTTGGCAGAGGTTAAACCCTGTTACATCTGGTAAATTCACATCTAGAATCACCAAATCAGGGTTAAATTGCTCAAATAGATTTAAGGCTGTCTTTCCATCTTCGGCAGCCTCCACCTGATAGTTCTGCTTAATCAAAAAGCGTTGGATTAAATTCCGAACCGCAGGGTCGTCGTCAACTACAAGAATCTTGGCAGGAGCCATGACCATTATTTTGCACAAAAATTCGTAAGATTAACAAGAGGGGTTGCGTAAAAACGCAGTTGCCACTTTGGGACTAACTAAGAATCTACATAGCTACAGTATGAGAATCCCGATCGTTTAAAAATAAATACTGCGATCGAGATTGTAGGCGATGAGAACGTGAAACTCATGTTAGCCACAGTATATAAGTACTCTGACTTTAGCCGCAATAGTTCTTGACACCAAAACACCTTCTCAATCCCAGTTAGGTGGCAACTTAAAACGTTTCAATTTTAAATCGATATGCGGATATATACCACAAGCGATTATTCAGTATAATTAAAAAAACTCTACTAAGGCACTGTAAGTTGCCAAATTTGAAACAGTAAAGTAGATTTCTTCATAAAAACTATGCATTTTAGGTACTCTCCGTTCAAATTCTAGATTAGAGCCAGAATTAGACAATCGACATGAGGGTATACACGGAGTTATAGCGATATGTTAAAGTGACTATAGTTGAAATTACAAAGCAAATCAAACTAACACGTGCTACTATCCTCGTAGGGCACAAAGTAGGTTGGGACTTTAGTTTCGACCAAAAAAACCTAAAGCTGTTTTTTTATTCGACAAAAGACTGCTGCTGACTGAGGCTGAAGTAACAAACTCCCATGAGCGATCAAAATCCCTACGAAAAACTTGGGGTATCAGAAGAGGCTAGCTTCGATGAAATTCAGGATGCTCGTAATCGCCTATTCGAGCAACATGGTGGCGATGCCAAGCATTTAGAAGTAATTGAAGCGGCTTACGATGCGATTTTAATGGATCGCTTACGGATGCGCCAGGAAGGTAAAATTAAAGTCCCTGAACGTATCCGGTTTCCAGAGTTGCGAGTGCAATCACCTCCTACAGAGAGTCCAACTCCTCGTGAGCAGTCACCTGCATGGCTGCAACGGATGCTGGATCAGCCAACACCTGCCGATATACTTTTACCAGGAGCTTGGTTTCTGGGTTTGAGTTCTATCAGCTTGTTTTACCCAGAGGGAGGCCAGCAGGTTTTGCAGTTAGCATTGGTGGTTGGGGTAGGTACCAGTATTTACTTTCTAAATCGCAAAGAAGGCAAATTTGGCCGGGCAGTTTTGTTTACCCTGATAAGTTTAATCATAGGCTTAATCGCTGGGGGACTAGTTGCTAGCTGGCTTCTACCACAAATATCGTTCATCACTCTGGGAACGAATCAGTTTTCTACTGTAGTGACGTTTATATTATTGTGGTTGGTTAGTAGCTTTCTCCGGTAAACCGCCAACTGTAAGCAAGTTTCTATAAAGAATACATGTCTTTTGTGTGTTCTTCTCAAATAAGAGGTTCAGGAGTCAGAATACCCATTCTGACTCCTACTTTAATTTGCAAGCTGAATACTGATTAATTCAATCTGTCTGTTGCAACTACAAAGCCTTTTTAGACAAGGCGTTTAGGTTTTAGAACTAAATCTACAGCAGTGCTGAAATCCTTAACGATTAAGTCAGGGTGGTAGAGTTCCAATTGGGTGCGATCGCGGATACCACATTCCACAGCCATCACCTTAATACTATAATTTTTAGCAGCAGTGATATCGGCTTCCGTATCTCCCACCATCCAAGTATCAGCTGCTGGGGGCAGTTCTTGTAATGCCCTAGCCATTAATAAAGGCTTATCTTCAATATCACGAGTTTTAACGTAGTCGTTACTGAGGCAATAACAACGATTTTCTGGGAAAAATCTCCCTAAATCGTATTTTTTAAAAGCATAATCTAGTTCTCGAACTCGGCGCATAGTCATAACTGCTAAATCAATTCCAGCTTGTTGAATTTTTAACAGTGCATCCACAGCACCAGGCGCGAGAGTATCATAGTTGAAATAATGTTCTGTATGCACAGTTTCCCGCCGCAACTGGGCAAATTCTTGGGCTTGGGCTTCGTCTAACCCTGAATTTAAAGCGATTTGTTTTTCGGGAATGCGCGATCGCTTTAACTGCCAAAATTCCGCTTTCGGAAGTTCTTGCACTACTTGGTTTGGGCGACGGGTTTTCTCTAAGCAGAATTGATAAACGCGGTAGTATCGTTCGGAAACATCAATAATTGGGCCGTCGAAGTCAGTAATCAGTCTTAGCATCGGCGGAAAATGTTAATTTTTATTAAAATTATCTCAGATGTTTGGCTATTTTTCGAGAGCATCAACTCTGGTTATTAGTAATACGCTCAATAAACTCAAGGCTGCACTAATGATAAACATAAACGTATATCCCGTAGCGCTGGCGATCGCACCGCTAAGAACTGAAGCAGCAATTCCGCCAATGTATACTACTGATACCTGAAATGTATAATCAGTAGCGGCTGTTGCAGGTTCGCATTTATCCATCATGGCACTTAGTAATGCAGTATATGCCATACTTTGGGCTGCATTGACTGTTATACACACAGCATACAGCACGGGTAAACTACTGATACCAATTGCAGGTATGATATACAAAAGTGTCACCATGCTAGCGGCAAAGCCAAATAGAGCTAGAGAACGTAATCTTCCCAAGTGGGTAATCAAAACTCCTGCAATCAAAGCACTAACAATACGGACACTGTAACTGACAATACCCAACATTAAGCCAATATCTGAGAGCGATAAGCCTCTATCAACAAAAAGTGGACGAAGCATTGTACCTGACATCATTTCGCCTCCCATATATAGCAATACTACAAAAAGCCACGGTAATGCTTTGGGACGCGAGAGAAAGTTGATAAAAGGTTGAAAATAAGATTTAAAAAAGTTCGATTTCTGAGATTTATTACTAACTTGTTCTTGATGCAATAGTACTGGAATTAAAGTCAGTAAAATTATAACTGACATGATTATCAAGCTATACCGCCAGCCGATTCTATCTAGTAGAATCAGCGCTCCACCTCCACCAATAATTCCGCCAAAAACATTTCCCCCGGCTTGAATAGCGTTTCCTAATCCTCTTTCTCGCGGTTCGAGCAAATTTACTGCTAACGCATCAGTTGCAATGTCTTGGCTGGAGGAAAATAAAAAAGCGAGAAACATACAAAAAACTAAGATATTGAAATTCTCTCGAATATCAATAAATGCACATCCAAATGTTACAAGCGCTAACAAAACTTGAAAACAGATAATCCAACCGCGATAATGTCCTAACTTTGGCAAACGGTAGCGGTCAATAAAAGGCGACCACAGAAATTTTAACGCTGAGGGTAGAATGAGAAAACTTAACAACCCGATAGCATCCAGCGACATATTTTGTTGTCGCATAAAAACAGGTACGGTTTGGATAAAAAAGGTTGTCGGAATGAATTGAGTAGTATAAAGTGCGGCGAGGAGGATTAATTTAGCAAGCATGGCGATGTGCGGAGGATAACAAATCAAAAATAGCGACAGGAAAGATAATTTTTCCTATCGCCACAACAACTAAATTAGAAATTAACTTTAATTTGTACGCCATAGGTTACAGGATCGCCAAATCCTGCGGTTCCATCCGGTACTGGGAATGAGTATCCAGAGGTGATATAGCGAGTATCAAACAAGTTGTTTACATATAAGTAAATGCCATATTTCTTGGCTTCGTAACCAATGCGGGCATTTACTAAGGCATAAGGTTCTTGCTTGATTTGGTTATTATCGTCAAAATAAGTAATCCCATAACCACGCAATTCTGCACGAGCAAATAAACCTCCCGGACTGCGATATTGAGCCGTTAAATTATAGGTAAATTGTGGTGCTAGGGGAACTTGATTGTTGCTTAAGTCTAGACCTGTATCGGAATTAAAGTAGTTTTTGTATTCACTATCTACATAACCAAATGATGCAATTAAATCGAATCCTTTAGCTGGTTTAGCTGTCAGTTCAAATTCTACTCCTGTGGCTTTGAGGTCAACGTTTTTAACACTCCCAAAAAAACCACTCTGGTCATATTGCAAAACTTGATAGTTATTTACATCGTTGTGAAAGACTGATAGGTTGGCAATTAAACGATTATTCAACCAAGAAGATTTCAAACCCACTTCATAACTCCAGGTTTTTTCTTCTCCAAATCGCAGTTCTGCTTCGCTATTAGCGCGGTAGTTCAATCCACCGGGTCTGTAACCTTCGGCAATAGTCACGTATCCCATTAAATTAGGATTTAATTGATATTTCAAACCGAAGCGGGGAATCAAGGCATTATTACTGACTTTTTCATTGTTAAATGCCGGACGCAGTGGAGTTAGAGTTTCGTCAGCGTTTACTGACTCATAAGTACTATCTGAAGATGCATCACTAGATTCGGAACGCAAACCAGCAAATACGGTTAATGGCTCTATAAGCTTATAATCTACTTGTCCAAATACCGCATAGGTTTGACGATAATCGTCTCCAGTCCGTCTAAATCGTCCAAATCCAGGAAAGTCGGTTTGAGCATCACCAACGTTAAAGTTGCGAGATTCGTAGTAACCACCTAATAACCATTGAAAACGCTCTGCCGTTTCTGGAGATTGGAAACGTAATTCCTGCGTCAATAAAGTGGAGTCAATACCATCAATAATTTGTATCGCTCCTGTGCTTCCCGGAACAACGTTTTCTTGACGGGTAAAACGACGTGCGGTGATGGATGTGGCTCGGAAACCCTCGCCGTTATAACCAATTTTGAGAGCTTGAGTATTTGTATCTAGCTTACTATATCCTTCGGTTTGTAAATTAACCTCGAATGGGTCAGAAGGATTTAGCTTGTTATAAGTTGGATTACCGTCATCTGTAAAGCTGTTATAGCTATTAAAAGATACTGTCCAGTCCGGTGAAGGTGTCCACAAAAGTTGCGCTCGTGCTGCTAGGCGCGATCGCTCGCCTATTTCATTACCTGTGGCCAGGTTCCTAATAAATCCATCTTGTCCTCTGTAGGCTCCCGCAATTCTCAGTGATAATTTATCGTCAACCAAAGCATCGTTGAGAGAGAATTGCAATTCGCGGCTGTTATATCTACCGTAACTTGCACTAATTCGTGTTTCTGGTTCTGGAGTTGCTTGTCTAGAAATGATATTGACGACCCCTCCAGAACTATTTCGTCCGTATAGCGTACTTTGAGGGCCTCTTAGCACTTCTACTCGTTCTAGATCGAGTAAAGCCAGGTCTAGAAAGCCGTTATAGTCAATTGGAACATCATCGATGTAAAAGGCTACACTATCCTGAGCGGTAAGGAAATTTTGATTGTTTAAACCCCGCAAACTGTAAGTATTGAACTCAGTACCACCGGAAGATGTGGAGGAAAAGTTAAAGTTGGGCGTTTGGTTGGCAATACCACCAAAAGAATTTATTTGAGCATCTTCTATTTCCTGACGAGGTATTACCGTAACACTGATGGGTACATCCTGTGCATTTTCCGGTCGTTTTTGGGCGGTAACTACTAGTTCAATATCTGGTTCATTAGGTTTTTGGCTATTGGTTGATGGTTGAGTTTCAGGTGTTGTTGGTGTCACCCCTAAAACTAAACCTTCAGCGCTGTCAAATAATTCGACTTTTGGGGTCTGAGTTGTTCCCACTACAGTAATTTGGATACTATTTGCATCCTGATTTGCCGCCAATACTTCCGTAATTCCCGCAACTGGTTTTTCTTGACGGAAGGTATTACCACTTGCTAAACGCAGTTGTGCATTGGGAATATTTGCAATAAAGCTATTACCTTCTATTTTAGTTGTGGTTTGCAGCTTGTCAGATGCAGATGTTTCTAAAATAACTTCCAACCCACTAGCCGTTTGATTCAACTTTATCCCTGTTACTAAAATATTAGACTGCTCTTGTTGAGCTAGCCACTCCTTGACACTTGTGTGAGGAAGCTTAATATCTGAAAGTTGGGGAATTTGATCTTCTTTTGTTACAGCTAAAGCTTGTTGATTTATAAATATGGCAAGTATTATAGCTAGTCCTAAATTTCCCAGTAGATACAGTTTCCTCATTTAATCCTCATACCAAAAAGTAATCTTAAATTGTCAATAAAAGTTGACAAAATTAAAGCTCTTAGTAGCAAATCGACTAAAGCGTTTATATGCTAAATTGTTTGGCTTTGTGGTAAATGTGTCAAATGACAAACTGTCAAACTTCTAAATCGCGTTCTAAGCTGATACACAGCTTGATTGTATAATATAAAATTAAGTAACTAAGCTATAATTAAATCTTTGAATAATTTTCTCTTACAAGAATAGCTAGAGCAAGGAAAACCAATTGAATAATTTAAATATAGTTCGGCGAAAATAGCTATTATCACTAGACAATGCCAGCTTCCATAAAAGAAAATATATCTTAGAGAAGATTGAGGCATAAATGTCAAATATTATCCTAGAATTTTTACCGCCATATAGTCCAGATTATAATTTAATTGAATTGGTTTGACATTCAGCAAAAGAATATATAGCTCATAGATTGTTCGAGTCTGTATCACAGCTAGAAGAATTATTAAATAAATTGCTAAATCAGGGTGGTCTTATTATTAAATGGGAGCGCAAGATTAAAAATAAGGGTAATGCTGTTTATTAAATTTAGCTGCGTAACAGCTTAAAATAACATCAATAATTGGGCCGTCAAAGTCAGTAATAAATCTTAGCATCGGCAGAAAATGTTAATTTTTATTAAGTTTATCTCAGATGTATGGCTATTTTTCGAGATTATTCAAGTCTAGCTAAGGTTTTTTTGTAAACTCTTTTTAAGAAAGTATCGACGATGACCTGGAGGAAAATCTTCTAACTCTCCAAAAACTTCATACCCCAAATGCTGATAAAATTCAGGAGCTTGGAAACTGTAAGTGAAAAGATATGCGTTTAAGCAACCACGATTAACAGCCTCCTGTTCTGCAGCGAAAAGAAGTGCTTTTCCATATCCATAACCTCTTAACTCCTTTGCAACCCAGAGAGTACGAATATGGAACCATCCCAAGCCGATAAAACCCTCCAAGCCGCCCACGACATTTTTTTCTGAATCACGAAGTAATAGAAATAGTGGCGTATATTGATAATCTCCAATTTTGCCTACATTGAAATCATGAAGTTGCTTGTCAATAAAATCAATTTGTTTGGAGTCTGGCTGAATTTCAATTGATATTTTGTACTCAGGCATCATTGCAAAGTACCGCGTTTGATTTGTTCGCTTTCAATGGCTTCAAATAAGGCGCGAAAATTACCTTCGCCAAAACCTTTAGCTTGGAAACGACGCTCAATAAATTCAAAGAAAAATGTTGGCTGTTCAAATATTGGCTGGGTAAAAATTTGTAATAATAATGGTGCGGTATTTCCTCCCTCTAAAGGAGTATATTCTTGCCAGTCTACAAGAATTTCTTGTTGAGCGATCGCTTCAAGTTCTAAGGGTGATAGTGTAAGTCCTGGACGCTGTTTGAGTTGCGAGTAATAGCTTTGGGGAACTGAGAGTAAGGATAGACCACTGGCACGAAATTTAGCGATCGCACTGACAAGATTAGTTGTCTGTAAGGCAATATGTTGAACTCCTGGCCCCCGATTGACATCTAAAAATTCCTGAATTTGAGAATTTTTGGAAGCTGGTTCATTAATTGGCAATTGGACGCTGCCGTTATGTGAAACCATCACCTGGCTGTGTAAAGCAGAACGATTGGTTTTGATTTTAAATGCTTGTTGGGGTTGAAAATCTAAAATATTTTCGTACCAAGCGACAGCACGATCCAATTCCCCAACTGCCACATTTAGCACTATGTGATCTATAGCAGTAATAGTGTTGTCATTTGTCATTTGTCCTTTGTCAAAAACCAATGACGGATGATTACTGGCAAATGACCTTTCGATCAACGTATGAGTCAATCCACCCCAGGCGGCAATTTTGCCACATTTGAGAAGTGTCGTACCTATTTGACGTTCCTGAATGGGTTGAAGGATTGTCGCACCGTGTTTTTCAGCAAGTGCGATCGCAGTTTCCACATCTTCTACAGCAAAAGCGACATCTGCCACACCAGGGGGATAGTTACGCAAAAACTCCGCTACTGGGCTTGTGGGTAACAGTGGTGAAGATAGAAAAAAGCAAACAGCACCACTTTTCACCACTTCTGTACAAGTATGAAATGAATTGCTGCGATCGGCTACTGATTTAAAACCAAGATGGTGTACAAACCAATCCCGCCACATTTTGGCATCTTCTACATAGAAATGAACACGATCAATTTTCATAGATATTGAAAATCCAGCATAACAGTTTATATATCTGTAAATTTTGCCTTTTTTGCTAGATTTTCACGTCCTTCCTAAGCAAGAATTATCTAGGCGCACTTCCTCTTTAAAAGAACAAATGACTATCAGGTTGAATATTAATTTCCATTGGCACAGCTTGCGGTTCGGCAGAAAGGGCAAAGAAAATCGCATTGGCAGCAGTTTCAGGACTGAGCATTTTTTTCCGGTCTACTTTTAGGTTGACATTATCCCAAAAAGGAGAATCTACCCCACCAAAGTAGAATAGCGTGAACTTGATACCAAAACGCTTGAGTTCTTCTGCCATGCACTTGCTAAAACCGACAACACCAAACTTAGAAGCCGAATAAGCTGCTGCCATCCCCATTGAATGCTTACCTAGAATTCCTACGACATTACAGATGTGACCAGACTTGCGCTTTTGCATCTCTTCAGCAGCCGCCTGGGTAGTATAAAAGCTGCCTTTTAAGTTGACATCTAACATCTTGTCTAAATCAGCAGGTTCTAAGCTGTTGTAAGGCTTGAGTATACCTACACCAGCTGCATTTACCAAAATATCGATTTGACCAAACGCCGCGATGGTCTTTTCTATCAAAGTATCTACTTGTTGGGGGTCAGTAATATCAGTGGGAACAGTCAAAACTTCCCCTGGTAAATCAGTAGCTAGTGTTGTTAAACGAACTGCACCTCTGGCAGCCAATACCAACCGGACTCCGGTGGGCGCAAGTTTATGTGTTAAAGCTGAACCTATACCACCAGTAGCACCGACAATAACGACAACTTTATCCTGCATTGCAATATTTATATTTCTTTACATCTTTTTACATAGTACTGAATTACAGGCTCAGATTGTCGTAAACATCCAGAAAGCATCTACTCGCGCAATAGTGCTGTTACCTCGTATTCCTTGCCATTCGCTTTTAATGTAAATGTAGGAGACGATTTTAGATATTTAAGAAAACTAGAACCTAAGTTTAATTTTTGAATAATTGAATTGGGTGATTCTCCGGTGATTTTCCGTATCTCTGTACCTAATTGGGACACAGATAATTTAGTTTTAGGAGACTTGGCTTGTAGGTCTTGAATAATTTTTAATAGTAATTTATCTAACATTTTTTCATTAAAAACTTGTGCGGAAGTTTCTTTTTTTACTTCTTGACTAGATTCTGTAAAAGAGTTATCTAAGACAGGGATAACTTTCTCTTCTCTTAGTTGATTTGAATTATTTTGAATATTAATATTGCATTTTTCTTGAAATGAAGTCGCAACATCCACTAAACTGTCTAATCTAGCATTGATTGATTCCTGTTCACTTTTTATTAAATATTGAATTGTATCAGCCACTTTGACTTTTTCAAAGGATGGAACTTCTGTTGTAACTGCTAAGGAATAATCAGTTAATTTACCAGTATTCCGATTTTCTATATGCAAATTTTGCCCTTGTCTACGTACCCAATAGACAATCAATCCCTGGTTTTGGAGTTCGTTACAGAGGTGAATTAAAATTCCATCGCTAGAACAGACTAATATTTCTTTAACTGTTGGATAAGAGCGTAAGACACAAGCACCGAATGCAATCATTTTTGCATCAGCACCATTCTTACCTTCAGGCACATGGACAAGTTGATAGCCACGGTTATATAGTTCAATATCTTGCTTCCCAATACTGGGATTTTTCCAGTTAGCAAATGCAATTTTAACTTGGAGAGAAAATTCACAAATACTGGCTAAAAATAATTCTGAATTAATATCTAATTTTAAGTTTTCTGCATCCAAAAGTAAAAGAGATATCCCTGTTTCTAACTTATCTTTAATTTCATTTTGTTGCTGAATTTTTAAGAGCAACTGGCTGAACACAGCAGATTCTAAGCAATCAGGCGATAATCTAGTTTGCAGCAGTTCTTCGGCTAATATAAAATTAAAAGAGTTAAGACCTTGCTCTGTGATTTTTTCTTCTGGCAGGTTTTTTACTAAAGAAAGTTGCGCCGCATCAGTTATAGATACTTTCGTATGTCCATTGCTGTTAGCAAGCAAGTCCATTTCCACGGAACAAGGTAATGCAGACTCAAAGAATTGTTTGCCACAATTTTTGCAGAGATAATTCTGTTGGTCATTGCAACGACCATTTTTATAATATGAAGTTGATTCGCACAGAGGACATTTCATCTTATGATTCAGGTGGTCTAGGCAGATCCTTACCCTTAAGTATATCGTATAAAAAGAGACTGTCAATCTCCGTCCGCATTGCCCAAAACAAGAAGAACTCAAAATAAGCAGAAATTAAATTCAACCTTAATTTTTACTTGCACTATGTCATAGCCCTCTGAATAGCTAGAACTCAAGAAACGCTTCAACTGACGCGGGCAAAAACATAGTCGCGGGTGCGAGAATCCACGGGGTTAGTAAATATCTTATTTGTAGTACCAAATTCAACCATTTGAGTAATCCGATTTTCATTACTGCAAAAGAAAGCCGTAAAATCAGATAGGCGAGTAACTTGCTGCATATTGTGAGTAACAATCACAATTGTCAACTCAGAGCGCAAGTTATGGATCAGACTTTCAATTTTCATACTACCCATAGGATCGAGACCGGAACAAGGCTCATCCATCAAAAGAACATTAGGTTTGACTGCTAAAGCACGAGCAATACATAATCTTTTTTGTTGACCACCAGAAAGTTCTAAAGCAGACTTGTGCAGTTTATTTTTGACTTCATCCCAAAGTTCAGCAGATTTGATGGCAGATTCAACAATCCCATCTAATTCTACTTTCGGATGCCATCCAACTAATTTCACCCCATAAGCAACATTATCGTAAACGCTCATAGGAAAAAGATTTGGCTTGGGAAAAACCATACTAATTTGGCGACGTAACCGATTGATGTTCACACGACGCTCATAAATACTCTGTCCAAAAAATTCTACTTTTCCTTCAACTTTCACTTCTCCTTCTAATTCACTCATGCGATTTAACGATTTAATAAAAGTAGACTTGCCACAACCACTAGAACCAATAATTGCCGTGACTTGGTTTTGATAAATATCCATTGACACGCCTTCAACTATCTTTTGAGTGTCGTAAGATAAGCTGAAGTTTTTGACTCTGATGGCTGGAATTAGTTTACTCATATTCCCCAAAACGTGTGAAACAAAACTCGATTCAGTAAAACAGTACACTTTAGCAATGCTGTTTCACTATGTTACTCCCAAAGGGGGATATTCATAGAAATTACGTAGATATGTAGTAGTTATACAGCAGATAAACTGTTAGTAGATATTCATATCAAGGTTGTGTTCCAAAATATATCTTGTGCGTGCTTTTTATACCTATCTTTCGCACCTTGACCTACATACCAATCCTTTCTTATTAAAAATGATTTGGGCTGGTTCGATTTAAAATAATTATGTAAATATCAAAACTATATACCCCTCATGGATAGTGAGGAGTTAGTTTTTTTATACTGTGGAGTAGTTCCTCAACTTTCATGGTGGCGATGGGGTCAAGAGCAGAGCAAGGCTCGTCCATCAGGAGAACCTTCCGTTTGACTGCTAAAGCAAAACCACCTGCGATCGCACTAAATCCTTTAGTAAGCAAAACTATTAGACCATAAGCGAATACGCTTACAACAATGGAAGGCACACCTGTAAGGATGCTGGCAATAAAACGAACAATACTAGTGATTGGGTTGGTTTGACCAAATTCCGCCAAGAAAATTCCTGTTATTATCCCTGTAGGAATGCTAAATCATTCGTGGTTAGGCTGTGCATTTACACGAAATCAGGATCTTGTTCCTCATGATATCGCTCACGATATTCTTCAGAAGGATGTCTTCCGTGGCGAGCATAGACACTATAGCCATCAGCAAATTGAAGAGCAGGTTCACCTTCAGCATGGAGCAGATTTTCTGCATCAAAAGACAACTTACAAGAGCGATCGCAGACTATACAAACCTTTTCAAATTGAAATATAAAACCACAATTTTGCATCAAATCTTGAATTACATTCCATTTTTTCTTGTCGTGTTGAAAGTTAATAACTTAATTCATAATTAGTAGTCAGTTTTCAGAGGTTTGAAACTACTGACTACTAACTAATGACTTAAAAATCTAAAATCGGCCAGTCTGGTTCACGATAATAGTGTGTCATGTTGTCAAATTTTCGCAACTCGACACGATCGATCGAGAATTCTGGCAAATTAAACAGCCATTGTTCATTCAATTGAGAAAGCTTTGTGCTGAAACTTGTACGGTCTAAGTCAGATGAAACCTCCCCGAAATAGGCTAATGTAACATGGGCTGTGAAATGATAATGCTGCTCAATACCCAAAGCAATTAACTTGGGATTTTGATAAATTGTTCGGCGAAATTTAATAATTTCCTCGTAGCAGCGTTCATCTTGGGGTACTAAACAAACGGCTATAGCTCTTGGCATCAGTATTAGTCCCAACATTTGCCATTTAATCGGATGACTCCTATTTGTCATCAATTGTTGATATTGCTGAAATATTTCAGCTAAACGAGAGTGTAATTCCTCGTCAAATTTGGGATTTTTTTCGTAAGCGTCAAGGTAAGCACTGTCCCAAATTAAATCCGCTAAAGTCAGATGAAAGCTAGCAGGAGGTAGAGGTACAATCAAATCACGGTTTACAGGCAACTGTAAAATTTCCTGTTGGTAAGTCTGTAATTTGGCATAGAAAGCAGAGTTTTCTGATTCTTCTCCTGCAGGCGGGGTAATTAGCGTATAGCCAGGAAAGGACGCTGCTTGTCTCAAGCCAGAATGTTGCTGAAATTTAGAAGATTCCTGAATATGCTGGGCTTGGGATCTGTAGGCTTCTGGCAGCGTCAGTCGTGCTAACCGATTTAAGTAAGTTTGATAGTTGTCGTCCAATCTTTATAGCCTCACGCTCTCACTTGATAGATTTTAGGGAAAATTACCCCGATTAACAGAATGATTTCAAAAGTATTTAGTTTTTGGGTGTGATGATTGAAGGATAGGGGAGTTAAAAATTATAAGAATTCTTTCCCAATGCCCAATTGAGGTTTATCTATGGCAATTTATGTTTACTGGGGTGAAGATGATTTTGCTATAGAAAAGGCGATCGCTATGCTGCGCGATCGCGTCCTCGATCCCGACTGGATAAGTTTTAATTACACTGCATTCACCCCAGATCAAGCTGATGCTGCTATCCAGGGGTTAAATCAGGCGATGACACCCACTTTTGGCGCTGGTGGGCGCTTGGTATGGCTGATAAATACTACTCTGTGTCAGCACTGTCCAGAGAGTGTCTTAGGGGAACTGGTGCGATCGCTACCTGTAATTCCCGAAAACTCATTTTTATTACTTACCAGCCGCAACAAGCCAGATGAACGCCTCAAATCCACGAAATTGTTAAAGCAATTTGCTACTGAATTCCGAGAATTTCCCCTCATTCCCCCTTGGAAAACAGAATTACTAGTGCAATCTGTTAATCAAGCAGCCCAGACTATGGGCGTGAAATTAACTGCCAATACTGCCCAGTTGTTGGCGGAATCCGTTGGAAATGATACACGATTACTCTACAATGAGATAGAGAAATTGCGGTTATATGCCCAAGGTAGCAACAAGCCTTTAGACGTAGATACTGTTACAAAGTTAGTAAGAAATACTACTCAAAATAGCTTACAATTAGCAGCAGCAATCAGAACGGGAGATACAGCGAAAGCTTTGACAACCTTAGCAGATTTGATCGATGCTTCCGAGCCAGGATTACGGATAGTTGCTACACTGATTGGACAATTTCGCACCTGGCTATGGGTCAAGATTATGATAGAAAGTGGTGAGCGCAATCAACAAGCGATCGCTATTGCTGCTGATATCGGTAATCCCAAACGGATATACTTCCTCCAGCAAGAAATAAAACTGCTTTCTGTGCAACAGCTAATCTCTTGTTTCCCTCTACTATTGGAGTTAGAAGTGAGCCTCAAGCAAGGAGCATCAGAAATGTCAACATTTCAGACTAAAGTCATCGAACTTTGTCAAGTCTGCCAAGGAAGTTGACAATCAAATATAAAAACTTGATGTATTGAGCAGTTGCTGGAACTTCCAACTCCAAAAATAATTCAAAGTCCTTATAATATCCATGATGTAGTTTTGTGTCACATACTATATGAATAAAATTTCTGATTTATTTTCCCAATCTAGCCGAAAGCGAATCCTTTGCCAATCATTTTTTTTCGGCGTTATCGCTACTGCAAGTGTGATTTCTAACGCTTTTTCATTGAGTTCAAAAGCTTATAGTCAAACTCCACCACCAATAGCTAACAATACTCAAATCAACAGCTACGCTCAAGCAGTGCTAGCAATGGAACCAGCCCGTCAAAATGCCTTTGAAGAAATTAAAAAACTTATTGGCAATGGAGAAATTCCCAAAATTGTTTGTAACGATTCTAACAGCATAAATGGTCTTCCTAGAAAAGCTCAAGATATCGCAGTAAATTACTGTAATCGTTCTCAAAAAATTGTCCAAGATAATGGTTTGAGCATCGATCAGTTCAATAAAATTACTATAGAGCTACAAAATAACGATATCTTGAAACGGCAGGTCTATAATACCTTATTACGGCTACAAAAAAGTCCTGATTCCCCTTAGTTCAAACTTGTAGATAAAATAGATAGGATTAAGTTTAAAATGACCACCCCCGCATGAAAGCAAGGGCTAGCATTGACTATCTACAAAAAACTGCAAGGATGGATTCATAAAATATTTCTTTGTGGATAAGAGGTTACTACTTATTAACCTATTGCGTTTTATGAATCAATTTTTACCGCGATCCCATCGTTCAATATATCAGATAGGTTTGATTGTCGCTTGGTGTGAATATTTTTCATGTGCTTCTTCACAGTGTGTATGGTGATGTAAAGCTTTATAGCAATTTCTTTGTAGCTATAGTTGCTTCGATAGAGAAACCAAATTTCAGCTTCTCGCGGCGTGAGATCAAATTTTTTTACTTCAGTGAGTGCTACATTTTTCACTGACTCACATTGGTTTTCTATGGTTACTAATAAACAAGGCATTTCAAACCCATCTAAATCTAGTAGTCTCACCCTAATCCGAAAAATATTTGACTTATCAAGGACAATTTCATCCGACAGAATCAGAAGTTTATCGGAAAATAAATACTGACTCCTGAGCAACAATTCACAAATATTCCAGATAGCTGACGGTACAAAACTCTGGTTTAAATTGCCTTGATCGAATTGAGAACAAAGGCGATTAGCAGATGCATTCGTATGAACTATTTCACCAGTTTGGCTTAGTATTAATATACCGTCTTCTAAGCCTTCAATTACTTCTTGTAAAAAATTAACTCGCTTCGAGTTATGCAAGTCAATACTATCTGGCTGTTGCAGTTCTGCTACTGTTTTTACTAATGTCTTTGTTTTGGCGTTCATGGGAAGGATGTTAATGTATAAAATCATGCTAGCTACAGACAGTAGATGGATGTTTTTCTACACAAGTTTATTGAAATACTCAATCCATAATTCCATAATTTATGTAGCCTATTTGAATGAATTCAGGTTACATAATTTAAATACAACTCTGAAATTACCTATTTCGGAAGAGACTAAATTTTTATCTCTATGTAGATTAACTGTCTTAACTCAAGCGGATTGTTTTTAAGAGTGGTCACTGCGTTGCCTATTGAAGCAACTTTCTTTTACCTTAAGCAGCAAGAAGGGTCATAGTGTACCTCGTACCAATACAAAATAACGAGCAATACCGAAATAAAAATATACTTTATACGTAGATATTCACCAACTACACTAAATTGCAAAAAAACTGCTTTTTGGTAATTGGGAAAAAGTTTGAATTTGATATAAATTTTGATATTGCGAAAAAGGGTATTGCCCAATTCTTATGATGAATCAGTGCTGAGTGGTGGGAGTTAGCAAGAATTCTTCCCAATCCCCAATCCCCAATCCCCAATCCCCAATCCCCAATCCCCAATCCCCAATCCCCAATCCCCAATCCCCAATCCCCAATCCCCCATTTTCTCTAAGTCCGCCCGACAAGGCTGGCAACCACTGTAGCCAACTCAGCTGCTTCAATAGGTTTGGGTAAATGTAGCTGATAACCTTCTTGTATAGCTCGCATCCGATCCTCTGCCCTAGCATAAGCTGTCAACGCTGCTGCGGGAATATTTCTCCCTAGTTCTGGTGGTTGCGATCGCAATTTGCGGATTAAAGAATAACCATCCTCATCAGGTATACTGATGTCGCTGACTAAAACATCTGGTTTCCACTGTGCAATTACCTGCAATGCTTCTTGAACTGATGCTACTGCTTTAACTTCGGCTTGGCACTGTTCGAGGACTGTGGTGATAAATTCACGGCTATCAGTTTGGTCATCTACAACCACTACTCGCACGCCAAGAAGGGAGACGAAGGAAAGGGGAGAGGGAACACGTACAGGAGGAAAAGGGGAAAGAGAGGTACTTTTTAGAAGTGGTAGTTTGACTGTAAACGTCGCTCCTTGCTCTTTACCTGGACTATCTACGTAGACAGTACCGCCATGTAATTCTACTAAATGATGCACGATCGCTAATCCTAGTCCTAATCCACCATAGGTTCTAGTGCTAGAACTATCAGCTTGACGAAAGCGATCAAAGACGTAAGGGATAAAATCAGGAGTGATCCCAATGCCTGTGTCAATCACCTGAATTTGGGCATATTTATCTGTTATCTGTTGTTTTTCTTCGCCATTTACCACAGACAATTGCACCTCTACCCGTCCACCAGTGGGTGTAAATTTAATGGCATTGGATAGTAAATTCCAGATGATTTGCTGCAAACGCTCGAAATCACCGGAAACTAGGAATTGGGAATTTTCGCCAAGTTTGCTGTCTTCTGAATCTTGATTGCTGTGGAATTGTGCTTCTGGAGATTCTAGATTTTCCTGATTGATTCCTAATCCCCAATCTGAATTTGGTGTTTCTTTTGAGGAAATAACAGAAAATCTTAAATCGATTTCCTTAGATTGGGCGGCTAGCCTAACAGTCTCTAGGGTAAACTCAATCATCGGAACCAAATTACAAGTACGGACATTTAGGCGTAACTTGCCTCTAATCATCCGCGATATATCTAGTAAGTCTTCAATTAGCTGGGTTTGCGCCTTAGCATTGCGCTCAATTGTCTCCGTAGCCTTAGCCATTTGGCTTTCACTCAGCTTGCTTCGTTGCAAAAGTTGCGCCCAGCCCAGAATTGCATTGAGGGGCGATCGCAATTCGTGAGACAATATCCCCAGAAATTCATCCTTCATCCGGTTCGCCTCCTGCAACTGCTCAGTTTGTTGTTGCAAAGAAGCAATTAAACTAGCCCGTTCCATTGCGATCGCTATTTGGTCGCATACTGCTTGCATCATCCCCTTTTGATTTTCGGTGAAGCTTAACCGAGTCCGGCTGCCAAAAGAAAGAGTACCTAACAACCGTCCTTGAGCAATCAACGGATAACCATAATAAGCAGTAATGCCTAAAGAACGAAGCAATTCTGTTTTTGGGTCAGTTGATTGCTGCATATTTTCTAGAGCTATTGCACAACGCTCTTGGGCTACAGTACCGCAAACCGTTTCACCAAATCCCAGCGACTCGATTTCCTTTGCCAGTTCTGGGGAAATGCCACTGTAAGACCCTAACCGCAATACCTGGGAATTATCTTCAACCAAATAGTTCAAATAAACTTCTATTCCAATTTGCTCTCTTAGTTTTCGGTAGACGCTATCGATTAGTAGTAATGGTTCTTGGCTTGAGAGTAAATCGTTGGCTGTGTCAAATAGTAGCTTTAGTCTTTTGTAACCTAACGAGAGTGCTTTTTCTGCCTGTTTGAGGTTGCTAATCTCTTGGAACACCAAAATACAGGTAGCCGGATGACCGTGCATTGCTGGCAAGGTATCAGCAAATATCAGTAGAGAGCGCACACCTGCGGGAGTGTGCCAGTCTACCTCCAACCCATTGAGACGTTCGCCAAGGGCAACCCGCACTCCTGGCATTTGGTCATTGGGAATGCGATCGCCTGCCGCATCTGTATAGTGGTAAACTGCGTGATAATCTTTTGCTGCTACACCTTTAGGAAATTCGCCCCCAGCTAATTCATTAGCAGAGCGATTGGCAAAAGTTACCCGCGCCGTTCCTGGTTCAATAAACAGCAAGGGTCTTGGCATCAGATTTAGCACATCCTCCAGCCATTTTTGCTGATTTAGAAGTACTTCTTCTGCTTGTTTGCGCTCCGTAATATCTAAAAATGCACCAACGCTTCCTCTAGTTTTACCCTCTTCGTCAAATAGGGGTGCAACGGATTCCAGCAGGTTGACAATTTTTCCATTTTCATGGACTATATCAACTTCGCAACCTAGAACTTCGACACCATGAGTAGCAGAGTATTGCATTGGGAGTTCTTCTGCTGAAAGTTCCCTTCCCTCTTTGTAGACTTTAAAGCTTGTGGATTTTTGGTCACTAGGAACGTTGAGGGAGGCATTAGTATCTGACGATATCCCCAACTGCTTGGCAAAAGCACGGTTCACCTTGATATTTTGGCATTGTGGATCTTCAGCAATACCAATTCCAATGGGAATTACCTCTAACAAAGTTTGTAACTCAGTAATGCGGCGCTGTAGATCCTTATTTAGTTGTAAGATTTTTTCCTTGGCCTGCTTTTGCTCGCTGATATTGCGAGTCACAGTTGCTAAGGCAATTGGCTGACCTGTGTTGTTATCTGTAACAGTGAAGATATTGTAATCAACTGGTATTGGTTGACCTGTTTGGAGGTGTCGGAAGCAGAATTCTCCCTGCCAGCGCCCTTGTGACAGCACATTTGGCAGTATATATTCTTGAAAATAGGCTTTGTCTTTCGGCATGAAGTAATCTAATACTACTTTTTGCCTTACTTCATCAATGCTAGCAAGCCCTACCAGCTTTTGACCTGCATCATTTATATAGAGTAATTGACCCTCAAGGGTAGCTATACCGATAAAGTCAGAACTATTTTCTACCAGCGATACTAATTTTTGTTGCTCTGCTTCTGCAAGCTTGCGATCGCTCAAGTCCAGGATAAACGCTACTGACTCTTCCTGGTTTTCTCCTAGCAGCACATAACCAACTAAAACCGGGATGCGGCTGCCATCCTTGCGAATGTATTCTTTTTCGTAAGGTGTACAAGCACTATTGGCATTTCCCTTTGCTTCGGTTACACCTCGCTCATCCAAGTATAAATACTCTGGTGGTGTGATATTGCTTGAACTTAACCTACCTGCTAATAAATCCTCCCGCGTGTAACCAATCATCCTGAGAAATTCGTCATTTGCCTTGTGGATACCACCATACACATCGCCAAATACAATACCGATGACGTTAGCATCTACGAAACTCCCAAGTTTAGCTTCGTAGGTTCTCAGTGCTTTCTGGGCAAGATCGCGTTGATGGCTGAGTCCTTCAATAACCGTCGCACTTTGCCAAATCAAAACAGTAAAAATCACAATTAGGATAATGGCAAACAGCGACACTGCAAACGCCGAACCGTATTGTTCTGCTCGTTCACCTTCAACAATTACCCACCCCAATAGAAAAGGTACTGCGATCGCCGGAATTAATAAACGACGTGCAAGTAAACCTCCATAACTATCACTTGTAACTACCTTCATTAACCCCTGGTCTGCCTGTACCCACAGAATGCCCATACTTAGTAAGAGGAACAACACCACTGTATGTAATGCCATTGATGTTGTATAAAGAGCAACTCCATAGAGAACTTTCACTTTGTAGGCATAGCCCATGAGCGCCTGAAAGGAAATTACAGTAGCAATCAGAACAATAATCTGGGTATACCAATAACTGCGGTGGGTTTTTGGATCAATCAAAATTTGTAGGGCGACGCTGACCAGCATAAAGTTCACTGCTGTGTTCAGCCCCATTCGCCCCGGATAAAATGTCGCTAGACTAGTTAGCGAATCACGAAACACTAGCTCATCAATGCCGAAATCCCAGCCAAACAGATATTCACCGAGTGTGAGCGCCCCAATCGTGGTGACAGCTATTGCACAGACCCGAGAAATTATAAGTGTCGGAGAGAGAACCAGGTGGGGATAATTTGGAATTGTTCTCTTCCCCTTCCTTCCTGCTCCCTGCTCCCTGCGCCCTGCTGTTGAAAACAGCCACAGCGAGACACCACACAGCACAAAACACAGCGCCGTGTTGACCTTCATAGTGGCAGGACTCCCAGGAAAGCCGCGCTTAAGAACTTCAATGCTAAGACACCAGCCAACTAGTACCAAGCTGCCAACAAAAACAGCGATCGCACTTGCGACTTTTGCCACAAGTAAATTTGCAGGGATTTTTACATCTTGCAGCCGCAAGCGGTTAATATTTAACATTTAGTCTTCTCTAACCGCATCTATCTAGAGTGGTAAACTTCCGTATTTCTTACGGTTTAATCATTTAGACCCTTTGTATTTTAGGCTACCCCTTGACTGAGTTTTCATCTACCCAGATGCATATTTTTTCTTGCATAATTTAGAGTAGGAAATAATCAGGGCTGAAAAAACCACCTTTGTGACTATTTCAAAATTGCAGAGGATATCGGCTCAATGGCCAGCGATCGCTCCATTACAAACATCCAGTGCGATTCTTTCTGCTGGTACATGAGCAAGAATGTGAATTGAAACTTAATAAGCCTGCTCAAGAATGGCGGGGCATAATTTTTTTAGAGGTTTTATATTTGCCTGGATTTATGATTACAAATATATTCAGTTTTGAACTGTTTTTTTGCTATAAGTATTTGACTAAGTTATCTACTATGAAGTATGTTTCATATCTAATATTAGGCAGAATATATTGTTTTAAAAAAAAATCAAGACACATAAAACCACGATACTGAAAGAGTTACTCCCTTTATAAGTACAGCAAAACGGCGTAGTTAGACAAAATTTGTAGCTGACTGGGATGAAAATTTTCCGCCACACAAATATTCTGTAATCTGTAGCCACTTAGACTATACCCTTGCCTAAAATTCCTCAAAAAACCTGGGATAGTCCGTGTTGCGGTTCGCAGTTTGATCCGCAGACATAGGTAAATCAAAACCCAGCAATTTATGAGCTAAAAAGTAGAGACCATAGCTTTAGACTGACTCAAAACAACTACTTGAATTTCCATATTTTGAGACCAATGATAGGTCAAATATTCACAAATATTTTGTTGAGTGGGCAAACAGCCCACTTTTGTATTATCAATCTGGTAAATATACGGGAACTTCTTGTTTTGGGCTATGGTCACTTTATCTCACCTTGAACAGCGAGGAGGCTCCGACTATAACCACTCAAGCTTAAGCAATGCCTGATTTAGGCATTGCAGCCCTCAATGTCTCATTTAACTGACTCTAACTCTTCCACAAACCACCGTTTACATCCAAAGGTACGGATAGTTACTTTATCCGTTACAGCTTTTACTGGATTGTCTTTATATATACAATAATTATATTTCGCTAGTCAGATTAACGCAGACTTAGAAGACTTTCAAATCTCTAAAATGGATGTTTGCTTATGGAAAAATTTCGCTGTAATCAACCGAATATTAGCATAATTATTTGTATATAGGCTAGAAAATCATGAAAGCTATATCAAACAACACCTTACAAATTTTTGCAGCCAAAAGCCTATATACTAGATTAGACTTTGATAAATTTGAGAGTTTTGTTAATTGCAACACCAAAAACGATTAATTTTTAGATGAAATACTAGCGTATCTTATAGTCTATAGTTTTTAAGGTTTAGTCAAAACTATATCCAGTATCATCAAAAAACTGCAAACTTCATGTGGTGCAAAAATCAAGCGGGGAGTGAAAACATGAATTTACGTAGAGATGCATTGCAAATCCTCGAAGAAACTAGCCGAACTTTTTATATCCCAATTAATCTTTTACCGCCAGGATTACAAGAAGCAGTAGCATCGGCATATTTGTGTATGCGGGCCATTGATGAAATTGAAGATCATCCCGGACTAGATAATGCTACTAAAGCAAAGCTGTTAAGAAGGATTAGTCTGACATTACAGGCAGGCGTTGATGGCTTCGCACTAGATGCTTTCTTTGAAGGATTTAATGGCTACGAGAATACCCTAGAAGAAGTCACTCTGAGAATTAGAGAATGGTCACTGCTAGCACCAGAAACCATTGCACCTCGAATTTGGGATGCCACTGCTGCAATGGCAGACCGGATGGCTTCTTGGGCAGAAATAAACTGGAAAATTTACACAGAGTCTGATTTGGATCGTTATACCTTTGGGGTTGCAGGTGCAGTGGGATTATTACTTTCGGACTTATGGACTTGGTACGATGGAACGCAAACTAACCGTACTCAGGCCATTGGGTTTGGTCGAGGTTTACAAGCAGTAAATATCCTGCGTAACCATACTGAAGATTTGGGGCGTGGGGTAGACTTCTTCCCAGAAGGTTGGAATGCAGCAAATATGCAAGAGTATGCGCGGCGCAATCTAGCCTTAGCTGAGGCTTATACCAAAGATCTTCCTACAGGCCCAGCCTTAGATTTTTGCCAAATTCCCTTAACTTTAGCTAATGGCACTCTTGATGCTCTTGCTAATGGTAAAGAGAAACTAAGCCGTAGTGATGTTTTTGCACTTATTGAACAACTGATTAGTGTGAACATGAAAGCCAGCTAATAGTTTCTTAATAACTCATGGAGACAATTCTAAATTGCCTCCAAATTTAGGCATCCAAAATCCTACAGCGATTTTCTGTAAGGGAGCCAGTATAGTATTTTCCCAACGCGTAGCGTCTCGTAGAGAAAAGGAGACGCTAAAAGCGTTAGCAAGTCCGTGACCGTCTGGGATCTCTCAAAATGAATGAATTGGGGTGTCATCGCCAATTATAGCGACTACCATTGGTCACTACCCTAATAGCGATTTTAAATTTTGGAATAAAAACTTTAGATCGAACACTAGTTATTAGTTAAGTATAATAACATATCGTGTTCTGGCAAACTACTTGCGTAATCTCAGCTAGACTTTAGGAACTCTTTAAAGGATTTCCAGCAGAAATTACCTGGCAACAGTTGATTAATATCTAAATAATTGAGAGAGAGTGTAATACTCCCCGTGATTATTCGTGCAGCGAGTTGAGAGTGCATGAGCTACTGCTTAAATCCTATCTGTCCCAATCCAGAAAATTTGGTAAATAGCCAAAGGTGTCAGTCTTGTGGCTCGCAACTACTGTTGCGCGATCGCTATCAGGCGATCGAACCATTAGGTCAAGGTGGCTTTGGAGCAACCTTCTTAGCCAACGATCTAGGCTTACCAGGAGAACCGAGTTGCGTAATCAAACAATTACGCCCATCAGGAAGCGCCCCACACGTTTTAAAGATGGCCAGAGAACTCTTTGAACGAGAGGCCAAAACTCTAGGTAAAATTGGCAATCATCCCCAAGTACCAAGATTGTTAGACTATTTTGAAAATAATGAACAATTTTATTTAGTTCAAGAATACATCAGTGGTGATACCTTGCAGGAGGAAGTCAAACTTAACGGCATCTTGAGCGAAACTGGAGTCAAGCAATTTTTAAGCGAAGTTTTGCCACTGCTCCAATACATCCATGAGCAAAAGGTGATTCACCGTGATATCAAACCAGCCAACTTAATTCGCCGGACTCAAGATTCCAGAATGGTACTCATCGACTTTGGTGCCGTCAAAGACCAAATCAGCCAAGGTGCGACAAGTCCATCAGGACACACAGCATTAACCGCTTATGCTATTGGTACTCCTGGTTTTGCACCTCCAGAACAAATGGCTATGCGTCCAGTCTACGCCAGTGATATTTATGCACTGGGGGTGACATGCATTTATTTACTTACTAGCAAAACTCCCAAAGACTTAGATTACAATCCCAACACTGGCGAGATGATGTGGGAGCAACTTGTGCAAGTGAGCGATCACTTGAGCAATGTATTGCGAAAAATGTTAGACGTGTCTGTACGTAATCGCTATCAGTCCGCATCAGAAGTTCTCAGAGCCTTGCAAATAGAACCATACTTAGAAAGTTTAGCAAAGGGTTTATTGATTAAATCAGATACTGGATCTAAAGAGCGAACACACAACAATTTACAAAATTCTGCTGTTTTATGTAACAACTCTTCTGTCTCTGTCACCAGTGCAGGTGTGGCACAGGTAGCAGCAGCAATTCGTGCCAGACGAGCCAAGGCAACAGAAGCGGCTGGATTACACCAGGGTTCTGGGATGGGCAAATCAACAACTTTAGCTAACAGCAACAGTAATGGTTCGCAAGGTCAAACTTCTAAAGTTGAGCGTAAGTTAGATACCCAAGGTTTGTTAACCGCCTACCAGAAGGGAAGACGAGATTTTGCTCTCCACAATTTAAATTTGCTGAACCTGCAAGGTGCTGACTTATCAGGAACAAATTTCCATTCCACTCAATTGCAAAAAACCAATCTCCAGGGAGCTAATCTTCACAATAGTGACTTTGGCAGAGCCAGTCTCACTAGAGCAAATCTTAAGGATGCTAATTTGAGCAAAGCATACTTTAATCATGCTGATTTAGAAGGTGCAGACCTGCGAGGTGCAGACCTCAGTAATGCTTATCTCAGCAATGCCAATCTCAGAGGAGCTAATCTGTGTGGTGCTAATCTCACCAGTGCCAAAATTTCCGATGAGCAGTTAGTACTAGCAAAAACAAACTGGATGACTATTCGGCCCAATGGTAAACGGGGTTTATTATAAGTTGAAAATTGAGATTTTTGAGCCAGTTGTTTGCTCTGGCTCTCAGACTAATTCTCTGCTTTTTAAGGAGGTTTGAGAGGATAAAGTCTTAAATTGAACTGTATTGTTTTATAAAACTCATAAAGCTGTGATTTTCTTATTAGCTTGACAAATCAGCCCTTCTTTTTCTCGATAAAACTTAGAGTTATTCGGAATTGACCAAATAGATATGATATGGCAATCGTATTTGATTTGTGAGAGTTTACAATCCCAGATCCCCGATTTCGTAAAAGTTGTCGGGGATATTGTTTATCAAGAATGCTTCAGGATTATTACAGCACTTCCGGCTAAGAAAAATGATTGCTCGTCATAGAGAACAATCATTTCGTTAGACTTGCTGTACATCAATAACTTGCAAAAGGTGGGTTAGCTGTCTTTATAACCCACTAAATATTCAAAATTGCAGATTAATAAATTCACATCCCTTATTCTTCTGGCTCTAAGTCGCCTTCTTCATCTTCATCTTCTTCACTGACTTTAGCTACGGAGTTAGCAGAAACAACAGCGCCTTTATCTAGCTTTTCACGCACCAGCTTCTTAATTTCCTCAGCAAATTCAGGCTTTTCTTCTAGATACTTAATGGCATTGTCTCGTCCTTGGGAGATATTATCGCCGTTGTAACTATACCAAGCCCCCTTGCGGACAATAATGGAAGTTTCTTCTGCCAAGTCTACAATACAACCCAAGGTAGAAATTCCTTTGCCAAAAATAATGTCAAATTCCGCAATCCTAAAAGGTGGCGCTACTTTGTTTTTGGCGACTTTGACTTTAACGCGATTACCAAATTCTTCTGTACCTTTTTTTAAGGTTTGAATCCGGCGAATATCCAAGCGCACCGAAGCGTAAAATTTCAATGCGTTACCGCCAGTTGTGGTTTCTGGGCTACCGTAAGTAACACCAATTTTTTGTCGCAACTGGTTAATGAAAATTACTGTACAACCAGATTTACCAATGTTGCCCGTAATTTTACGTAGAGCTTGGCTCATCAACCGCGCTTGTAAACCAACGTGAATATCACCCATATCGCCTTCAATTTCAGCGCGGGGAACCAGTGCTGCTACTGAGTCAATGACTACAATATCAACCGCAGCAGAGCGAACAAGCTGATCGACAATTTCCAAAGCTGATTCGCCAGTGTCTGGCTGGGAAATCAGCAAATTGTCAATATCTACACCCAATGCGGCAGCATAAGTGGGATCAAGAGCGTGTTCAGCATCAACAAAGGCAGCAATACCGCCATTTCTTTGCACTTCGGCGAGGGCATGTAAAGCTACTGTAGTCTTACCAGAACTTTCTGGCCCATAAATTTCAATTACCCGCCCCTTGGGTAAACCACCGCCCAATGCTAAATCTAGAGTCAGCGCTCCACTGGAAATTGTTTCCACCCGCATCCGGGTAGCATCACCCAAGCGCATGATTGCTCCTTTACCAAAGCTGCGCTCAATCTGGTTTAGCACCATAGTCAGCGCTTTTTGCTTGCCGGAAGTATCGGTGTTGATAGCCATTTCTGCCTCTAATGCCTCTAAATATATGGTTTTAAGAAGTGTTGGTTTGGGAGTTTGAGTAGAACAGATATACTATTTTAACCAGAAAATTCTGGAATAGGACTTCTCAAATCAAAAAAGGGGTGTGACAAGATCGTAACTCGATCGCTACCAGATTAGGGTAGTTTTGCACAATGATACCAACTTGCATTCAGAGATAGCTTTTTTTAGCTGGGTGAATATTTGCAAAGGTGGCTAAATTTAGGAGCGATCGCTAGCAGGGTAAATAATAATCAAATGCCATGATAGATTTTTATTATGAATATTAAACTTTAAGTAAAAAGTTCAGCTTCTATCAAAGTATTGAGATTTTGATTTTGTTCTCCTATGCTATCTAGAACCCAATCTGTGAACAGCGTCCTTGCGCCAGGAAATCTGCGTAAAGTACATCATATTGCCCTTAACGTCCAGGATATGCAAGCTTCCCGCTACTTTTATGGCACAATTTTGGGTTTGCACGAACTTACAGGCGAGGAAGTACCCGCAACCCTAGTAGAACTTGTTGCATCTGGGAAAGTAGCCAATTTCATCACCCCAGATGGGACGATACTGGATTTATTTGGGGAACCAGAATTATCACCACCAGATCCCAATCCAGAGAAGACATTCACCAGAGCGTACCATCTGGCTTTTGATATCGATCCGCAGTTATTCGATCGCGCGGTGGCAGTCATCAGAGAAAATGAAATAGCGATCGCACACGGCCCAGTCACCCGTCCTACTGGTAGAGGTGTGTATTTTTACGATCCAGATGGCTTTATGATTGAAATTCGTTGCGATCCAGAAGCTAGTTAACTTAGGAGTAATAACAAAAATTTCTACTATGACTGCAAAACTCATACAAATATTTAAAGTAATTGAAGAAGCGATCGCAAAACCGCCAATTCCACACGAACCATACAAGCAATCATTGAAAGCCTGGGCGATGTATTGTTTGCGAGACAAAGGTTTTATAGTCGTTTATGCTCAAAACGCCGACTTTGCTATTGAAAGAAAGCGCGAAGAAAAGCTATATTTTAAAGTTTCAAATAGCCCCGATGATTTACCCGATGATTTAGATGATTCTATTAGCTGGATTGTTTGGGATAATGCAACTAAAAACGCCAGTCTCATTCCTCAAAAAGTAGACTGATGTCAGTAATCCATATATGGACTGCAACTTTTTCAATAATTCTTCTGGTCGAATTAAGCTTTAGATAGTTTACATTCATCGATACATTTTTTCGTTGCTTCTTAATCTTGGTTGTTAACAATAGTAATTTAGATGCGTTTTCCCTGATTTTATTCGTCAGGTATTTGTGCAACGATCTTCTTTACCCAGACAACTGCTGCACAAATATTTGATGTTCTGACGAATTTAATCCCAACTTCAACACAGTCAATACTTGCTGCATATTCCCAGCGAGTAAATCTGACATTGACAACCACAAACCAGGAAATACTTCACTTTTGATAATTCCATCTGCGTCCACTTCTAAGGAAAGTGGCAAGGAGTCTTACTTTATTATGGCTTGGGACATATTTTCTTGTGATGTACCGTTCAAGCCTCATCTTGTCAAAACATCGCTAGAATCAGGTTTCTCAAATATCATTAAATGCTGTCGAGATAATAAGTTTTTAGTTTCGCGCCAAACCAAACCAACAGCTTGCATTTCTTTACGGACTTGCTTTTGAGTCATTTTGTGCAAACCTTTAATCATAATAAAAGGATTTTCACCCCGGTACTCAACCAGCGCTACCTTACCACCTGGTTTAAGTGCTTTCACAATTCCTTGCATCACTTCTTGGGGATACTCAAGTTCGTGATAAGCATCCACCATCAAAGCCAAATCGACACTTTTAGATGGTAAGTTAGGGTCGCTAAGGGTTGCTAAAACAGGCTCAACATTAGTGATATTTTTCTCTTTTTTAAACAACTCAATTATTTCCAACATTTCTGGCTGAACATCCACAGCCAAAACCTTTCCATCTGTTAATAAGGGGGCGATGCGAAAGCTTAAATAACCTGTACCAGCACCAATATCTGCCACTACATTGTTAGGTTTCAGATTAAGGGCGTTGACTACCTTACTTGGCTGTTCCTCTTCCTCTCGGTTTGGACGTTCTAGCCAGCCAGCGCCTGTGTATCCCATAACTTTAGCAATTTCTCGTCCCATGTAATATTTACCGATACCATCTGGACTATGGATAATCCGCTGTTCATAAACCGTGGTGAATGGAGAAGCGACTAATGCTATGCAAGTTTTATCAACCAGCGAGCATTGAACTATTAACAGGAAAATTACTATCAAAGGTAAGATTTTCAGCTTGTGATTATAGCTCATCTGTGCATCAATTAATAATTGTCGAGGGTTCGGGGATCTATTGTGCGTAAATCATCATAATGACACTTTAAGCTTTTAGACCGATGTGCAAGTAAACATTTTCAGGATTTACTTGAGCAACCCTTTAAAAATTTGTAATCCAACCTTTGGACGTTTATATGCAAAACCTGTCCCTAATGTTAGTGCCTGTACTCGCTGCACAAAAAGTAGCAGGTGACGGTTTAATTAAACCTCTCGGTCATCATGAGTTACTGTTGGTGCTGGTGCAACTGTCACTATTACTTCTGGTAGCGCGGGGATTAGGTGAGTTGATGCGCCGGATTAACCTCCCACCGGTTGTTGGGGAATTACTGGCGGGTGTGTTGCTGGGCCCTTCTCTATTTGGTTTACTCCTTCCAGATGTACAGGCGTACATATTTCCCAAAAGTCAAGAACAGTCTAATTTACTTTCCGTGATTTCTTGGTTAGGCGTGTTATTTTTGCTGATTGTAACTGGGTTAGAGACGGATCTAAAGCTGATTCTTCGTAAGGGTAAAACGGCTCTGCTGATTTCACTAGGCGGAATTATTATCCCATTTATCACTGGATTTGGACTGGGCTGGCTATTGCCAGATAGTTTTTTAGCCAACCCAGAAAAGCGGCTGGTATTCAGTTTATTTATTGCCACAGCAATGAGTATTTCGGCAGTACCAGTGATTGCTAAAGTGCTGATGGACTTAAACCTGATTCGCCGTGACATTGGTCAAGTTACCTTAGCTGCTGGGATGACTGACGACACCATTGGCTGGATTTTACTTTCTGTGGTTTCAGGTTTAGCTAGTAGCGGCAAATTTGACTTCGGAACAATTTTCCACTCCGTAAGTGCAGCTATATTGTTTTTAGCGATCGCTTTCACAATTGGGCGTACCATCGTAGACCAGATTTTGCGGTGGGTTGATGACTACGTTGGCGGTATCTCAGCGAGTATATCGGCTGTACTAATTCTTTCGCTCTCGGCAGCAGCACTTACCCACGCATTAGGTCTGGAAGCAGCATTAGGTGCTTTCGTGCTGGGAATTCTGGCCGGTCAATCCCGCCGCTTTAGTAATGAAGCTGGACATCTGCTAGAAGTATTCACAGCAGCTTTTCTAGCGCCAATTTTCTTTGCTTCCGCTGGCTTGAAAGTTAATCTACTAACTCTTTTAGTACCCCAGACGTTGATATTTGGTTTGATTGTTCTTGTTGTTGCCTGTGTTGGCAAATTTACAGGTGCTTATATTGGTTCTCGCGTCGGCGGCTTGAGTCATTGGGAAGGTTTGGCAATGGGTTCTGGGATGAATGCTCGCGGGGCGATGGAAATTGTCGTTGCTACCATTGGTTTATCTTTGGGAGTGCTGAATCCCCAGATGTACTCAATTATTGTGATGGTAGCGATCGTCACTTCCCTAATAGCTCCACCCCTTTTGCGCTGGTCTTTGTCGAAGGTGGTGATGAGTGACGAGGAAGCGCAACGTTTGGAACAAGAAGAGCAGGATAGCCGCAGCTTTATCAAACAGATCCAACGGGTTTTAATACCTACTAGCGGTGGCCCCAACATCCAACTGGCGGCGCAACTAGTGGGCTACATGGCTCACCAAAACTCCATAGAAGTGACATCTCTATATGCCCTAAGTGATAAGCAACCTCAAAGCAAAGATCGCCGGACGGCAACCCAAGTTAAAGATACCGCCGCCGAGGAAGCGCTGGCTTCTATTGCTGAGGAAATGCAGCTACCTGCTGATACAACTCTGCAAACAAAAACGGAGTCTGGGCGTAGTAAAGCAGAAGTAATTCTGAATGAAGCAAACAAAAACTATGACTTGATCGTATTGGGAGCTTCTGAACAGATACGCCCTCAGAAAAAATTGTTCAATTTGCTTGTAGATCGGGTAGTACAAGAAGCGCCATGTGCAACGATGGTAGTAAAGTCGCATCTACCCCAACCCAAAGGCGAGATGTGCAAAATTGCTCAACAAAAGCTGACAAAAATTCTAGTGCCAACGGTAGGGACAGAATATAGCAAAAACGCTGTAGAGATGGCAAGTACGATCGCTGCTCAGACAGGAGCATTAGTAATGATTGTAAACGTGATTAATTTGCCACAGGTTGAGTATATTCTTTACGAGCAGCGATCGCTAGCTCCAGTGAAGGAAATTGCTCGCGATCTGCTCGAACAGCAAGCAACAATTGGCCGCAATCTGGGTGCTGATGTTAAAATCTATATTCTTCAAGGAAACAGCCCAGAAAAGGAAATTCTCAAGTTTGCCCAAGCCCAGGAAGTTGACCTAATTATTCTAGGGAGTAATATCCGAATGGTTACGGGTCGCGTTTTCTTCGGTCACAGAGTGGATGTAATTCTAAGTAAAGCTCATTGCCCAGTAGCGGTAATTACTGCGCCATAATCGTTCTCAGCTTAGATACATTTAAGAAAATAAATCCTTAGCACATCAGCTTACTACTGACACACTTGCCATTCTGGCTTCTGATTGCTGACTCGTGAGTTCTTCTAGCTCAACTACAAATACTCACTTTGTCAGTTTGTCTATTTAAGCTATGTTTGGTAAATAAAATAAGAATCCTACACGATCGGCTGCTATTCTACACTTGATATAAAGCATTGTGAGTGCGAAAAGACGACTGCCAGAAACCATTGCCCATGTCAGAATCACCCGCCAATCCTGGCAACACGGCTTCCTTGAGGGTGAAGTGAGTGCAGGTGAGTTTGAGTGGCATTTCCAGTGGCATTTTCGCCGAGGAGAACTTGCCGTCAAGCCTTCCCAAGGCCGCGCTTTAATCAAAGAACCCCTTGGTCGATTTTTGGAGCAACAAGATTATCAGCTAGAGCCTGGAGGAGATTATGCTTTTACTATTCGGGCGGAACTCTAGAAGTTAGGAGTTATGAGTTAGGAGTTAGGAGTTATGAGTTAGGAGTTAGGAGTTGTAAAGAGATTAATTCCTAACTCACGCCTAATGTGAATTAGAAAAAGGGGGGAGAAATAAGAAGATGAAAGTTACCAGCTTTTCAACTCAGACTTCCTCCATGATTAGTATGGACAATTCCCAATTCCCCTCATCCTGAAACAATAATTTTGAGCAATACTGGTACAGGAAGGAATATTTACACAAAATCCCAAAATGACAATTCAACCTAGTGACAAGCCTTTGCTAGAGTGGGCAGGCGATAGTTTGGCAATTGGATTATTTGAAGATGCAGTCGAGTTAACTGGAGAACTGGCAACTTTAGATCAAAAGTTTTCCGGGGTATTAAAAGAACTGATTACAGAAGAAGAATTTAAAGGTAAAGCCAACAGTAGCATCTTCACCCGTGTAAATGCTGGTAGCCCAGTGCGGAAAGTGATTTTGGTAGGATTAGGTAAACCAGATGCACTAAAACTCGACACTCTGCGACGCGCTGCTGCTGCTGTAGCTAGGGTAGGAAAAAAGCAAAAAAGCAAAATTCTGGGATTTAGTTTTCCATTATGGAATAACGATCCAGCGGCCAGTGCCCAAGCGATCGCAGAAGGTGTGGAATTAGCACTTTACCAAGATATTCGCTTTAAATCAGAACCAGAAGAGAAAGGATCGCAAATAGAAAGCGTAGATTTACTAGGTTTCGGTGGACAAGAAACCGCCATTACCCGCGCCAATCAAATCGTTTCTGGGGTAAATTTGGCCCGGCAGTTAGTAGCAGCGCCAGCCAACGCAGTCACACCAATTACTTTGGCAGAAACTGCTCAAGCGATCGCAAAGGAGTACGGTTTACAAGTAGAAATTCTGGAAAAAGAAGACTGTGAAAAGTTGGGTATGGGTGCTTTTTTGGGGGTATCGCAAGGTTCCGAGTTGCCACCTAA
Source organism: Nostoc sp. (assembly GCF_036919895.1). Classification (GTDB taxonomy): domain Bacteria; phylum Cyanobacteriota; class Cyanobacteriia; order Cyanobacteriales; family Nostocaceae; genus Nostoc. Next base: position 87,541 of record NZ_JBALBW010000065.1, read on the forward strand.
ATTCATTCACCTGATTTACAAACCAGAAGGTACACCGAAAAAGAAACTAGCAATTATTGGTAAAGGTGTAACCTTCGATTCCGGCGGACTCAATATTAAAGGTGCTGGTAGCGGCATCGAAACCATGAAAATGGATATGGGTGGTGCAGCTGCTACCTTGGGCGCGGCAAAAGCAATTGCTCAAATTAAGCCAGATGTTGAAGTTCACTTTATCTCGGCGGTAGCTGAAAACATGATTAGCGGTCACGCCATGCACCCTGGAGATATTCTCACAGCATCAAACGGCAAAACAATAGAAGTGAACAACACCGACGCTGAAGGACGTTTAACCTTAGCAGATGCCTTGGTTTATGCCGACAAATTAGGGTTGGATGCGATCGTAGATTTAGCTACCCTAACCGGTGCTAACGTCATTGCCTTGGGTGAAGATATTGCTGGTTTGTACACTCCCGATGATGGTGTAGCTTCCCAAATCGAGAAAGCTGCCCAAACTTCAGGGGAAAAGATTTGGCGGATGCCAATGGAAGAAAAATATTTTGAAGGACTAAAGTCTGGCATCGCCGACATGAAAAATACAGGCCCGCGTCCAGGTGGTGCTATTACTGCTGCACTTTTCTTGAAACAATTCGTCAAAGAGACACCTTGGGCGCATATAGATATTGCTGGCCCCGTGTGGACAGATAAAGAAAATGGCTACAACAGCGCAGGGGCAACCGGCTACGGCGTTCGGACACTAGTTAGCTGGGTTTTGGAGATTGGGGAGTAGGGATTAGGGGCTGGCTATTGGGTACTGGGTATTGGGGACTAGTCTTACTAGGAACACTAGAAGGTTTCTTCCCCATGCTCATTACCTAATCCCCAGTCCCCATTACCCCTTATCCCCAGAGGGGGCCCCACCTTCCCCAATGCCCAATGCCCAAATTCGTGCTATCTTGAGCTTGCCAGTAAAAATTGTTGCAATAGTAACAGAAATAATTTGGCAGTCAGAAAGTTAAGCTTTTTCGGCAAAGCCATCTGGTAAAATCTATAAGGTTTCTAAAAGCTCTGAGCAATGGGATCGACTCGCGTACGGATCGCAATTGACGCAATGGGAGGGGATCACGCACCCGGTGAAATCGTTGCTGGCGCACTGCGAGCAAAGGAAGAATTGGGTGTAGATATATTACTAGTTGGTGATCCCCAACAAATAGAAGCTGCCTTCCCGCCAAAAACGAATCTAGGGCAGATAGAGATCGTGACTGCTGAAGAAGCGATCGCAATGGATGAGGAGCCTTTAAATGCAGTGAGACGCAAACGCAAGGCTTCTGTTAATGTGGCGATGGATTTAGTCAAGCAGCAAAAAGCAGATGCGGTATTTTCTGCCGGTCATTCTGGGGCAGCTATGGCATCAGCTTTGCTCCGCTTAGGACGATTGCCGGGAATTGACCGTCCAGCAATCGGGACTGTTTTTCCAACAATTGTTGCTGGCAAACCTGTGTTAGTTCTTGATGTCGGTGCAAATGTAGATTGCCGTCCGAAGTTTTTAGAGCAGTTTGCCGTCATGGGTTCGGCTTACAGTCAGTATGTCTTAGGTACAACCGAACCGAAAGTGGGTTTGTTGAATATCGGTGAAGAAGACTCTAAGGGCAATGATGCAGCCGTCCGCGCCCACCAACTGCTCCGCGAAAATTCTCAAATTAATTTTATTGGCAATGCCGAAGGGCGTGATGTGCTTTCCGGTCGCTTTGATGTTATTGTCTGCGATGGCTTCGTGGGCAATGTGCTATTAAAATTTGCCGAAGCAGTTGGAGAAGTAATTCTGCAAATTCTGCGGGAAGAATTACCCCAAGGATTACATGGTCAAATTGGTTCAGCAATTTTAAAACCAAACCTGAAGCGAGTTAAGCAACGGATGGATCACGCAGAACACGGCGGTGCTTTGCTGTTAGGCGTGGCAGGAGTTTGTTTTATCGGTCACGGTAGCTCACAAGCACCTTCAGTTTTTAATGCAGTTCGCATGGCCAAAGAAGCTGTTGACAACCAGGTGCTACAACGAATTCAGTCCCAATATATCCTAGAGCGCGAGAGCGGTTAGTCATTAGTCATTGGTCATTTGGAAAGGACAAAGGACAACTGACACAGGACAACTGACACATGACAAATGACAAAGGACGACTGACAAAGGACAAAAGCTGTAGCTTGGGAGATTAGGAGTGCAAAACTTAGGCGTAGCAATTACCGGAAGTGGCTCGGCAGTACCCGCAACTTCCCTACACAATGAGACATTGACTGAACTAGTTGAAACATCAGACGAGTGGATTGCAACGAGAACGGGAATTCGTCAACGACGATTAGCCACACCATCTGAGTCCCTAAGTGGACTCGCTACTGCCGCCAGCATTCAGGCGATCGCAGCTTCAGGAATTAAACCAGAAGAATTAGACCTGATATTGCTAGCGACTTCCACCCCTGATGATTTGTTTGGTAGTGCTTGTAAAGTGCAGGCGCAATTAGGAGCCAGCAATGCAGTAGCCTTTGACTTGACAGCAGCCTGCTCTGGCTTTGTTTTTGGTCTGGTTACAGCAGCCCAATATATTAGAACAGGTGTATATAAAAATGTACTTTTGATCGGGGCAGATATCCTCTCTCGCTGGGTAGATTGGGAAGATCGGCGCACTTGTGTGCTATTCGGCGATGGTGCAGGAGCAGTAGTATTGCAGGCTTCAAAAAGCGATCGCTTATTGGGATTTGCCCTTAAAAGTGATGGTACTCAAAACCATCACCTCAATCTTGCTTATGTAGGCGCTTCCCAAGAATTGCTCTCTAATGTAAATATCACTAAAGGCACTTACCAACCCATTACTATGAACGGCAAAGAAGTCTATCGCTTTGCCGTCCAAAAAGTGCCAGAAATTATTGATAAAGCCTTATTTCAAGCTAACCTGAGCGTTGACCAAATAGATTGGCTAGTCTTACATCAAGCTAATCAGCGCATTATCGATGCTGTTGCCCAACGCCTGAATGTCCCAGAACATAAAATTATCAGTAATCTCGCTCAGTACGGCAATACCTCAGCTGCTTCTATTCCCTTAGCTTTGGATGAAGCAGTACGGCAAGGTAAAATTAAACCCAATGACATCATTGCTACATCCGGTTTTGGTGCCGGTCTTACCTGGGGTGCAGCAATTTTTCAATGGGGAAGATAGGGACTGGGGACTGGGTATTGGGTACTGGGAAAACTCTTCCCCATCCCTAGTCCCCAGTCCCTAGTCCCCAGTCCCCAATTATCAATGACCACTGACTAACGATCAATGACAAAAACTGCATGGGTGTTTCCCGGACAAGGTTCTCAAGCATTGGGAATGGGAATAGATTTATTAGATATACCATCCGCTAAAGAAAAATTTGCCCAAGCCAAGGAAATTTTGGGCTGGTCTGTAACCGAAATCTGTCAAAACGAAGAAGCAAAGTTATCACAGACTCTATACACCCAGCCGATTCTTTATGTGATAGAAAGCATTCTTGCCGATCTTCTCCAAGAACGAGGACACCAGCCAGATTTAGTTGCTGGTCACAGTTTGGGAGAATATTCTGCTCTTTATGTTGCGGGTGTCTTTGAGTGGTCAGCTGGTTTATATCTAGTAAAGCGTCGTGCAGAACTCATGGATAGCGCCGTCGGTGGGATGATGGCGGCTTTGATGAACTTTGACCGCGAACAGTTGGAAAAAGTCATTACCGAAACCCCTGATGTAGTACTAGCAAATGACAATAGTTCGGCTCAGGTGGTAATTTCAGGCACGACTGAGGCTGTGCAAGCAGTGATGAATCAAGTGAAAGCCAAGCGTGCTATTCCTTTAAAAGTTTCTGGAGCATTTCATTCACATTTAATCGCACCAGCTGCTGCCCAATTCCAAGACATTTTAGAATCTGTAGAATTTCAGCCAGCTACTGTGCCAGTGTTGTCTAATGTAGAACCAATTCCGTCTATTGATGCCGAGATTTTAAAGCAGCGCCTGAATAAACAAATGACTGGTTCTGTAAGATGGCGAGAAATTTCTCTGCAATTACCAGCTAATGGTATCCAACAAGTAATGGAAATTGGCCCTGGTAAAGTCCTAACTGGCTTGATTAAACGTAGTAGCCCTGACTTAATCTTAAAAAATATCCAGAGTGCTGCTGATTTACCTGTTTAATTTTTTTATAACTTCATTTCAATTAAAAATTCTGTACCCTGACCTAAAACAGAGTTAAAACTCAATTTGCCACTATGGGTTTCTTCGATGATTTGACGGGCGATCGCTAATCCTAATCCTGTCCCTTTACCCACAGCTTTTGTAGTAAATAAATGGTCAAAAATCTTTTGCTTCACTTCTTCATTTATCCCCTTGCCATTATCAGCAATAGCAATTTTCACACCTTTACTTTCTAGGAAGGTTTTAATTTTAATTAGGTTGGGATTAGCCTTAATTTCCTCAAAGCTTCGCCCAGCATTTGATTCTTCTAAGGCATCAATGGCATTAGCTAGAATATTCATAAATACCTGATTTAACTGCCCAGGAAAACATTCAACTTGGGGCAAGTTACCATAATCAGTTATCACTTCAATTGCTGGACGTTGTTCGTTTTCTTTGAGGCGATGTTTGAGAATTAAAATTGTACTGTCGATACCTTGATGGATATTAAATAGCACTTTGTAATCTTTATCAGCCCGCGAGAAAGTTCTTAAACTAGTACTTATATTTTTGAGGCGATCGCAAGCCATCACCATTGAATTAATAATTTTGGGTAAGTCTTCTAAAGTATAATCCAAGTCAATTTCTTGGGCATGTTCGATGATTTCATCACCCGGTTCGGGGAGACTTGTTTGATATCGTTTCAAGTGTTCAACAATATCATTAATGCTGGGTTGAGCTTGTTTGAGACTAGCAGAAATAAAGCCCAAAGGATTATTCATTTCATGGGCTACCCCTGCAACTAAATTACCTAGTGCAGACATTTTCTCGCTCTGAACAATTTGTAATTGGGCTTTTTGCAAATCTTCTAAGGCTGTTCTGAGTGCTTGAGATTTTTCTGTTACTGCTTCTTCAGCTTGTTTGCGATCGCTAATATCAATAGTTGTCCCCACTAGGCGATAAACTTTGCCCGTCTCGTCTGTTAATGGACTGAGTGTGGTTAACCACCAAGTTTTCTGGTGATTAAATGTTAGGCATTCTTCATAAGTGACGGGTATTCCGGTTTGGAAACAATGCAGATATTTTTGCTCGACTGCTGCACCGTCATTAGGATTTATTTCTTGCGGAGTTTTACCCAGCACTTTCGAAGCAGGTATACCACTCCCTAATTCGCAAGATTTACTCCATCCTGTGTACTCAAACCTACCATTATCCCGGACATCAACCACAAAGATGACACAGCCAACACCTTCGTAAATACTACTTAAAAACTTTTCTCGCTCTTGGAGATGATTATATAATTGGGCGTTTTCTAAAGAAATCGCGGCTTGAGTGCAGAGGAGATTTAAAACAGAAAGGCGATCGCTAGTAAATACTCCTTGAGTCAGTTGATTTTCTAGATAAACAATCCCCAGTAAATTCCCTTGATTAATAATCGGGGTAATACACTCTGGGGTTGTGAGGAGTGCATATATTCCCCAATTACCCCAGGAATATCTGTTTGACAATTGTCTATAACAACTGTTTGCTTGGTATTTTTGACGTAATGGATAATGTTTACGGGAATATCTTGACAATTGTCTAGTAATTGCGATTTGAGGATAGTTTGTATTTCCTCATCCTCAATAAAGGTAATTGCTCGTACTTGCCAAGTGTCATCTTGGGGAAGAATTAGTGCAGATTTTTTCGCGCCAGAACTTTCTAGAATAATGCCAGCAATTCTCATTTTGAAAAAAAATCAGAGAAAATTCTTTATTTAAATAGAGAACTTGTGTCGAAGCATAATTTTTTGACAAATAATTA
>NZ_JBALBW010000066.1:0-47955 GCF_036919895.1 Nostoc sp.
GAGTTGAATGACAGATTTTGGAGACATGAGTTCGGCTACAAAATAAAGTTACCTTTCTCTTATCATAGGATCAATCATTCTTTGGAGTTCTCTTACCAAAAGCACATCAGCAATTGAGCAAACACTTTACCCACATTGAAGCTGGCTATATGATGCTCTAGACTCGACCTTAACGCCCCTTTATCAGATCATGAAGAATGATTAAGAAAAACGAGTAGAGACAAACATGATAAAAATATTAGCTGAAAACTTGATGGGAATTGAGGCAGGGTTACAAACTAATTGGGTTTGGCTAAATATCAGCTTGCAGTTTGTTAGCTGGGGACTTTTTTCACTTTTGCTTGCTGAGGTCTTGAGAGACAGCTACCATGCTTTGTGTCACCAAGTCAATTGGCTTGCTAAATGGCACAACAAGCACCATGCAGCCTATCGCCGCGATTTATCGATAGTTTCCCTGAAAATTTACCAAGAATCCCAACTCTATCACGACATTTTAGAATCGAGTCTACTGCTGGTGATACTGGTAGTCATTGCCTTAATTGTCCAGCAGATGGGGTTATGGCTGGGAGTAGCTTATGGTTCCACCTTCTTGTATGGCGCGTCTGTGCGATATTTCCAGGGAAAAATTGATACAGATTTCAACCACCTCCCCGGCCCTTTAGAGACAATTCCATCCATTTGGTGGGTGAATCGGTCTTACCATTGGCGGCATCATTTTGATGATGTCAACGCTTACTACAGTGGTGTCTTTCCCCTAGTGGATAAAATTCTGGGTACAGGACTATCTCTTAAGGGGAAAACCATCGCTTTAACCGGAGCATCAGGAGCGTTAGGGCAAGCGCTGGCGGCTGAACTTGTCAAGAATAATGCTAAAGTCGTGGCATTAAGCACTAATCCCAAAAAATTAGTAGAGCAAGTTGGGGTGAAAGTGGTTCGCTGGCAGTTGGGTAATGAAGCCGAACTGAGGGATAGTTTAGAAAAAGTAGATATTTTAATTATCAACCACGGAATCAATGTTTACGCTAGCCGTACATCGGAGGCGATAAATTCCTCTTATGAGGTGAACACCTTTTCCGCATTGCGGTTGATGGATATATTTTTGACAACTATAACAGGGCCACAAGCAAAAGCAACGAAGGAAATTTGGGTAAACACTTCTGAAGCTGAGGTTTCTCCAGCCCTGAGTCCGCTTTATGAACTCAGCAAGCGATCGCTAGGAGATATTGTTACCCTCAAGCGTTTGGATGGGGATTGTGTAATTCGCAAGTTAATTCTTGGCCCGTTTAAGAGTCAACTGAATCCTTATGGAGTGATGTCTGCACAGCAAGTTGCTCGTGCTATCTTGTTTTTTGCTCGGCGAGACTTCCGAAATATTATTGTGGCAATAAATCCTCTTACCTATCTGCTGTTTCCCTTAAAAGAAACTAGTGCGTCGCTATACTATCGACTTTTTAGCCGGACAGCGAAAAGCGAACAGGAGTTACGCAAGCAATAGCTGAAACCCTGATTTTCAGGTGGGGGCAGTTTATGAATTGCCCTTGCGTAGGCGTAGCTTGCCACAGGCGATCGCTCTGAGTTAGTGTTGATTATTTAATGTTGAAAAAAGCATACTCTTATGCACTTTTAAAATGTAAAGGCTGTTCTATTCCAGATTTTTAATTATTACCTTAATATAAAACACTGACCGAGTAGGAACGAATTGCCGGGTCTACAGTTAAAATTGTTAATTTATGTTGTAAAGCTTGACAAATTAACATCCTATCAAAGGGATCGCGATGTAACAATGGTAAATTCAAGAGTTGAGCAACACTTTCTTCATCTAGGTTGAGACTACTGATTAAATGCTGCTGACGCTGCTTGGGAAGGTAGATTTCAGGTGATTCTGGTAATGGTAATTTACCTAACTGATATTTAACAGTTGCTTCCCAAACTGAAACACAACTTAAATATATGTCGTTATTTAAATCACGAATACTATTTTGTAAATGAATTGATAATTTTTGATCGCCACTAATAAACCATAAGAAAATATGGGTATCTAATAATAGTTTCATTTTCCTTCAAAACTATTTAAAATCTCTTCAGGTAAGGGACTATCAAAATCATCTGGAACAATGAATTCCCCAGCACATAAGCCATAAGGTCTAATTTGTTGGGAAGTGGGTGAAACTGGTTTAATTTCTGCAATAGGTTTACCTGCTTGCGTGATAATAATACTTTCTCCTGCTGCTACTTGGCGAAGATAGCTACTTATATTTTGTTGGATTTCATCAATTGTTACGGTTAACATGAGATTTGTATATAGGAATATTTTTAGTATATCAAGTTAACAGTTTGAAGTTATGACATTACTAAACAGATGCAAAACCAGTAAATTGCCGGACATAAGGCGATCTAAAACCTAAAACAATATCTGTTGTCAGTACACCTAATTCTACTAGTTGATTAGCTATTCCTTCTTCAGTAAAATCGCGCTGAATCCAAATTTTATCATCCTTGATACTAATATGAATGGGGCATCCATATACTCTTTCTTCATCATGCCATCCCACATATAATAATAAGTAGCGATCGCGTTCTGTATCAAAGACAATTTCAGTATTTTCTAAATCTTCTTTTGGTTGATCTTTTACATATTTATAAATAATTTTTTTCACTAATTCCTGATAATTTAATTTTTCCATAATACTATCTCCTGTTTTTGGACATGAAAAACTAATAACTTGATTTCATATCGTTCTAATACACTTTGAATAAAAGCATCCACAAAAAACTCTTGGTAGATATCTTTAGCTATTGCTAAGTATAATACTCGTTCAGAGTCCTTTTGCTCCAATGCTACTCTGTAGTTCAAAAATTGACCAACAGCTGTATGAAATTCTGAAATTGCTGACATCCCAATAAAACTTTTTACCTCTATTGCTATTTTTTGCTCATCTTTATCAGCCGCAATTAACTTTTGCGCTCCCATGTCTATTTTAATTCTAATTTGTTCAGTGAGTTGAAAGAACAAGGGATCGTGTGTAATTTTCCAGCCATCTTTTTCTAAGGCTACTTTCACAGTATTATGAAAAATATCTTTTGCTGACATATAAAAAATAATAATCTAAGTTCTAATATTACCTAATCTTTTAAGTAAGCTATTGCACTTGCGTCTAAGTAGGGCGGCGTGAATAATTCAAGGTTTGTAGTGAGGACTTTAGTCCTCAAATGAGGGCTGAAGCCCTCACTACGAACTAATCTCAATATTTTTTACACTACTTAATGTACTTTGTATTTATTCTTGCCGACTTACTTACTCTACGGGAATGCTTCAGCGAATGTGCGAACACAAAAAAAGGGATAAGCTCAAAAGCCTATCCCCAAAAAATCAATTAATCAATGTATCAAGTTCCCGATGTCCAAGAATTGATGTACTCAATTTGATCTGCTGTTAAGCTATCAATCGTGATACCAATAGCTTGCAACTTCAAACGAGCAATTTCTTGATCGACTTCAACCGGAATTGAGTGCAAACCAGGTTCCAACTTACCTTTGTTCTTCACCAGGTATTCACAAGCCAAAGCTTGGTTGGCAAAACTCATATCCATTACCGCGCTGGGGTGTCCTTCAGCCGCAGCTAGGTTAATCAAGCGTCCTTGTCCGAGAACGACAACTGATTTACCATTTTTCAACTTATATTCTTCAGTGAAAGGACGAACATCTTTGACTTCCTTAGCTTGTGCAGCCAAATATTTCAAATCAAGTTCTAAGTCAAAGTGACCAGAGTTACAAACGATCGCACCGTCTTTCATCACATCGAAGTGTTCACCGCGAATGACGTGCTTGTTACCAGTCACAGTGATGAAAATATCACCTTCAGATGCAGCTTTAGCCATTGGCAGGACGCGGAAGCCATCCATTACGGCTTCAATTGCCTTGATGGGGTCGATTTCGGTGACGATGACGTTAGCACCCATTCCACGGGCGCGAAGGGCTGTACCTTTACCACACCAGCCATAACCGACGACAACAATGTTTTTACCAGCCAACAAAATATTTGTGGCGCGGATAATGCCATCTAGGGTTGATTGCCCAGTACCATAGCGATTATCAAAGAAGTGCTTGGTATCAGCGTCGTTGACGTTGACTGCGGGGAAGGTGAGAACGCCATCTTTAAACATGGCGCGGAGGCGCACGATACCGGTTGTGGTTTCTTCGGTGCTACCAATCAAATCAGCAATTTGGTGTTGGCGGTGTTGGATTAAAGCCGCAACCACATCGCTACCGTCATCAACAATAATGTTGGGGCGATGATCTAAAGCTATTTGAACGTGGCGGTTATAGGTTTCGTTATCTTCGCCTTTTTGAGCAAAGACGGGAATTTGATGATCGGCGACGAGGCTAGCGGCTACGTCATCTTGAGTTGATAAGGGGTTACTAGCAATTAAAAGCGCGTCTGCACCACCGGCTTTCAGAGCGATCGCCAAGTGTGCTGTTTCTGTTGTAATGTGGGCGCAAGCTACAAGGCGTAAACCAGCGAAGGGCTTTTCGATAGCAAAGCGATCGCGGATTTGCTTCAAAACTGGCATTTCGCGTCCAGCCCATTCAATGCGCTGTCTTCCCAAGGCAGCTAGGCCGAGGTCTTTAACCTCGTGCTTTAATCGGGGAGAAGTTGCGGTCATCAAAAGTTACCTCAAAAAATTAAAAAAGTTACGTAAATTTTACGCACTCTACTAGGTTATTGTACAACTTGCGATTTTTGCTTGAAAGAAAGCAAATCACTAGTCAATAATCCTCAAAACTAGCTTGACGTTTGATTACCCTAATGTCAACTTCATCGCCAGGTTCTTTCTTTTTGTTTTATCTTTGGTAAGAGTAAGACTCTTCTCAGATTGGATTGCTGATTTTAAGTAAATTGTCATCTATCTAAAGATATATCAAAAACAAAACAACATCAAAATTTCATTATCTAAAGAAAAAACCTCAACTTTAGATAAGTACATTTACTCAAAGTAATTGCGGAGGATGGTTATAGAAGTAGTCAATATTCAATTGTTTTCAAGGAGGTGTTTGAGTGCGTTTTCAATTTTTGGCGTTGGCTTTGCCCGCCGTAGGCATCGCCAGTTCAGTAGCCATAGGCGTTGTATCTGTGCCAAAAGCCACAGCCCAGATTCCTTTTTTACCGCAACTGCAAGCTCCCAGCAGTGTGAGCAATTATTCAGATAACAGAGTTGTTTCGGGCTGGATTTATTTAGATGGTCGTCGGTTATTTCAAATAGCGGCATCAAGAACCAACTTTCCTGAACGTTCAGAAGATATTCAAAAGAAGTTAGATAAAATTGGTCAAAATTACTTTCAGTCACCACCAAAAACAGCAGTCAAGGTAGAAGTTCGGAAAGTCAACGAATTACCAGTAATTTATGTCAATGACCAATATCTGATGACCGTTACTTCTGAGGATGCTGGACTGCGACAAGTAGATATATCAACATCGGCAAATCAAGTCGCAGAATCATTACAAGAAGACTTGCAAGAAGCAAAGCAAGAAAGACAAACTCAATCTTTAATCAACCAAGGTAAAATTGCTGCGGGTACTGGAGTAGCAATGGTGATTATGAGTTTGGGGCTATATGGCTGGCAACGACGTTCCCAAAAGGATTCAGATTCAGTCAATCCTGTCGCCTCCCAACTCCCCAGAGGGCTGATAAACTCCCCAATTTCACCAGCAGCAAATCAACCAATTACAACACAACTGAATCAACAGCAAAAGAAGCATCTCCAAGAAGTAAAAAGACGATTATTTCAGCTAAGTCAAGCCGGAATTTGGGGAGGTGGAAGCTTTTTTATTTTGGGTCTATTTCCCTATACACGAGGGTTTCAGGTAGGAATTCTCAATGCTTTCCAATTTCCTTTGCGATTAGGCATCGTATGCCTGGGAATCTATGTAGCCATCCGTTTGACATACGCCCTAATTGACCGCTTCGCCTCCACTCTGATCAGCAGTGGTGCTTTCCTGACCCCAGAAAGTTCTGCACGGCTGCAACTGCGAGTTTCCACATTTTCTGGTGTGACTAAAAGTATCACTACTGCTATCTGGGTAGGAGTAGGTTTTTTGCTAGCGCTGGTATCCTTGGGAATAGATATTGTTCCCTTGCTAGCGGGTGCGAGTTTAGTTGGTGTTGCATTATCTTTGGCCTCGCAAAACTTAATTAAAGATGCAATTAACGGTTTCCTGATTATTCTAGAAGACCAGTATGCTTTAGGCGACGTGATTAGTGTGGGAGACGTGGGAGGTTTAGTAGAAAACCTGAATCTGCGGATGACCCAAGTGCGGGATTCCGAAGGGCGCTTGATCACCATTCCCAATAGTGAAATTAAAGTTGTTGCAAATCTTTCCAGTCGTTGGTCACGAGCCGATTTAACGGTTCCCATCGCCTACCAAGCCGATACAGAAGAAGCTTTGAAGTTGATTGCAACTGTTGCTTTCGAGATGAACCAAGAAATGCAATGGCAGCGTCAAATTTTGGAACCGCCGCAAGTTTTAGGAATAGATCAATTTGGCGATCGCGGTTTGATTATTCGTGTCTGGATTAAAACCCAGCCCCTCAAACAATGGGATGTAGCACGGGAGTTTCGCCGCCGCCTGAAAGTTGCCCTAGACCAAGCCGGAATTTCCATCTCTGTACCTCAACAAGCAATTTGGGTTAATGACGAGCAGTTGTTAAATTTTCAGGGTAATGGCAAATCTCATCAGGAATAGGACTTACGCACTTAAAACCTGAATGAAACCTCGATCCCCCCTTTTTATTTAGGGGGGATTATGCTCCAAACTAGGGAAACAGGGAGAATAACCCATACCCAATATCTAAAACTTTGTGCGATCGCTAACACTAAACCTTAATAAATTCTTATATTAATAACAAGCTACTCCATCCGTGACCAGTATTAAACTTTTCCTGGATTTATGTTTGTCAATACCTTCATAAAACGTCCAGTCTTGACGACGGTCTGTACGTTCATCATTTTGCTGCTGGGAAGCATCTGTATTCCAATCCTTCCCATTTCTCAGCTACCAGACCTCGCTCCGGTGCAAATCACTGTTAGCTCTAACAATACTGGTGCAGATGCTCAAACAACAGAAAATACTGTCACCAACATTATTGAGCGACAAATTAATGGTGTTAAAGATGTATCTTATATATCTTCTAATACGGGTAATGATGGTTCCAGCAATATAACCGTCTCCTTCCCAACTAATGTCAATAGTGATATTGCTCAAGTAAACGTTCAAAATAAACAAGCACTTGCTGAGCCTCAACTGCCAGACACTGTTCAACGAACAGGTGTCACCGTTGAAACGGCATCAAGCAGTCTGCTTCTGGTCTATGGGTTTTACTCAGATAATAATGAGTATGACAACATTTTTATCAGTAACTATGTCGATCTGTATATTTTCGATCAGATCAAACGTCTTCCTGGTGTAGGAAGTGCCAGGATTTTTGGGGAGCGCAAATATGCCATGCGTCTTTGGCTCGATCCCAACAAGCTTGCCCAACATCAACTAACTCCTCAAGATGTGACAGCCGCCCTGCAAGAACAAAATATTCAGGTGGGTGCAGGGGCCATCGGTAAGGAACCAGCACCAGATAATCAAAGCTTTGAATTTGCTTTACGGGCAACCAGTCGATTTAAAGATGCGGCTGAATTTGAAGATATGGTGCTGAAGGTGAGTCAAGGTGGCACTAATAACACCACTAATAGCACTCTAGTTAAGCTTAGAGATATCGGTAGAGTTGAACTAGGTGCAGAGAGCTATCTCGCTGATGCCAAATTCACCATCCCCGGAAATGCTCCCAAGGCAGCCGTGGGTTTGGGGATATATCAACTTCCCGGTAGTAATGCTCTAGACGTTGCCCATTCTGTTGAAGAGCAGATCAAAATACTAGAGAAGAGTTTTCCACCTGGACTAAAAGCACAGTTAGCATTTGATACCACTCCATTTGTAGAAATTTCTTTAGAAGAAGTTTTACATACCCTGGTTGAGGCGATTATCCTGGTGGTCTTGGTAATTTTCGTCTTTTTGCAAGACTGGCGGACTACGATCATTCCCACTGTTGCGATCCCAGTCTCTTTGGTTGGGACATGTGCGGCTCTTTTCGTTTTAGGATTTCAGATTAATACACTGACCTTATTTGGTTTCGTTCTGGCGATCGGTATTGTCGTTGATGATGCCATTATTGTAGTGGAGGCAGTTGCAGTCAAACTAGAGCAGGGCATGAGGCCCTTTGATGCTGCTGTCGAAGCCATGAAAGAGTTGACTGGGGCAATTATTGCCACTTCACTTGTACTCATGGCGGTATTTATTCCAGTTGCATTTATTCCAGGCACTACTGGGATTGTCTACAAACAATTTGCATTAACCGTTGCTTGCTCCATTGCCATTTCGACCTTCAATGCTTTAACATTCTCCCCAAGTATGGCAGCCATCCTCATGCGCCCGGCTCAGACTCCACGGGGCCCTTTGGGGTGGTTTTTTACGCAGTTTAATCGGGGATTTAGCTGGTTCACACGCCGATATGTCGGGTTTGTTAGCTACCTCACCCATATCAAACCGATTGTAATTGGGGTTTTTATTACTGGTTTAGTCGCAACGGTTTTGATGTACAGAGCAGTACCTACCGGATTTATTCCAGAGGAAGATCAAGGTTACTTCTTTGTCGTTGTCCAGGGGCCTGATGGGGTTTCTTTGAAATATACCGAATCTGTAATGAACAAGGTTGTCAAAGAAGTAACATCGGCTCCCGAAGTTAGAGCTAGTTTTATGATCAGTGGCTTTGGTTTCGATGGCAATGCTTCTAATTTAGGCATTGCCTTTGCAAACCTGAAACCCTGGAAAGAGAGAACTAAAGAATCTGAGTCTGTCTATGGAATACTTCAGAGGTTGAACCAAAAGCTCTCTACAATTACAGAAGCCAGAGCGATCGCTGTGAATGCTCCTCCGGTTAGAGGGTTAAGTAGTACGGGTGGTTTTGAGTTTATCATTCAAGACAAAACCGGCAGTGCGCCGATTCAAACCCTGGTTGATACTGCTAACAAATTCATTGGGGCGGCAAATAAAAAGCCTGTTCTACAAAGAGTCTTCACTCAGTTCACCGCCGACACTCCTCAGTTTGACATTCAAGTGAACCGTAACCAAGCTAAAGCTCTCAATGTCGAACTCAGCGACATCTTTGGGACATTGCAAAGTTACTTGGGGTCGCGATATGTGAATGACTTTGTGCAGGGACAGCGACAGTATCGGGTATATGTGCAAGCGGATGGAGTTTTCCGTTCTAATCCAGATGATATTGGCAAGCTGTATGTTCGCTCTGCAAGTGGGGCAATGATTCCATTAAGCAATTTGGTGACAGTTACTCCCTTTGTGGGGCCGAAAACCATTTCCCATTACAACTTGTATCGGTCAATCAAAGTCCAGGGCGCTCCCGCTCCCGGTTCGAGTTCGGGGGAAGCGATTAAAGCGATGGAGGAAGTAGCAGCAGAGGTCTTACCTCAAGGGTTTGGTTACGAGTGGACAGGGACTTATCTCCAGGAAAAGACATCAGGGGGATCTACGGGCTTGATTTTTGCCTTAGCGATCGTTATTGTCTTTCTGGTGCTATCGGCTCAGTATGAAAGCTACGTTGACCCGATCATTATTTTGCTGACAGTTCCCCTAGCCGTTTTGGGAGCGATGACCGCGATTTGGATACGTTCCAATATTTTCATGGCAGATAGCCTATTCCCCAAAGTGGTAGATGATATCTATTGCCAAGTAGGTTTAGTAACTTTGATTGGTTTAGCCGCAAAGAACGCGATTTTAGTCGTGGAATTTGCCAATCAATTGCATGAGCAGGGTATGAGCTACACGCGAGCGGCGGTAAAAGCCGGGGAAGAACGTCTGCGACCCATCTTAATGACTTCCTTTGCAGCGTTGTTAGGATTTTTGCCCTTGGTGATCTCTGAGGGGGCTGGAGCCAGCAGCCGTTGGTCTTTGGGAACAGCGCTTTTTGGGGGCCTGCTCCTTGCGACATTCTTGAGTTTGTTCCTAGTGCCAATTTTGTATATTTTGGTTAAGAGCTTGGCTCAAGCTATATTTTCTCGGAAGCGATCGGGTGGCTCAAAACCTCCAGATTCTTCAGATGGAACTTCGGCATCTGAACATAGGGCTTTACCTACTGGCTCAAGTCTGCCAGAGACACAACTCAGGTCTCAGCAAGATGGGATAACCTGAATTTTATCATTCACTCTTTCCCCGAAACCCACTAGAAAATGGCTTTGACAAAGAGTACTGGCTATAATCCAAGCGGATTGCATGATGGGTGAAGCCTTAATAAGACTTACGCAAACAATAGCCAAAAAGAAAAATTTTCTTCTTAGGGCAATTCATGAATTGCCCCTAGTGCGTTAATTTTTGCGTAAGTCCTACTTAAGTAGTGAGAGCGTGATGTTCATAACATCCTCCAACTTTGATACCATTTTCTGTAATTTCCTGCTTGCTAAAAAAGCTAGTCGAATAGAAATTAAGTACTTAGATAAGGAAAAGTGAAATGGGACTTAGCGAAGGATTTTCAAACCCGACCAAAAAGGCTATGGTCATAGATGAATGTTGCAACATGATAGAAGTACAGCTGGCATCCAAGTCAGGTATGAGCGGTATTGCTTTGAAAACTGCCTTCGCCGCCCTGAAGGGAGTCAAGCCTGGGTATATCCCCTACGTAGTTGAGCAGATCCTGCCGCAGTGCTTCACGGCACTCGACCCCATTTGGAGTGAAGGCGTAGAGAAAGGCGATCCGATTGGACACCTGAGTAAAAATCGCTCTCATACGGCAGATGCGCTACTGAGTGTCACTGATGCTAGAGTCAAGAACGCCAAACGCCAAATTGTGCGAGGAACCTATGAAAAATTTCGCGGTTCAGCTAAAAAGCACGTGGAAGAAGCAGTGCCAGATTTAGCCAAAGTAATCGACAATTACACTAAGGTTTAAGGCAGAAGGCAGGAGTAATATAACTTATAAAATTCGACACTTCGGCAAGTTCAGTGACCGCCCCTCCTGAAGTAAGAAGGAAGCTGACGCAACATTGGGAGTCTTTAACCCTTGTTCTCTAGCGATTGATAAACGTATGCTGCCATTCGGTGCGCCGATGGCTAGCATACGGGGCAAATATTGTACTTGTAGTACCAAGGTGTTTGGTGAGGATCTCGATTTTAAAGATGCTATATCTGCTAAACGTCCTGATATTTTCCGAGTCAGCTTGAAACAGCAAATAATCAGAAACTATCTGAATTATTGTTTTAATAAGCTTGCCATTTATGAAAAAAATTACTGTTTATCGATACCGCACTTATGGATTAATTGGGTTAATATCCTTAACCATCGGATTAAATACAACTACATCTGCCCTAACACAGTTAGCAAGTGATTCTCCAATACAGCATACTCCTATCCCTGCTTCTAATCTGATCTGGCCAACCCAAGGGTTTATTTCTCAAGGCTTTCGCAAATATCAACATGAAGGAATTGATATTGCAGGGGTATCTGGAACTCCGATTATTGCTGCTGCATCGGGTAGGGTTGTAAAAGCAGGTTGGGATAATTGGGGATTAGGCAATGCCATAACTATTAAACATCTTGATGGCAGTATTACTATTTATGGTCACAATCGCCGTTTGTTGGTGAGTAAGGGTCAGCAGGTCATTCAAGGTCAAATTATTGCTGAGATGGGATCTACGGGCAATAGTACAGCACCTCATCTCCACTTTGAAGTTCATCCAAATGGTCAAATAGCAGTTGATCCCCTTCGTCTGTTAACACCCTTAACTGCGAGTGTTTTTCCTGCTTCTAAAGTTCAACAAGTTGATAACCCTAACCACCCAGTCTCGACACCCCCAGTAGCAAAGCAAGTTTCACCTTCACAGCTAATTCCAATAGCTGTTGCACCTATTAATAATATTCAGTGTAATGGAGTTATCATCATTGAGGGTGAGACTGCAAATATTCGTGTAAAAGTCTGTGAAGAAAATGGTCAGTTCTTTTATATTGGGCAGTTGAAGCAAGACCCAAGCAAGCCGATAAAAATTGCAGCTTTAAATATTGGTCAAGGCAAATATCGAGCAGATAATGGTAGTTTCTATTATTTAGTCAGCCCTGAAAAAGTGGAAGTTTGGCGAAATGGCACTCAGATGCGTTCTGACAGATTTTATACTTTAACAAAATCGCCATAAAGTTATAGCGGTTCTCAGTTGAGTGAGGTACAAGAACCCCACCCCCAACCCCCTCCCCGCAAGCGATGAGGGGGCTATGATGTACCTGATGTGATTAGGAAACGCTATAGCATCTAATATTACTTGTTATTGTTTGTAGTAGTTTCAATCCCTAATAGGGATTTTAGTTGATTGCGATCGCTGGCATCTGAAAGCCTTCTGTTATTTTGTTTTCAAGGTTCAATAGCGCGAGTAGGAAAATCATAACATGAGGAGTGGCAATTGTGCCAGACGAAAATAGCTGAAAGCCAGTCCATATAAGGTGCGCGGATGGCTTTAAGATTCTACAGCCGTCAAGTTCTTACATCCACGGCAATTCAGCCATTTTTATAGTAACCTCTTCACCAACACCTACCCATTCGCGCACTTCACAAAAAAACTAGTCTGATTGCAAAGCGGTTTACGAGCTATTAGCTTACTACAGACTTTCTTTTATTTCTAGCGAAAACAATTGCCACCTCTCGAAATTCTGCATTTCACTTTGTAATTCTCAATTTGCTATAAAACTTAAAAATTTTCCTTAGCAGCTAACATTTGTAAAATCTTTTCTACATGATCCAACTCTCCAACGATTCGCCGAATTGGGTGAGGCCAAACCTTGACAAGGGTAGGCGTTGCAGAAACTTGATTGAGTTCTGCTTGTTCTGGATGACTTAAAACATCAATCACTTTCAAAGTATAAGGATGTCCCAGCGATCGCTCCAACAATTCGTGTAAATTTTGCAGAATACGTTCGGTTGTACTGCTATGTCCGGCTACAAACAAGCGGAGAACATAGCCTTGTGTAATTACTTCCTTTTTTTGTACTATTACTGGCTGGTGGTATTTTGGTACAGGTTCAGAAAGGTCAAGACGAACAATTAAATCGTGATCTTCCCAAAGCTGCGGGAATGAGGAACGATAAGTTGTTAACACCATGCGATCGCACAACCCATCTTGCCAAGGGGCAGCTTGCCATGCTAACTCCCCTGTACCAAAAATGGCATTAAGCAAAGCTTGATGTCTAACTACAGCCGGATAAGCTTCAGCAAAAGTTCGCACTTGTTGAGTGCGCGGATCTAACCAGTGGTCAATAGTCGCAGTATAACAAGGCACTAAAAAGTGCGGTGGCTCTGGTAAATCTAGGATTTCTTGCAAAGCTGAACATAAATGCAAGTGCCATCGACCTTGCTTGCTAGGATCGATGCAGTAAATTAAATCTCCTCCAGGTGTAAATAGGGCAATGCCTTTAAACAACTGGGGTGTAGATAGTTTGTTTGTTGTCAAGTTATTCACAAAGGCTAGCTAAAAGTAAAAACTCTCTCTTTTACCTTTTACCTTAGCTATAACTGCAACCAGGATCGGAAAGATATTTGGAATTGGGGACTGGGGACTAGGCAATATTTAGTAGCCAGTAATTATTCTCCCCTAATCCCTAATTCCTAATCCCCAGTACCCACTTAAACTCGACCTCGGAGAAACTGGGCCATTTCATTAGGAGTTGGCGACATTTCTAGAGCAGTTTCTTCAGTGATCCGACCGTCTTGATAGAGATTAAGCAATGACTGATTCATGGTAATCATCCCGTCAAAGCTAGCTTGTTTCATCAACTCGCCAATTTCATCATATTTACCGTCTTTAATCCATTCTTTAATTGCTTCAGTATTGATCAGCACATCGTGGAAAGCAGCCCGCTTGCCGTCAGTTGTGCGACACAAACCTTGAGCAATTACTGACACTAAAGACTCAGAAATTGCCACCCGCATTGCATCCTGTTCGTCACCAGAGTAGAGGTTAAGAATCCGCTCAATGGTTTTGACAGCGCTATTGGTGTGCAGGGTTCCCATAACTAAGTGACCTGTCTGAGCGGCTTTAAGGGCGGTGTTAACTGTTTCTTTGTCCCGCATTTCCCCTACCAGAATCAAATCTGGATCTTCCCGCAAAGCTGCTTTCAAAGCGTTGTCAAATTTCCGGGTATGCATTCCCACTTCTCGCTGTTTGACTAAAGACTTGCGGCTTTGATGGATAAATTCTATCGGGTCTTCAATGGTGATGATATGCTTGGCCATCTCCTTATTGATGTAGTCAACCATCGCGGCCATTGTGGTGGACTTACCAGAACCAGTAGGCCCAGTCACCAAAATCAAACCTTTGTGGTGATGACAAATATCCCGAAAAATTGGGGGTAAATTCAACTGTTCCATAGTTAAGATTTTCAGTGGAATCAACCGCAAGACCATTGCAGGCCCTCTAAGGGTGCCAAAAACATTAATCCGCACGCGAGCAAAGTCATATTGAGTTGCTCCATCAAATTCTAAGTGTTCTTCAAAGCGCTGAATTTCTGCCTCACTCATCACCTCCCGCAACCAACTCATGAAACCTTCTTTATCTGTTTCTGGATAATCCGTTGATTGAATTTCTCCTCGGCTGCGGAAGCGGGGTACTTCACCTACTCCCAAGTGAAGGTCAGAATATCCCTGATCGTAAGCTAGCCTGATCAACTTCTCTAAAGTGGGCCCCGCATTGCTGTTTTTAGGGGAAACTGAACTAGGTATTGGCGGAGGAGCAACCGGACGATGACCTGCAACAGGAGCGTTAGTACTCCTCTCCATTGACATATCCAATGTTTGTGTCATCTGCCTCTGTGTACTAAAGGCTGGCGGAGGTGGCGGCATTGGAGGCAGGTTACGTTCGGTAACAGAGTTAGAATTTGATGGAGACTGTGATTCTGTCATATATCTTCACATTTGGCGGTTAAAAAGTTGAATTAGCGAGAAGTCAAGTCACTTACTTTGATGACTTTTGGAGAATACTGGCGTGCAAGCTCTCATGGTGATGGGAGGCGATTGAAATTCTAGAACCACGGTCAATCCATTTCATCCACCTCGACTTGTATCTTTTTTTCCAGAAATTTTGCTAATCAGAAAATTTAGATAAATTATTTAACCTATCTAACCTGGTTTAACACACCCAAGGACTCAAAAGACCTCAGTTATAATACATAGGCGGATTTGTATTTTATAGAACATCTGACTAAACATAAATATTTTCAGTCCTTAGATGAGAAATTTATCCCAGACATGGACGCTAATTACCAGCAATTAACAACACAAATATTGATTGTTCATTTATTCAGCCCATTTAAAAATTATGAGAATAGCTATTGATTTTTATAAGAAATGTTAAGTTGAGTAGGAGCAATATCTGGGGATCAAAGTTAAAAGCTCATACCTTTGAGGTTATACATCTGAAGATAGATGCAGAAAACAAGTTCTTTTAATAGATGTAAGCTTGACCTTACATCCACAATTACAAAAAACTAACTGTAAACTTTAGTAAATAAATGCTCATTTTTCCGATTAGTTTTTATATACTGGATTTCACTGAGAAAGAAAATCAGTTGACTCGCGAAAAGCGAAATCTAACTGAAATTAAAAATTGTTGTGTATTTTTGGGAGGAAAAGTCAATGGTTTCTGCTGAAAGCTCTAATCTAGGAAAGACCTACTCCTTGTTGATGATTAAAAGCTTTTTAATATGGACTTTTACATTAGCAGTATGCTTGTTAGTTGTGGGTTTTCCACTAGTTGTCTTGATGGCTACGGTCGGATGTCTGTTGTCAATCGTTTTGCAATCTGTGATGCCTGTTAGTGCTGTTTTGCTTGTAGCAGGCGCTTTAATCATGTTTAATGTCATGGCAGTTGTATTGGCTGCGGGTGTGCTAACCCTTAAAGGAGTTCATCCTAATGAAGTCAAATGGTTAAGCTGGCTGCATGGAGAGGCAGACCAAATGCAGACTACTGTTTACGCTGCTTGCCCTTTAACTTGTGAGATTAAAATTTAGTCATTACAGGTAAATACGACAAACAGTGTGTCTGCCCGGTTAAGCCGGGTTTTTTCATGCTTTTTAGTTATGCGATCGCATTTTAATTCGATAAACAGTGCATCTACCCGATTAAGCCGGGTTTTTTCATGCTTTTTATATGATTTATCCTTTTATATTTATGATTTGTGTGATGATTGACTGCCAACTCTTGACTATTTAGCATAGACCATTGACTATAACCATTGGCAAACGACAGATGACTAATGACTAATGACTAATCAAAAACGGGTTTGCATTATCTTGGGTACTCGTCCCGAAGCGATTAAACTCGCTCCAGTGATTCAGGTTTTCCAGAAGTCTTCAGCTTTTGAGTCGCAAGTAATTTTAACTGGACAGCATCGGGAGATGGTTGAGCAAGTTATGCAACTGTTCAACATCAAGGCAGATAATGATTTGGAAATTATGCAGGTTCAGCAATCTCTAAATGATATTACCTGCCGCAGTTTACAAGGGTTAGAAGCGTTATTTAAAGAGAAAAAGCCAGATTTAGTAGTGGTGCAGGGAGACACTACAACGGCTTTTGCGGCAGCTTTGGCAGCATTTTATCAAAAAATTCCTATCGGTCATGTGGAAGCAGGTTTAAGAACTGATGATATCTTCAATCCTTATCCAGAAGAAGCTAATCGGCGGTTGATTTCTCAAATTACTCAGTTGCACTTTGCGCCAACTCCTTGGGCTGTGGAAAATTTGCACCGTTCTGGTGTTTTGGGTGAAATTCACATGACGGGTAACACGGTAATTGATGCGCTGTTGAATGTCGCTGCAACCCAATCTGTTTGTAATGTACCAGGCTTAGACTGGGATTCATATCGCGTTCTCTTAGCAACAGTTCATCGACGGGAGAATTGGGGAGAACCCCTCTTAGCGATCGCTCAAGGCTTTTTACAAATCTTAGACAAGTTTCCTGATACAGCAATGCTTTTACCATTACACCGCAATCCGACAGTACGAGTCCCATTACAAGAGCTTTTAGGAAATCATCCCCGAATTTTCTTGACAGAACCTCTCGATTATGGCGAACTGGTGGGAGCAATTGGGCGATCGCATCTTTTGCTCACTGACTCTGGTGGCTTGCAAGAAGAAGCCCCCAGTTTGGGAAAACCAGTATTGGTTTTGAGAGATACCACCGAAAGACCAGAGGCTGTTGCAGCCGGTACAGCTAAACTTGTAGGGACTACGAGTGAGAATATTTTTGCAACCGCTGCTGAGTTACTGAGCAATTCAGATGCTTATGAAGCAATGGCAAATGCAATTAATCCCTTTGGAGATGGTCATGCAGCAGAGCGCATTTTACAGATTGTCCAAAATTACTTGGGTCTTTCATCAGAAATATCAACTTAGGAACTTAGATTAAACCTCCTGCCAAATTTCTGTTTTTTAGGGTGCTTGAAGAAGAATTCAGGAGTCAGAATATTTGTTACTCTCTCAGAAGCCACTTTGCATCTACAAGACACGACACGCTGATTAAATCCCCTAAATTTATTTATGGGGATTATGTTTTTACTTATTAAAAACAGCATAGAAAAAGTAATTAGCTACAAAGCCACAAAACAAGGCGTATTTTTGTGTATGCTTTGTGGCCAAGTGCCTTAGCGATACCTTTCTGGGAGTAAATATGGAACGCGCCATCTCTGCATTGGGAATTTTAGTTTTTATCGGTATATCCTACGCCTTTTCGGTTAATCGTCAAGCGGTGCGTTGGCGGATAGTGGGGTGGGGTTTGGGATTAGAATTTGCATTGGCACTAGTGATTCTTAAAACTCCTTGGGGTTTGAATGTATTTAAATTTCTGGGAGATTTTGTCGGCAAATTTTTAGCATTTTCTGATGTTGGTGCCAAATTTGTCTTTGGAGAAAATTTTAAGGATCATTTCTTTGCCTTCCAAGTGCTACCAACAATTATCTTTTTCTCTGCCTTCATCAGCGTCTTGTATTACTACGGCATTTTACAGCGAGTGGTAAATGTGATGGCGTGGGTAATGATGAAAACAATGAAAACATCGGGTTCTGAATCTTTATCCTGTGCAGGTAACATCTTTTTAGGGCCAACAGAATCGGCGCTGATGGTTAAACCATACATAGCGAAGATGACGCAATCAGAACTTCATGCTGTGATGACGGGTGGTTTTGCCACAATTGCGGCTGGAGTACTAGGGGCATACCTTTCCTTTGGGATACCAGCAGAACACTTAATTGCTGCTTTTTTTATGACTGCTCCTACATCGTTGGTGGTATCAAAATTACTCTATCCAGAAACAGAAGTCTCAGAAACCGTTGGAAAAGCAAAAGCAAATGTAGAAACCAATTATGTAAATGTAATTGATGCTGCTACTACCGGAGCAATTGACGGCGTGAAGCTAGCAGTTAATGTTGGGGTGATGATTATCGCTTTTTTGGGATTATTGGCTGCTTTAAATGCACTGCTGGGATGGTTGGGGGCATTTGTAGGTTTACAACAACTGTCCTTACAGTGGATTTTATCTTTTGTTATGGCTCCAGTGGCATGGCTGATGGGCGTACCTTGGGCTGATTGTCGGCAAGTGGGGGCGTTATTGGGTACAAAGACAATTCTCAATGAGTTTATTGCTTTTCTGGATTTGAAGGCATTAATTGAAAGTGGTAAAATTTCTCAACGGGCAGTAATTATTGCGACTTACGCCTTATGTAACTTTGCAAATATAGGTTCAATTGGCATTACAATTGGCGGCATTACTGGGATAGCACCTAACCGCCAGCATGATTTAGCTCGGATGGGTGTAAGAGCAATGATTGGCGGATTGTTAGCGGGTTTTATCACCGCTTGTATTGCTGGGATATTGATTTGAAAAAGATCAAAATCTATAAAAATCAAAGTTGATGATTTTTATTTGATGAGAGTAATAAAAAGGGATAGACTGCCCACTTATCAAGAAATAAACCAGCGATCGCAGTAGCACCGGAAGTCTTCAGTCATAATACCCACTAGCTAGTAATATTTAGGCTAAAATTGACAGAAATTGCCCTAAAATCTATGTAAACACGATCTGCTAAATCCTACGTTAAATTTAAATTTATTTAACTTTATAGAATGCCAGACGCGGAAAAGTCCCAAAGTCAGATGGCTAATGAGAAGCTGCTGCACCGGCAAGTTAGTAACAAAGCAGATTATTCGCTGCAAGCCAGGAAAGAAGAGGGAATGATGCTTCTGTTGGCTGATGGCACTATTCAGGCTTGCAATACAGATGGTAATCGCATTCTGGGACTAACCGCAGAACAGCTTGTCGGGCAAAATTTGCTCAATCTCAAGTGGCAATTTATTCATGAAAATGGCTCTCCAATGCTGAGTGAGACTCACCCGGCGATCGCTGCTCAGAAAACAGGTAAACCTTGCTTGAATGTCGGATGTGGCTTTTATAAGCCCAATGGTGAGCTAATCTGGCTATTGTTGTCTTCACAACCTCTATTCCAAAGCGGAGGAACCACTCCCTACGCGATCGTCACAACTTTTTCGGATATTACAGGATCTCAGCCCGCACAATTTGAGGAAAACTGTAACTGTACTGAAGATACTCAACAAGTTGATGGGAATGAATTTCCGGCACTGTGGGATAGTCAACGTTTGTTTAAAGAAATTGCTGCCACTCTTCCAGGGATACTTTATATATATGACCTAATTGAGCAGCGAAATGCTTACGTTAATTACGAAATTACTCAAGGTTGGGGCTACACACCAGCAGAAATCCAGGTAATGGGAAAGGAGTTATTTACCCAACTTCTCCATCCTGAAGATTTGGCCCGACTCCCTAGCTATTTTGAGAAATTTAATTCTAATTGTCAGGGCGAAGTCTTCAGTTTTGAATATCGGATTCGACATGCTAATGGAGATTGGCGTTGGTTTTGTAGCTATGACACTGTGTATAGCAGAACTGCTGAAGGATTCCCACAATATCTTTTGGGAATCGCTTTTGATATTACAGAGCGACTACACACAGAAATTTCCCTGCGCCAAAGTAATGAAAGGTTTGAGCTAGCGGCGGCGGCGGTTAATTGCCTAATCTATGACTGGGAGATGCAAAGAAATACTGTGGAAAGAACTCAGGGTCTAACTGAGGTTTTTGGCTACCAGCAACAAGAAGCTAAACCAACCTTTGAATGGTGGCAAAAACTCATCCACCCTGATGACCAAGAAAGAGTTAACGACCAGTTTACGGCTAGTATGGCCAATGGCAACCGTTATAGCATCGAGTATCGAGTCCGTCACAGAGATGGCCGCTATTTGTGGGTGAAAGACCAGGGGTTTGCTGTCCGGGATGGAAATGGTCAGGTAGTCCGGGTAGTTGGTGCTAGTACTGATATTACCGAACAGCAAGCTGCGCTACGCGAACGCCAACAAATTGAAACAAACCTGCGCGAAAGTGAAGAACGGATTCGGTTAGCGACTACCGCCGCAGAAATGGGTATGTGGTTTTGGAATATCACTAGCAACGAGTTAATTTGGACAGAGAAATGTAAGCAGCTGTTTGGACTAAACCCAGAAGTCGAAATGGACTATGAGCTTTTCCTCAACTGTGTACACCCAGAAGACCATCAACGCATCAATCAAGCGATCGCTCGCTGTTTTAAAGAAAAGGTTGAGTATGACATTGAATACCGCAGCCTTTGGTCTGATGGTAGCATTCATTGGATTGCTGCTAAAGGTCGGATTTTTTGTGATGCTGAGGGTGAGCCAGTCAAAATGATGGGTACTGCTCAGGATATTACCCAGCGCAAACAGGTAGAAAATGATTTGCGCCAGCGGGAAACTCAGTTAAGGCGCTTAGTTGATTCCAATATTATTGGCATTATGTTCGCCAATCTTGACCACATTACTGAGGCGAACGAGGCTTTTTTGGAAATGGTGGGTTATACGCGAGAGGAACTATTAGCAGGTAAGGTACGCAGACAACAAATTACTCCACCGGAATATCACGCTCTCGATCGGCAAGGGCTAGAGCAACTTTTAACGGTTGGAGTATGCAATCCTTTTGAAAAAGAATACATCCGCAAAGATGGCTCGCGCATTCCGATCCTAATTGGTGGTGCTTTGGTGGAAGAAGATCCGGTATCTTGGATCTGTTTTATTCTTGACTTAACCCCAAGGAAGCAATTAGAAAAGGCACTTAGACAACAAGCAGAGGAACTCAAACAGGCAAATCGGAATAAAGATGAGTTTCTCGCTATTCTCTCCCACGAATTGCGATCGCCCCTCAACCCCATTCTTGGCTGGTCATCCCTCCTCAAAAGCCGCAAGTTTGATGAAGTTACCACAAATCGGGCTTTGGAAACCATCGAAAGAAATGCTCAATTGCAGATTCAATTAATTGATGAATTGCTGGATGTCTCCCGAATTATTCGCGGTAAATTGAACCTAACTTTTGCCACTGTTAATCTGGCATCTGTAATTAATTCTGCATTAGAAACAGTCCGGTTAATAGCAGAAAGCAAATCTATTCAGATAAAAATCCAGCTTGACTCCAATGTTGGTAAAGTATCAGGCGATCATTATCGCTTGCAGCAAGTTGTGGGGAATTTACTCTCCAATGCTGTCAAGTTCACTCCCCCCAATGGTTCAGTGGAAATCAACCTATCATTGAGTCGGGAATTGACTTCCCATTCAGCGCTGATTCAAGTTAAAGACACAGGTCAAGGTATTTCCCCCGAATTCCTACCCCACGTATTTGAACATTTTCGTCAAGCCGATAGCAGCACAACCAAAAAAGTTGGTGGGCTGGGACTGGGATTGGCAATAGTTCGCCACCTGGTAGAGTTGCATGGTGGTATTGTCACCGCAGATAGTCCAGGAATTGGACAGGGAGCAATTTTTACTGTTAAACTGCCCGTGATGCCAGAAAGTAGGGTGACAGAGCAAGCAGAGGAAACAGAGAAGAAATTTAACTCGTCAGCGATCGCCGGAATACGGATATTGATTGTCGATGATGATGCTGACACACGGGAGTTTTTGCATTTCTTGCTACAACAAAATGGGGCGCTGACAAAAGTAGCAGCATCGGCAAATGAGGCGATAGCTGTCATCGTCAAGACCGCACCTGATTTATTAATCAGCGATCTCGGAATGCCGGAGATAGATGGCTACAACCTAATTAAGCTACTTAGGGCTATGCCCAAGGAAAAAGGAGGGAAAATCCCGGCGATCGCTCTTACCGCTTACGCTGGAGAAAGCGATCGCGAACGAGTCTTAGCAGCTGGTTTCCAGAAACACATTGCTAAACCAGTAAAACCAACTGAATTACTAACCTTAATTGCAGATTTGCTAGAGCAAAGATAAGTAAAGCTTCTGACTTGCTCAAAACACGAAGAGACGTTGCACTTCTATGAAATTCAAAAATCCTAGTTTATCCTTGGGTTGATTTTTATAAAACTGGCTTTTGCAAAAGAATAATTCTTAGCCAAAAATCCCGGCGCAATCATGCCCCTAATTTCTGATTGCGATCGCTAATTTCCAGTTTATTATTTGAAATTCTACCATCAAGGACAACTATCTAAAGAGTGAAAGTTTTTCCTCAAAACCCAGCCATTAGTTAGTTGTATAATATTAATTAATGATTAATAATACAGCATATCGCCAAGATACATTTTATTTCTTAAATCCTGCTAAAGATCGTGGTACATTATACTTGACGGTACTAACCATCCTCGGCAATTATAAAGATCCGGCGATTAAAAGCCAATGACCTTACTGCTTGACTGCGATTTTATCAGTAATAAAATCGCCTACCTGCACTAGTTGTCTTTATTGTTGCAACACACTATTTTCCCACAGGAACGCTGCTTATCGTTATTAATGTGACCTGCGGTTCTTTAAAAATCAAATAGGAATCCTAATACTATGTGTGGTGAATATTTGGATAAATGTGGTGAGATGTCATAGCAGCTACTCATAATGTCCAACATTTAAATTTTCCAGAGTTAAGGGTTGTATTTGTGGTTCCCATATCAAGGTAAACCAAGCAACCATCTGGATACTTAATATTCACTTAACCTTACATCCAGTATTTTCCAACAGTCAATCCAAGAATTTCAAAAGAGGGTATTTCCATGTTTAGTTTTTTTCGTTGGCCATCAGCAAGGGTTGCTTTACTAGTTCTGGGAATGACAGCTGCTACAATAACTCCTATCGTAATTTCTACCCCAGCTTCATCTCAAAGTACTGTTCCATCGACTACTTCAACAGTTAACTTGTCTGATGTCTCCTCAGATTATTGGGCGCATCCCTTCATTCAAGCCCTAGCTGACAATAATGTGATTGCTGGCTTTCCTGATGGTAGCTTCAGACCAAATCAAGCTGTGACTCGTGCTGAATTTGCTGCCCTGATTCAAAAAGCTTTCCCTAACCAAAACCGAGTTCGACAACTAACCGCAGGCGGATTTAGTGATGTTCCTGCTGGCTATTGGGCGGTTTCTGCAATTCAGTTCGCCTACGAAACTGGATTTTTGGCAGGCTATCCTGGGAACGTATTTTCACCAAATCAACAAATACCCAAGGTACAGGCGATCGTTGCTTTGACAAGTGGTTTGGGTTTGACTGCTAGCAGCACTGGAAACAGTACTGACCTCAGCACTTACTACACTGATGCCTCAAGTATCCCGAACTATGCTGTTGCAAGTGTTACTGCTGCCACACAATCCAATATTGTTGTTAATTATCCAGATGTTAAACAACTCAATCCGCAACAGTCCCTGACTCGTGCTGAAGCTGCGGCACTCTTATATCAAGCTTTGGCTAAACAGGGACGGGTGCAACCCATTGCTAGCAATCTTCCAGCTAGTCAGTATATTGTCGCTGGAACTGAAACCGGTAGCGATATTGTGGCTCTTGCTTCATCCAGTAGTTCTCTTACAACTCTGACTTCTTTATTAAAGACAGCTGGTTTAACAGATATTCTTCAACAGGCAGGCCCTTATACAGTCTTCGCTCCCACCGATCAAGCATTTGCCGCTTTACCTGCTGCGACATTACAGCAGTTACAGCAACCAGAGAACAAACAGGCATTGATTAAGATTTTGACATACCACGTCGTTTCTGGTGCAGTAACTTCTAGTCAACTCACGCCTGGGGAACTGAATACTGCTGAAGAAAAACCGATAAATATTCAAATCGATCGCGCTAGCAATCAAATCTCGGTGAATAATGCCAGAGTTATCCAAGCAGACGTTAAAGCAAGCAATGGTGTTATCCACGCAATTAACCAAGTCCTTGTTCCGCCTGATGTTAACATCAGTCAATTAAATCAACCACCAACAGGAAATGCAGATGGCACAACGCCTAGTGTTAGACCAGGTAGAACTACTCTTGGTGGTCCTAGCTATATAGGGGTTGGTGGTAACATTGGTTTGAGCGGTAACGATTCAGCTTTAAGCGATAGTAACTTTGCAGTATTCAGCAAAGTTGGTCTGACACGCAATATCTCAGTGCGGCCATCAGTCATCTTTGGGGATGATACATTGTTTATGGTTCCCTTGACTTTGGATTTTACTCCTCGCGCAAGTGCCGAGGTGGGTCAACGAAGCTTTTTTATATCTCCTTATATCGGCGCTGGCGTAGCCATTGAAGTTAATAACAATACCGATATTGGATTACTCCTAACTGGTGGTGTAGACATTCCTCTCGGTTCTCGATTTACGTTAAATGGGGCTGTAAATGCTGCTTTTTTGGATGATACTGATGTCGGGCTACAATTAGGGCTTGGCTACAACTTCTAACTGAAGATACAACTAGGGGCAATTCATGAATTGCCCCTATGTGGAAATAATGGTTTTGGCTATTGTTTTGCTAAGTAATTTGGAATCAAGCTATATTAAGGTCGCTTGATAGCTAAAGTCAGCCCATCGGCGATCGGGACAAGGGAGATTGTAACCCGTTCATCATAATGTAACTTTTCGTTAAGCGCCCGAATAGCTTGGGTGCTTTCATCTTGGTTTTGCGGGTCAGCAACTTGTCCTGACCATAAAACATTATCAATAGCGATCAATCCGCCTGGACGAACTAATTGCAGCGATCGCTCATAATATCCATCATAATTTTCTTTATCAGCATCAATAAAGGCAAAATCAAATGTCTCGGCTTCGCCAGTTGCCAACAGTCGATCTAAAGTTTCCAAACCTGGTGCTAGTCGCAGATCGATTTTATCAGCAACTCCGGCTTGCTGCCAATATCGCCTAGCGATCGCAGTAAATTCTTCACTCACATCAGCAGCGATAATCTTGCCATCTTCAGGAAGTGCTAAGGCTACTGAGAGGGAACTATAACCTGTAAATACGCCAACTTCCAAGGTTTTCTTGGCTCCAATCAGCTGCACCAGTAGTCTCATAAATTGTCCTTGTTCTGGTGAAATCTGCATTGTGCTTCTGGGATGGCTAGCGGTTTCTTGGCGCAACTTCAAAAGAATCTCCGGTTCCCGCAGCGAAACCGATAAAAGGTAATTATAGAGTTGGTTATCAAGACCTAGAGACTGTTTTGGCATGATAGATAAGAGAATTTAAAGAATCTACAGTTATACTATCGCCTAAGAGCAGTTTAATAATATACTAACTAAATTTTAGAATTTATCTGCTAAACACACGTTCCTTAGAACAATTAATAAAGTTTTGTAATACTCATATTTGAGGCTTGGACAACAGCTAGTGTTACCGCTCCTGGTTGCCCTTTTAGCTGGAAAATTTGTTTAGGAACTAAGAATCTCACTCCCAATGCTTCTGTGCTGGTAAAAGGGGAAGCAGTTGGATTAGCTGCAAGAATAGCAGCCGCCTCTGCTACGCTAGGTGTACCTACTTTATGGTCAGTAATTGTCGCAGGGTTGGGGACACAGACAGAGCAAAGGTTTTCCGCAGAAAAGGTTTTTAGCGGTAGATTGCGTAGCTGGCAAAGTTCTACTAAGCCAACTTCTGAGGCTTTAGTGTCAATGGTAGCAATCCCTGCGATCGCACTTTGACAAAGTTGATTTTCTCGAAAGACTTCCTCAATTGCCCAATCAATCAACTGCCATGAGGTTCCCCGTTTACAACCGATTCCTACCCATAAAACCTGTTGCACTTAGTATATTTCCCTATTTTACAAGTTTTCCGGTAGGCGTAAAGCTCAGTCACTTCAGTGCTAAGATATAAGCGACTAGTGCGGTAATAAAGTGCATAGAATCTTTTTGCGATAAAATAGTGTTAGTGGAAAGGTAATCAACCACTTTAAAAACCTAGCCGTCGAAAGACAAAGCGCTGAACCTTGACAATTAAATCTATGCGGTTCTACTGCATTGTTCTAGCTTCCTCCTAGCAGTAGGTAAAAGATTTATAGGATCTAGACGACTCAGAATTTTGAAACAAATTGTTTCAATTAAACAGGACTTGCAGCAATGCAACTACCGAGGGGCACTCGGAAAGTTAACGCTTGGGGAGAATCCCACCTCTGATCTAGATAACGCAAGGACTCTAGGTTAAGTGGTTTCGTTGAGCCAAGAATCTCAGTGGCTTTAACCCTGAGAGTGTCAATCCAACAGCCAACCAAATAAATCTCCTACTGTCAGCCTCAACTCACTGGCAAAATCTGGCACAGGAATTAAAGCTTCTAATTCATCCAACATGATTGGCTGTTGATTGCGGATGTACACAAATACCGTTTGTTCTTCTGGATCGATCAGCCAACCCATTTGTGTTTCATAATTCAGGCAATGGAGAATATTTTTTGTAACTTTCGTTTGTCTTTGGTCAGGCGATAGAATCTCAATAGTCCAATCGGGAGATGCTGAAAATAAATTTGCTACCCTACCATTTTCTTTTCTAGGTATTCTGTCCCAAGTAAAAACCGCTACATCTGGGATAATTGATCTGCCACCAAATGTACACCGCAGTTCTGGATATGCTCGTGCAACTCTTTGGGGCTTTAATACACCATTAATAAAAATAATCAGTTCACCTTGAATAGTGCTGTGTTCTCCCTGTGCCATAGGTTTTTGAATAATTTGTCCATCGATGTATTCACTAGCTGGCTTCGTTTCTGGTAAAATCAGAAACTCTGCCAAAGTTATGTTTTTAGATGTTGTCCGTACCATAAGCGATCGCCTCCAGTTCAAAAATTATGATTAACGAACCACAAAGGACACAAAGAGAAAATTAGCTTAACTCTTACTCTGCATACCTTTGCGTTAAAAAAATATATTACATCCTCTCCAATACCTGAATTCCCAACAAAGATAATCCCAACTTCAAAGTTCTAGCAGTCAAATCACATAAAACCAACCTAGATGTCCGTTGTGGTTCTTCTGCCTCCAAAACCTGAACTCCCTGATTGCGATCGTAAAACTGATTAAACTTCTTACTCAGTTCGTACAAATACTCACATAAACGATTAGGCATCAAATCTTGCTCTACACTACTAATTACTTCATCCAGTTGAAGTAAATATTTTGCCAGCGCTAATTCTGTTTCATGCTGCAACAGAACGGCATTATTTCCTAACTCCTCAAAGTTAATCTCACCCTTGCGACTAATCCCCTGAATCCGCGCATAAGCATATAGCATATAAGGTGCAGTATTACCTTTAAAATCCAGCATTTTGTCATAGCTGAAAATGTAATTGCTGGTGCGGTTTTGGCTTAAATCTGCATACTTAACTGCACTGATTCCAACTACCCTAGCAACTTCATTAATAAATTCTTCAGTTTCTTGGCGTTCTTCTTCTTGTAATCTAGTTTTTAAGTCAGCATGGGCACGAGAAACAGCTTCATCTAATAAATCCCGCAGCCGCACACTGTCCCCAGAACGAGTTTTGATTCTTTTACCATCTTCTCCTAACACTAACCCAAAGGGAACATGCACTAATTCCACATCATCAGGAATCCAGCCAGCTTTGCGTGCTACCTGAAAAAATTGGGTAAAGTGGTTTGCTTGTCCAGCGTCAGTTACATAAATTATCCGCTTTGCTTCATCCTGCTGAATTCGGTAGCGGAGGGATGCTAAATCAGTTGTGGCGTAGTTATAACCACCATCTGATTTTTGCACAATTAAGGGTAAAGGTTCACCTTCTCTATTTGTAAACCCTTCCAGAAAAACGCATTTTGCGCCCTGATTTTCTACCAGTAAGCCAGATTTTTCTAAATCTTCCACAACGCCAGATAGTAGAGGGTTATAGAAAGATTCCCCACGTTCAATTAATTTGATATCCAGCAAATCATAAATTATTTGAAACTCCCGCCGCGACTGTTCACATAGCAATTTCCAAGCATGGAGTGTATCTTCTGCACCTGCTTGTAATCTGACAACTTCTTGCCTTGCTGTTTCTTGAAAAGCTGCATCTGCATCAAACCGCAATTTGGCTTTGCGGTAAAAAGAGACTAAATCACCAATATCTAAAGCATTAGCGGTGGTAAGCGCATCTGGGTAAACTTCCCGCAGATAGGCGATTAACATCCCAAACTGCGTACCCCAGTCACCTACATGATTTAACCGCAGCACATCATGTCCAAGAAATTCTAAAATTCGGGCGATGGAATCACCAATGATTGTAGAACGCAAGTGTCCGACATGCATTTCTTTGGCAATATTCGGACTGGAAAAATCCACAATTTCCCGCTTCGGCATTTTCGCGGCTGGAACTCCCAACCGGGGATCGGCTTGAATGTCGTTCAATTGTGCTTCTAAATATACCGTTTTTAATTTCAGATTGATAAATCCTGGCCCAGCGATTTCCGGTGGTTCGCAGATTTCCGATACATCTAGTTTATCAACGATCGCAGCTGCGATCGCTCTTGGTTGTTTTCCTAACTTTTTACTCAGCGATAAAGCCACATTCGCCTGATAATCACCAAATTTAGGATTACTAGCAGAAACCAATATTGGATCTACTCCAGCAAAGTCAGCGCCAAAAGCCGCGATTAAAGCCTGTTCAAGCTGAACTCTTAATTTTTCTTGTGTAGCGTTCATATATAAATTTTATCTGTGAGAGAGGGAATGTAGCTCTGGAAAAGCTTGATTCTTCCCTTTAGAAATCTGGAGATTCTAAAGAGAGATAAAAATCAACACGCTGTTTGCAAAAGTATCTTTTTTAACAAAATTGCGTCTAGCTGACCATATTTTGCACTTTCAAGTCTTCATGCGCTACGAGATCGCTAAACATAAATAACAACCTTGCTGTTTTTACAGTAAAGTGTTGACGAAATAGCGACTTACCTTGAAGCGTTTTCGAGCCAATTTCTCTCTAAATTATCACAGGCATTGCTAAAAACTCAACTTGACTTTTGACTTCTCAATAAGACACTCTATCTGTAATATAAATTTCACCTATACAGATAAGCGTTAGCATGAAAGTACGCGAAGTTATCAAACGACTAGAAACTGATGGTTGGTATCTTGCTAGAACTAAAGGTAGTCATCGACAGTTCAAACATCCAGATAAACCTAGTACTGTAACAGTGTCTGGTAAACCTAATGTGGATGTGCCAATTGGTACTCTTAAAAATATCTGGAGACAAGCTAAATTGGAGGAATACTAATGCGTTATACAGTTGTGATTGAAAAGGGAGAAACTAGCTACGGCGCTTATGTCCCTGATTTACCAGGTTGTGTAGCTGTGGGTGAAACTTTAGAAGAAGTCAAGCAGATGATAGCAGAAGCTATTGAATTTCATATAGAAGGAATGCTAGAAGATGGTTTAGCTATTCCTAAGCCTACAAGCATTGCTCATGAGGTTGAAGTTGCAAAAGAATTATTTTCCAGCAATACAAATATTGTTAATAATTTTACATAGTTCATTCACTGTGCAACTGCAAGCCACACAGTGAAGAAATTATAGGGAAGATGAAAGAATCAAGTTGTGTTGAAGCTTCCCTCCTGCCGCCCAAGCAAGGCACAACTCACGAAAGCGATCGCCCCGCACCTCAAAATTGGGGTACTGATCGAAACTCGCACAAGCCGGAGATAGTAAAACGACAGGCGCTTGATACTCCTTAGCTAATTCCGCTGCTCTCGGAACTGCCTTTTCCATAGTTTCCACAATGTGGTATGAATAATACCCCACTTCTTGGAGGCGTTGAGCAAATGCGGGTGCAGCAGAGCCAATCAATAATACAGCAGCCGCTTTGGTTTGAATTTGTGCTAGCCAGCCAGTATCATCACCTGCTTTAGCTTCGCCACCAGCAATTAAAATCGCTGGACTTTTCACAGATGCTAAACCAACTTCGGCAGCATCATAGTTAGTGGCTTTGCTGTCGTTGATGAAATCAATACCTTCCCAAGTGCAGATATGCTCCAAACGATGGGCAACACCGGGGAATTCACTAATTGCAAGTGCGATCGCATCACGATTAATTCCTGCTAATCTTGCCGTGGCTACTGCCATCAAAAGATTTTGCTGGTTATGTTCTCCCACCATTCGCAAAGTAGATACTTTCACAATCGGTTCTGGTGCAGAGGTTGCAGTCAATTTTTCCACAACCCAGCCATCCTCGATGTAAAAGCCCTTTTCGCTAATCAGGAAATCTTTTCCTTTGACACTCGTCCAATAGGCATTAGGCCAAACACTTAAACCTTGTTGCCTCAAGTAAGCATCATCGCCATTGAACACTTGCAACTCAGACTGATGCAATAACTTGGCTTTGATGTTGTAATAGTTCTCTAAAGTCTTATGGCGACTCAGATGATCTGGTGTAAAAGTCGTCCAAACTCCGATACGAGGTGCAAGAGAACTGGAAGATTCTATTTGATAGCTGCTAAGTTCCGCAATCACCCAATCGAGTGAAGAGACGCAATTAATCGTGTCTGTACAAGAATTATCAAATGTTTCTCCTACTCCCCCTGTCCCCTGTCCCCTGCAAGACAGGGCAACTTCACAAGCTGCGTAGCCAATGTTACCGCAAGCGGGCGCATCTAATTTTGCTGCTTGAAAAATGGCAGCAATTAAAGCTGTGGTAGTAGTTTTACCGTTTGTACCTGTAATTCCTACCCAAGGTAGAGATTGCAAATTTCGCCAAGCGAGTTCCATTTCGCCAATGGTTTCAATACCTAATTGGCGTGCCTTGATTAATATGGGAATATCCCAAGGCACGCCAGGACTAACAACTATTAATTGGGGTAAATTATCACCATTCAATTCTAGGGATTGGCCTAGTTTAACGGTTATTTGCTCGGCAGCGAGTTCTTGTTGTTGTTGGAGGAGGGTTTCGGAGGTGTTGCTATCACTTAGCTCTACCTCCCAACCTTCCCGTTTCAACAATCTCGCCGCAGCAACACCGGACTTTCCCAATCCAATAACAGTAGCTTTGGACATAGATTGCAGCAGAGTGTCCCTGGTTAAGCACTCCCTATCGTAGCGTTTCTTGGCAAAAATTACACAACTTTTTGTTAACCTACGCTACAGATTTTTGACGATCGCACCAAAGTCAGCTAAAACACGAGCATGATTCCGAACCAATCCCAGTAAGTGCAATCGATTCCGCTTAATTTCGGGATCGGAGTCCATAACTAAAACGCTGTCTGGGCCATCAAAGAAGTTACTAACTGTCGGTGCAATTTTTGCTAGTGCTGCTACTAACAGTTGATAATTCCGTGTCTGCTGTGCTGTTTGAGTTTGCGGTACTGATTCGATTAAAGCATTATACAAAGCTGTCTCAGAGGGCTTTTGGAATAGTTCTGGACGAACTACAGTTGTCGGTTCTAGCTGTTTTGTATCCAAATCACCTTGGGCGGCTAATCGTGTGGAACGGTTAACGGTTTCGTAGATGTTATCTAAGGTACTATCATTACGGATTTGTTGTAAGTATAAGGCGCGATCGCGGACATCCAATAAATCCTTTAATGTCCGTTCTGTATATTCTGGGTCATTCTCTCCCAAAACTGCATTTACCAAATCGTAATCAATCTGTTTTTCTTCCTGCAATAAGGTGCGGATGCGTTGTAAGAAAAACTCTTGTAATGCTGTGGTTAATGATGTCCGATCTTTTTGATATTTCTCCGCAAAATCTGTTGCTATTTGTGCCAATAAACTATCTAGATTTATCGCTAAATTGTAAAACCAAGTAATTTTAACTACAGCATTGGCAGCCCGACGCAAAGCGAAGGGATCGGAGGAACCAGAGGGAATTAAACCTAAACCAAAAATACTGACTAAGGTATCTAATCTATCTGCCAAACCGACAATTTGACCTGTGAGTGTTTCGGGTAAATTGTCACCGGCTCCCGTTGGCAAATAATGTTGATAAATTGCCTTTGCTACTTCGGCATCTTCACCACTTGCTAGGGCATATTTTTCTCCCATAATGCCTTGCAATTCAGGGAATTCATACACCATTTGAGTTACCAAATCTGCTTTACATAATAAAGCAGCACGTTGGATTTTTTGGCTTTGATTTTCAGATAATTCTAATTGGGTAGAAATTCGCTCGGCAATCTTAACTACTCTATCTATCTTGGTACGCACCGAACCCAATTCTTCTTGAAAAGTGACTTTTTCTAACTGGGGTAAAAAGCTCTCTAAAGGCTTAGTTAAATCAGCTTCGTAGAAAAATCTGCCATCAGCTAATCTAGCACGAATTACCCTTTCATTCCCGACGGCAACAATATCTGATTTCTTCGGATCTCCGTTAGAAATGGTAATGAAATTGGGTAATAATTCTTGCTCGGAACTACCTGGTTTGAATACAGGAAAATAACGTTGATGAGTTACCATAACTTCAGTAATTACCTCAGTTGGTAACTCTAAAAATTCTGGTTCAAATTTCCCAACAACTATAGAAGGATATTCTACAAGATTGGTTACTTCCGCTAATAAATCGGGGTAAACGACTGTATAACCGCTTAAACTCTCTGCTACTGCCTTTACTTGCTCTTTAATCAGATTTTCCCGTTCTTTTGGGTCAACGGTGACATAAGCAGACTTGAGGGCGGTAACATAATCAGTAGCTTGGGCAATTGTCACAGGTTCAGGATGTAAGACGCGATGACCTTGAGAAATGCGATCGCTCTGAATCGTTTTAGAACCATTCACCAATTCTAACGGTAGCACTGTCTTATCTAACAAAGCTACCAGCCAGCGAATTGGTCGAGAAAATCTCCCATCCCCATCTCCCCAACGCATCAACCGCTTACCTTCTAAACCCCAAATCCATTGGAAAACAAGTTCTGTCAAAATTTCCGCCACGGAACGCCCAGGAATTCTTTTCTGCACAAAGACAAATTCCCCTTTGTCAGTAGGGCGAAGGAACAGTGCATCTAGTTCCACACCTTGCTTTTTGGCAAAACCTAGTGCTGCTGCTGTCGGTTGACCATCTTTAAAAGCGGCTTGGGCGGGGGGCCCTTTAATTTCTTCTTCTCGGTCTGCTTGCTGTGATGGTAGACCAGTAATCAATACCGCTAAACGCCGAGGAGTACCGTACACCTGGACACTTTCACTCTGAAGGCTGTTTGCTTCCAAACTTTGGGGAATGCGTTCTCGCCACTGTATTAAGGCATCACTGAGAAAGCTTGCAGGTAATTCTTCTGTACCAACTTCTAATAGAAACGCTAAATTTCCTGATATATCAACACTCTTAACCTTTGCCATCATAATACTACACAAAAGATATACGATATTAGACTAGTTAAATGTGTAGCGCTACTCATTAAGTATAATAGAATACTTAATTGCGACACAAGTTTTTGTACCACCAAAATTATATATCTGTTGGATATTGAAAGTTTGTTGGCTATATATATTAATCTCGGACTTGAATTATTACACTTAAGTCCGTAGTTTTATGCATTATTTACTTATACGTATTGATAGCTACTCAAGACTTAGTGTTGAGTAGTTAGTGTCTTTGAACTACTGAAAAACTTAGATGCTCATCAATCAACGCAATACCGATGACTTAGTTAAAAATACTTCATGTGCCAGTTGAAAAGGCGGAATATCGGTTCTATACATGAAATTAAATATAATGCTACAATCCCCTAAGTGTAAAATTAACGATTAGATTCACTTTAAAACAAGTGAATAGTTATCACATAATATATGGTGAGAAACTTAAATCAGTAAAGAACCAACATTTATCAGCGATCGCTGATAAATGGAAACCTATGTAGAGAAATCTTACTCAAGTAACAAAACTAATACCTTGATTAAATTGATTTCAGTTGTGATTTACAAAATCATAATCTAATTACAACCAAAATTTAAATAATCCAAATATTCAGATCCTACTGAAATCAGCAATAAATTTGCCGATCTCAGGTTGTGTTCACCAAATTCACAAATAGCTCATGCACATTCTGATCTATTCCTACAACTATTATCCAGAGCCAATTGGAATTGCTCCGTTAATGACTGAATTGGCAGAAGGACTAGTAAAGCGAGGTCATGAAGTGCGAGTGATTACCGGAATGCCTAACTATCCTCAGCGCGAAATTTACGATGGATATCGGGATCAATGGTACGTTACTGAACACAAAAACGGCGTGACCATTCAGCGAAGCTACCTGAGAATTAAGTCTAAACCTAACCTTGTAGATCGGCTGTTACTGGAGTTGAGCTTTATTTTCACAAGCTTACCCCAAGCTTTTAAAGGTAAACGTCCAGATGTGATTATCTTAACCGTTCCACCTTTATTAGGTATTTTGCCAGCAACAATATTAAGTTGGTTCTATAACTGTCCACTAGTTCTGAATGTGCAAGATATTTTACCAGAAGCTGCTGTGCGGATTGGGCTACTGAAAAATAAGTGGATGATCCGAACTCTTGCAGTTTTAGAAAAATTTGCATATCGGACTGCACACACTATTAGCGTCATCGCCGATGGGTTTCGTGAGAATTTAGTCAAGAAGGGAGTACCTGTTAATAAAATTGTTTGTATTCCTAATTGGGTGAATGTAAATTTCATCCGCCCTTTACCAAAACAGAACAACTCTTGGATATCTAGTCATCAACTAGATGGGAAATTTATAGTCCTTTATTCGGGCAATATTGCTCTAACCCAAGGTTTAGAAACAGTAATAGAAGCAGCCGTTTGCTTACGTCATATCAGAGATATTGTCTTTGTCATTGTTGGTGAATCAAAAGCATTGCAAAGGTTACAGGAATATTGTCTATTACATAGAGCAGATAATGTTTTGCTGCTACCGTTGCAATCACGAGAAAAACTACCAGAAATGCTAGCAGCATCTGATGTGGGATTAATTGTGCAAAAGCGCAATGTGATTTCGTTCAATATGCCCTCAAAAATACCACTGCTTCTAGCAAGTGGTCGTCCGATTGTAGGTTCAGTTCCCATTAATGGTACTGCTGCTAGAGCGATCGAACTTAGTGGTGGTGGAATAATTGTGGAGCCAGAATCGCCTGATGCAATGGCTGCTGCGGTGCATGATTTATATACCGATCCGATTGTAGGTGCGAGGCTAGGTCATGCAGGAAGACAGTTTGCTGAAGAAAACTATTCTTTAGAACAAGCACTCGATCGGTATGAGTGGCTCTTTTCTCATATTGTTGCTAATCGAAAATCAACTATTGGTATTTTGCCAAAATTCAATTCCAAGGAATCAGTTGTTGATGGGTGAACTACCTACACCGATCTGTCGGTACAGTAGCTTCTATCATCACGGGTGAGTGTTACAACTGGGCTTTCGGCTATATATACAAAACCCTGATTAGGATAATTTAAATCACCCGATCGGGTGATTTAAAAATCATCCGATCGGGCGACCTAAGTGTAGGAAGATGAGACTGCTCAAAAATAGGATTCTAGAGGACATTAATTGATTGTACGTTGTTCTTTGTGAGGATAACTTGATGCAACTCCAAACCTTGCTTAATAAAGCTAAATTAATCAGCGTAGCCCGCATTGCGCGTAGCATCTCATAGAGAAGACATCACTCCATACCTTTTTCTGGGCTAAGTTTACTATTCAATCCGACTCAAGAGGGATAAACTCATCTATAATTTATACCGATATTGTCTGCTATGTAGTTATAATGCAAGCAAGTACTTACATTTGCAAGCAAGTGCTTGCAAACGCTCATGGAAAACTTAGCATCAAGGAGGGCGCAAACTCGCGCCCGCTTGATAAAGGCAGCAACTAAAGTGTTTGCAACGGCGGGTTTAACTGGAGCGACAACGCGAGAAATTGCTCGTGTTGCTGCGGTTAATGAGGTAACATTATTTCGTCATTTCCAGAACAAAGAGCAATTACTAGCTGCTGTAATTACCGAAGCGATCGCTTTACAGTCCCAAGCCTTGGCTCATGATGACAACTGGACTCAAAACCTACATGTTGACCTCAATAATTATGCAAGGCTTTGCAACCAGATGATAGAGGAGCATGAAGACCTAATTCGGACATTTATTGGGGAAGCAAAACGACATCCCCAAGCCGCCCGTCTGATCTTATATGAAACTGACAAATCGCTGCGCCAACAGCTGGTTGTGTACTTGCAGAAAAGTCAAGATCGGGGCGCAGTATCTTCAGATATAGATTTAAAAGCATCTGTGGATAGTTTCATGGGGATGTTGCTTCACGGTATCCTGCGTTTTAGCGATATTCCTACCACACTAGACTACAGTCGCCAATGCTACATGGAAACTTGCGTCAATTTATTTGTTCGCGGTATTAGTACTTTGCCATTGCAACAGATAGGAAGTTTTGTTAATTCACCGACAACATGAACTGTGTTTTCTCTCTAACTTAAAGACTGAGCTTTTACTGACTAAGACAGTTTTATAAATTACACTTTCAAAAAACCATCGGAGTTAAGCAATATACAAATTAACCAGAATACGCTGAATCATATTTATGCATTTTAGGTGCTAGACATCGTGAGCGATCGCCCAAAGACCCAAACCTATATTTGTCACCAACATCAAGAAAAAAGGGCTAAAAAACTATTCAAAATAATGCTTTTTTAGCGAAGAGTAGATTGCCCAAGTCTAAATCCACAAGCCGAGTAACCGAAGATGTCCCATTCTGAGTTCCCTGATTCTCCCCGTCCAATTGAAATAGAACAGCCTACTGTTACTGATTCTAGTCAAGAGTTGCAACCATTAACAGAGCGATCGCCTAAGCCACCTCAAAAGCGGCGTTGGCCTCTAATTTTGGGAATTATCCTCTTAATTGGAGGCATTGGTTTTGGTTGGCGCTGGTGGCAAACTAGTCATGCTAGCAATTCACCACCAGGAGGGGCAGCGGCGGGTCAACCGATGGCAATTCCTGTCCAGCTAGCAACGGTGGAAACTGAAACTGTGCAGGATAGTTCGGGGTTTATTGGCTCCTTAGAGGCTCCACAGTCTGTACCAATCAAACCACAGATTGGAGGGCGAATTAGCCAGATTTTCATCAAAGAGGGCAATCGCGTTCAACAAGGGCAAGTAATTATTAGCCTAGAAATTGATGATGCCCAAGCCGTGCTAAGAGAAAAACAAGCAGCACTTCAACAAGCACAGGCAAATCTTGCCGAACTCAAAGCCGGGACTCGAACAGAAGTAGTTTCCCAAGCCAAAGCCCAGCTAGATCAGGCCCAAGCAAAATATCAAGATGCTGTATCTGGATCGCTACCACAGCAAGTTCAGCAGGCTGAAGCTCAAGTTAATTCTGCCAAATCCGATCTAGTACTAGCGCAAGCACGAGCAACGCGATACGCACAATTAACAAAAGAAGGGGCGACTTCTCAAGATAGCCTAGATGAATACATCAAAAACAAAGATAGCGCCCAAGCAGCGCTAGTTGCAGCCCAGAAAAACCTAGAGCAACTCCGCAAAAGCAGAACTGCTAGTATCCAGCAACTAGGTGCTGCATTAGAACAACAGAAACAATTCTATAGGCAACAGGTGAACGGCAACCGCCCAGAAGATATTGCCCAAGGGCGATCGCAAGTAAGCCAAGCAGCCGCTCAAGTCCAGTCGGCTCAAGTCCAACTGCAATACACAAAAGTCTTAGCTCCTTTCACAGGTATTGTTGGTGATATCCCAGTCAAGGTAGGACAATATGTTGCACAAGGGGATCAACTCACCACATTGACCAAAAATGACTCTTTAGAACTGAATATATCCATTCCGCTAAATCAAGCCAGAAAGTTGCGTTTGGGATTACCTGTGCAAATGCTAGATGCCCAAGGCAAACCCACAACAACGGGTAAAATCAGTTTTATCTCCCCAAATGCCAGTTCCGATTCGCAGACAGTTTTAGTAAAAGCCAACTTTGGCAATTTGAGAAATCGATTGCTTAATCTTCAGTCAGTGCAAACTAAAGTGATCTGGGATGAACATCCAGGAATCTTAATTCCAGTTACAGCTGTATCTCGCCTGGGTGGAGAGACTTTTGTGTTTGTGGCTGAAGCGCCAGCAGCAGAGAACTCTAAACCTGGAGCGCCAGCAGCAGAGAACTCTAAACCTGGAGCGCCAGCAGCAGAAAACTCTAAACCTGGAGCGCCATCTTTAGTGGCTAAACAAAAGCCTGTGAAATTGGGAGTTATTGAGGGGAATAATTATCAAGTTCTCGAAGGACTAAAAGCTGGAGAGAAAATTGTTGTTTCCGGCATTCTCAACATCAGGAATGGCGCTCCCATTACTCCTGCACCAGCAGAAGCGGGTACTCCAA
This sequence comes from Nostoc sp., assembly GCF_036919895.1. Classification (GTDB taxonomy): domain Bacteria; phylum Cyanobacteriota; class Cyanobacteriia; order Cyanobacteriales; family Nostocaceae; genus Nostoc. The sequence continues at coordinate 38,726 of NZ_JBALBW010000066.1, forward strand.
AGCCTTAATTGAAGAGGAGAGACGAGGGGGACAAAACAAAGAAAATAACCAATACCCAATTTCCCTGTCTCCTAATAAACATCGTAGTATGAGGAGATAGGGAAGACTAATTTTAAGGGGGAATGCATGAAAATCGCTATTGGCAGTGATGAACGCACCAACCTTACCGATCGCATACTAGAAGAACTTCTGCAACGTGGGCATGAAGTTATACCCTTCGGTTCCTTAGCCGAGAATGATTTAGAAGTTGATTGGCCCCTCAGTTGTAGTAAAGTTGCTTTGGCAGTAGCAACCCAAAAAGCAGATGAGGGAATTGTCTTTTGTTGGACTGGTACTGGTGCATCTATTGCCGCCAATAAAGTTTCAGGGATACGTGCAGCTTTGTGCCATGATGCTGAAACTGCACGCGGGGCGCGGATTTGGAATCATGCAAATGTCCTTGTATTGAGTTTACGTGCGACTACAGAAGCGATCGCCAAAGAAATATTAGATGCCTGGTTCACCACACCCTATTCTGAAGATGAGTGGAACATCCTGCAAATGGAACGGATTAGACAGTTAGAGAAGAATGCTTTATTTCAGCAATCTTAGACCACTGAGGGTAACTAATACTGTAGAGCCTTCATGGCCAATCACACCAATGGGTAAGTTAATACTTCCGAGAAAGTTGCCCACCAAAAGCAACATAATGAAACCCAACGCTACGACTATATTCTGTTTGACTATGGATTGCGATCGCCTTCCCAAATGCATCGCTACGGCAATTTTTTCTAACTTGTCTGCCATCAGCACTATATCTGCGGTTTCCAATGCTACATCACTACCAGATATCCCCATCGCTATACCTATAGATGCTTGGGCTAAGGCTGGTGCATCATTAATTCCATCGCCCACCATTGCCACAGTTTGATACTTTTGCTGTAAAAGGCGAATAACATCTAGCTTATCTTCTGGCAGAAGTTGAGCATATACCCGCTCAATTCCTACTGCTTTGGCGACACTTTGAGCAGTTTCTTCATTATCCCCAGTTAACATGACAATTTGTTCAACTCCCAGTTTCTTTAACCGGGTAATAGTTGCGGCTGCTTGCGATCTTACTTCATCTGCGATCGCAATTACACCCATTACCTCTGCTCCCCTCCTCGCTTGCGGGGAGGGGTTGGGGGTGGGGTTCTTCGCTACCCAAACCACAGTTTTACCTTCTTGCTCCAAAGATTGAGCCATTTCTCGCAATTCTTCAGGTAAATTTGTGACATACTGCTGCACAAAAATGGCATTCCCTACAATTATCTCTTGTTCTTGAGCAATTCCGACAATTCCCTGTCCAGGTATGGCTTGTACTTGAATTGCACCAACCAAATCTAAATCACAAGCCGCTTGAACTATTGCCTTACCGATGGGATGTTCTGAATAGGATTCCACACTAGCGGCGGCTTTTAGTACATCTGCTTGAGTGTATTCACTAACTGAAATTACTTGGAATACCTGCAACTGTCCTGTTGTTAGAGTACCAGTTTTATCAAATGCGATCGCTCGGACTTGGCCAATCTTCTCCAACTGCGCCCCATTTTTAAACAAAATCCCCTGTCTAGCACCATTGGCGATTCCCGAAAGCAGGGTGGGCATAATTGCAGCCATCAGCGCACAGGGAGAAGCCACCACAAGGAAAGTAAGAGCGCGATAAATTGTTGTTTCCCAATCCCAACCCCAAAGAAATGGCGGTAAAGTTGCCAGCAATATCCCAGCTAATACAATGACTTTGGCATATCCCTTCTCAAAGCGATCGATAAACTCTTGCGAAGGTGGTGCTTCTGTTTGCGCCTGTTCTACCAAGCGAATCACACGCTGAATCAAGCTGCTTTGGGCTGGTTTGTGTACCTTAATCTGCAATGCACCATAGCCATTAAGTGTACCAGCAAATACTTCTTCGCCCACTGTTTTCTCTACAGGTAAAGACTCACCTGTAATTGCAGCTTGATTGAGGGTGCTGTAACCAGATAAAATTATCCCATCAGTGGGAATTAGCTCCCCAGGTTTGACGACAATCTCATCACCCACCTTTAACTGACTGATAGGAATTTCCTCTTCTCTTCCCTGAAGCAAAACTCTGGCTGTATCTGGTGTTAGGCTCATCAAACTCCTGATACTCCGCTCAGTTCGCTGCATGGCATAGCCTTCTAATGCGCCACTGATGGCAAAGATCAGAATTAAAATTGCCCCATCAATAATGAGATGATATTCTCGTCGCCATAAGCCGAGGCTAGCAGCACCAATCGCCGCCACAATCATCAGCAAATCTACATCGAGTTCTTTTTCTTTGAAAAGGGTAGTCAATCCTTCCCGCGCACTTTCGTAACCACCAATTACATAAGCAGCAGGTAGCAGCAGGAACGCTAATCCCAACCAGCCGAGATGTAAGGCGAACCATCCGAGAAATAGCAGTAAGCCACACAAAAGGGCTGCTAATGTATCTGCGTGTTCTCTGGTGAATTGGCTGAAACGTTGGGGGTAGAGCATGAGAGGTGAATTAATAGGGATTCTCTTAGGCTAAACCTTGACATTAATGTTAATGTCAAGGTTTATAATGATTTTGAAACGCAGAGGGGCGCTTCGCCTTCCCGCAGGGTAGATACGCAGAGTTAAATCTTTAGTAAGCAAATTATGCCTACAATCGGTTATTGGATTAAAAGCCTTGATGACGATCAATTTTTGGCACCGCAAGAGGTTACGGGAAAACTGACACCAGATATTGCCGAACAGGTGGTTGCTTACCTTCGCCAAGGAAAGCTATACACGCAATATCGTGGACTATCGTGGTGTAGATTTAGGCATAGATGTGCTGAAGCATTTATGGGAAGTTCAGAATTCACTGATGGTTACTGGATATGGCCTGAAGGCTTGGTTCACTATGTGGAAGTGCATAGAGTTGCGCTTCCTGAAGAGTTTTTAGCAGATGCTTTAAACAAGTTAGTAACAAGAAATAAAAGTATTGAGCTAGATCCAGATATTGGTTTTTGGGTCAATTGGTGTTCACAAAACCAAGATCCAGTTTTTAGAAAACAGCTTATTGGTGCACGTCAGACTCCTAGGCAAGAAGCACAAGATACTTTAATAGCAGAGATTAACGCTTTACAGCTTAAATATGGTTTCTCTGAACAGCTTTGTCTCTCTGAAGGATGCAGGGAAAGAGCCTTACAAAGCCAGGTAGTCTGTGTCAAACACTTTCTAGGTGATGAGCGTTGGGAAAGAGGTTGGAGATCGGTTTTTGACTCACTTTTGTACGACTTTGGACAAGAAATACCGCAAAAAACTTAATGAGAATTGAAAATGCACCGCCATCCCTTCAGGCTGCTTGTGAAGAATTACAAAGACTTTTACCGTTATTAGATAAATTATGAATGCTAGTAGCTTAACTATTAAAGAACTCACAGATGCAGTAGGTGGCGGGTTAACTCCGCGCATGGTACGGCACTACCATCAATTGGGACTGTTACCGCAACCAGTGCGATCGCGCAGCAATTACCGTCTCTACACCAAAACAGATGTTCTGCGGTTGCAAAGGATTGTCGCACTCAAGCAGCAAGGGTTTCAGCTAAACCACATCCGCAATATTTTGGAGGTGGAACCAGAAGCTGACACAACTGTTAACCTCATGGGACAGCTTCAGCAGCAATATCGGGCGGTGATGCAACAAATTTCGCAACTGCGACAAACTGCATCAGCATTAGAAGGATTATTGGGGCGCGATCGCCATTGTCAAATTATCCAGGCGGAAGTTTTGGCACAACTCAAGTTACTGGATGTCGAAACTCAAGCCGGATTGGGAGGATTGGAAAATCTCTGGAGTGGTTTGGATGCCGAAATTCATACCCACTCGGAAGCTTTTTCAGAATCGTTACAACGCCTACTACCAGATTTGTCTCAGCGTTCGGAAATTGAACAACACTTAATTTCTCAATTGGTTTTGGCTTGTGGCGATGTCAGTTTAGTATCTTTTGTGAAATTGAGCCGAGATGCGATCGCAGCTAGTCGAAAAGCTTTATCTTCAAGTTGTCAAATTGTTGTCGATACCCAAACTGTTGCTGCTGCTTTGGATCAAACCCGATTACTTCACTTGGGATGCTGCACTGAAACCTTAATTGATAATCCCCATATTACCACCGCCACAGAAGCAGAAGTTGCTTTTTGGCAACATCGACAATGGCGAGAAAAATTGCTGCAAGTAGATCGGGGTTGCGTGTTGGTAATTGGTTATGCTCCCTCAGTCCTTGTAGAAGTTTGTGAAGCGATCGTCAACCAAAAAATTCAGCCAGCATTAGTAATTGGAATGCCCATTGGCTTTAGCCATGCTCCCGCAGCCAAGCGACAACTGATGCAACAAGGGATACCTTTTATTACAGTTGAAGGAACTTTAGGAGGTGGCGCTTTAGCTGCTACTGCTTTAAATGCTTTGGTGGAGTCACTGATTGATAAGCCCGATTGCCATTGTTATCTCAAAAATATAGTAGATTCCTCTGAGTGCTGAACAATTACCCCTTCGCAACGCCCTGGCTTCTCTGTGCCTCTGCGGGTTTAAAAGTAATTTATATAACCGCAGAGGCGCAGAGAACACAGAGCCAAGAGTTTAAAGAGGAATTTCTTGTCCAAAATTTTTATCGACCTTAAAAAATTAAGTACTCGGTTAAGATATTAGGATACTCAGTACCTAGCACTACTGAAAATAATATTGTTAAATAATATTGAATTTGCTAGATTTTACCAGTTTTAGTAATTCAATAATTCATAATTGTGGCCATAAGCTAGCAAACTTGGTATAAGTTGCAATATAAATTAGAACATTTTATAGTAAACAGACTCTGGCAATTAGAGTATAAATTATCATGTTATCCAATCTCAGACAAAGTATAAATCAATACAAATGCGCTGAAGGAACTTAGAAGTAAAGATAACTCAGATGTATAATTAGCGCGTCTCCTCCATAATCCCTAACAAGATTGTGATTTAAGACTGGTAGGCTTTCTATTTTTTACTTTAATTAAGGGGCTTATGTGGCAACAAGAAAAAAAAGATACTTCGATAATCAGGCTGGTACTATGGATTTCCTTAGTTACCACTCCAATGGCAGCAAGTTTACTGGTATTACAACCCATACTGGCGCAATCTAAACCTGATTCTCCTGCTTTTACACTGCCGCAAACAGTGCAGAATGGGACAACAGTTCGGATTGATGGTTCAAGTAGCTTGGCTGCAATCAACCAAAGCCTGAAAGATAATTTTGAAAAACAGTTTTCGGGTACTAAGGTCGAAGTTGCTGCTAATGGCACTGATACGGCACTGAAAGAGTTACTAAATGGCAAAATCGACATAGTAGCAATGGGGCGTGGGTTGACACCAGCAGAAAAAACCCAAGGACTAGAGCAAGTCCGCTTGCGCCGTGAGAAAATTGCGATCGTGGTTGGTGCTGATAATCCTTTCAAAGGCCGCTTGACTAGTAGGCAATTCGCCCGGATTTTCCGGGGACAAATTACAAATTGGTCACAACTGGGTGGGACTCCAGGGAAGATTCGCTTAATCGATCGCCCGAATACAAGCGAGACTCGCAATACTTTTCGCACTTATCCAGCCTTTAAGACTGCTGAATTTGCTACAGGGTCTAATGCTACCCAGCTAACAGAGGATAATACCGCAGAAATCATCAAACAACTGGGCAAAGACGGCATCAGCTATGTGTTAGCTAATCAGGTGTCAAAATTGAAAGATGTGCGAGTTCTGCAATTAGATAAAGCCTCCCCTGATGATGCAAAATATCCCTTCTCGCAACCTTTAGTTTACGTTTACAAAAAAAATCCCGGCTTAAGCATAGTAGATTTTCTCGGCTTTACCCTTGCAGCGCCAGGACAGCAGGCTATAGAACAAGGTATAACGGCAGAAGCAGTTGCGATCGCAGCCAATGAATCGCAACCTGCTGTCACCCCTTCCCCCATTGTCCAGACAACACCTGCTGCTACAGCTTCCCCTAGTGCTACTGCTTCTGCATTTGGCGATCAGCCTTTTGTCACTCCTGAACCTGCACAAAACAGTCCAATTGTAAATAAGGAAACACCATATTGGTTGCTCCTACCTTTATTTTTTATAACTGTAGGTGGATCTTTACTATGGTGGATTCTGGGAAAACGCTCATCGCCCTCCGATGGAACAGACAACTTACCAGAATCAAATCCTCATCCACCGAAGACAGAGGATGAAGAAATGGCGGTACTCAACGCCAGCACTGTTTCTTCTCTTAACGGAGCGATGCTTGAGGAACAGCCAATAGCACACTTCCAAGATCAAGAAACCCCCGATCGCACTCCCTTCAATATCTATGCTCAAACACAATCTGACCTGAATGAGAATAGTCCTCAAGGGACATCAAATTTAGTCCAAGAGGCAACTAATGGCACCTCTAACTATGAAGGTACAGCTAATGGATCGGGAGCCGCAGCTTTAACCGGTGGTGCAGCTATAGCAACGGGCATCGGGGCAACTACCTGGTCTACCTTTGCTAACAAAGAAACAGAAACAGACGCAATTGATGAGACAGTTGAGCTAAATAATTATACGGAGACAAATACCCCTGATTCTGATGAGTTTGCATGGGACATAGAAGCCCCAGCAGCTGTAGTAAATACTTCCTATCCTCACCTGGGTAATATTCCAGAAGAAATATCTGATGTAGAACTACCTTATTCTGAGGTGACAGCCTCACTGCCAGAATTACCAGATGTGCCAGAAGTCACATCTGATTTGGAATATTGGGACACAGGAATTAGTGAAGATGAGATAGATGACGAACTTCAGGCAGAATTGAATTGGCTAGAGAGTATAACCTCAACTGAAGATACAGCCCCAGTAGATGAATTGCCCTTTCCAGAGTCTGGTGAAGCAGAACCATCACCGTTACCAACATCTTCACAGGTCGATTTACCAGAATTATCAGAAGAAGATGTATTCAATGTGGTAGCGGATGCAGCAGAACCTCCAATCGATGTGGTAGACGAAAAATCTCAACCAGAGCCAACCGTTGGAGAAGGTGTTGCTGAAAATGACTCCATAGATTTTGCAGACGTTGCGGCTTTAGCAGCAGGCGCAGGGATTGGAGCCTGGGCTACCAATCTTGCATCAGATACCCAAGGAGAAACTAATACTCCGGCTGACAATGTACCGATCGCAGCCGAAACAGCTATTGACGATGATGAGAGCAGTATTTTGCTCACAGCGCATACCTTTACATTGGCTCATGTCTCTTGGGAAATTTCCGAAACCAAGAAAGCAGCACTGCGTCAACAGGGCGGCTCTCAATTGGTAGTGCGGCTCTATGATACAACTGGCATTGACTTGAGTTATCAAACTCCTCAGCTTGTAAAGCAGTATGAATCTGAAGAGACAGCACACGATCGCTTGCTAGAGATTCCCCTCAGCGATCGCGATTACATCGCTGAAATTGGTTATATCGCTGATGGCGAGCGCTGGTTATTTATTGCCCGTTCAGGAATTGTTCGTTTCTTCAGTCCTGTGCATCCAGATCCAATCGGCGATCGTCTAACGACTACGGATGAAACAGATATTCACTTGGAAGAAGAGAGCAGTATTGCGCTCACACCTTATACTGATACATCGGCTCATGTCTCTTGGGAAATCTCTGAAACCAAGAAGGCAGCACTGCGTCAACAGGGCGGCTCTCAATTCCAATTGATAGTACAGCTGTATGATGTCACAGGTATTGACTTGAGCTATCAAAGTCCCCAGCTTGTCAAGCAGTATGAATCTGAGGAGACAGCAGACGACGGACTCGTAGATATTCCCCTCAGCGATCGCGATTATATCGCTGAAATTGGCTATCTCGTTGATGGCGATCGCTGGTTATTCATCGCCCGTTCAGCAGTTGTTCGTTTCTTCAGTCCAGTGCATCCAGATCCCATAGTTGATGTGGCGATTGCGGATGAAACAGATATTGACTTGGTAGAGCTAGAAGAACACAGCAGTATTATTCTTACACCTCGCACTTCTCAATGGGCTGATGTCTCCTGGGAGATATCCGAAACCAAGAAAGCAGCACTGCGTCAACAGGGCGGCTATCAATTGGTAGTGCGGCTGTATGATACAACTGGCATTGACTTGAGTTATCAAAGTCCTCAGCTTGTCCAGCAGTATGAATGTGACGAGACAGCACACGATCGCTTCGTGGAAATTCCCATCAGCGATCGCGATTACATAGCTGAAATTGGCTATGTCGCTGATGGCGAACGCTGGTTATTTATTGCCCATTCTGCGATCGCTCGTGTCTTCAGTCCCGTTCATACAGATTCACCCGTTGAAGATGTAGCGATCGCAAGCGAACCAGCAATTGGCTTCGTAAATGTAGAAGAAGAAACCACTGAAGAAGAGAGCAAAATACTGCTCACACCCCGCACTCCCAAATGGGCTTATGTTTCTTGGCACATTTCCCCGACTCAGAATGAAGCACTGCATCAACAAGGTGGTTCTCAATTAGTAGTGCGGCTTTACGATGTGACTGGGATTGACTTGAGTTATCAAAGTCCTCAACTTATCCAGCAGTATGAATGTGAAGAAGTAGCCCGCGATCGCTTTGTGGCCATTCCCGTGAGCGATCGCGACTATATGGTTGAAATTGGTTATGTTGCTGATAGCGATCGTTGGTTACTCATCGCCCGTTCACCTAACATCCGCGTTTTCAATCGTTCCCATGAAGATTTTTGGTTTGTAGCAGATGCTGAGTTAATTATTCACGGAGCAACCCAACCAAATACAAACGTCAACATTAGTGGACATCCCGTCAAAGTCAAACCCGATGGTACTTTCCACCTCCGTCTCCCCTTTTCAGATGGTTTAATGGACTATCTCATCACAGTCGCGGCTGATGGAGAATCCACTAAAACCATCCATAAAAAGTTCTCTCAGGAAACTTCAGAGAACTAGTAATTACGCTAAATTATCCCTTTTAACCCTATTCTCCCTTTTTAGGGGGAAATAGGGAAAGGGTTAATTTGCTCAAAGTCTTGCATGATAGAAATTATTCGTCCTGGCTTTTGCTTGCGGAAAACACCAAAATGAGAAAGCAAACTAGGGTTTGAATAAGTCAAAGGTCATTTTACTTGCGGAAAACACCAAAATGAGAAAGCAAACTGGGGTTTGAGTAAGTCAAAGGTCATTTTACTTGCGGAAAACAC